>CANQDA010000014.1 GCA_947591155.1 uncultured Lachnospiraceae bacterium
TCTCAATAAAATGCTCCCTTCCAGACAAACAAGCTTTTATTATTTCGCTTGTCTACCTGAAAGGGAGCATATCACAAGCAAACTATGCGAGGCTTTTGTGATACTTGTTTGCGGTCAGACCGATCGAGGCTTTTTCACTCGACTTCCGCAATCTTCTCCTCAATCCGTCTCTTTACAAGCGCGGCCAGATCCACGGTCTTCATTCCCTCGTACTCTTCGGGAAAGATCGGCTTCAGGAAATGCACCTGCACCTTCTGGCGGGCGATCGAGCCTGTGTCAAACGCCTTGTAGGAGTCAAGCAGCGCCACCGGGACGACCGGACATTTCGCTTTCATCGCGCTCTTGAAGCTGCCGCCCTTGAAATCGAGCAGATGATTTCCGTTTTTGCTGCGCGTGCCTTCCGGGAAGATGATGTAGTTGCGTCCCTTGCCGACCTCCTCGGCCACCTTCAGGATCACCTTCATGCCCTGTCTCGGGTCGCTGCGGTCCAGAGCGATCGCGTCGATGCAGGCGAACACCTGCTTCAGGAACGGAATGTTGGCGAGCTCTTTTTTCAACACCACGGAGATCGGGCGCGGCATCACATGCAGAATCGCAAGCACGTCGAACATGCCTTGATGGTTCGGGTACAGGATGTACCCGTCCTTGTCGGGCAGGTTCTCCAGCCCGTGGCAGTCGATGTCCACGCGGCCGCCCTTGATCGCGCGCTTATCGATCAGCTTGATCAGCGCGAAACGCTCTTCCAACGTATAATTTCCCGGGTGCCTCGACATACGGATCAGCCGTATCAATCCATACGGGACGAACCACAGGTTCATCAGCACCATCCAGACAATTCGTTTCATATGTCGTCCTCCTGTCTCCGGGCACTCTCCCGGAACGCTCCCTTTCCCGGTCTTGTCAGCTCCTCCAACTCCCGGCGATCAGATCCGTCAGCTCCGAAAACGCTCCGACCTTCGCGTCCCAATAGTCCGCCTGTCCGAAGCCGTACTCCGCGAACACGAACGGGACGCCTGCCTGCGTCGCCGCATCGCAGTCCCCCTGTGTGTCTCCGACGTAGACCGGCGCTTTCAGACCATTGCGCTCCACGACCAGCCGGATGTTGTCCGCCTTGCCTTTTCCAGTGTTCCCATAGCATTCGATGTCCGTAATGTACGGTCCAAGCCCGGTCTTTTCAAGGAATAGCTCTATGTAGCCGGACTGGCAGTTGCTGACGATGAACACCCGCGCCATCCCTGACAGCTTCTGTATCGTCTCCGCGACGCCCGGATAACAGATCCTGCACTCGTCTTCCTCAAGCGCCTTCTGCTCGTAGTCGCAGCACAGATCCATGATCCTGCCCTGATCTTCCCGGGACGCCTGCGGGATCAGACGCGCGGCGATCCTGTCCATCGTCAGACCAAACAGTCCCTTTAGCTGATCCGCAGTCACTGTCACGTCCGTGTACCCGCACTCGCGGACTGCCCGCCTCCAGGCCCCGGCCACGATTCCTGTCGAGTCCCACAGGGTGCCGTCGACGTCCAGTATGACGCTGTCTGTCTTTTTGTCCATTCTGCTCTCCCTTCCACGTCTTTCGTCCTGTTTGATAAAAATACTGCAAGACCACTCCCCGGCGTCTCGCCGAACGGATCCAGTCTTGCAGCATCCTTCTGTCGGAATAATCCTGCGCGCCCGCGGCGCGCTATATTAGTATCCGTTCACGGTGGTCGCGTAGAGATCCCCGTTCGGAAGCGTGTTCGAGTAATCAATCATCGCTGAGACGTAAAGGCCGCTCTGCAATCCACTGTTTGTACTCACGGCCGCGTCCGTGTAGTTGATCGAATACGTATTGCCGTCGTCGCCCTGAATGACGATCGTGTTGTTGCCGACGCTTGTGATCGTCCCGCTGACAGGGCCTACGTTAGTATTTCCACTGTTACTGTTGTTGCCGCCAGTCGTCTCCTGATTCGTGTTCGTCCCGGTGTAAGTGTTCGTGTCGCTTAAGTAGGACTTCGAGATATATCCGGTCGAGCCGTTCACCGACACCATGAACCAGTTCGGCGTCTCGCCGATGACCGTGACGGACGCGCCGCCGCCCAGACTGGCTACGACTCCGCTCTCCGTCCCCGGCTGAGCACGGAGATTCACCTCCGTCGTCGTGTAGTACGTGTAGCCCGTACCGTAATCGATGTAGCTGTTCATCTCACCGGACACCTGTGCCTGCGAATCGACCTTCTGGGTCTCCGTCTGTACCGGCTGATTCACAAGAAACGCCTTGTTCACGTAGCCGGTGTTGCCATTCACATTCACCTTGAACCACTCGGAAGACTCTCCAACCACCGTCACCGCGTCGCCTGGGGACAGGGATCCGATGATGCTCGCGTCGGACTCCGTGCTCGGTTCCATACGGATGTTCACCGTATCCGAAGCGTACAACGTGACGCTTGCGCTGTAATCTGTCATCGAGGAAAGCTGGCTCGCCGCGTCCGCCCCACTCTGGGACTGCTTTTCCGAACCATTCTTATTCACGGCGTTGCCCGGCATCGCGCTGAACACGCTGTTGCGCAGGACGGTGAAACTCTCCACCGAAGTCTGCACCGCGTCAAGCAGCGCCTTGTTGTCGTCGAGCACCGTTCCCGTCACCACATACGCCTGCGAATCTGCGATGATCCCGTACGTCACCGCATACACCCACATGCTTGTCGCGTTGTATTTCACCACATACTCATAGGTATCGATCGTGTCGGAACTGAGCTTCTCAAATTCCACCACCTCGAACGCGTTCGCATCCGGGTACTGCCCGGTCAGGCTCTGCTTCAGCTCATCCTCCGATTTCGCCACGGAAAGGTTCCGCATCGCGGTCGCGTCCGCCGCGTGTACGATGCTGATCATGGCAGCCTTCCCCGACGAGAAAACTCTCATCTCGTCCGCGTCCTGCTGTACCGTCCACGTGCTGTCTGGCAGCGTGATCCGGATACTGCGGTCCTGCGATGTATATGCAACGTCCGTCTTGATCTCTGTCTCCGACTCGGTCTCCGATTCCGTCTGAGGCGGCTGCGTCTCGGACTCTGTCGGAGCCTCGGTCTCTTTCGGCTTGTCGGAGCCACCGCCGCATCCCGTGGTAAGACACATCATGGCCAGTGACATCGCCAGAGCAGACAAGACCAATCTTACTCTTCGATTCAACATGTCACACCCTCCAATCTTTAACTCCCTGCACTATTACATATGAAATCTTTTTGCCGGGGTTCCCCTTCTGAACCCATGCAAAAAACAGGCATTTACATAATACCATTGTTATCATACCATGCATTTTACGCTTCTGCAAGTCACACACTGACAATTCATGTTCTGATATTATAATCTTAACAATTCCGTAACTGCTTTGTAATTTTTGTTACGGGCAATGGCGTCCTTTGTCAGAATCGTCGTAACATGTCTGTAAATTCAGTCAATACCGTTCAGCTCCTGATACAGGCGCTTCGCGTAACTGTCTGTCATGCCGCACACGTAATCCGTCACGAGCAGCAGCCTCAGGTAAAGCCGCTCGCCCTCGCTCTTCCCGTCCGCGTACGCGTGGTAGGCCTGTTTGTAGTTCTCAGAGATCAGGTACATCAGCTTCTCCTCCACGTCGCTGGGCGCCACCTCGGTGTCGTAATACAGAGCGGCGTTCACAAAGTGGTCGAGATGGAAATGCAGGACCGTGTTCGCGGCGATCTCCAGCTTGAAGATCGGCGTCGAGGTAAACGCGTGGCGGTAGGCGACGTCCTGCAAAAGCCGGATCAGACCCTTCGCGTAGGTGAACTCGAAGAGATCGTTTCGGTATGTCCCGTCCATGATCTGCCGGTAATTGCTGACAAACCCATAGGTCGCGCAGGTGATAAGGAAACCTTGCACGCGCACGAGGAAATTCTGCACCGCAAACTCCTCGCAGTCGGCGATGTGGCGTTTCTTCGCGGTCTCATATTTTTCGCGCAGGATCTGTGCCGGGTTGAAATATTCCCTCTCGCGCTGGGACGCGCGCTGCTCATACTGCTCCATCTCGTACAAGAGCTCCACGTAGGAAATACAGCCCTTCTTGAATGCGTCCTCGATGTCCGCCGTGCTGTAGGCGATGTCGTCCGCAGCCTCCAGAATGAATGTGAGCGGATGGCGCAGTCCGACCGTCCCGGCCTCGGCGGCGATCCGCTGATACAGCTCCTGCTCCGCCAGAAAATAGCCCATTTTTTTCGTCCGGATGTCCCCGCTGTGTTCGTCGATCTGTGTGGACGGCACCGGGTACTTGACGATCGTGTTCAACAGGGCGTACGTGAGGTTCATGCCATTCTCGTCCACCAGGAAATGCAGCTTCGTCAGCAGCCGCAGCGCCTGCGCGTTGCCTTCGAAATTGTAGAAGTCCGCGAGCATTTGCTTGTTCAGCAGCTGCGTCACCGGCCGGCCCTTGTATGTGAGCTTCGGCAGGCGCAGCCGGAACCAGTCGCGAATCGCCGTCTCCCCGAAATGCCCGAACGGCGGATTCCCGATGTCGTGCACCAGACCCGCACACTGCAGGATGTTGCAGACATCCTCCTTCATCTGCAGGTCGAACTGCGGGTCTCTCTTGTTCTGGATGATGTCCTGTGAGATTGTCTGTCCCAGAGACTTTGCGATCGACGACACCTCCAGCGAATGGGTCAGCCTCGTGCGGATGAAGTCGCTCTTGTCGAGCGGGAACACCTGCGTCTTATCCTGCAGACGTCGCAGTGACGCACTGCCGATGATCCGATGATAATCTTTTTCAAATTCGCTTCTCGTATCTCTGCCCGCTGCGTGGCGCGTGGATGTGGAGCGCGCGCGCTGTCCGGCCAGAAGGGTGGTCCATTCCATACGTAGGGTTTCCTTTCTTCCTGTTTAGTGAATTAAAACAGACGTCCGATGTAAACTAAACAGGAATAAACCGTGCTTGAATTTCCTGCTCAGATGCCGCAAGGCGGGCGTCGAGCTCGTCTTTCGTGAACATTGTAGCGGTGAGGCGCTGGAATTCGCGGTACTCGTCTGTGATCCCCTGCCCGTGCGGCACACGGTAAGCCCCGGCGTCGCTGCCGAGCGCGATCTTCGCCCCGAGCTCGAAACCTCGTCGGATCCGCTCGCCCTGCTGTGTCGTCAGGCGGCGCAGGGAATCGTCGTCGAATCTGCCGCTCCCGATCAGGTTCGTGATCGTCACGTAGGTCGGCACCCAAACCGCGTTGCTTGCGGCGAGCGCCTGCAGACAGTCCTCGTCCATGAAATTGCCGTGCTCGACCGAGTCCACCCCGGCCTCCACTGCGTTTCGCACCGCGTCCGCACCGTTCACATGCGCCATCACAGACATGCCTTCCTCGTGTGCGATGTGGATCATCTCCCAAATTTCCTCGCCGGCAAGCGGCTCCTCCGTGAGCGCCCCGTCCCGGTCAAAATCCAGGATGCCGGAGAACATGACCTTGATAAAGTCTGCACCCTCCCGGATCGCGCGCTTTACCAGACCGTGATATTCTTCCATGTTGTCGAAACCGTAGCCGACGATCCCGCCGTAGTGTCCGTTCTTATGGATTGCGAAGAGCGGCGTCCGGTAGTCGATCCCGTACTCCGGAGCGATTTTCTTCGCGAGCGCGGACACGCCGAGCGCGTCGCCGCCGTCCCGCACAAATGTGACGCCCTGCTCCTGATACAGCCGCAGCTTTTCACGGATATCGTCCTTTTTCGGACCGTTCCGGTGCAGCTCGACCGCCTCATGGTAGTTGTACCCGTTCATGAACAGGTGTGCATGACACTCTCCAAACATAGCGCTGCCTCTCAAATCCCGTTTCATTTCCATATCCTGTCGCACCTTTTCATCGGCAAAGGCCATCCGGCGCTGTCATCCGACAGAATATCGCTGTGTAAAGTATAACGCGAATCACATTTATTTGACAATTATTTTTTTATTAAAGAAGTTATCCCAAAAACGCAAAATGAAATACCTCAAAAATGCAAAACAAAATTCCCCAAAAACACAAAATAGGATGTTCAAAATATAGGTTCAGGACCTGTCTTTTGCCAGATACCGGGCAGCTCTTGACATCCCGATCCGCACGATACTTCCCTCCTTCACCATCGCCCCCAGCACAGCCTCTACCGTTGTCGGGCTGACGTCAGGAAGAATCCTGCATATTTCTGCCTTGGACAGCGGCGTCAGACTGTTCATCACCGTCGCTTCAATACGGGCTTTTTTGGTGATCTTTCCGCTGCGCGTCACCGCGAATCGCCTGTCGAGCTCCTTGTAACACAGGTACAGCGTGGAGAGGAAGTTTTCCATAAACGAAAAATAACTGTTTTCATTCGTCTCCCAACCGGCAGACGACTGCCGCAGCGCCTCATAATAATATGCTTTGTGATTGTTGATCTGCTCCTCAAACGACACGTATTTTCCTACATCATATCCGTTGCGGTAAAGCAGCAAAAGCGTCAACAGGCGCGACATTCTTCCGTTGCCGTCCCGGAAGGGATGTATGCACAGAAAGTCGAGGATCACGCACGGGATCAGGAGAAGCTGATTGATACCGGCATTCCCGCGCGCTTCCATGTAGGCGAGCTCCAGCTGCCGCATTGCCTGCCCTGTCTCGGCCGCAGGCGTGGGACGGAAACGCACTCTTCTGTTCCCGGCGCTGTCCATCTCAAGGATCACATTGTCCTCTGTCTTGTACTGTCCCCCAAATTCATATCCGGCAGCCGACAGCATCATCTCATGCAGACGCAGAATATCCCTCTCCCGAAAATCAATCTGCTCAAAATTGAGATGAACCTCATTCAAGGCATCCCTGTAACCTGCAATCTCTGCCTCATTGTGATTGAGCGGCGCGCTGTTCCGGTTGACAATGGCAGCAATACGCTCGTCGCTCGTGACGATTCCTTCAATCGCGTTGGAGCTTTTTACCGACTGTACCTTCGCAATCGCCTCAAGCTCCGTAAAAACGCGGAGATTTTCTTCCTTCCGCACTCCGGCCATCGTCTTCAGCGCCGCGATCCCAGAGGTCAGATTTACGAAATTGGCGGGCAACAATCCGTCATTTAAAAAAGTATAATCGAATTTTCTCATATGATGCGCTCCTTTTCTGCATATATTTTATATAAATATATGCAGAAAGTCAATGAAATATCCGCTTTTTCTGCATATAAAGCAAAAAAATGTATGCAGAAAATCATTTTTCCTGCATACATTTTTGAAAATATAAACCTATTTCTGTTTTGCCACGCCTGCCGCTCGCCGGCGTTACCCTCTCATATCCCCCGCGCCGTCTTCCTCGTATGCCTTTTGCAGCACCTCCATCGTGCGCGTGAAGTCCTCCCGGATCATATACCTGTCGTAGTTATAGTACGTCCACTCTCCCTTCGGCTCAGTCTTCCATACGATCGTCATCATTCCGACTGACTCGTCCGTGAACAGGCCGTTGCTCTCGGCAAGATCCTTCTGGTAGGCCCTGATCAGTCTGCGGCTTGCCTCCTCTGTGAGCGTCATGCCGTTCATCACGCTCGGATCCGAGTATTCCCACTCACGGTCGTCCGCCGAGGTTTCAATCGACGTCTCAATTTCAACGCCCAGACCTTTTGTCGTCTTTTCGTCATTCGCATCCTGCTGCTCTTTCAACTTCTCGTCCAGCTTCTCCTCCTGCATTTTGTAATTCTCCTGTGTAAGCTTCTCCCACTGTTCCTGCGGCAGATCCACCCAGACGCTTCCGACTTTTTCCAGTTTCGCGTCGTCCCAGCTCAGGATCGGGTAGTAGTTCTCTCTGTACCCCTTGTCCTTCATCAGCTCCCGCTGCGCTTTCTTATACAAATCCCGCTTCACCATATAACTGCGGCAGATCGTCCTGCCGGACTTCAGGCGGTACTCCATGTTCAGGCTGACATAATACCCGTCAAAATCACCTTCCTGCACATTCCGCACCCCGTCCTCGGCCAGCGGATAGAGCAGATCGACCTTGTCCGTCTCCAACATGCGCAGGATATCCTGTTCGTTCCGGATCTTCTCCCCATCCTCGTCGTAATAACTGAAACCGCCATTGGCAAAGCGCACGGACATCGCCGCGAGCTCTTCTTTTTCCGGAAGGTAGGTATTGATCCCGCACAGGTCAAAACGGAAAAACAGGAAGATCGCCAGGGACACTGCCAATGTCACGACGATGTGCCACTTGTGCGCGAGCGCCTGCCGGATATCCCAGCGGTAGATAAACTCCATGATCACGCAGGCAAGCGCGCCGAAGACCGCGACAAAGCAGAGCTCCCACACCACCGAATTAAGCTCTTCGTAGACGGCCATTCCGACAAACAGCGCCGCAGGAACCGCCAGCAGAATCTTGATCAGTCCTTCCGTCCAGCGAAACGCGAGCGCCTTCCCGGCGGCCTCCGTCTTTCGCACACGGCACAGCACGAGGCACAGCGCCGTCATGAGCGCAGGAAGCACCAGAAACAGACAGATACTCCCAAGATCCGGCCACATGCCGGTCAATCCCTGCCGCACGGCCTCCCCGTCCGCCCGCCAGCTGAGGATCATGATCCACGGCGAAGAGCGGTCCAACATCACCCTGCGGCCCGTCAGATAAAGTTTGTAAGCCTCTCCCAGAAACGTGGCTCCGTCCGGGCACAGCGTCGGCAGAAACATCTCCTGGCAGCCGCAGACCACCAGCCAGAGCATCGGCAGATACACGGACAGCGTGCCGATCGCCAGCACAGAGGTCAGCGTCTTCCCGGTCAGCAGCACCGCCACAGCGGCGGCCGAATAGCTCGTCAGGAAAAAGAGGATCCCCAGCAGGATTGCCGACGCCATCTCCTGCACGACCGTCGCGGACATCACTCCGTAGAGCGCGCCGATGAGGATCGCCAGCGCCTGGTTCGCCAGGAACGGGATCACGAAGGTCAGCGTCCCCGCCGCAAATTTCACGAGGAACAGCGCCTCCCTGCGCAGCCCCAGACTGTAATAGAAGTCCAGCCGTTTGCGCGAATGCAGATAACTGAACACGGCGAGCGCGCAGAGGATACCCATCGCCACGATTGTCACCGTGGTGAGCGTCTTTTCGAAACCGACGTTCTCATACAGCACGTCGGCAAGCGACCTCACTCTGGCCTTCTTTTCCAGCGCGAGCGGCAACAGAAGCCGAAATGGAATGACCAGGGCAAACAGAAGCGCCTGCAGGGCCGTCAGCCAGCCGAGCTTCTTCCACTCGTTGATCGTCAGCTTAAAAAATGAGATTCTTGATGTCATAACCGGCCACCTCCGTTTCGCTGATAAATATCTCCTCGAGGGTCAGCGGGAGCAGTTCGAAGAACAGCGGCTCCTTCTCCTGCACCTTTGCCGTGATCTCCTCCCGCTCCCCGCGCGCCACAAGAGTGAGCAGCGTTCCGCGCTTCTCGTGCTGGAGCACCGTGAGCTCGGACAGCAGTTCCTCCTCACACTGCGTCGTTCGCAGCACGCACTGGAGCTTGTGGATGCCGAGCTTCATCTCGTCGAGGTCCTTCGCGAAGAGTACCCCGCCCTTGTGCAGCAGGCCGACGTGATCGCAGATGTCCTCGATCTCGCGCAGACTGTGCGACGCGATCACCGGCGTGAATTCGCGGTTCAGAAGCTCGGACGCGAACAGGCTCTTGACCGCCTGCCGCATGACCGGGTCGAGCCCGTCGAAGGTCTCGTCGCAGAACAGGTACTTCGTGTTCGCGCACAGGCCGAGCAACACCGCCACTTGCTTTCGCATGCCCTTCGAGAAGCCGGAGAGCTTGCGCTTCGGGTCGAGGTCGAATTTCCTGATCAGCTCATCGAAGCGCGCCCGGTCGAATTCCGGATATACGATCGCGTAGTAGTCCCGCATCGTGTTGGCCGTCGCGTTCGGGAAAAACCAGCCCGTGTCCGCGAGGAAACAGATCTTCTCCTTCGCCTGCGGTTCCTCCCAGACTGGCGTCCCGTCAATCTTCACATTGCCGCCCTCCGGCTTCAGCACCCCGGCCGCCACGCGCAGCAGCGTGCTCTTGCCGGCGCCGTTCGTCCCCACGAGACCGAAGATGCAGCCATCGTCGATCTGTGCGTCGACGTGATTTAGGGCCGTCACATCCCCGAACTGCTTCGTCACATCCTGTATCTGTATCATGAGTTTGCTCCCCCTTCCGTATTGCTTTTCATCTGATTTCCTTTTTCCCGGTCAGCGGCCGTTTGCTTCTCTTTTTCAGCATCTCTCCACTCAGCCACCGTTTGCCGCCCTTCGCGTATAAACTGTGTCTGCCTCTGCTGACCTTCCCGATAATACCGCTCGGCGCGCTGCGTGAACTCCCCGCAGCTGATCCCGAGCTCCTTTCCCCTCTCGACCAGCTCCCGCAGCTCCCGGTACACGCCCTCCTGCTTCTGAAGCTTTAGTCCGGCGTTACCCGAGACAAAATTCCCGCGCCCCTTCACCGGATAAATGTACCCTTCCTGCTCCAGCGCACTGTATGCTTTCTGGATCGTGTTCGGGTTGATCGAAAGCTCCATCGCCAGAGAGCGCACGGAGGGCATCTGGCTGTCCGGCTCCAGCACACCGTTCACGATCAGCGTCTGGAAGCGCTCTATGATCTGTTCGTAAATTGGCTTTCGATTCTGAAGATCAATTCCGATCATTCTTTCACCTGCCGTTTCCTATTATTCTTTTTCATCATTTTACCTGTGGGCATTCCATATTTTTGCTGATCGTTTACCCGTTAGGTTTCCATACTTCTTCCGATATCAAGTGTACTAGTATTCATAGTACACCAAATTTATACCACATGGAATTATCTCTGTCAAGAAAAATACTACTCATACTTTTGACAAAGAGCAAAAAAAATCCCCGGCAATCTCACATTTCCATCGGGAAAGCAGAATTGCCGGGGAAAACATTTTTATGAAATTATTCTGCGAACAAGTTCCTGTTCACATAACCGACCGTTCCGTTGTAGTCGATCTTGTACCAGCGATCCGTGCTGCCGAGCGCCGTCACATTCGTGCCGGACGCGACCACTCCGATGATGTCGCCGTCCTGCGAAGGCGTCTGGCGGATATTCGCGCCTGCCGTCGCCTGCAGCGCAAATGTCTCTGCAAAGCTCTCAACATTGTACTGCGAGTCTACATCGGAAGCAGGCACCGTGTTCGCGCCTGTGGAGACCGGCGTTGATGAAGTATCGGAAGAGTTTCCGTCATCGGATGGGGTCGTCTCGCCGGACGCCTCCGCCGCGCGTTCCTCCTCGCTCTTCGGCTCTACCGCGTCGCCGGATACAAATTCCTTGGACACGTAACCGTTCTGCTCATAGTCCTCGACATCCACGACATACCAGTTCGGCGTCTCTCCGACGACCGTGATGGCCTCGCCCTGATCGAAGCTGTCGAAGATCTCGCTGTCGTCGCCCGTGCCCGGAGCGGTGCGGACATTGATGTCGTCCGCCGCATACACGGTGATATAATTCTCATACTGCGTCTCCTGCGCTTTCTCCTCCTCGACCGTCAGCACCTTCGGCTCTGTCTCAGACTCGGTGGGCGGCTCTGTCGGAGGCTCGGTAGGCGGCTCTGTCGGAGGTTCGGTCGGCTTCTCCGTCGGCGCCTCGGTCGGCTCCTCCGTCGGCGCCTCAGTGACCTTCTCCGTCATCGGCTCCTTCTTCAGCTTATCACAGCCTGTCGCCAGCAACGCAACTGAACCGATCAGCAACGCCGCGAGCAACAGTCTTGTCTTCTCAACTTTCATTGCATTTTCCCTCCATAGTAATATTTCTTTACAAAAACACCCATTTTTATACTTCTTATGCATCATACCACGCAGTTTTTAAAATAGCAAGGCTAATCAGAAAATTTAGATGTTTCTTAAGCTTTCAGCCATACAAAGAAATGAAAAGACAGGCCAAGCAGATTTATCTGCATTGGACTGGATTTGCATTTCATGGATGTGCGGGAAGCGCACATCTAGCCACAGACAGGAGCTGCTATGCAGCGAATAGCCCGCAAGGGCGGTCTGCGACGCGAAGCTAGTCCTGTAAGGGTGGCATAGTATGGCCGACAATATAAATTTACATGGATTTCCTCTCCGCGATCTCCGCCATCTTCGCGGAATTCAGCCTCGTGTCCCCGTGCACGCGGCTGTACGACAGATATCCGTTCATGCGGTCGATCTTCGTCAGGTTGCGCGAACCGCACTTCGGGCAAACGTCCATCTCAAGCTCCTGATGCCCGCAGTCGTCGCAGTAGGCCAGAGAAAGATTCACGCCCTCGTAGTAACCGAGCTTCATCGCGCGGCGAATTAGGCTCTTGATCGCCTCGATATTGTAGTCGATCGGATAGCGCACGTACTGGATCTTGCCGCCGTTGCAGAGCTCCCAGAATCTCCCCTCCAGATCCTGCTTCTCGATCGGCGTGATGTCCTCGGTGACGTGGCAGTGGAAGCTGTTGCTCACGTACGGGCGGTCGGAAACGTTCTCCACGATGCCGTACTTCTTGCGGAACTGCTCCACCTGTAGCCCGCAGAGGCTCTCTGCCGGCGTCCCGTAGATCGCGTAGAGCCAGCCGTCCTCCTCCTTGAACTGCGTCACCTTCTCATTGATATGCTTCAGCACGTCGAGCGCAAACTGCCCGTCCTGTGCGATGGATTTTCCGTTGTAGAGCTCCTGCAGCTCGTTGAGCGCCGTGATGCCGAACGAGGAAGTCATCGGCTTCAGGATCGGCTTGATCTTGTCGTGCGGCTGCAGATGTCCGCCGTAGAAGCCGCCCTCGCAGTAGCCGAGCGGGTTCGTGGACGCGCGCATCTCGCCCAGATATTCATAGGTGCGGATGTGGAGCCTGCGGATCATCTCGAGATACTCGTCGAGCACCTCGTAGAAACCGCGGCTCTCCGCGCGGGACTTCGCCAAAATCATCGGCAGGTGCAGGCTGACCGCGCCGACATTGAAGCGCCCCACGAATACCGGCACGTCGTCGTCATCGGCCGGCTTCATGCCGCCTCTCTCATACCAGGGACTCAAAAACGCCCTGCAGCCCATCGGGCTGATGACCTTGCCGTATTTCTTGTACATGCTCGCGATGTAACCCTCGCCGGTCAGCGAAAGCCAGTCCGGATACATCGTCTTCGCCGAACACTGGACGCCCTTCTCGAACACATCCTCGGACACGCCGCCCGGACCGTGCAGATTCTCGTCGTACAGGAAGACGATCTTCGGGAAAAGCACCGGCTTCTTGTTGCCTTTCTTGCCCTGGCCCTCCCTGTGCACTTCGAGCAGGGAGATCGAGATCATCTTCTCGAACTTGCTCGTGCCGAGACCCAGCGTCACCGTCACGAACGGGTAATCGCCGCGCGAGGAACCGACCGTGTTCAGCTTGTACTCGATGCCCTGCCAGCCCTGGTCGCAATCTCTCTTGACCTTGTCGTTCGCGTACTGCTCCGCCTTCTCCTGTGCATGCTCCCAGGACGCGTCGGCGTATTTCATGAATTCTTCCTTATACTTTTTATAGCTCTTCTCCGCGTACGGAGCCAGAATCTTGTCCACCTCCGGCACCGTGAAGCCGCCGTACTGCTGCGCCGCCGTGCTCAGGATGATATCGCCCATCACGTCAAACGCCGTGTCGAGCGTCTTCGGCTCGTTGTACCAGACATTGCCCATTTCGAAGCCGTCCTTCAGCACCTCGCCGACGTTGAACAGACAGCAGTTCATCGTGTCGAGGCGCGCGGACTGGTCGTGAATGTAGATGTAACCGTCCTTGCAGGCCTGCAGCTCGTCGCGCGTCATGAAGAACTTGCGGTAGAGCTCCTTGTTCAGCTCGTTGAAGATCAGGCTGCGCTTCGTCGCCACGAGCGCGCTGTCCGTGTTCGCGTTGCTCTTGTCGCCGATGTAGCGGATCGACTGGCTCTTCGTGTAGACGTCGTCCATCATATGGATGAAGTCGAGCTTGTAGTTGCGGTAGTCGCGGTAGCTCTTCGCCACGGCCGGGTTCACCGCCTCGAGCGCGCCCTCGACGATGTTGTGCATCTCCTGGATCGTGATGCCCTCCTTGCCCAGGGATTTCGCCTTGTCCTTCGCGAAATCACAGAGGAACTGGAGCTCCTCATCCGTGAACTTGTAGAGGATGCGCGTCGCGGACTTGTTCACCGCTACAATGATCTTCTGAACGTTAAACTCTTCGTGGGTTCCGTCTTTCTTAATTACATACATAGCTCAATTACCTCTTTGCACACTAGATATAGTGCCTTTCCTTACGTGAAAAAACTATATGTTGTTCCGAGTATACATCCAAATCTGCTGTTTGTAAAGAAAAAAATCATGGTTCATGAACATCGGACGGAATCGCACGGTACCCTTCCTGGGTATTTCCCGTCAAAACCGCAATATCGGCTTTTAAAAGGGAAAGCCGATATTGAACGGCTTTGTGCCAGAAAACACCCGGAAATCCCTGCGATTCCTGTCAATGAAACACCAATTCACTTTCTTGCGTCGTCCAGTATTGCCGACGTCGAGAAGTACGTGCTGAAGTTGCCCGGGTAGTTTTCGAGCACATAGCCCGTGATCGTACGGCGCGTCTGGCGCAGGTACTTCGGGTTCACCTCGAGATAATCGTTGTCCGACCACATGCCGACGAGGTAACAGTAGCCCTGATTTATCAGGAGCGCCGCCTTCTCCGTCGAGTAATCCACCTCGGAACCGGACGGGTACAGCAAGGTATCGCACTCCCCGACGAGCGCCCCGACCGTGTCCTGCCACTTGATGATATCCTCGCGCAGATCCTCGTAAGTCAGATTACCCATCTCCAGATAGCCGTAACCCTCTGTGGCGAATGTCCAGCCGTCCTCGCGGAGCTTGTCTGCGATCTCCTTCACTTTCTTCTGGTTCTCCTTATAATCGGCGCTGCTCTCCTCCTCGATCGCGTAGCCGAACGCGCCTTTCGCCCCGGAGAGCGCGATGATCCCGCGCGCGCCCTGAAATGAAAAGTCCGGGTGCTCCGCGATAAACTGCTCGAGCACAGGCACGACGTCGTACGCGCCGACCAGATCGTGCCCGCCCTCGTCCGTGTAGACCGCGCCCACGTTTCCGTCCTTGTCGAGCGCGAGCCGCGTCGCCACGCCGTCTCCATTTCGCACGGAATCGTAGGTCAGGTTCTCGATCGAGAGAATGAGCGGCTTCTTCCCTTCCGGGATCCTCGGCTTCCTCTCCTCGAGCGTCACCTCGCCATCCGCAGACTTCGTCTCCTCCGCGAGACTGTGAATGTCGATCAGAATGTATCCGCTCTCGTAGAGCGTGTTTAAAATATTGGTGAATTCTTCCAAGGTGATCATGTTCTGACGGTAGACCGGAGCGTACTCGTCTCCGTCAAACGCGCGGTCCGTGTCCGCCACGAGATTCGTGAAACACAAATGGCCGATCGCGCCGTCGTACTCGTACATACTGTCCATCTCACGCTGATAGTCCACGATCGCCTCAGCCGCACGCTCATCCTCGCGCAGATCATCCGAATCCTCGAGCAGCTTGATCGCTTCCTCGTAGTGGTAGGCTTTCGCGAGATCCTCCGCCTGCGCAAGCAGATCCTCCTGCGATTTTGCAAGCGCAGCCTCGTCCTCCTGCCGCTCCCGTTCCGCCTGCATTTTCGGCGTCTCCACCGGCTCGTTGTTCTCGTACTTCCCGAGCGTCCCGATGCACTCCGCGATCTGGTAATTGCGCACGCTCCTCGAACAGCCGCAAAGCAAAAGCGCCGCGGCCACGACGAGCGTCAAAATGGCCTTCTTCTTCCCGGACATAGTGTTCCCCTTTTTCGACAGACAAAACAATAATATGCCAAATATACTGGATATGTTTCTATGATACACTATATATAGTGATTTTACCAGAGGAGAAAGAGATTTTTCACAAATAAATTAAGAAGTTTTACTTTCCCACAAAAATATACCTGCTTATTCATACTATAAAACCTTGAAACACAGAAATCGCCGCCCGCCCTGTTTGGGTTTTCGGGTACCGAACGGGTCGGGCGGCGGTTTCGTCTGCCTTTATTTTCTTTTTTATGAAAGCAGCTCCTTCAGCAACTTGTTCACCGCTCCCGGATTCGCCTTACCCTTCATCGCCTTCATCGTCTGTCCGACGAGGAAGCCGAGCGCCTTGTCCTTGCCGCCCTTGTAGTCCGCGACGGACTGCGGGTTGGCCGCAATCACTTCCTCCACGACGCGCTTCAGCTCGCCCTCGTCGTTGACTGTCTTCAGACCGTGCTCCTCGACATACTTCTCCGGGTCGGCGTTGTCGTAGAAGATCCGCTCGAAGACCTCCTTCGCGACAGTCTGGTTGATCGTTCCGGCCTCGACGAGCTCGATCAGCTTCGCGAGGTACGCCGGTGAGAAGCCGAGCTCATCCGGCTCCATGTTCTCCTCTTTTAAAAGGCGCAGCGTCTCGCCCATCAGCCAGTTCGACACCTTCTTCGGCTTGCCGCAGAGCGCGGTCGTCTCCTCGAATATGTCGGCCATACGCTTCGACTCGGTGAGGATCCCGGCGTCGTAGTCCGGGATGTCGAACTCCTTCCTATAGCGCGCCAGTTTCTCAGTGCGCAGCTCCGGCTGACGATCCTTCACGGCCTGCAGCCACTCGTCGCTGATCACCACCGGCACAAGATCCGGATCCGGGAAATAGCGGTAATCGTGCGCATCCTCCTTGGAGCGCATCGGATAGGAATACTCCTTGTTATCGTCCCAGCGGCGCGTCTCCTGGATGACCGGCTTGCCCTCCTCGAGCAGCTCGATCTGCCGGGCACGCTCGCCGTCGATCGCACGGGCAATCGCCTTGAACGAGTTCAGATTCTTCATCTCGGTGCGCGTGCCGAATTTCTCCGACCCGACCTCGCGAACCGACAGGTTCACGTCCGCACGCATCGAACCCTCCTGCAGCTTGCAGTCCGAGGCTCCGAGGTACTGGACGATCAGACGCAGCTTGTCGAGATAAGCGATGACCTCGTCGGCGTTTCTCATATCCGGCTCGGAAACGATCTCGATCAGCGGCACGCCGCTGCGGTTGTAATCCACGAGCGAGCAGTCCTCCCACTCGTCGTGGACGAGCTTGCCCGCATCCTCCTCCATGTGGATTTCGTGAATGCCAATCACCTTCTTGCCGGCCGCGGTCTCAATCTCTATGCCGCCGTCGTGGCAGATCGGCAGATAGAGCTGCGAGATCTGGTAGTTCTGCGGGTTGTCCGGGTAGAAATAATTCTTGCGGTCAAATTTGCAGTACTGGTGGATCTGGCAGTTCGTCGCGAGGCCGACCGCCATCGCGTACTCCACCACCTGCCTGTTCAGCACGGGCAGCGAGCCCGGCATCCCGGTACAGACCGGGCAGGTGTGGGTGTTCGGTGCGCCGCCGAACGCAGTGGAACAGCCACAGAAGATCTTCGTCTTCGTCGCGAGCTCCACATGGACCTCCAGTCCGATGACCGTCTCGTATTGTTTCGCCATCTCAGCCCACCTCCTTCGCCGCAGAAGCAACCATCAGCACATCATCCGGCACTGCTTCATGTATCTCATGAACATTACTCCGCACGCACGCTTTTGCACCGTTACTTTTCTCGCAGGTCACAAGCTCCGGCGCGGCCCAGCGTCCTCTCGCCTGCTCATACGCGTACCCCGCGCGGATGATATTCTTCTCTTTAAAGCAGTCCCCGATCAGCTGCACGCCGATCGGAAGACCGGCATGATCCGTGCAGACCGGCACGGAGACGCCAGGCAGACCGGCCAGATTGACCGAAATCGTGTAGATATCGCCCAGATACATTTTCAGCGGATCGCTTAAGGACGAACCGAGCTTTGGCGCGGTCGTCGGAGAGGCCGGAGCCAGGATCACATCGTATTTCTCAAACGCGCGGTCGAAGGATTGCTTGATCAACGCCTTCGTGCGCAGTGCTTTCAGGTAGTAGGCGTCGTAATAGCCGGAGCTTAAGACAAAGGAACCGAGCATGATCCTGCGCTTCACTTCCTCACCGAAGCCCTCGGAACGGCTCTTCTTGTACATGTTGTGCAAGCCCTCGTAGTCCTTCGCGCGATAGCCGTACTTCACGCCGTCGAAACGCGCGAGGTTCGAGCTTGCCTCCGCCGACGCGATCACATAGTAGGCCGGGATCGCATACTCCACGAGACTTAAGTCAAACTCCTCGACCACCGCGCCCTTTTCCCGCAATACGTCCGCCACTTTCATGACCGCAGCGCGCACCTCGTCGTCGAGTCCTTCGCCCAGATAGTCAGACGGAATCCCGACGCGCAGACCCTTCACATCGTCGACCAGCGCGGAAGTGAAGTCCGTCTCCCTCCGGTCGAGCGACGTGCTGTCTTTTTTGTCATACGAGGCGATCGTCTCCAGGACCGCGGCGCAGTCCGATACGTCCTTCGCGATCGGCCCGATCTGGTCGAGCGACGAGCCATAGGCGACCAGCCCGTAGCGGGAAACCGTCCCGTAGGTCGGCTTCAGTCCAGTCACGCCGCAGAACGATGCCGGCTGGCGGATCGATCCGCCCGTGTCAGAGCCCAGCGCATAGGGCGCCTCGCACGCCGCCACCGCCGCACAGGAGCCGCCCGAGGAGCCGCCCGGCACATGCTCTGAGTTCCACGGATTCTTCGTCGGCCCGAACGCCGAGGTCTCCGTCGTGCTGCCCATCGCGAATTCGTCCATGTTCGTCTTTCCGAGAATCACCGCCCCGGCCTTGCGCAGATTCAGGATCGCCTCCGCCGAGTACGTCGGCACGAAATTGTACAGGATCTTCGAGCTACACGTCGTCTTCAACCCTTCCGTGCAGATATTGTCCTTCACGGCCACCGGCACGCCCGCGAGCGCTCCGGTATATTGTCCGGACTCGATCCCCTTTTGCACCTCGTCCGCGCGTGCAAGCGCGCCCTCCGCGTCGACCGTCACGAAGCCATTGATCCCTCCGTCCGTCTGCGCAATGCGGTCGAGTGACGCCTGCACCACCTCGCGAACCGAGACTTCTTTTTCCTTTATTTTCCTGCCCAGCTCAAGGGCAGTCAGATCTGTCAGCTGCATGTTCTCGTTTCCTTTCCTGTCGCCACTTACGACGGCATCAAAATCCGATACCGCCCGTAAACCGGCTCATTAATCTCTTTTTCGCCACGCGTCACTCCACTGTCTTCGGCACCTTGAACGCGCCATCCTTCTTTTCCGGAGCGTTTGCAAGAATCTTCTCCCGTTCGTTCCCATTCGTCACCACGTCCTCCCGGAACACATTGTTGACCGGGAACACGTGCGAGAGCGGCTCGACGCCCGACGTGTCCAATTCGTTTAGTTTGTCGACGTAATCCAGCATCCGGCCGATGTCATGCTTCGCCTGTTCCTTCTCCTCATCGGAGAGCTCCAGCTTCGCCAGAATCCCGACGTACTCGATCGTCTCGTCACTGATGATATTCGCCATAGCTTTTCCTTCAGAGATCCCATCACGCGATTTCAAAACGAGCTCCGGGACCCCTTCTCCTTCCTTTCCCTATTCTCCATCACCAAACACGGTATTTCTTCATTCACAGTTTCCAATACACAAGCTTTCCATTGCGCCATCCGGCATATTCATGTAAGCCGCAGATTTACACACGGTCAGAAGCTCGGGACGAGATGCGCCCCGCCGTTATCATTCTGGTACGTCACCCTGATTTTTTCGTCTCCCATAAACGGAATGTGCCAGAAGACCGGATGGTCGCTGTCAGCCCCCGCGTTGATGGTCTTGCCGGTCCGGTCAATCTGAACGCTGATGGAACCGTAAGAGTACTCGTCGTCCGCATTGTCCAGAATCAGATTGTAAACGCCGACCGGAAAATCCTTTCCCGCGATCAGGCCCTCCGCTATCTCTACCTCTTCAAGTCCCGGCTGCGGCGCGCGCTCCTTGCAGACAGCACCCGGGGCCTTGAGCCCTCTGACCTCCACGCCCTCGGAGTCAAGGCCTGTCTCCACCACGAACAGCATCCCTTCGCTCAGGGCGATCTTATCGGAATACTGATAGTACGGACAGTCCTCGTCCCAGAAATCCCGGTATGTCGCCTGCCGGTCGGGCGAGTAGAGCGTCAGAGCCCTGTAATCATACCTGTCCGCATCCGCATCCTGCCAGTACACTTCCACGCTCTCCCCTGAGCAGCAAAGCTGGTATTCCCCGGCCGGGATGTCGTAACCCACCTCGTAGACGCCCGGATCAAGGCGGATACCGTAGTACCTTTCGTCGTCCTCGTCCCACGAGATTGCCTCCGGCCCCTCGTCCGAGACGCTGCTTCCCCCGAAAATGCCGAAACCGCCTTTACTTCTCCTGTACTCGATCACCTTCTGCGCCACGATCGGGAAGACGACAGCCACGAGAAGAAAGCTTATGAGGACGAGCCTTATGAACCTTCCTGAATTGCTCTTTTTTCGCACCGTTCCGGTCTGGCTGCGCTTCTTTAACTCTTTGCGGCGCGCTGCGGACGATTTCGCGGAAGCAGAACCCGCGGCTGTGCTTCCGGAGAGGCTTTGTGCCGTGCCCTGCGGCACCTGATACGACGCGGAAGACGTCGACGTCCGCGCGGATGTCATATCCGCTCCCGCTTGGGATTTCGACGTCCGGGCCTGTGTAGAAGCTCCCGACGCCCCTGCCTGTGAGGACGCCTCCGTATATGCTCCCGTGGCTGTTCCTTTTCTCTGATAATGCTCCAGACCGGCTGTCGCGGGCTGCTTCTTCCGCTTCCACGGCCAGTTGTCCCCGCACCCGTTGTCCTTATTCAGATGATCCTCACAGTCCCCGCGGTGAAACAACGCCGCCGATTTCTCATTGTGAGTATTCAGATGATATTTTTTGTCGTTCTTTGTGTTGTCAAGCCCGCACTCCCTGCATCTTCCGTTTACGAGCCTGCCCCCGCACAGCGTACACCGTTCCATATGATCCTCCTCCGACGCAACGCCGCCGCCCATTCTGCGGCCGGCAGCATGCAGCTTCTCCCGCGCGGAATTCTTCACCCGAATCCACTCTTCTCAAATACGCCGGAAACATATGCACGCCATTCGGTGCATGTCTGTTACGGCTCCAGTCTCGACAGGTCGCGCGGGAACAATGTGGTTTCCCTTACATTATCCTCCCCAACCAGCTTCATTGTCAAGCGTTCCAGACCAATTCCCAGTCCTCCGTGCTTCGGCATCCCGTATTTGAACGTGTCAAGGTACTGATCCATGCCCTCCTCCGACATGCCGCGCGTCGCAATCTTGTCGCGAAGCATCTGATAATCGTGGATACGCTGGCCGCCCGTCGTGATCTCCAGTCCGTCGTAGAGCAGGTCGAAACTTAGGGTGAACGTCGGGTCCTCCGGATCATCCATCGCATAGAACGGGCGCTTTTTCGACGGATAGTGTGTCACGAACACGAAATCCGCTCCATACTCTTCCTTAAAATATTTGCCGATCAGCGACTCCTCCTCCGGCTCCAGGTCGTACGGGTTGCGGATCGGGCGGTCGTACTTCTCGGAGACGAGCTGTTTCGCGCGGTCGAAGCGCACCATCGGAATCTGCTCCACGTTCGGGAGCGTGACGTTCAGGATGCGCAGCTCGTCGGCGTATTTCTCCTCCAGCAGCTTCATCGTGTACTGCAGAAAACCGGTCTCCATCTCCATGATATCGACGAAGCTGTCGATGTAACCCATCTCGAAGTCCAGACTCGTGTACTCATTCAGGTGGCGCTTTGTGTTGTGCTTTTCAGCGCGGAAGACCGGAGCCGTCTCAAAGACACGGTCGAACACGCCGACCATCATCTGCTTGTAGAACTGCGGGCTCTGCGCCAACACCGCCGGGCGGTGGAAATAGTCCAGCTTGAAGATGTTGGAGCCGCCCTCCGCGCCCTTCGCGCCGATCTTCGGCGTGTGGATCTCCGTGAACTGCTGACTGTACAGGAAATCACGGAACCCGCGCACGATACCCTCCTGCAGGCGGAACTTCGCGCGCTCGCGCACGTTGCGCAGCTCGATGCTGCGGTTGTTCAGCTTCGCCTCGAGCGAGGTCTTCAGCTTCCACTTGCCGATCGGCAGCGGCAGCGTATCGTAAGGCGTCGTGAGGATCTCGCCCTCCGTCACACGCAGCTCGACGCCGTGCGGCGCCCGCTCATCCGCGGCAAGTGTGCCGACAAGCTCCACGGTCTGCGCCTCGCGGATCTTCTCCGCAGCAAGGCTCGATGTGCCCTCCTCGAACACGCACTGCAAAAGCCCACCTCGCTTGCGCAGCACAACGAACACCACGTCGCCCATGTCGCGCACCGTGTGCACGGCGCCGTTTACCTTGACTGTGCTGCCGATGCGCTCCGGCTTCAGAAGCTCGTCGAGCTCCAGGGCTTCCTTTTTTGATACTCCAGATAAAAATTCCATAATGTTCTCCTCTCCGTTCCGGGACGTTCCTGTGCAAGCGCAAACTGTGCCCTTTCAACCTCTTCGTCGAACGCATTCGCGTTCGCCTGGCTCGCTTTACACGCACAAAAAGAGTCCCGGAACATCCTATTGATATTCCGGGACGGATATGATTTCATATTAATATATCCGCGGTACCACCCGCTTTGCAGACGCCCTTGTCTGCCACTCTTGTGCACTTAACGCGTGCGACGTACTGCCCTACTGAGCATTGCATACACCCATGCATCGACCCGGAAATTTTCCCGCGGCCCATCTGCAATCTTAGCATTGATGCTTTTCACCGTTCGAACAGTCGGCTCCGGAGTGTTCCCTATTGTCCCTTTCCCTCAATCGGCGCTCTCAGTCGGTGACGCCGAATTCCTGTCGAGCTCCCGGGACAGAGTCTCCTTCATCGCTTTTCTGTGATGAAGCAATCCTATCACAAAACTTTTTTGATGGCAAGGGGTTTTGAAATTTTTTTGCGAAAGAAACGGTTGCAAATCATCCCATTGTTTGCTATAACGAAAAGGAATTATTTCTGTCACGGAGGAAACTCAAGATGAATCATTTAATCATTCCGGAGGGGTACACGTCCGCACTCTCGCTGTACGACACGCAGATCGCGATCAAGACTGTCAAGGACTTCTTCCAGCAGACGCTCTCATCCCAGCTCAATCTGCTGCGCGTCTCCTCTCCGCTTTTCGTCGACCCGGCTTCGGGCCTGAACGACAACTTGAACGGCGTCGAGCGCCCGGTCAAATTCGGCATCAAAGAGCAGGATGAGGCCGAGGCCGAGATCGTTCATTCGCTCGCAAAATGGAAGCGCTACGCGCTGAAGGAGTACGGCTTCGCACACGGCGAGGGTCTCTACACGGATATGAACGCGATCCGGCGCGACGAGGACACCGACAATATCCACTCGATCTACGTGGACCAGTGGGATTGGGAAAAGGTCATCCGCCGCGGCGAGCGCAATCTCGACACGCTGAAAAAGGTCGTGACCTCCGTCTACAAGGCGCTGAAGAAGACCGAGGTCTACATGTCGATCCAGTACGACTATATCGGCGAGGTGCTCCCGCGCGAGATCTTCTTTATCACATCGCAGGAGCTTGAGGATCTGTACCCGGATCTGTCGCCGCGCGAGCGCGAATACGAGATCGTCAAGGAGAAAGGCGCGGTCTGCATCATGCAGATCGGCGGACTGCTCGCCTCGGGCCAGAAGCACGACGGCCGCGCGCCGGACTACGACGACTGGAATCTGAACGCCGACATACTCGTGTATTACCCGGTGCTCGACATCGCGCTGGAACTCTCCTCGATGGGTATCCGCGTCGACGCGGAATCGCTGGCCCGCCAGCTGAAGATCGCGGGCTGCGAGGAGCGCGCCGAGCTTCCGTTCCAAAAGGCGATCCTCGACGGCGAACTGCCGTACACGATCGGCGGCGGCATCGGCCAGTCCCGCATCTGTATGTTCTATCTGCGCAAGGCGCACATCGGCGAGGTGCAGTGCTCGCTCTGGCCGCCGGAAGTCGTGGAGGAGGCCGCAAAGGGCGGGATCAAACTGCTGTAAATCAAATTGCTGTAAATGATTGTCGCGGTCATATGATTGACGCAATCAAGCAACAAAAAGACGGAGCCTGCTGTCTCAGTAAGCTATCCCTTGAGGCTATCCCTTGCGAAAAGACGGAGCCTACTTTTCAGTAAGCTCCGTTTTTCTGTGTCTTTCGTCGTTTATATTGCCGCTCTTTTATGTCTCTTGCAGGATCACGTCTCCTGCGGGATCAGCTCCGGCTTCTCCTTCTTCTCTCTTCCGTCAGGATCAACAGCATCCCGGAAGCCGCCAACAGCAGAAGCATCCACTCGATCGGCGTCCCGTCGCCGGTCTTTGCCGCCTCCGTGCCCGCGCCCACTGCGCCTGTGCCGTTCGCCTGCCCGCCGGACTCCGGCTCGGTCTGTTGCTCATCCTCCGGCCTCGACTTACTGTTTCCGTTCTTATTGTTTCCGTTCTTACTGTCCTTCGGAAGTCCCAGATCACGGTAATACTGCGCCTTCGGCAGCTTCAGGAACCGGTTCTCGAACGCAAATTTCACCGAACGGTCGTCTTTCCCGATCGTCACCTTCTGAGCGTCGCCCTTATAGTTCGCAGCGTAGATGCCGCCGCCGTATTTCCCGGAGCTCACCACTTTTCCCTTCGCGTTTACCTCGGCCACATAGTAAGTGCCCGGCTTCAGGTTCCTGTACGTCACACTCGCGATCGCGGTATTCAGATCGAAATCCAACTCCCTGATCTCGCCCGCGAGCTCTGTCATCTTCGCATCTTTGAACAACGCCACATAGAATTTCGCCTCATCCAGTCCAAGCAGGTGTCCATCGTCCCCGCTTATGATGCTCTTCGTTACCGTAAGCTTCGCGCCGGTCTTTGTCTTCTCCGTTTCCGGCTCTGACGGTTTCTTCGTCTCGGTCTCCGCCTGCTTCTGTGATTCCGCCTGCACCGGATCCGCCGCCGTCACAGTCAGCTTGCCCTCCCTCTTCTCAATCGCGTAGTTGGACAGATCCGTGCCCTCGCCCGCCACGACCTCAAAGGAATTCTCGCTTGTGCCGACCTCGATCTGTCTGCCGGTAAAACTGTAGGACACGCTGTCGCCCTGCGCCCAGCCTTCGTCCTCCGGAATCGTCTCCCCGGAGTCCGCGACGCCGTCCAGCACGAGCGGCGTATTCCCGTTCACGAGCGGCTGCCCGTCGTACTTCTTCGACAGATCCGCGGACTGCAGCGTCACCTTGCGCGGCGTGACGATCGCTTCTACCGTCTTCGACCAAGACACGCTGCCTCTGGTAACCGTCACTGTGACCTCCCCAATGGAATCCTTTACATTCTTCACCAAAACTGGGGCATCTGTCGTATACTCACTGACGCTGCCGTTTTCAACGACCTTATATGTGTATGTTACCACGTCGTCATCCAAGGTGCCGGACACGGTCACCTGTGTCTCTGTTCCATCGTACACGCAGCTGAAACCTGTCGCATCCAGATTTGACAATTCCGTCCTGTAATAGACATAGAGTACATTGTTCTCCGTATTTGTGGTCACCGTCAGCGGCCCGCTTGTACCCGCGTACTTGTATCCGGCAATCTCAACCTCATTGTACGGTCTGCCATTCTCAGCGATCGTATCGCCATCCACACTCATACCGTAGTTGGCGGCAACCGGCCCGATCTGTTCATGAAGCTCACGAAGCGAGCCGGCCGCTCTGCCGCTTGCCTCCACAAACTTCACAACATACTCGCAGCTCCGATCTATCCTGTCGACAACATCCTTCGCCTTGAAGGACTTCTCCACCCCTGAGAAATTCACCGCCGCTTCATTCGCGAAATTACCTTCTCGCACATCCGCGTCTGTGATCGTATAGACCGCTTCAATCCAAACATTAGCACCCGGCTCAACATTCTCAAATACCGCGATCCTCCCGCCGTCTTTCAGGGCAGCCCCGGAAGTCCCCGCGACAAACGTCACGCCCTCGAGCTCCGTCAGGGTGATCGTCTTTGGCTCGTTGTAAATGTTGGTCGCCTCAAGTGTAAAGTTGACGCGATCGCCGACCCTGTACATTTTTGTGCTGTTCCCGTGCGTCTTTGTCGCTACAAAAGATGGAGCGAGCGGATTTGTCGCCGTGCCGTCCGTAACTTTCAGTATACCTTCAAGAATCTCAAGCTCATAGTTGCCTTCACTGTATCCTGTTTTAGGATTCAGCTCGATCGTATTTGAGGCGCTTCCGACATAAGTAATGCTTCCGACCGCCTGCGGGGCCGCCTCCCCCTCGACAAAGCCGTCCCCGCCTATATCCAGCGACGGATCCTGCAAAGGATCCCCGTCATATTTTTTTGCCGCTGAGCCGGATTTCAAAATCACCTTTCGCTTATTGACCGTCAGCCTGCCGTCTCTCGTAATCACATCAAACTGGTCGGTCACGTCGTTCCCTTCCGCGTCCTTCACGACCGCCGTCCCCGTTACTTTCACTTCATAGGTCCCGGCCTTCATCCCGACAGCCTTCGCGCTCAGGCCCTCGACAGTGTATGTCTGTCCTTTGATCTCATACTTCAGATCCTCCCGGACAAATCCAGACACCTCATGTTCTGTGCCGTCGTATTTACATGTGCCGCTCTTCGCCCTCGCCAAAATGGTCAGTCTTTCGCCCTGCTCCAGATTGTCTACCGTAAGAATGCCCTCTTCCGTCTCAACAGCATAATTCCCCGGCAGCGTGCCTTCTTTCAGCTTATACGTGAACCTGTTCGGGCTGCTGCCGACTACCGTCTGGCTGCCTGTAAACTCATACTCGGCTCCGTCTGTCCCGACAAAACCGTCCGCCTCCGCATAATGGTATGTAAGCTCGTACCCGTCGTACTTCTTCCGGGCGCTTCCGGAAGTGAGTGTTACCGGCCGCGGCTCAATCGTCAGCTTCCCCGGCACGAACTCTATCTCGAATTGACTTGTCATATCGGCCCATCCGATCTTTGCATGGATCTGAGGAGTGCCTTCGATCTCCACTACGTAGTCGCCCGCGTTCGTCCCGGAGCACAGCGCCTCGATTCCCTCGAGCACATAAGCATAGTCGTCCAATACGATCAGCAGACTATCGCCGGATCTCATCCATGACAGAGTGCCAGTCTCACCGGCCGCCAAACGCACGTCCGCAAAGCCGACGACTTTCTGCTCCGTCCCGTCATACGTGACCGTATCGCTGTTTGCCTCAATTAAAATCTTATACGGCGTTTCGCGTTCCCTGACAGTCAATGTCCCGGAAGCACTTACAATATCATAGTTATCCTTGTCTGTATTGTCAAACAGCGCCGAGTCTTCTTCAAAAAGGAATGCATTCGGGGAAGAACCCGGCCAGATACGTTCCTCAGTGAAAAACAGTCGGTCTTCAAAGAAACCTTCCCCATCAACCCAGCCTTCTTCCCTTCCGAGCTGCTCCGTATCGTCCGCATGGCCGTCGAGTCTCAGCGGAACGTCTCCGTTCGCAAGAGCTTCACCGTCAAACTCTTTCTCCAGGCTCGCAGACTGCAAGACCACCTCTCGTTTTCGTATTACGGCCTCCACCGTTCTCGTGCAGCTCTCTTCGCCGCGCGTCACGGTAACCTTCACCTCGCGGACGGACTCATCCACATTCTTAGCCGATACCGGAGTTTTCACAGTCTTTTCCGCCCCGTTGACCACATAGGAATACGTAATCTCATCATCAGGCAGTATCGTGCCCGTAACGCCAACCCTATGGCGGTTTCCGTCATACACGACATCGAAGCCGACTGCTCTGATATCCGAAAAATCCGGCTTGTAATACAGAATAAGCACGTTCTCTGCCGAGTTCGTGGTGACCGTCAACGGCTCGCTGCTTTTCACATACGCATATCCCCTGATCAGAATGTCCTTATACGCCGTTCCCTGCGTATTTCTCGTATTCTCCGTGATCTGCGTCCCGTATTTCACCGTAACCGGGCCGAGCGGATCTCGGAGCTCCCGACTGTCTTCCTGATTAACAAATTTTACGGTATACACGCAGTCCCTGTCGATCTCGACCGTATCGCTTCCCGTAAAGTGCTTCTCTTCACCCGAAAACTCCACTGTCACCTTGTTGGTAAAACGGCCGGTCCTCACGTCCTCCTCCGTGACCGTGCAAACAGCCGTGATCGTCACGCTCGCACCCGGTTCAACGTTTTCAAATACCGCGGTCTTTCCGTCCGGACCGATCGCCGCCCCGGAGGTCCCGGCCTCAAACGCTGCTCCCGCCTGTTCTTTCAGCGTGACCGTCTTTCGAACATTATAGATATTCGTCGCAGTGATCGTAAAGACGATCTTTTCTCCTACCCGATACTGTTGTCCGTCATGCGTCTTTGTCACCACAAGCGTCGGCTCAACCGGGTCGTCCTCGGCGCCGTCCGTCACGCGGAGTGTGCCTTCCTCCATTGTAATATCGTAATTTCCGTCTTTGTAAGTATCTCCTTTTTCTATCTTGATCATATTCGGAGTCTTCCCGACATAGGTGAGAACTCCTGTCGTGCGCGCTTCCGCCTCGCCCTCAACGAAACCGTCTCCGGACAGCTCCAATGTCGGATCCGTCAGAGGCTCCCAGTCCCCGTCGTACTTTTTTGTCGCGGAGCCGGATCTCAGGATCACCTTTCGCCTGGTGATCTCCAGCATACCGTCCTCTTTTTGAACGTCAAACTGAGCGGTCACATCGTTGCCCGCCGCGTCTTTCACGATCGGCGTGCCCTGCACTTTCACAGGATATGTACCCGCGTCCGTCGCGGACGCCTGCGCGGTCAATCCTTCCAGTGTATATGTTTGCCCGTTGACCTGATAAGTCAGCTCCCGTGTAAATCCGGACACAGTCTGCGGTAGCCCGTTGTATTTAAAGGAAGCGCTTCTCGCCTGTACCTCAATTCGGAATTTCTGCACACGGTCGGTCACCGTCAGGGTGCCCTCCGTCTTCTCGATCACATAGTTATCCGCCAGCGTATCCATCTTCAGCTTGTAATCAAACGAGTTCGCGCTGCTGCCGACCAATGTCTGACTGCCTGTAAAAGTGATCTCCGCACCCTCGCCGTCTGCCCAGCCTTTTCCTTCGTCGGAAAACTGCACATCCTGCTTTCCGTCCTTTGCAAGAGCAACGTCCCCGTTCTCGAGAGGAAGCCCGTCGTAGGTCTTCGCCAGACTTGCGGATTCCAGCTTCACGGAACGTTTTCCGATCGTCAGACTTCCCTCCACAATCGTCACATCGAATTGGGCCGTCTCGTCTGCACCGCTCGCACTCAGCACCTTCATTGATTCTCTTCCCGCGACCTGCACAGTATAGGTTCCGGCATTCTTTCCCTCGCCCGATGCAGTAAGTCCGGTCACCGTATAATCATGGCCGTCGACGTGGAAGCTGAGCGTCTCGAACCCATATACCGTCTTATCCTTCCCGTCGTACAGGAAAGTCCTGCTCTTCGCGCGCACTGTGATCCGGTATTTTTCACCCTCTCTGCGGTTGATCACAGTCAGCGTGCCCTCTTCCTTTGTAATCTCATAGTTATCCGGCTTAGTATTTTCCTTCAGTGTATAGGTGAACTTGTTCGGACTGCTGCCCACTTCCCTCTGTCTCCCGGTAAACGAGTATGAAGAAATACCCTCTCCCTCGACCCAGCCTTCATTCAGTTCCAGCTCCGTGTCCCCGTTGACAAGAGCGCCGCCGTCATACTGCTTCGTCTTGTCCGCCGATCGAAGTTTTACCGGACGCTTGTTGATCGTCAGCCTGCCTGCCCTGAGTGTTACAGCAAACTGGGCCGTCACATCGTTTCCGTTCCGGTCTGTCACGCGCGGCGTCCCGGTGACTTCCACCGGATAGCCGCCCTCCGCTACGTCTTTTCCGGAGCCGGAGGCCGTCAGCCCTGATACCGTATACGTCTCCCCGTTGACCATAAATGTCAGGCTCTCAAAACCGCTGACCGTCTTTTCTTTTCCATCATACGTATACGCGCCGCTGTTCGCCTGAACCGTGATCGGATATTTTTCTGTGCGATCTCTCACGGTCAGAGTACCGTTCTTCGTCGTGATGGAATAGTTTTTGGGGGTTACGCCTTCTTTCAGCGTGTAATCGAACGTATTCTCACTGCTGCCAACCAGCGTCTGACTGCCGGTGAAGCTGTAGTCCACGCCGTCGTTTCCGACAAACCCGTCCCCGGACACTTTCACCTGTTCACACGTTAAAGGTTTTCCGTCGTATTCTTTCTCGTCATTTTGAGAAGTCAGTACCACAGACCTCGGAGTGATCGTCAGGGTTCCGAAAATCTTCTTAACCGAAAATTGTCTCGTCACCTCTCCGCGATCCGCCTTCGTGTAAATCTGCGGTTCGCCCGTAATCTCAACCGTATAGATCCCCGCGTCCGTACCGGAAGCATGCGCCTCAAGACCCAGAATCACATAGACACAGTCCTCCAGCATAAATTCCAGCTGGCCGTTTGTCGTCAGCAGAGCAGAGGCCTTCTCCTCTCCGTCCACGGTATAGCGCAGTTCTTTGAACCTGTTCAACGTGTGCTCTGTCCCGTCGTATTTTACGGTTTCACTGTCCGCCACGACGGTGATCTCATACGGCGTCTTGCGGTCGGTCACGACAAGCTTTCCGTAATCGACGTCGATCGCATAGTTGTCCGCTTTCGTCGAACCGGACAGGGTATAATCAAACATATTTTCCGCGGTGCCGGGAAATGTGATCTCACCGAAAAAGATCGTCTGGCTCTCATCCAGTCCTTCGCCCTTCACCCAACCCTCGTCGGCCTTCGCGCTGCTGCCGTCCAGCTCCAGTTCATGCAGCCTGAGCACCTTGCCGTCAAATTCTTTGATCTTACCGGCAGATTTTAACTGCACAGGACGCTTCTCTATGACAGCGTCTACCGTCTCTGTGTAGACTTCGCCGCCGCGCGTCACGGTAACCTTCACCTCTCCGATGGACTCGTTCACATCCTTAGCCGATACCGGATTGCCCACTGTCTTGCTGACGCCGTTGCTTGTGTAGCTGTACGTGACCTGGTCTCCCGGCACCGTGCCCGTCACTTCGACCGAATACCGGTTCCCATCATACACCTTATGGAAACCTGTCACAGTCACGGAAAAATCCGATTTCCAGACCGCATAAAGAGTCAACTGAGCGTTCTCGGCGACTGTCCCGCTGCCATTTTTCGGCCATACGATCTCCCCGCCCCCGATCGTCCAGTTAGAGACCGCGGCTTTGTTCTGGTATTGCGCGGCGTCCGCATCCGGCGTCGTCGCCCAACCCATAAATTTGTATCCGGGTCTCGTATACGTCACGACCGGCGTCATCGCGCCCTCCCCGCCCGCGAGGTTCAGCGACGCCGACTTATCGTAAGTAAAGCTCTGCGACTCTTTTCGGTCGCTCCCGCCTGCCGTACCGTCGAGGTTCTCATCAAAAATGACCGAATATGTGTAAGGCGTCCACTTGGCATGGAAAGTAACACGATCCGGTGTTCCGCTTTTATCCGGATCATAATCGCCGGCATATGGGAAGTCATAAGAACCACTGCCCGCCATTACCGGATTTCCGCCGTCTATCGCGCTGTGTGTCCAGCCGTCAAAACGATATCCCGTTCGCGTGGGCGCGTTTGAAGGCACCGTAAAGCTTCTCACGCCGGTAAGTGTTTTATCAGAACCATCTGTATAATTATCTGTTATATCTATAAAATTTTTCCTGTTTCCCGGCGTCTCCGGAATAATCCTGTCGCTGTCGGCTTCAAGATTCCAATTCGCAACCTCTGTATCAAGATAATATCGCACCCGACCGACAGCCCGCCATTTTGCGTATACAGTAATGTTTCCCCGGTCGACAGGCGTTATCCCGGTCTTTTTCGTACCCTCTTTAAACGTAGGATCCGTATACCAGCCTTCAAAAACATACTTCTTTTCTGCTGACCCATCCGTCGGAATAACTTTATAAGTCGGTTCCTCAAAAGCAAACGAATCTACTCCCGGCCAGTAGATTTCCTTGTTTCCGGACGGATTGTCCGCCTTAATCTTGCCTGCCTCGTTCCTGCCGTTGAGAACATAGGTGATCGTTGCAGAAGCCGTCTCTTTCCAGACAGCATACAACGTCACTGTATTGTTCGCTCCGATATTCAGAGAATTGATATTATCCGCGTCAATGACGAAAGATGCTTTGTCCTTATAAGTCGCTTCTGTCTCATCGGAATTCAAAGCCCAGCCGATAAACTCATAGTGTGACCTCGAAAAGCTGTTTCCGTTCAACTCCCGGGCGATGCCGAACGTATAGGCCTGATCTTCCATCTCGCCTGTTGCGTCAGGGCTGTTTGAGTTAAATTTGACCGTGTAAGTATTTGGCGCAAAATATGCTTCAAAAGTAGTGGCATAGTAAACCGGAGTATATTTTACGCTTCCTTCTCCCTTTCTTGCCCGTGTTGCATTCTCGGCTACTTTATCGAAGTTTAAAGTCGCGTCCTCCGAAACTTGTACATTTTCCTTGTCATCAGACGCCCTTTTTACCACTTTCCACTCTGTAAAATGATATCCTTCGTCCGGAATCGCGGTAGCGCCTGCAGCCTTCCCGGTGACATCCTTAAAAGTCTCTGTCTCAGATTCGCTTCCTTCCCCAGCAGCTAATGCACCGGTGATCACGATCTTTCCATTTTCTTTTGCATGATAAGAGATGGTAACATCATTTTCGTCCCATTCCGCATTATAAGTCTGATAATCAGGAACTACTTCACTTGCATAGTCTCCTGTTCCATCGCTCCATCCGCCGTCATAATAAAATTTGTCCTGAAATCCCGTTTCTATTTGCTCTACTGAAATAGGTTTTGTCCTATTAGTCTGTTTCCAGCCAATGAAAGTATATCCGTCTCTCGTTGGAATCGCCTTGGGAACATTCACTCTATCTGTTCCATATAGTGGATATAGATCCTCTGTAGAGCCAATTTTTTTCTTCTCGTTATCGCAGTAGTTCGATATGCTGTCTATATAATATGGACCCGCAAATTCGCTTCTTTTCGATTTATGAACTGTAGTTTCTCCCTCCGTTTGTAAGTCCACTGCCCAATCTGTTCCCGTTCTTGGGTTATCCTTCAACCAATAACGTACCCTGCCTACGGCATCCCATTTTGCATATACAGTTATATCCCTGGGTTCTTTAAGTTGATTCGTATTAGTTATAGGCTGTGTAAGACCTTTATCCAGATACCACCCACCAAAATTATAAAATTTTTCTCCTTTCGTCAAAGCAGGATCCGGCTCTTTTTGCGGAACGGCGAGTTTTCCTATTTCAAAATCCTCTCCCGGAGCAAATGTTTCCCTTGCCTTGTCGCCCGGCCATTTTCCTCCACATAATTCGTACCTAATTTTGCAAGTGGGCTCTTCCCATACTGCATAAAGAGTACAACTTGATCCGACATTTAAAGCGACACTATCTTTGGCATCGTAAAAATCCTTTTCTCCATATCTCGTTTCTCCCAATACAGAAAACGTTTACCGGCCTGCGTTGGTACCGGAGCGGGTTTCCAAATAATTGTTGCCCCACCAGTCGGGAAAGTCCGCACTGTATCATCTGGCACTTTATACTTTGTCTTTCCTGAGTTAGTCGCTTCCAGAGTAATTTCCGTCTCATTTGTTCCGTTTATCTTTACTTTCAGTGTAGGTGCCGTTTCCCATGTTCCACCATTTGCGTCAAATTCAACTTTGATCATATTCGAGCCTGCGATCGGCATGATCCCGTCATTCGCATCCTCAATATTCTCATCCCCGCTCTTTGCATAGTCTTCTGCATATACGACGGAAGAATCAATTTCAGTAGTACTCCCATTTTCGGAAATATCTGCGTTATCATTTTCACCGTTGCTCGTCCCGTTATCTGTCTCGCCGTCCGGCAGGGTGAGGCCCGGCGTCTCCTGAGTCTCGGGCGCACTTGTCTGAGGCGTGTCCGCCTGAGGCACGTCTGTCTCCGTTGCATCTGTCTTCGGGACATCGGTTTCCGTCGCCTCCGGCTTCGGCGCGTCGGTCTGAGGAGCTTCCGTCTGAGCGGGTGTCTCCGAACCCGGCGTCTCAGGCGCTTTCGTCTCCTGCTGACTGTTTCCTTCATCCGTCTGCTTCAGTACCGCGTCCGTGTTCTGCTGTTCCGTACTCTGTCCCTGTATTGCATCCGAAACAGGCGCCACGCCGTCCGTCGCCAGCACGCCCACCGAATTCTGAAGCAGCATCGCGATCGTCAGCGCGACCGCCAATACTCTCTTTGTCCCTGATCTTTTTTTCATACTTACACCCGCATCCTTGTAAAAAGTGTCTGATTTTGTATCAGCGCATCAATGGGAAGTGAACATTTTCCCAATAATATTGATCAATATATGCATTATAACAATTTCGCCTGCCCTTTTCAATGCGAAAAGACCCTTTTCCGCGAAATAATTAAGCTGCCGCGCGATATTGTTCGCTGCGGCAGCTCGTCTGGTCAGGTAATCGTCCGGCGCCTTGTACTCGAGAATATTGTAAGTTCGAAAAATTTGTCCGATGTTCTTCTTTATCTTCTGTTCTTTATCTTCTGTTCTTTATCTCCTGTTCTCTGTCCTATTTGTATTTCCTCAACTGTCGCCCTGCTTCAGGACGCGTCTTGCCCGCGTCCGAGCACTCACATCTTCTTGATCCGCTCCAGCGCGGCCACGGTGTTCTCATAGGTGCCGAACGCGGTCAGGCGGAAATATCCTTCGCCGCTCGGGCCGAAGCCGGAGCCCGGCGTGCCGACGACGTTCGCGTGCTCGAGCAGATGATCGAAAAACTCCCAGGAAGTCATCTTGCCCGGCGTCTTCAGCCAGATGTAAGGAGCGTTCACGCCGCCGGAAACGGTGTAACCTGCCTCGGCAAGTCCTTCCTTGATCGTCTTCGCGTTCTTCATGTAGTAGGCCACCTGTGCCGCGAGCTGCTCCTTGCCCTCCGGGGAGTAGACCGCCTCTCCGGCCTTCTGGACAATGTACGGAGCGCCGTTGTACTTCGTGCCGTGGCGTCTCGCCCAGAGCGAGTGCAGCATGACGTCGCCGCATTTCAGATCCTTCGGAATCACAGTGTAGCCGAGACGCGTGCCCGTGAAGCCCGCGTTCTTCGAGAAGGACTTCAGCTCGATCGCGCAGGTCCGCGCGCCTGTGCACTCAAAGATCGTGTGCGGCACGTCGTCCTCGGAAATATAAGCCTCGTAAGCCGCGTCGTAGATGATGACGGCGCCGACCTTGTTCGCATAGTCGACCCACTCCTGCAGCTGCGCCTTCGTGATCGTGGCGCCGGTCGGGTTGTTCGGAAAACACAGGTAGATCAAGTCCGGCGTCTCCTTCGGAAGCTGCGGCGCGAAGTTGTTCTCCGCCGTGCACGGCATGTAGATCACGTCGCTCCACACCTCGGTCTTCGGATCGTAGGTGCCGGTACGCCCCGCCATGACGTTCGTGTCCACGTACACCGGGTAGACCGGGTCGCAGACCGCGATCTTGTTGTCCACACTGAAGATCTCCTGGATATTGCCGGAGTCGCACTTCGCGCCGTCGGAGACGAAGATCTCGTCCGCCGCGATCTCACAGCCGCGGTCCTGATAGTCATTCTTCGCGATCGCGTTGCGCAGGAACTCATAGCCGAGATCCGGCGCGTAGCCGTGGAACGTGGCCGCGTCCGCCATCTCATCCACCGCGCTGTGCAGCGCCTGAATGATCGCCGGGGCGAGCGGCTGCGTCACGTCGCCGATGCCCAGGCGGATCACGGACTTGTCCGGATGCGCCGCCTGAAATTCGTTCACCTTTCTGGCGATCGTCGAGAACAGATAGCTCCCCGGCAGCTTCAGATAATTGTCGTTGATCTTAAACATGTCTTATTCCTCCCGTAATTTATATGTGTATTATGCCGTCAAACACGACCTCCGCAGGCCCTGTCATGAACACCGTGTCAAGCTTTCGATCCCACTGAATGCACAGGTCGCCGCCGCGCAGCTTCACGGTCACATCGTCCTTGGTCCAGCCGTTCAGGATACAGGCCACCGCCACGGCGCACGCACCCGTCCCGCAAGCCCAGGTCTCCCCGGCGCCGCGCTCCCAGACGCGCATCTGTACGGTACTCCGGTCGAGCACCTTGATGAACTCGGTATTCACGCGATCCGGGAACGCCGGATGATGCTCGAAGTCCGGCCCGACTGCCTCGATCTTCAACCCGTCGACGTCATCCACGCAGGTCACGCAGTGCGGATTCCCCATCGAGACGCAGGTCACGGAGTAGTCGTTTCCGTTCACACGCAATGTCTTTCCGTCCGCCGCAAACTTCGTCACATCCACCGGGATACGTTCCGCCTCCAGGATCGGCGCGCCCATATCCACCTTCACAAGCGTCACCCTGCCGTCCTCCACGGTCAGATCCAGCGTCTTGATCCCGCTGCCGGTCGCGACCGTGATACGCGTCTTGTCCGTCAGGCCATAGTCGTAGACGTACTTCGCCACGCAACGGATGCCGTTCCCGCACATCGCGCCCAGCGACCCGTCCGAATTGTACATCTCCATCTCGAAATCCGCGACTTCGGAAGGCTTGATCAGGATCAGACCGTCCGAGCCGATCCCGAAATGGCGGTCGCTGATCCGCTTCGCCACCTCGCCCGGATTCGGAACGGTCTCCTGAAAACAGTTGACGTATACATAATCGTTGCCGATGCCATGCATCTTTGTGAATTTCATTGCCTGTTTCCTTTCATTCTATGCGCTCTTCGCCCTTCCATCCGCATGTTCCTCCCTGCGCAGATGCGGCGCGGCAAAAGCCCGTTTGCTCTGTTTTCTCTATGATACACAGCATTTTCCTTCATGTAAAGCACAAATTCTGCTCTCTTTCTTGAAGAAAGTGCGCCCCGATCCCAATTCCCGGTAAATAGTAAGCCGAGAGTCCCAATCCCCTGGTTCATGGTCACAAGGCAGGACGCTCCTCACATCCGCATCAGCGTGAAGATCATCTCCGCGGTCTCCACCATGTTTGTCCCGCTGTCCATACTGGCCTTCTGCAGATATCGGTGCGCCTCTTCCTCACTCATATGGTTCCGCTCCATCAGCAGAGCCTTGGCCTCCTCGATGAGTTTCCGGTCTTCCTCGCTGCGCTGCGGCGGCTGCGTCCGTTTCCGCCTTTTGCGGCGTTCCAGATTTTCGACCACCATATCGAGTGAGCTGAGCAAGTCGTACGCCTTGAGCGGCATCTCTATGCTGACGACTCCTTCCGCGACGCCCTCCGAGAGCGCCCGCGCCGAGGCAAGCAGCACCATCTCAAAAGAAGGCGCCACGTTGTTGTACAGCTCCTCGTAGATCATGTCCGGATAACGATATCCGCCCACAATGACGCCGGAGCCGAGCCGGTCGGCCGCCGCGAGAGCCTGCGCCCCGCTCGTACACACCGCGCTGACTTTGTATCCGCTGCGTACCAGTAGATTCCGGATGCTCTTCGCATCTTCAATTCTCGGAAATACTACTACTACATTCACCATCTGCATCCTCCTGTTTTACGCACTGAACAATAAGCTGTGAAGGCCTTTTCGGACCGCACGGCTCATTGCTGTCTGAGTAAGTGAAACAGTCAGATCTTTGTCAGGTAACGGTCCAGCTCCCACTGGCTCACGCTCGCCCGGTACTCCTCCCACTCTTTTTTCTTCTCACGGATGAAACGCTTCGCCGTGTGCCCTCCGAGCACATTATAGATGTAGCTGTCCTGCTCCAGCGCCTGCACCGCCTCAAGCAGATTGCCGGGCAGACACTCAATGCCCCGCTCGACGCGCTCCTCCTCCGTCATCGCGAAAATGTTCGCGTCCACAGCCTCCGGCGGCGTGATCTGATTCCGGATGCCATCCAGACCGGCCGCCATGCAGACCGCGAGCGCCAGATACGGATTCGCCGCAGAATCCGGGCTCCTCAGCTCGATGCGCTGCCGCGGGTCGCCCATGGCCGGAATGCGGATCAGCGGGCTGCGGTTCGTCACCGACCACGCGATATAGACCGGTGCCTCATAGCCGGGCACCAACCGTTTATAGGAATTGACGAGCGGGTTCGTGATCGCCGTGATCGCGCGGATGTGCTTCATGATCCCGCCGATAAAATAGCGTCCTTCTTCGCTGAGAAACGCCGGCTTCTCCGGGTCGTAGAACAGGTTTACGCCATCCCTCGCGAGCGAGAGGTTAATGTGCATGCCGGAACCGTTCACGCCGCTCTTCGGCTTCGGCATAAAGCTCGCGTGCAGCCCGCAGCGCTTCGCGATCGTGCGCACGACCAGGCGCACGGTCATAATTCCGTCCGCGGCGCGCACCGCTTCATCGTAGCGGAAATCGATCTCATGCTGCGCCGGAGCCGCCTCATGGTGCGACGCCTCCACGACATAGCCCATCTCCTCAAGCGTCAGGATCATGTCGCGCCGCGCGTTCTCGCCGAGGTCGATCGGACCTACGTCAAAATAGCCGGCCTGCTCGTGCGTCGTGGTTGTCGGAAGACCGTTGTCGTCCGTGTGGAACAGGAAAAACTCGCACTCCGGACCCACCTCGAGGCTGTAGCCCATCTCCTGCGCCTCGTTCACCACCTGCTTCAGAATGTAGCGCGGATCGCCCTCGAACGGCGTCCCGTCCGCGCAGTAAATGTCGCAGATAAAGCGCGCCACCTTGCCGTGCTGCGGCCGCCACGGAATGATGCAGAACGTGTCGAGATCCGGGTGTAGGAACAGATCCGAATTCTCGATCGGGACAAATCCCTCAATGGAAGCCCCGTCAAATGTGATCTTGTTCCCGAGGACGCGGTCGAGCTGGCTTGTCGTGACCGCGATGTTTTTGAGCTCGCCCATCAGGTCCGTAAACTGCAGGCGGATAAACTCGACGTCCTCCTCCTCAATGATTCTTCTGATATCTTTCTCCGTATACTTGCCCATATGTGCTCCTTTCCTTTTACCGTATTTATCCATTCATCTTGAAATCATAACAGGCATATATTTTTTGTCAACCCCCGACGCCGCTGAGTTTATTTCCCGCTTTCCTCGCCGTTGCGCTCTCGCGATCCCGCGACTCAGGGGAGACCGTCACTCCGCTTTGCAGACATAATACAGGGGTGCGGAGCTGCGGAAGATCGACTCGGACGAACCCACCTGACTGACGACAAGCTTGTGCAGGCCCTCGTCCATCGCGTCCTTTTTGATACGCAGAAGCTTCGAGAAGATGAACGACGTGCTGACCTTTTCATCGTCGACATAGACCTTGCTCCATTTCGTGAAATTCTCGCCATTGATAAAATAATAGTTCTCCGTCTCCATAACGCTGTCCACAATGATATCCCGCGTGCCCATCACAAGATCGGTCGCCGGATAGGGATTCCCGCCGCCGTAGACGTAGTGGTCGCCGTAGAGGATGTCGTACTGCAAAAGCTCCATGTCCCTCTGGTACTCCTCATCCGTCATGCTGTCCCGGTCCTGATGAAACCGGAACATCGTCCCCTCGTGAATGCCGAGCGCGTCCGTGATATCCGCGAGGAGCTGGTAGGACGTCATATCGGCGTCGTGCTTTTCCATGCCGAAATTGTTCCAGGTTGCGTACTGCGTCAGGAACAGGCTCCCGGTCTTCATGTCCGCGTCTGTCAACCCCATCGTCGGAAGGTGATCGCCAAACATCACGACAAGCGTCTTCTCATCGCGCTTTTCGAGCATGTCGATCAGGTCGCCGACAAAATCGTCCACCTGATGGATCTGATTGACGTAATATTCCCACGCCCAGCGCATCCCCTCATCCTCAGGGCCGGTCACACGAATCTCCGGATCCTTGATGACCTGCTCCTTCGGGTAATCTCCGTGCGACTCGACCGTGATCGTGTAGACGAAGTCCGGCTGATCCGGCGTATAGTTGAGCGAACGCTCCACCTCGTCGAGCATGACGTCGTCGATCGGCCATGTCCCGAGCGGCGTGTATTCCAGAATGTTCATCATCTCTTTGCAGGTAAAGGTGTCGAAACCCATCATGGAGAACGCGTTCCTGCGGCTGTAAAAGTTGCCGCCGTTGTCGTGCACCGCGTGCGAACCGTAGCCGAGCCTGCGCAGATCCGAGGCGATACTCTCGCAGTTCGTCTCCTTGAGGATCGTCTTGTATGGATACTCACCTAAGCCGAAGAACTGCATGCCCATGCCGGTCAGGATCTCAAACTCCGTGTTGGCCGTCCCGGCGCCCACCACCGGCACCTCAAGATGGCCGGAGGAATAGTTCTCATACAGCCTGTGGAAGTTCGGAATCGGATCCTCGCTCGTCTGAAGGAATTTGATCTCTCCGGGGTCAACAAAAGATTCCAGAAGAATACAGATAATGTTCGGATACTCCTGTTCCGCTGTTTCTGTTTCCTCTGGAATGCCGTTGCCTTCTTCCTGAAGTTCTGTATTTAGTTGCTCGTCAGCTTCCATCCCGCCCGCGCTGTCTGTGGGCGTCGGCTCGTCCGCCGCCATCGTCTTTGGCCTCCGCTCGGGTACGAGCGACGCATCCGTATTGACCGGTCCTGTTCTGTCCGCCGACGCCTCCTGCAATGTCTGCTCCTGCGCGTCCGTCTGCAGCGCCTCCGTCTCGTCTTCTTCGGAGACCGTCATCGGCGGAAGCTCCTGCCCGGTCTTCGCGAGCACATCCCGCACCGTCTCCTCGGAGTACTCTTCCGGCTCGCTCATCCCGCGGTCAAGCACGCTCGCGGAAAAGCTGTAGACGAAACCGTAGTCCTTGTATCCCTGCGCCAGATTCTCGAAATACTCGGTGAGGATGTGATTGCTCACGGCCGCGTTCGTCACGCGCGGAAGCATCAGCATCACCAGCGCTGTCATGAAGACCCCGACGATCCGGTGCGGCTTCCCCGCAAATTTCGGCCCCTTGATCCATAAAAGGATCAGCAGGAATATCACCGCGGCAACGCCTGCGATCACGAGCACCGCTTCCGTCGCCGTGAAATAATTGCTCTGCATCGTGAAGAGGTCGCCGACCATCTTCAGATCCGTGAAACTGAACGGAGATACCCGCTTCGCCAGGATACAGCCGTTGATGATCCCGAGGAACAGCCAGAACACACTGATGATCGTCCTCAGCACCGCCCGGCGCTTCACTATGTACACAAGCATCAAAGAGGCATATACGATCAGGGAATTGTACAGGAAAACCAGATTCCGATCGACCGCGAAACGACAGGCCTCCAGAAAGGAATGCCGCGAGATCCACTCGATCAGGAAGCACACGCCGCAAGCGAGAAATACGTGGAAGACCAGCGAATATTTATTCAGAACTGCGATCCGCTTCCGCACGCGCTCGCTCTCCATCCTCCTCTTGATTCTTTCCCCATAATTACGATTTAACTTCAACATTGCCAAATCCCCTTGCAATTCGGCTTCCCCCACACAGCCGACGCATTGCATAAAAATAATATCCGTAAAATCCATTTGACAGATTAATCTAATTCTCGGAAAATGTCAACTGTCTTCAAAAAAATTTAAGTTTTTGTTTACTTTTATCTCGGATTTTACTCTTTTCGGGCCGGAAGCTCTGGATTCTTTGTTTCATATGTGCTAAATTTAATAGGAAACAGACACATCTTTATATTATGCCGAAAGTTCATAAAGGAATTATATAAAATGAAAAGACTATGTTTGATCTTCTCATTCTTTCTCCTGTTTCTGGCAGGATGCGGGAAAAAGACCGTGGCCACAGCTCCGAAAGAACTGTTTCAGGTCACCGACGGGGTGACGGCGGACGGCGTGCGCCCGGGCGATGAGGCAAAACAGTTTATCGACGCATATAAGGACTATACGATTCAGGTCGCCTACAACAATCTGGAATCAAGCTACGTCGTCATGGATATCGACAAGATCCCGTACAAGGAAGACATCTCGACAATGATTGCGAATTTTTTCGTGGACGGCGAATCAGTCTCCGAGGAGGAACTCTGCGAGGAGAACAACGTACAGCCGACGCAGCTCTACGCGCTGCTGAGTTCTCCCGAGTACCTGCGCAGCCACAACGTCGTCTACCGCTATCTGCGTTTCCGATGGGCGGACGGCCGGGTCGCCTCCGTTCAGTCGGACGAGCTCAACTACAATGAGACTTACGAGACGCCGCGGATCCGGTAATCCTAGGATCTGATAATCGACGATTTGATGCTCCGGCATCCCGCAGAACAACCCCGACGATCATCGCCTGTGCGCCGCCGGCAATCGATTGAATCTCCGAAATTTGTAAAACGTAGTAGAAAGAGAGTTCATATGACAGACGATCGAAAAAAATATGACGACATCATAAATCTCCCGCACCATGTGTCCGCGACGCGCCCGCATATGTCTCAGCACGACCGGGCGGCGCAGTTCTCTCCTTTCGCGGCCCTGACCGGGCACGATGCGGCGATCCGAGAGACCGCCAGGCTCACCGAGCGCGAACACGGGCCGGGCGAGGATTACGCGGACATCCTTGATCAGAAACTCAGACTGCTCCGGCAGCTTTCCGGCGAAGCTCCCCGGATTGCGCTCCGCTATTTCACACCGGACGCGAAAAAAGCCGGCGGAGCGTATGTCACGGTCTCCGGCCGGCTGAAAAAGATCGATGATCAGCGCAGACTGCTTGTGCTTGAGGATCAGACAGAGATTCCCGTCGAACGAATCATCGATCTCGATGGCGATATCTTCTGAGCCGCCATTTCCGACTCGTCTTGCCTTTCCAAAAATTCAATTTCTTCTCAACTTATGCATCTGCGCTTTATGGTCTCCAATCTGCTTGCTGTATCTACGCCTTGTGTCCTCCGATCTGCTCGTTGCGCGCGCGGGCCGTGGCCCCCTCCTCAAAGTTCATGCCGCGCAGCACCGCGTTCTTTCCGAATTTCTTTTTGATATCCAACACTGCTTCCTGCAGCCTCCGCTCCTTCTCGAGTGCTTCTTTTTCCGCCTTTCTCTGCTTTTCCAGCGCCTCGTAATCCGTGAACAAATCCATTTGCTCCATCGACGGTTCGTTCGGAACGGATCGTTCGTCGACCACATGGTTCGCCGTGACATAGATGCGGCGCACCAGAAGCTCCGGGTTTACGATCCGGTCGTACAACTCCATGACCGCCTCGGTGATCTGTCTGGTCGATGAAGTCGGACGCGCGAGGTTCGCCGTGCCGTGCGCGTGCTTCGGCACCCGCTTTCCGTAATGGTTTGTCGTAACCTCTCCCTTGTATCTCTTCCGAATCTCCGGGTTCGTCAGATTCTCGACGTCATAGCCGACCGTCAGAACAATCTGATCCGTCACCAGGCGTTTTTCGACGAGATCTAGCACAAGAAGGTCCGTCATCTCCCTCGTGACCAGCCGCGCCTCCCCGAACTTGTAGGGGCGCATAAGCACCTGCCCGGAGCCCACGCTGTTCGTCTCCGGCCGGTACGCCTTGATGTCCGCGATCCGGCACGGCTCCCAGCCCCAAGCGTGGTCGATCAGCAGTTCCGCGTTGATCCCAAAAAGCTTGTACAGCAGATCCTCATTATAGTAATCCGACGGGCCGCCCAACGAGCAGCGCGCGACGTCTCCCATCGTGTACAGGCCATGCGCCTCGAGCTTCCGCGCGTAACCCCTGCCGACGCGCCAGAAATCCGTGAGCGGCCGGTGCGACCAGAGCTCTCTCCGATAGGATATCTCGTCCAGCTCGGCGATCCGCACGCCGCCCAGGTCCGCCTCGACGTGCTTCGCCATAATATCCATCGCTATCTTGCACAGATAGAGATTCGTCCCGATCCCGGCCGTCGCCGTGATCCCGGTCTCCGCCAACACGTCCCGTATCATCTTCCTCGTCAGCTCGCGCGCCGTGAGCCCGTAAGTCTTCAGGTAATCCGTTACATCCATCATCACCTCGTCAATCGAGTAGACGTGAATGTCTTCCGGCGCGATATAGTTCAGGTAGATCTCGTAGATCCTCGTGCTGTACTGCACATAAAAACCCATGCGCGGCACGGCCACGATATAGTCGAGCGCAAGTTCCGGATTCTGCCGCAGCTCCACATCGTTTGCCGATTTCCCGGAAAACTCCTTTTTCCCGAGCTTTCTCAATTTCTGCAGCCGCTGCGCGTTGATCTCGCGCACCCGCTCGACCACCTCGAACAGCCGGGCCCGCCCGGAAATCCCGTACGCCTTCAGCGACGGCGACACCGCCAGACAGATCGTCTTCTCCGTCCGGCTCGCGTCCGCGACGACAAGGTTCGTCGTGAGCGGATTCAGTTTTCTCTCGTTGCACTCCACCGACGCGTAAAACGACTTCAGGTCGATCGCGACGTAGGTTCGGTTGGCCACAGACTCACCTCGCTTTGCTTATCTGACCGGCAAAAACGGGAGCACTGCCCTTTTGCAGTGCTCCTCAGAGTATCGTCAAATATCGTTCCGTTATTCAACTGGCGCAGTCCACGCACCATCTTTGTATGTAGACCCACAGTAAACACAGGTGTCTACATAGAAGTGGCAAAGCTTATCGCTACAGCCGACTCCGTCAGCATGACAGCCATGGGTTGCGCATCTGCGTCCCAGCTTATGAGCTGTCTTCGGGATCGTCCTGGAGGCACCCTCGTGTCCGCAGACGGTGCAGTAATCCACTTCCTTCCCCTCTGCCAGGCAGGTAGGATTCTCTGTGACCTTGGTTGCCCATACGTGGCCGTCTTTCGGGATCGTCCTGGTCTTTTCTTCATGGCATACCGTACAGACTGCCTTTTCCTTTCCTTCCTCTGCACAGGTCGGGGCTTTTTCGCTCGCCCAGCTGCCATACGTATGACCGGTTGCCGGGATTTCAACAGTGATCTCACTGCCGCATCCGTACTTACACTTTACAGCCTTTTCTCCAGATTCAGTACATGTTGCCGGGCTGATGATCCTTTCCTCGCCGCAGTAGTCATGACCCTGTTTCCCGGTCATTGTCCGCACATGTCCGCACACAGAGCAAGCCTCTTCCGAACACGGGAATTCGCTCTCATACGTATGGCTTCCGTAAGAGGTCGTCTTCGTGAACATAACGCCGCACTTCTTACAGGTTTCCGTGATCTTGCCCTTCGTCTGGCAGGTTCCCGTCACTTCTTTTGTATCAAAGTCATGTCCGGTCGGATCGACGATCTTGCGGCTGCCCTTGGTCTCACCGCAAACCGAGCATGTCTCAATCTTGTACCCAGCTTCCGTGCAGGACGGCTCTTCAATGACAACCCAAGCCCATTCATGCCGACACTCTTCCGGCTGTGTTTCCGTTTCCCCTGCCTTTGTCTCAGGGATCTCCGCGCTGGGAACAACCGCCTCTTCCGTCTGGGCAGGAGCTGCCGGAGCCATTGCTTTCACAGTCTGAGAAATCTGTGTCTGCAAAGTGGGGGTACTGTCGGACGCTGCCGCCGCTATTGTGCTTGTTGCCGCCTTTGCCGTGCTTTTGTTCTTTGCGTTCTCTGACTTCTTTGCCTTCTTTGCTTTCTTTGCTTTTTTCGCTTTCTTCGTCTTCTTTGCTTTCTTTGTCTTCTTGGATTTCTTCTTTTTCTTTTTTGCCTTCTTGTTCTCACTGGTCTTCGCGTATACCGGAAGCACAGTACACTCCGCTGTCATGCTGAACGTCAACATCGCAATAAGCAGCATGCATAAAACCTTACACTTTCCCTTCATAATAAATCCTCCCTTCGGTTTTCCAACCTTCGTTGATTGTGTAATCACTGCAAAAGCAGAAAACACGGAGTAGAAAAAGGCCGCAATATCACTCCATGTGATAACGGCCATAAAATCCTCGTGTATCACATTGGCAACCGGCTGTCATGGCTTATCAACCGATAAACTTTAGACCCTTGGCTTTGCGTCCCTGTCTTTCGGCAGGTTTGCCTTTTACAATGATTACTAGCTGTTCAGGTAGGCACAGTGTAGCATTTATTCATCCGCCTGTCAACAGATATTGCCCTCATTTGCTCTTCCAATTTATTCCTGCGCCAGCTTTTCTAAATTGCCTTTTCTGCATTCCCTCGCCACAAAATACACACGCTCACTCTCCGGGCGCGGCGCGTCCTGCGTGAACGCATCGAATACCGCCTCAAGCTTCAGCCCGGCGCGCGCAAGCGCATCCTCGATCTCCCCGATCTCATACGCTCTCTGGTAGTGCGTCTCTTCGTATTTCTCGTACAGTCCGTCCTCCCGCTGAAGAAACAGCGTGAGATCGTATTCATTGATGCATGTCTCCTCGTCGTACCAGTTCTCCCAGATGAAGCTGCCCTCGTCACGATTCTCGGCGATCACCGACTCTCCGAGCTCCCGGTATTTGCCGACCGTGTTCAGGTCAAAAATGAATACGCCGCCCGGATCGAGGTAATTGTTGACGAGCGAGAACACCCGGACAAGCTCTTCCGTGTCCGTCACATAGTTGATCGTGTCGCAGACACTCACAACCGCGCGCACTGTCCCGTACAGCTCGAACTCGCGCATGTCCTGAAGCAGATACAGAATGTCGTGCCCGGAGGCGTCCTTTTTCTCCTGCGCGATCTCCAACATCTCCGCCGAATTGTCCACGCCGATCATATCGTAGCCAAGCGCCGCCAGACGCTCCGTCATCTCACCGGTCCCGCAGCCGAGCTCCAGCACAAGACCATCCTCCACGCCGTACTGCCTCAACAGGCCGTGCAGATATCCGCACCAGTCGTCGTAGGGAATGTTGTCCATGAACATGTCATACACGCGGGCGAAGCTTTCGTAAGATGCCATGCCTTATCACCTCAGTTCCTGTTTAATTCATTAAGTATACCGTACGCCCTCACAGGAATTGGTCAATACCACGGCGAAACCCGCTTCCGCTCGTTACGGTCACGCAGCGGTACTAAGCTCATGCTGCGCATTCGCTAAGTGCCGGCGGACCTCTACGGTTTGCCTTAGGTATTGCCAATTCACTGTACGGGCTGAGTATGCGAAAAGCAGCAGCATTTCACGAACAGGAATCGCAGGGATTTCCGGGTGTTTTCCGGCACAAAGCCGTTCAATATCGGCTTTCCCTTTTAAAAGCCGATATTGCGGTTTTGACGGGAAATACCCAGAAAGGGTACCATGCGATTCCGTCCGATGTTTGTTAAACAGGAAGATAGTCTCTCAGGAAGCGATACAGCGCGTCCATCTCCTCATCCGTGCCAATCGTGATGCGCAGATAATTGTCAATCCGCGGCTTGTCGAAATACCGCACGTAGATCCCGGCCTCCTTCAGCACCTCAAAAAGCTCCCGCGCCGGACAGCTCTCGTGCGTCACAAAGAGGAAGTTCGCCTGCGAATCCGTGAACGAAAAGCCAAGCTTTGCCAGCTCCTGTTTCGCGCGCTCCCGCGTCGCCATGATCCTGCGGCGCGTCTCCTCCAGATATTCGCTGTCGCAGACCGCCGCCGTCCCGAGGCGAATCGCCGTTTCATTCATCGTATAGGAATTAAACGAGTACTTCACATCGTTCAGATGCCGGATCAACTCCTCGCTGCCGAACGCGTATCCGATGCGCATCCCCGCCATGCTGCGCGACTTTGAGAAGGTCTGCACAATCAGCAGGTTCTCATATTTTTCCAGAAGTCCCAACGCGGAGGTTGCACCGAAATCGATGTACGCCTCGTCCACGATGACGATGACATCCTGATTGTGCCGCAGGATGTCCTCGATGTCGGCAAGCGGCATCTGCACGCCGGTCGGCGCGTTCGGATTCGGGAAGACCACGCCGCCGTTCTCCTTATAATAATCTTCCTTCACGATCTCGAACTTCTCATTCAGCGCCGGGCGTTCATACGGAATCCGAAAGAGCTCCGCCCACACATCGTAAAACGAGTAGGTGATGTCCGGGAACAGAATCGGCTTTTGCGAGTTGAAAAAGGTGAGAAAGCACATCGCCAGCACGTCGTCCGAGCCGACGCCCACAAACACCTGCTCCGTCCGCAGCCGATACTCCTCTGCGATCGCGCTGACAAGCTCCCGGGCCGTCGGGTCCGGGTATTTTCGCATCGTATCCGTCGACATCCGCCGCAGCTCGTCCAACACTTTCGGAGACGGCGGATACGGATTCTCGTTTGTGTTCAGCTTGATCACGTCCGGCTGTTTCGGCTGTTCTCCCGGCGTGTACGGCGTCACCTTCCGGATGTTGTTTTCCCACTCTCTCATATATGTCGCTCCTGTCTGATCTCTATCATTTTTATTTGAGCCGTGCCAGCCTCGAAAAAGCTCCGTTTTGCACAACTCATTGCTTTCGCAGATCACCCACGGTAAAGCCGGGCATAGATTCCATTCTTCGCCAATAACTCCTCGTGCGTGCCCTGCTCCTCGATGCCCTTGTGCGTGAGCACGAGGATCTTCTGCGCATTGCGGATCGTCGAGAGCCGGTGCGCGATCACGAAGGTCGTCCGGCCGTGCGCGAGCGCCTCCATCGACTCCTGCACGATCTTCTCACTCTCATTGTCGAGCGCCGAGGTCGCCTCGTCGAAGATCAGGATCGGCGGATTTTTGAGGAACACGCGCGCGATCGAGAGCCGCTGTTTCTGTCCGCCGGAAAGCTTCACGCCGCGCTGTCCGATGTCGGTCAGATAACCGTCCGGAAGCTGTTCGATGAACTCATGCGCGTTCGCCAGCTTCGCCGCCGCGACAACCTCCTCGTCCGAGGCGTCCGGCCTGCCGTAGCGGATGTTCTCCATGACGTTCTCCGCGAACAGGTAAACGTCCTGCTGCACGATGCCGATCTGTCTGCGCAGATCCGCAAGCTTGATCTTGCGAATGTCCGTGCCGTCCAGAAGGATGCGCCCGGCGTCCACGTCATAGAAGCGCGGAATCAGGCTGCACAGCGTTGTCTTGCCGCCGCCCGACGAACCGACGATCGCCAGATAGTCTCCCGGCTTCACGTGCAGGTCGATGTGGCTCAGCACCGTGTCCAGATTGTCCTCATATCTGAACGATACATTGTCGAAACGGATATCGCCCTTCGCGTCCGAGATGCCGACCGCGTCCGGCGCATCCGTGATGTCCGGCGCGATCAACAGGATCTCCAGAAAGCGCTCGTAACCCGTGTATCCGTTCTGGAACTGCTCCGTGAAATTGATGAGCTTCTTGATCGGCTCGGTGAAATTGTTGATGTAGAGCAGGAAGGTCACGAGATCCGCGACCTCCATGCGCCCGCCCGTCATCAGTGCGGCTCCTACGACCAGCACCGCGATCGTCACGAGCGTCGTCAGCGCGCCCAGGCCGGAATTGTACCAGCCCATATACCAGTAGCTGCGCCGCTTCGACTCGACGAAGCGCTCGTTGCCCTCGCGGAATTTCCGCATCTCCACCGCCTCGTTGCCGAAGGACTTGACGGCGCGCACGCCGGACAGGCTGTCCTCGATCTGGCTGTTGATGTCCGCGATCCGCGCGCGGTTCTGCTTGAACGCGCGTTTCATCTTGCGGTTGAAATACGCTGCGTAGAGCACGATCACCGGCAGGAACGCAAACGCGACGAGCGTCAGCGCCGCGTTGATCTGCAGCAGAATGATGAACGATCCGATGAACTTGATCAGCGAGATCACAACGTCTTCGGGACCGTGGTGCAGTAGCTCGCTGATGTCAAACAGGTCCGAGGTGATACGCGACAGGAGCTGTCCGACCTTCTGGTTATCGTAGAAGGCAAAGGACAGCTTCTGATAATGGCCGAAGATCTCGTTTCGCATATCGTGCTCAATCTTCGCGCCCATAATATGTCCGAAATATGCGATGTAGAAATTGCAGAAGCACTCCAGTGCCACCAGCCCCGCCATCAAAAGCCCGAGCCGCAGGATGATCCGCATCGCCTCGCCGCCCGGGAGCAGGACCACGCTCGTCGTCACATAGCGCACGATCAGCGGGATCGCGAGCGTCACGCCCGCGCCCAGGATGGCAAAAAACATATCGCTGAAAAACAGCTTCAGGTACGGCCGGTAATACGCGATCAGCCGTCTCCATTTGTGCTCCATGTGAGCTTCGTCCCTCCCGTTTTCTGTACTCTTGCTTTTCTCCGAACTGTTCCCGCCGCACATATCCTTATCATGCGGCGGTCATCATTGCTATCCGTCATTCCCCATTTCTATCGATACAAGAGTACTCTTATTTATTCTTTGTCCTCTCTGCTTTCCGGATTCTCTGTACCGTTCTTTTGACCAGAGTATTTTTAAATCCTCTTAACCCTCTACTCCTGCGTCAGGCTCTGCTCCCGGATCACGGTGATCACACTGTCCACGTACTTCGCGCAGAGCTCGTCGGTCTCGGCCTCCACCATGACGCGGATCACCGGCTCCGTGCCGCTCTCGCGCACGAGAATCCTCCCGTCGTCTCCGAGCGCCTTCGCCACCGCGTCCACCGCCGCCTGCACGGCCGCGTTGTCCTTCACCGCCTGCTTGTCGGCCACGCGGACATTCTTCAAAAGCTGCGGATAGATCTTCACCTCGGACGCCAGTGTGGCGAGGCTCATCTTCTTCTCCATCATGACTTCCATGACCTTCAGCGAGGTCAGGATGCCGTCGCCCGTCGTCGCAAACTGCGAGAAGATGATATGCCCGGACTGCTCGCCGCCGAGGCAGTGTCCGTTCTCCACCATGTTCGCGTAGACGTACTTGTCGCCGACCGCCGTCTTCACATAGTTGATCCCGATCTTGTCGAACGCCTTGTACAGGCCGAGGTTGGACATGACCGTCGTCACGACCGTGTTGTTCGCCAGCTTGTGCTCTTCCTTCAGATATTTGCCGCAGATGTACATGATCAGATCGCCGTCGATGATGCGGCCGTTCTCGTCCACCGCGATGCAGCGATCCGCGTCGCCGTCGTACGCGAAACCGACGTCCAGCTCCTTCTCCAGCACAAATTTGCGCAGCTCCTCAATGTGCGTTGAGCCGCAGTTTTTGTTGATGTTCGTGCCGTCCGGCTCGTTGTGGATCACGTAGGTCTTCGCGCCGAGCGCGTCAAACACGCTCTTCGCGATCGAGGAAGAGCTGCCGTTCGAGCAGTCCAGTCCCACCTTTGTGTCCTTGAACGAACGCGTCGCCAGAGAGATCAGATGCCCGATGTAACGGTTCCTGCCCGCGATGTAGTCCACCGTACGTCCGATGTCCTCGCCGGTCGCCAGCGGAAGCTCGCCGATCTCCCCGTCGATGTACGCCTCGATCCGCTCCTCGATCTCCGCCTCGATCTTTTTGCCGCTGCCGCTGATGATCTTCAATCCGTTGTCGTAGTAAGGATTGTGGCTCGCGGAAATCATGATGCCGCAGTCGAAATCCTCCGTCCGCACCACGTAGGAAACGCTCGGCGTCGTCGTCACATGCAGCAGAAACGCGTCCGCGCCCGAGGCCGTCAGTCCGGCCGCCAGCGCGTACTCAAACATATAGCTGGAACGGCGCGTGTCCTTGCCGATCACAATGCGGGCCTTGTAGTCCTGCCCATAGTACCAACCAAGATAACGCCCCACCTTGAACGCGTGCTCCACCGTCAGTTTCTTGTTCGCCTCGCCGCGAAAACCGTCTGTTCCGAAATATTTGCCCATTGTTCCACTCCGTTCCGGGACATTCCGTCCCACTTTTATCATTCTATTGTATTACATCTCCCGCCAGGATTTTCCCTTATGGTTCTGTTCCTGTCGTTTTTTCTCTGATCATCGGTCTTAGAAGCTTTCTCCGTCTTTCTCTATTTCTCTTTCATCAGCTGCTCCCTGCAGTCCTTGAGCATCGCCCGCTCTTCCTTTGGCATCTTCGGATACTGCGGATCGATCTCCTCGAGCGCCTTCAGAACCGCCTCCGAGACGAGATAGCGCGTGTACCATTTCTGATCCGCCGGAAGCACATACCACGGATTTTCCTTCGTCGCAGTCGCGTTGATCACGTCCTCGTAGACCTTGTGGTAGGTGTTCCAGAGAGCTCTCTCCTTCAAATCGGAATGTGAAAACTTCCAGTTCTTCGCCGGCGTATCGATGCGCTCCAGGAAGCGCTCCTTTTGCTTCTCCTTCGAGACGTTCAGGAAGATCTTCACCGTGCGGTAACTGTTTTCGTACAGATACTCCTCGTAGTTTCGGATCTGGCTGTAACGCTTCTTAAAAAATTCCTTGTCGCTCTGCTCCGTGATCCGTTTCGCCATGTGGTAGGTCTTGTTCAGCTTGTGCACCTGAACCACCAGTACGTCCTCATAGTAAGAACGGTTGAAGATCGCCATTTTCCCGCGCTGCGGCAGGCATCTGTTCACACGCCAGAGAAAGTCGTGCGCCAGCTCCTCCGAGTTCGGCTGCTTGAAGCTGTACACGTCCACGCCCTGCGGGTTCACGCCGCCCATCACATGCTTGACCGTGCTGTCCTTGCCGGCGGCGTCCATCGCCTGAAGCACAATGATCAGGCCTTCCCTGCCGTCCGCGTAAAGCCGATCCTGAAGCTCCTGAATCTTGAGCTGATTCTTCTCCGTCTTTTTCAGGATCTCTTCCTTGTCAACCTTGTCCTTACTGCTGTTTGTCGGAAGCTTTTTCAAATTCAGCTTGCCGCTCCCGTCGAACCTGTAATCCTTCAGTGCCATGTGTTCCACCTCCGTCTGGTTTGTCTCAACATTGTTTCTCATTCTAGCACATTTTGCGCGAAATGTCTCCCCTATTTTAGATGCATATGCATATTCCGATGATTTTGTTTGTCAACTAATTTATATTTTTGGTTGACAATTTGGCAAACAGCCTTTATACTTGCATTGCAGTCGGGGACGCTTCCGGTTCATCTTGTATTTTCCGGAGCGTCCCCGGCGGCATGATAACGATTGCCGCCCGAACGGCGGCGGACTGGAGATCACAGACTATGAAGACTATGACTGATTCAAAGCTTTCCCTGCAGGATCTGACAATGATCGCCCTGTGCACCGCGGTCATCGCGGTCATGGCGCAGATATCCATACCCATGCCGATGGGCGTGCCGATGACGATGCAGACCTTCGCGATCACGCTGGCCGCCGTCATCCTCGGCGCAAAAAAGGGCGCGGTCGCGGCGCTTGCCTATCTGCTTCTCGGGGCGGTCGGCGCTCCCGTGTTCGCGGGCTTCACCGGCGGATTCCAGTACTTTGTCGACCCGACTGGCGGCTTTTTGTTGTCCTTCCCGCTTATGGCGTTTGCGATCGGGTACGGCGCGGAGCGTTTTCACCGCTCCAAATGGAGCTACATCCTTTGGCTGGTGCTCGGCACCGTAATCAATTACGTGATCGGCGTGCTGTTTTTCTGCCTGATCACGAAATCGCCCGTCGTCACCGGCATCACGGCCTGTGTCCTGCCGTTCATCCCGACCGCGGTCATCAAGGCTGTGCTGGCCTCCGTCATGGGATTCAAGATCCGCGAAAGGCTGGTGCGTCTGGCGTGGAACTGAAGAAGAAAGACAGTCAGCCCGGATCCGGCACATATCCTGTTCAGGAGCATACGGACGGGCAGAGCATCCGGCTTCGCCCTCATCACCTTCTCTGTACGCAGGGATACTCGGGCACGGGCTACAACGACAGATTCAAAACGCATATGGATGAAATCGTCCATCGGCTGCGCACGGAAAAGCGCACGCCGGTGACGCTCGTCTTTTCCACGGACGAGCTGTGCGCCGCGTGTCCCAACCGACTGAGCGAGGATCACTGCAAGACAAATGAAAAAGTGAAAGCATTTGACCGCAAAACAGCCGAATGCTTTTATCTGGAAGAAAAAACTTATATTTATCAGGATATCGTGCGCGAAATCCGCGCGGCCGCCACGTCAGAGATCATGGATTACATCTGCGGGGACTGTTCCTGGTACCCGATCAGCGCGTGCCAAGAGCGGGTGCTCGGATCAATGTCGAACTCGATTCCCGACTGTTTGCTCTGATGTTACTGTTTGCTCTGATGCTGCGGCAAAAGATATGTTCCATAAAAACACCTCCCGGAATACTGTATGTACCCGGGAGGATTTTGTCTTAAATATACTTTAGCGGATGAAATGCGTCCATGCGTGTTCTTCCGTCTCGGGCAGTCCGAACTGCTCCTTGCCGAGCGCGATGCTCTTCATCAGGAAGGTCATGTTCCGCGCGAGTACACGCATCGTCTGCCTGCCCTCCTCGTCCATCTCGGCCTCGCCCTTGCCGCGCCCGTGGATGCTGTTCCAATATTGGCTCGAAGCGACCGGCATGTTGGCAATCGTGAAATACTTGTTCAGCTCGTCGAACGTCGCCGAGCAGCCGCCGCGCCGCGCGCAGACCACGCTCGCACCGACCTTCATCGTCTTGTCAAAGCCGGTGCTGTAAAACAGCCGATCCAGAAACGCGATCAGCGTCGCGTTCGCGGATGCGTAGTAGACCGGGCTCGCGACCACAAGGCCGTCCGCCGCCTCAAATTTCGGGGCCGCCTCGTTCACCGCGTCGTCGAAAACGCATTTTCCTTTCTGCGCGCAGCTCCCGCAGGCGATACAGCCGCGGATCGCTTGGTTGCCGATCTGCATCGTCTCTACCTCGACGCCGTTCTCCGCGAAGACCTTCTCCATCTCGCGCACCGCGATCGACGTGTTGCCGTCCTTGCGCGGACTTCCGTTGATGATCAGAACCTTCATGAATCATTCCCCTTTCTTCGTCCATGATTTTACTGGGTATACCTATGTCGTATGTATGTCTCGTTTTTCCATACAACATATAAGCCTTATTTCCCATCTATACTTATATTTTGTCAGTCCCCATGCTTTTACCAGTCTCCCCTGCATCGCTTTCCGGCGGCTATTCCGCCATATTCCCGCCTGAGAGCTTCTTGATCCCCACCAACACCGCGAGCATCAGAATGATCCCGCACGGCAGCGCCACGAACGCGCTCTGCGAGAAGCCCGCGATGATATACGTCACGAACGACACCGCAGCCGCCACGATCGCGTACGGGAGCTGCGTCGACACATGGTTGACGTGCTCGCACTGCGCGCCCGCGGACGCCATGATCGTCGTATCCGAAATCGGTGAGCAGTGGTCGCCGCACACAGCGCCTGCCATGCACGCGGAGATCGCGATGATCATCAGCTCTCCGTTCGTCTCCGAGAACGCCTCGACGACGATCGGGATCAGAATGCCGAACGTTCCCCAGGAGGTACCTGTCGCGAACGCAAGGAAGCAGCCCACCAGGAAGATGATCGCCGGCAGGAAGTTCACGAGGGAATCCGCCGAGGACTTCACCAGCGTCGCCACGAACACATCCGCGCCGAGGCCGTCTGTCATCGCCTTCAGCGTCCACGCGAACGTGAGGATCAGGATCGCGGGTACCATCGCTTTAAAGCCTTCCGGGATGCAGTCCATACACTTGCGGAAGGACAGCACCTTGCGGAACATGTACATGATGACCGTGATAATCAGGCCGAAGAAGCTGCCGAGCGCCAGACCCACCGATGCGTCGCTCTGCGAGAACGCCGTAATGAAATCCGTACCGCTGAAGAATCCGCCCGTGTAGATCATGCCGATCACGCAACAGACGATCAGGCTGATGATCGGGATCAGAAGGTCCTTCACCTGCCCGGTCTTCGGCTCCGCCTCTTTTTCGTCATTGGTCGCGTACGGACTCTTGCCCGTCGTGAACAGGTCGCCCTTGAGCGCGTTCTTTTCGTGCTTCGCCATCGGGCCAAACTCGCATTTCAGGATCACCATGCCCACCATCATGACGATCGTCAGCAGTGCGTAAAAGTTGTACGGAATCGCGCGCACGAATACGCTCAGTCCGTCCTCACCCTCCACGAATCCGCTGACCGCTGCCGCCCACGAGGAGATCGGGGCAATGATGCACACCGGCGCCGCCGTCGCGTCGATCAAATACGCCAGCTTCGCGCGGGAGACGTTGTGCTTATCCGTCACCGGACGCATCACGCTGCCCACGGTCAGGCAGTTGAAATAGTCGTCAATAAAGATCAGAACGCCGAGCACGATCGTCGCAAGCTGCGCGCCCACGCGCCCCTTGATGTGCTCACTCGCCCAGCGCCCGAAGGCCGCCGAACCGCCCGCGTTGTTCATGAGGCTCACCATCGCACCCAGAATTACCAGGAACACGAGGATACCCACGTTGTACGGATCAGAAAGCACGCTGATGATACCGCCCGTGAAGATATGTACCACGGATTTTTCCACATGGAAGTTGCAGTTGAGCAGCGCGCCCACCAGGATACCGATGAACAGCGAACTGTACACTTCCTTCGTGATCAGCGCCAGCGCGATCGCTACGACCGGCGGCACGAGCGCCCAAACGGTCGCGTAGGTCGACGGATGCGCCGCCTCCTCGGCCTCCTCCGCAAGCGCGGTCAGCGTGCCGAGCGACATCAGCAGGAACGCCGTCAACGCCGGGATGATCGCCGGACTCGGGTGTCTTCTTTTTGCATTCATTTGTCTTTCTCCTTCCTTTTCTCCTTCCTTGTCTTGAACATTTGCGTTTTTATCTATATAAATCTTTTATAAGATTTCTTTTATAAAACTCTCTTTTCCAAATATATTCTCTTTTGACTACACGTCTCAACCTACTCTCAAAACTCGTCCGATATGCACCGCAATCCACGCCTAAGAGGCGTCTCCTTACATGACCGAAAACGCGAAACAAGGTAAAACACTGATAGTTACGGTTCACGCTTAACGAACATCTATTTCAGAACAAAGGTCCCCGGAATCTCCGCCGCTGCCTCGAGCATCGCGTTGTATCGATCCGCCACATACTCATCTGAGGGATCGTATCTCAGGTCCGTCGGGTAGAGCAGGTAGAAATAGTTGCCGTCCTTCTCACCCAGATAAGTCGCGGACGGGAAGTAATCCGCTCCCACATCCTCGTGCTCACGGACGATCGTGCAGACGCATCCGTCTTCCGAACCCGGCGCGTCCCACGCCGGCTGACAGCAAAACGTGATCGAATCCGTGTCAGGCAGGGTCATGAACTCTACCTCCATCCAGATGTCCGGAATGTCAAAGCTGAAATAATCTGTCGAAAATATATTGATAAACTCCATCCCGTCCGCGATGCTCGAACCGGAGGCAGCTCCGCCGGAGATCTGCGCCGACAGATAATCGTCGACCACCTGCGTATCCCAACCCGCACGGTCGAGCGTATAGGAGTCTACCCCGAGATTCTGCTCCGCTTTCTCCAAGGCCGCAATGTTCGCCGTCTCGTAGCTGTTCAAAACATTCGGATCAAACGCCTCCGCTTCCACCGTCCCGCTGTACCACGGCTGCACGCCGAACCATGCCGTCAGCTCCGGCGACACAAATTTTCTCCCGTGCCTTGCGTAGATCTCGTTCTTCGCGTACGTGACCACCTGCGGCGGCAGATTCGCGATCTCGTCTTCCGTGTAATTGCGGGTGTCCGCCTCCGGAAGCAGATAATCATAGGCTTTCGGCTCCGCCAGCGCGGTCGTCCCGATCATCAGGCACAACAGCGCCGCCGCCAGGCAGGCAGCCGAAAGCAAACGCCAAAGTTTCCTCATCGTCAAGGCCTCCTCCCGATTGTTCTTTTTGTCAGGCAATGTCCGTCTTTAATAGCAAGTTGTGTTTTGATTTTAGCAGATTTCTAATAGAAATACAACGGTTTAAATTAGCTACCTTCCGATTAGTCCAAGCCCCATACAGATCATCCAGACATACGCCGCGGTCTTCGGCATCATTAGCATCCCTACCATCGGCTTTTTCTTGCCCCAGAGCACCACCGGGAAATAGCAGGCAAAGCTGATCACGATGGCGATCGACATCCGCCACAGACCATATCCTCCGGTATTTCCGGACAGCGCAAACAGGATCACAAGGCACAAGCCCGTCACTGCAAACGGCAGATTCCGATAAACGCCCCACCGCGGATTCCCCTCCGCTTGAAACCAATTGTTCTGCGGAAACAGGCACAGTACAATGCGTATGACTGCACTGATCCAGATCAGCCAAAACAACGCCGCAGGATATGCGGTCTCCGGGAAAATGGCTCTCCATACATAAAACAACAGCACATAGAATACCGTCATTGTTATAGAGGAGATCATCAGTCCCAACCCGGACCACCATTCAAGTTTTTCGGAATCGCCCCGAAAGGCCTTAATAATCCTCGGTACCAGATGAAACGCATCCCCGCCGCCGAGGACCAGCGTCAGCACTCCGAACAGCAGAATCACCTGGTCGCCTTTTGCGTTTGTGAAAAAGATACACGCCGCAATCAGATCAAAGATCAGATAGGCAATACAGAAGATCGCTTCTCCGATCTGCGGCATACGGGATTTGGGTTTGGTATGGTTCATAAAATCGCTCCTGACACCCTCAAAATATCTTTTATTTTCCATCTTACTAATCAGACAGTAGCTTAACTGTATTTAAAAATAGTTAATACAATCAAAACTAATGGACAGAAAATGCTTCTCTAATTAAAATATCGAGCTTATCCATATATACACTTTCGGTTTCTATACTTTTTAACGAACAATCGACTATTCTCTAGCATTTCTGTTACATTCCGGCGTATTTTTGTATTAACTCTTCAAATGCATCTTTTCCAATTTTTTTAATAGCATGATTATATAATCCCTTCTGGTATTGCGAAAGCTTTCGGAATAAATCCTTATCCGAAATTTCACACCATGGGGTTCGATAGATGTCTCCTTGCTCTATTTCAAGAATGGTTATTTCTTCTGAAGCAACATATTTAGCACCTGACAATGCTTCAACCATACCTGTCCTTGATGGATTTTGTTTTTGTTTCTGTAATCTCATATAACTTTCAATAAGTTCTCGATTTTCTTCAGTATCCTTAATCTCTTTTAAATTATCAAGATTCCCCATTTGTTACACCTCCAATCTACCATTCATTTTTTTGTGAGCAATCGATTCCGAGCATTTTGAGCTGTTTCGATTTGTTGCGAACATATTACAATAGTATAGTACATAGTTTCAATAATCTTATTCATACCATATAGATATCACTCGTGCTGGTGAAATTTCGCTATTCAACACAATCCCTGTATCGCAACATCTCATTTCAATTATAAATAATTTATTTTCTGACCTCGTTTGTATGGTCGAACTTTTGGTATTGCATTCTTACAATGTTGATCAAAGAAGAACCAGAGCTATATGCCAAATTAACCATCTGAGATGACGGATTGCGATGGCATGTTGCGACGATGGTTAAAGCCTTCTACAACCAATTAAACTTGATTTCATTTAGCCTGCATTCTTTAAATTCACTAATCAGTGCTTCAAAGTCTGAATCAACCTCTATGCTATTTTCCCCTAAAAATTCATAATATGTTTTTGCTAGATTTGACACATTATACATTCCATCTAATCCATCTTTCATTTGATCCCCTTTTGCTTTCTTGAAAATCTCATAGCATAATTTCAGCATATTCATTACATGCTTTACATTTTCTTTATTCAAAAATATTTTTCTGCGCAATAGATTATGTAATTCAAGCATTATTCGTTTACCGATACGCATTTCCAAATATGACATTCTTTGTATAAACTGTACAATCAAATCATCTATGGTTGCTTCTTCATTCTCATTGTGCAAAATTTGAACAGCACAATATAACATTGTGAATGCAGCTTTGATTTCCTTTTCATCCCCTCCGAGAATCATTTTCTCAAACTCAGAAAATATTTTGTTTGCGTCAATATTTCCCAGGAGCATCTTTGTGCTACCAGTATGAATTTTAACCTCATCCATCTGCATTAAGAATAAATCAACTATTTTCTCAAGTTCTTCATTATATAGGTTTGATACCTTTGCACTCATACATAACAACATCACAATATTATTGATATTGTTTAGTCTATCTTTCGTTTGTGCAGTCTGCCCCATAATGTCAAAACCTCTATCAACGATTTTCTTTTCATTCTCCACATAATCATTGAAATATTTTATAATATCATATAATTGCCCTCTTGAAAAAATATTATTATTTCTAATTTTCAGCATATGGTATAGTACATTACAATATCCCTGTACTTGACCGTCTGCATTTCCTCCACAACTTATTACACCTTCATTATAATCACTTGATATTTGAGGATTTAGCAAATATGCTATCGTCTTTTCCTCTGCTTTATGTTTTTTATCTTCTATCCACGCAATCGGCAAATATGTACTATTTAAGGGTAATCCAAACTCATCAACTTGATTCCACACTTTATCTAATATCTGCTCGTAACACTCACTGTCAATTATTATTTTCTCAAATAATTTAAATTTATTGACAGCATTGTCTCTAATCTTAATGTCCGCTGAATCCAGTTCCATTTTTATCGATGTGATTAATTTTTCTTTTATTTGTTGTTCTTCCACATCCTCTATTCTATAATCAACATCATCAAAATAGCTCGTAAATCTGTAATCAAGAAGTTTGTTATCTAATATGTAGTCAATACATCCTTTGAATATCTTGCAATTAAAACTATAATGAATAGTCCTTAGCGCATCATTAACTATAGACTTTCTTTTTTGCTCTTCTGTAAACCCCTCATCAATTTGTATTAGTATATTTATTAACTTAAGAATCCTTTCTTCGTCCAAAACAATTGTCATTTTAGCCGCTATATCTGTTAATGTCTTATAATCAATAAAAAACTTTTCCTTTATAACATGATCTCCAATTCCTGCCTCAAGCAAAGAAATAATTTGATCATAAAATTTTTTAACAAATTCCACATTTGCACTATAAATTCGTTCCCTCGTAAAATAGAAATCATATATATTCTTGTCATTGATCTTTAATATCATATACCATCGCCACAATGGAGAGTAACTTGAATTATCAATATTTTTTATAGCCGCATCAGTTGCATTTTTATGGTCACTATATATACCTATACATAGCAAGTCTTGTAATAGTAAATATTTAAAACTTTCTTCTGCCTTTTTTGATTCTCCCGTATCCCCTATAATATAATTAATTGTATATGAATTAGGATTAAATGAATTAATTCTTCGATTTTGAGGACGCTGATTTTCAAAAATTTTTTCTATTATTGACTCTTTTGATTTAATGACAATCTTTCTACAATTAAAGCAGTTATCTTCATATAAAGAATCTGAAAACAATTCTTGTCCATCAAATATCGGCCAAGATGCTCTAGCTACAAGATTAGCGTATCCAATTAAGGATGCATTTCTATTTTCAGAAGATCTTTGTTGCGATACGAATGCAACCGTGCTTGTTACAAGATCTTTAGCCTCTTTCTTCTTATTCAGCTGATTAAGCAAACTAGCCTTTTTCAATGCATATTCATCGTAGCTTGAGCTGGATATTTCTATTTTTCCCAAACATTCAAATGCCTTATTTACATTCAATATACACATATAGAATTTTACAAATTCAATCCAATATTCATTCTTTTTTCTTATTCCATCAAGCAATGGCTCTGCAATGCTATTTTTTACCTGTAAATAATCCTCAAACCTTCCGTCTATTCTATACATTTGAAGCAAATATAATATAATGTCGTTTTTCATATTTCCATCTACTCTTGCATCATCTACAATTACACGTAATTTATCCGCAACATTATCATACAGCGGATGATTGCATTTTTTTAGAATCCTACAATATGAGTTAATAAGCACATACTTATCTTCAAACAAATCTCTGTTCAATACTAATTGAAGTTGGGCATCGATATATTTCCCAATGCTATTAGCCTCATTTTGAGGTAAACAAACATACTCATCTAACTTTTCAATCAGATGATTCACTACCTCCCTCATATCCCTTGCATATTTGCCCATATCCAATTCTAATTTCTTATCCCATGGATTCGCATGCTCATACGGCCTCCGTGTTAAAATATTTTCTTTTTTCTTCTCACTTTTTTGTTTCAAAAGGTCAATAAACTTTTTTATCGCCGTATAATGTTTATTTTTTTCTGTTTCATCTAATAGTACAGATAAATCCAAAATAGTAATATGTTTTTGTTCCAACATCTTACGTTCTGCTGTTCCTAAATCATCAAACAGTCCACAAAGATATATTGAAGGACAATTTTCACCCATATTATCTCTTAACCAACCCAACCAGTTTAAAAAATTAGGATCTGTTCCTGAAAAACCAATTAAACATAGTCTTGTTTCTAGCATAGATTGCTGAACAGTATTAACAAACGGCGCATACTTATCAGGATACGTTCTATAATCTTCTTCTGTAATTATGTATTGGCCAGAATGCTCGACGCTTCCATGCAATTTTACCAATCGTGGGCGAACGCTTCCCGGCAAATCATTTTGTGAGTATACAATTTTGTAATTTTTTCTTGTCGCAACTTGTTCTATTGCTCTCTCCAAAAGTGTATCATAATTCGTTGTAAAAACATCATTCCAATTTAATTCCAGTATATTTCTATGCAATTCCCCTGGAACATAATTTTTATCAGCAATGCTCCTTTCAATTAACGAATTTAATGACTGTCTGTCAAAAGTCACCTCATATTTTTGAGCAAGTGCCAAAACATTTCTACCCGAACATTCCTCCCATCTTCGTCTTTGATTGTCCTTTTCAAATGGATATAATTCTTCATACATCATTTCTGAAAGTTGAGTCCAATCTGGCGGTGTGTTCTTTTTATCGCTTATGCAATCTGCATTTTTTGAAAACCCTGCTCCCACCATTAATGATGCTGCTCCATATAAACCAGGATCTGCTAAACGTTTTCCTATTTCATCGATATATGAATATACCATTTTGTCACTCATATCCAATACCTCTCTTGTAAGAAATAGCAACAACTACTCCTTTCACATTTTCATGCTGTTATTTTAGAATAGTATTGTCTTATATATCATCTTCTTTCTATCCACGATTTAATCGTCTTCGCTGCAGCTTCTTCCAAATACTCCTTGCGTCTGCACATACTTTCTGTTCAAAACCAAGTCCATCTACTAAAATCTTCTTATCCACTATTTCCAATGCATCCTCTATATTTTGGTTGTTCCTTACAATTGAATCAATTTGCCTCAACAGTTCTCTTATCTCTTCAATAGGAATTGCATCTAGCTTAGGCACATAAATATTTCCCACTTCACCTGGTAAGATTTCCAATACTCCTCCACCATAGCTTCTTCCACAAAGTTCTGTAAATGCAAAAGAAATGCTGTTGTAATAAGATAAAACAACTTGCTCAGGTTCAATACCTTCATTAAATTTAATTCTATGCATTGTGTCAGTAGATACTGCATCACACTGATTTAAAACAAATTTAGGATACAAATTATTTCTGCGTAAAAAGAATGCGTCCGGCACCCATATAGATGGAATACGATACCATCTGTCTCTTATCGAACATTTATAACCTTTGTTTTCACCATTCATTTCGCCTTGTTTAATGTATTCCTTGTGTTTTTCAGGATAATGCTTATATTCAAGATCTGGAAAATCAATTAAGTACGCCGCTTTATTTTTATTTACATTCTCCATCCAATCCTCATGCCTAAAATATATACTATTTGCATGAGAACTTCTCCCAATTAATGGTCTTACGACATCCTGCATCTGATATTTTTCTACAGTTTTCCGATCTATAGAAAAGTATTTATTATTACCTGTTGTAATTCCAATATTGATTAATGCAATATCTGACAGCTTTTGAAAACGCTTGTCTTCTCTTATTTGTTTAACTAAGGCATTCTCTTCACTATTGGTAAAATACTTTGTCCATTTTTCATTTACACGCTGTAACTTTTGGAACCCATTAGCATTAATATTAAATGACTTTAAATCCTCTAAGTTATTTAGTTCTACAATACGAATACCTTTTTCTTCATCCCCTTTTTCACCAATAAAAACGACAATTTCCTGTTCTATATCAGGAAAAATAAGTTCCTCAAATGTGATAAGCGTGATTTTAGAAAGATTATTTGCCAAAAAAAGTCTCAAATCTTCTGCATATGCAACCTGCATGATTTCAGCCGGAATTACAAAAGCTATTTTACCATTCTTACTCAGCATATTTACACAAGAGACAATAAAACCAACCCATGTATTCACAAGTTTATTGGCTTTCATCCCTTGAGCTGTCAATATATCAGACATCAACTTTCTCTGGTGTTCTTCCAGATATTGATACCTGATATATGGAGGATTTCCTAATATCAAATCATATTGAGCAGATGCCTTATTTGCTCTATAAAAGTCAAAAAAATCATCATTTATCACTTTAACATTCTTATAGGCTTTCATTCTTTCTTTGGTCTTTTTTGCCGCTGTTCTGTCAATTTCAACAGCCTCTATACTCGCATACTGTTTAATACAATCAGCTTTTATTAATGCATCCAAAAATACTCCATCTCCACAGCTTGGTTCCAGAACATTATTGCAATCTGTTCTATTTGCCAGCAACCTAACCATCATCTCTGCTAGCGGTAATGGCGTATAATAGGCGCCTCTAAGCTTCTGCATCGAACTATCTTCTTTTAACTTCATATGATCACCTAAAAATTCTGCTGATAAACTTTTGTTATCATTTCCTTATTTTTCTTTATCAGCCTCTTCTTCTCCTTTTCTAACACATTTTGTGTCGTTTTATCCTTCTTGCTTAACAATTCTTCGTTTAATTCACCAATTCGTCTTGTATTAAATATAACTTGGTCGTATAATTCCTTTTGCTTTTCATCCGCAAAATCCAACTTGATAAACGGAACCATTGGCAATGTATACGTTCCCCTAGCTATAAAGCCACCCTCAAAATCACTACCAATTGATTGTAAATACCAGTCTGTCCATGGATGTGATAACCAAGCATGTATGTACTCTAGCTGATACTCACTGTCTTCTTTCATAGATATTCCCACATAGCCTGCTGTTCCACCAGAGGCAATTAGGTAATGGCTTTTATCCATAAGATACAACGGATCATCTTTTTTACGATTAACTCCAACAATTATTTTGTCTCTATTATTAAGGCATGTAATCGCTTGACTTCTTCCATAACGATACCATTCATCCTTATCAGAAACAACTGGTTGCACATCTCTATTTCCGCCTAATGATTTTGGTAGCAACGTATCTTTATGTTCTAATAAATATTCCCACGCATGCGGATATTGTGTTTCCATTATATCTTTAGTGATAAAATTTCCATTTTCATCATATGGAAATATATTGTAATTAACCTTAACTTGATTAATGTTACTATAAGTATCCAATACACCTTGTTCCGTTCTGGTAGGTTTAAAATATAATCTCAAAATCCCTCTTTCAATCATATATTCCTTATCCTGAACTCTGAACTTCACATAGTTTTCATCCTCCGATACAATTGTCTTATTTTCAATCTTATATACTTTCTCTGCACTTGTTTGAATTCCATTATATATCTCTACAATATCAGCCAAAGAAACTATTTTTGCTCTAGCATTTTTCATCATGCTTAAATATACATCGTCATATGACACTAGCCATGGTGAGTTATCATTAATATTTAATTTTTCAACCCATGGCATACTGTTTAAACTTTTCTTAGAAATAAGATTGTATGGTTCATCCTTGTCATTCCACAAGTCTACTACCCTATTCACTGTCCTATATGCTAATTTTTCCACATTGGTTGCACTCATCGTAAGAATCGAACTATATATTGTCTTATCCTTAAACAACTGAACGGCACCAAAGTCATCAAGTTTAACAATTTTATCCTTAATCATAAGGCGAAGTTTCTCTGCTGATTCTGTGTGCAGAAATTTATTTGGCACAATATAACAAATCAGGCCATTTTCATTAATCAACTCGACTGCCTTCTCAATAAATAAATAGTATTTGTCATATTGCTTATATGAGCTCCCATACTTCTTATATATTTTTGCTTCTGCGTTAGTATGAAGCTTTTTAATATCTTCCGTCTTAACATAAGGTGGATTACCAATAATTACATCAAATTTATCCCCATCATTGATTTCCTTCCAATCAAATGGATTTATATTTATTAAATCCTCTGATGTAATATTTAAGCCCTCAACATCTTCGTCCGACACCAAAGAATTGCCGCATTTAATATTATCTTCCAATTCCGGTAATATTGGTTTGCTGCTCATAACCGATGGTTCCGTTTCGTTTTCAATCAATTTCAATAATAAAGAAAACTTACTAACTTCTACTGCATGAATATCAATGTCCACACCATATATGCAATTTGTCAAAATCGCTTTCTTGTCACCTAAAGGCAGTTTCTCCATACCATCTTCCACTACCAATAGATGTTCTTTATCATTTAACTTATACCACTCAGTACAGTAATCAACCAGATATTGATATGCCTCCTCTAGAAAAATACCCGATCCACATGCAATATCAGCAATTCTTAAACTCAAAATTTCCAGAGGAGTCTTTCCCTTGCATAATGGCTCAAGTGTACTTTTCACCATATATCTTACTATTTCTACCGGCGTGCTTACTACTGATTTATACAAATATTCTTTCTTTTGTGCCAGTACAATTCTTCCTTCCTGCAGCACAAGACTTTCAGCCAAAAAGGATTCGTATATTTTCCCCAAGATACTTGGTTCAATAATCGTAAACATATACGGTGTCTTCGGGTAATACAATGACTCTATTATCTCAAAAATAATATCACAGCTCAAGTCAAAAATCGGGCTATCATTTTTGAATAATCCTGAATTGTATCGCTTATCTGCATCCTTAAAAATCGTAGTTAATACCTTCTGTAAAGATGTCCTATCTTCCACTGTTTCGTATAATTTCATATATAAAGGCAATTTTCTATCTTCACAAATTCTCAGGAAAATAATTTGATTAATAAAATTTTGTACTGTATCGTTAAGCACACTAATATCTTTATAGTCCTCTTTGCTTTCATACAGGTAACTACCAATCTCAAGTCTCCACTTATTAATCTGCTTAAGAAAAGTTTCATCAATCTCCGTACTGCATCTGGTATCACTCTGAAAATTTGACTTAATGAATTCATCGTATTGTCCAGAATATACATTATTTTTTGAAATCAAGTCCGCAATTTCTTGATATTTTTCCACATAGTCTTCATAGTTGTATTTTCTATACAACGAAATACTTGCACTATCTCCTTCTTCTGGCCTATTTGTCGTATCATAAATGAGGAGATTTTCAAAGTTGGTCAATATTGCCAATGCATGGTTAGCATTCCATCCATATTTTCTGATTTGCATTGCAGGCTCAGGCTCAACGACTATGTCAACACTTGGCTTCTTTGCTTCAACAAAAAGCTTAGATACTCCATTCAATGTCAACGTATAATCCGGTCTTTCCGAACTATTGGAAAATTTCTCTACTACAACCTCTTTATATTGAGGCAATTTCCCTTTCTTATTATGTACATCCCAACCAAAGCATTCCAACAATGGACTAATATATTCATCGCGACATTCTGTCTCATTATATGCGTTTTTAGTATCATGATAATAACTCATACTTTTTTTATATTGCATTATTAGTTGCTTTAATCTTTCAATGTTCATATAGCAGTCTCCTTCTTGATCTTAATAACCAGTGTTCAAACACATAATGCCACTAATCTATTGCACTATGTCCGCTCCTCACCCAAGCGTCCAATTCAGCTCTTTTAAACTTCCATAGTTTCCCTATTTTATGTGCAGGAATATCAGTCTTTTTAATCCAATTCCTAATAGTGTCTTTTGTTACATCTAAGTAACTAGCTGCTGCTTCAATTCCGATCCAATCTTCCATATAATTATTCATAACACTAATTCTCCTATTCTTTAAAGCATTGTCAACAGTATAGCACATATGTTCTGTGTTTTCAATGTACTTTTGTGGTATTTCATAGTACTTTTGTATGAACGGTCATATCCCGGTTTCCTAAAGAAGATCACCCATTGATACATTTAGGCAGGGGATACCACTATCGTTGGCCAGACTGGATAGAACATATAGAAAAAGCAGGGCTAGAACGCTTCACGCCCCAGGAAGGATGTTTTCTAAATAACTCAGCTTGTAAAGGTTTATTCGACTGATTTAAAAATAAGTTATTTTATTATCTCTAATGGGTAGAAATAAACCTATAAGAATTTGTTGAAACCTTAAATGAATATCTGGTATGTTGTTACACAAGAAAAGTTAAAGCATCTCTTGAAAATATGAGTCCCTAGGAGTGCCAACAGAGTTTGATCTGGTGGTATACCCCGTCCAAGAAAATGTCCGTACTCCTACTCTTCGTGTTTCGTATCTTTTAAATAGAGTACATTTAACAATATTCCACAATCTCTATAACCCTTGTATACCTGACTTCTTCTACATCTTACATAATCGTATAAAATTTCTTTAAAAATCAAGAAGCCCATAATCCAGAAAAATATATATGATAACGCTCTCGGCAGAGCCCTCGCAGATACAGGCCTTATATCTTGCTAATTTCATAGACTGCCTCCTACTTAAGCGCTTCTGCTACGCTTTTCTTTAGCCGTATATATGCCTCATACATAGGAGTTGTCCCTTCAAGGAAATCGCTCTGATATGCGTCACTCTTCTTTAAATCGTTTCTCTTCAAAATATTGGAAAGATTTTCAACGGTAATCCCATTTCTGTTTCTGGTGATAAAAATGCTGTCATTGCGGTCATATTCATCGAGCAGTTCCGGATAATGTGTCAAGAAAATTAACGTGCCGCCGTTCTTATTCAGCTTACTGTCCATAAAAAAACGCATTAATGTTATGACGATTTCTTTGTTAAAATGGTTCTCAATCTCATCTACCACGAGATATCCACCGTTCTGAAGGACCTCCTGAGCCAGCGTAAAAGTGATCATTCCCTTTATCGTGCCGGAAGAAAGGTAGTTATTCAGCATAACCGGATTATTGAGCACGATTTCTTCTTTACCCTTAAATTTCAAGTAAATCAGCACCTTTTGATCTTCCTCGTCAAAGCAAAGATGCTCAACGGCCGGATCAAGGAAGGTGATCACTTCCGCCGGAATATCCTCCGAAAGCGGAAGAACATTGACATTGGTGTATCGCAGGAGATCAACGACTCGTATGCGCTCTTTGGTTTTCTTGTTTCGCGCAATTATGATACTCACATCATCAGGCAGAAAATCCTCCCGGCTGTTTCGGATCATCACCGGCTTTTTCCATCAAATTCAAGCATTTCCTTTCGAGTAGATATCTCATCAACCTTTTTGGTCCAGGGTGACTCTGCGACAATGCTATATGAAGTTTTCCCCATCACACTTTTCTTTGATGTAATAACCGTCTCCAGTCGGCAAATCTCCTTATCTGATTCCGAATAAAAATAAGTATTTAGTACCGCCTCTTTTGTATCTCCCAGAATATCGCTGGCCTCGATGTGATTGATCGGCTCATTGTTCATCAGATCAAGAACCAACAGAATGACCTTCAACACAGAGGTTTTGCCCGATGCATTGATCCCTATAAATCCATTCGCCGGATTCAGATAAATATTCGAAAACAGGCTGTACAGAAATTTCTTATGTTCTTCCGCAACTCTTTGCTGCGCATAAAAACCTATATCCAGTTTCTCCTTAAATAATGGCAGTCCGCCTGCGGTAATGCGAAGCAGTTTCATAGCAACCTCCATATTTATAAACGGATTTTCTGTTAATATTTTCTCATTTTGTTTTAGTATATAACTTTTTTAGTTGTTTATTAACGTGAAATTTGTTTTTATTTTCTTGATTCCGCTAATTCTTTTTCTATCTAAAAAATGTGCCGGATCCAGCAAAAATTTCAGATCTTCTCACTTCAAATAATATTTCCTGCACTCACCCGATAAGCGTCCCCGTGAATTTAGCTCCATGGTACACAATTAAAAAAATGGCCGCAGATACCTTCCTACACGCCGGTCAGACAATCCGCAACACGGCAAAACAGCAAAGCTCTGCAGCCACAGATACCTTATTTCTTACCTCTTCATCAGACAGCCTTCGGTGCACAAGCAAACGTCTGCATGCTGGAGGTTTCTTTTTCTCCCAGCTCCCGGTACGTCCGCGCGATCAGAACTGCCGCGATCAGAAACGTCAGAAAGTCAGACACCGGCATGGAGTACAGCACCCCGTCCAGTCCCCAGAACAGCGGGAGCAAGAACGCGAAGCCTACGCCGAAGACGACCTCACGAACCATCGAAAGCATCGTCGACGCGGCCGCCTTGCCCATCGCCTGCAGGAAGATGAAGCACGCCTTGTTGACACAGGCAAACACCACCATGCACAGATAGATGCGGAACGATCTGAGCGCAAAATCCGTGTAATACGCGCTCTCGTTGGCCGCGCCGAAAATACCGATCAGCGCACCCGGGAACGCCTCCACGATCACGAGCGCGACTGCGCCGACCGCCGCCTCCGCGGCCAGCAGCCGGGTAAACAGGCTCCGCACCCGCGTCTTCAGGCCCGCTCCCATATTGTAACCGGCGATCGGGATACAGCCAGCCGCCATTCCAACGACGATCGAGATCACGATCTGGAAAAACTTCATTACGATCCCCACCACTGCCATCGGGATCTGCGCGTACTGTTCCTGCCCGAACACCGGGTCCTGCGCGCCGTATTTGCGGATCATGTTGTTGATCGCCGCCATGGCGGCAACCAGAGAGATCTGCGAGAGAAAACTCGTGATACCGAGCATCAGCGTCCGGCACACGATGTTGCGGCTCAGACGGAAATCTGCCCGCGTTGGTTTCGTCAATTTCATATGTGCGAGGTACCAGAGCGCCAGCAACGCCGTCGCCACCTGGCCGATCACCGTAGCCACTGCGGCTCCCATCATTCCCCATTTTAACAGGTAAATGAAGATCGGATCGATAATCACATTGATCACAGCGCCGAGCAGGGTGGAGACCTTCGCAAACTTCGGCGAACCGTCCGCCCGGATGATCGGGTTCATCGCCTGCCCGAACATGTAAAACGGAATCCCGATCGAGATCCAGAAGAAATACTCCCGCGAATACCGGAACGTCTCCGCGTTGACCGTCGCGCCGAAAAGCGTGATGATCGGACGCGCAAAGAGCAGATAGGCCGCGCACAGAAGCAGGCTTCCAGCAACGACCAGAACGACCGAATTCTCGACGCTCTTCTTCGCGTTATCTGCCTCCCTCCTGCCGAGGCTCAGACTGACGAACGCGCAGCAGCCGTCCCCGATCATGACAGCGATCGCCAGAGCGATCACGGTAAGCGGAAAGACCACCGTGTTCGCCGCATTGCCGAACGACCCGAGATACGAGGCATTGGCAATGAATATCTGGTCCACGATATTGTACAATGCCCCGACCAGCAGTGAAATGATGCAGGGAACCGCGTACCGGCCCATGAGCTTCCCGATGCGCTCGCTCCCAAGATATTGATTTGTCTCTGCTTCCATAGTTTCCTTCCTTTCCATACAAACGCCCTCTTTCTTTTTGAATTAAAAACAGGCTTTGCACGAACACCTTTTTCGCAAAAGAACAGGAAACACACCTTATCGCACACAAGCAGGCCGCAGAGCAGTGACTTCCATATCTTCGAGTTTGTGCCGTACACAAAGCGCTTTTGCACAGCAGGAAATCCTGAAAAATATCCTAAGCTACGCAAAAAACGTGCGGCACTCAACTGGATTTACGCATCGAGTGCCACACGTTACTGTCATTATACGCAGAGAATTTTATTCTGTCAAAGGACGAATTGCACAAAAAAACGAAGAAACTGAACTCAGTAAAAAGGGGAGATTATCCATGTCCGCCGCCAGACGCCATCGCCTTCTTCGCGCCCTTTGGTTTGTGCCACTGTCCCTGATTCGCACCATGACCTGCGGCGGTCACAATGATTATATGAAATGTCAGGTATAAATATAACATTTTAAGATGACATTCGTTTTACCAACCACCTCGAATATACACTGTTCTGTCTTCCAACTGTCGTAGTATACTGCAGTTCGGAGGCAAAAAGAGGGATTGATTTGATCGGTTGCCTTTCTTATCAGTTTTTCCCTGTCAAATTCTACCGTATCTTTTGCCTTCTATTTTGGAAATTTAATATTAAGGAGCATTGCAACACCTACGTGCAATATGGAGAGATTATAATGAGTAGACTTGATTTTTGCTTTTGTTTATGATAAATTATGATTAAAGATGAGTAGCCATGATGAAACCAATAACGAAGGAGATTTGCATGAACAAAGAATACATTACTCTTATTGAATTAATGCAAAGTCTTAAAATCAGCAGAGCAACAATTGATCGTTGGAGAAAAGAAGGGATGCCTTCTTATAAAATCGGAAATGGCGTTCGATTCATTGAGTCGGAAGTGTCTGAATGGATAGAGCAGCACAAATCCCAAAAGTAATTTTAACATCATAAGCGGAGGTTGCTATGAAATATCTGTGGCTGATAATGGTAAGGTTTATGCATAGAATTTTTAGCAAGTTACCCTCTATCCTTTCATATTTTTTTCTTGCGTTCAGCGTCATGGTATGCTTTATAATCCTAGTACCTAGTTGCTTTGATAGGGTGCCAGTACTATCATATTATATTGAGGAACATGAACTACCATTGACGTACAAGTTGCAAGGTGAAATAAAAGTACTCGATGAGACAGGAAATATAGTCAACAAAAATGTCGAAGTATTTGTTGGAGGATATAGCACAACTTTGACATCGACAGAATTTAATCTAACGTTCTCCGCGCCGGCAACAGACAAAGTGTTTGTGGTAATAAGATATGAGGTGGATGGAAACATACGGGAACTCACTAAATGCTTAGTGATTAAAGACGGAAATCTTGTAATTGAAGAGGAGTTCATTATTCATGTCTGATGTTTTTAAGTGCGGACTCGTCGGGATGGGGCCAGCGGGAATTGGACTAGCGATGAGTCTGCGTGACACACCAATAATCAAGAACATGATATGTTTCGAGCGAGGAAACTATGCTGTTGATGTAAACTGTCCTGCTTTATCAGAAAAAGGATGTCGTTGCTCAAATTCGTGTGGTGTCATTTCCGGAGTTGGCGGTGCCTCGACCTTAAGCAGCGGCAAGATCAGCAATTTCCCCGCAGGAAGTGGCCTTGTGGATTTTTTTGATTCTGAAAAACAATTAAGGGAATTACTTGATAAAGTGATCTCATTTCTAAGTGGCAAAATTCAGTTAAAAAAATTCGAAATCGATACTGAGACAAAGATAAACGCAAAGGCGTTCTATGTGCAGAGAAATATTGATTATAAGTATTACGATGTTTATGAGTTCGATGCAAAAAACTATAGAAGCTTTATACAAGAAACCGTTCAAGAACTAAGAGCGGAAGGACTTCAGCTGCTTGATAATTCGGAAGTTATAGATATTAACCGAGATCCGCGTACGTCATGCTTTTGTATTAATGTAAGAACACCTGACGGTGAAAAGCAGTTCTTTGTTCAAAAGCTGGTGTTGGCAATAGGAGCACTTGACATTCGAGATAATTTAATAGAAAAAATAGTCGGGTTAGTTTCCAATTGTTTTGAGATTGGAGTTCGAATTGAAGCTCCTACCAGTGCATTTGGTAATATATTATCAACGCATGGCGATCTGAAGCTGAAGTATGGCGCAGGAAGAACATATTGCGTGACAGCTAATGGAAAAATTATTGTTTATCAGACCGATGGACTACACTTTTTAGAGGGCTGTATGGATTCGTCTACTTGTTATACAAACTTGGCCGTTCTGATAAAATGCAATGATAGTAGTTCTGTTTGTAATTTTATTAATCGATATCGCAAGGTTTTTAATGGACTTCCTATTAAGCAAAAGTTTGTGGACTATGTTAATGAGCAGATAAGTGATGGGGCAATAAACACGACATTAGCTTCAGCTGTCTGCGGAGATATTAACGGCCTTTTTTCAACAGATATAAATAATGCTATAAAAAAATTTATTAAAGATGTTTTAGTGAAAGCTATGGGTATATCAGAAGATTCTATAACTCTTGTGGCTCCGGAATTGAAGATCCTAAAAAACTTGCAGATAGGCAAAAATTTTGAAATAGACAGCAATCTCTTTGTTATTGGTGCTGTGACAGGAAAGTTTCGAGGTATTCTTCAATCTTTTTGTTCGGGCATAAGATGCGGACAACTTATAGACAGGGGGTAGGTCGTAATGTACATTTGGGATGCACTGTATGGAAAAATTGAATTTAGCCCTCTTGTTTATAAGTGCATGCTATCTCCTGAGGTTCAGCGTCTCCGTGAAGTCAGATTGTGTAATATAAATTCACTTTGCATTACAGGAAGTTCAAATATAAATCGCTTTGAACATTCCGTAGGCACTGCATATCTTGCAACAATTAATATTGAAGCCGCGACACAAAAGCATCTGAAACTTACAAAAAAAGAAAAAGAAACATTTATAATTGCCGCGTTGCTCCATGATGTAGCAAATGGCCCATTTGGGCATTCCTATGAATATATTATGGAGAAAAAGGGGTTTATTCCAGAACAGGGATTAAGCGATGTATTAGGGGATGTTGTCTCTACAGGCATAGGTGCGCACAAGAATTCTTCACCTTTTGAGACCATCTTCTTTGGGAAGCTCCGCGCGCTTACTTCAATACTAAATAGTTCACAAAAAGAGACCGTCTCGCAAATAATTGCTGGACGCCATTCTTTAAGTAAATTGATAAGCAATTCCATAGATCTTGACAATATTGATAATGTCTTTAGAATGGCCTACCACATGGGATTCAATTTTAGACGAGAAGCCCCAAGAAAGCTTGCAGAGTCAATGTTCATAGAGAATGGTTCGGTAGTCTTCCTGCAAGAAGCTAAATCATATTTAGAAGAATGGTATTCGGTCAGGCAAAGAATATATAAATTTTTATTGTTAAATCCCCAAGAGTTTGCCGGAAAGTATATGCTTACCGAAGCTATGGATATTCTATTTGAGTGCATATCCCAAGGTAAAGCCGAGGGGCGAGATATAAAGTGGAATTATACAGATTACCAGTTAATGGAAGAACTGGATCTGCTTAAAGAAAAATGGCTTAAACGAAAAACATTACTTCTGGAAAACATTGATACTAGTGTAGTAGCAGAAATAAAAGGGGTAGAGCCCAAAGAAGAACAAAGGCGACTGCTTAAAGAATATCTTGAAGATCAAACTTTAACGATTTCGATAAAGGAAAAAGGGAAAACCGGAGAAAGCAATAAGCTTCTATTAAGTGAAAACTTTTCTTATGAGATTGAGGAAGATGGCGCCATTACAATCAAAAATCGTAACATGGATTTCGAGATCAACGGGAGCAAGCTGTACAAGGTAGTTAATATTCGGTATAACACATCGCAGATTATATCAAGATTAATGACAGGCGATCTTTATCAATGCCTGATGATTTTGGAGACTTCGGATGTCAGCAAATACGGCAATTTTTTAGAGTACTCGAAGCGCATAACTATTGAAGATGAGTTGGAAACGAAGATTCGGGCTTCTAAGGATTTTTCGCGTTTGAGTATTGGAATCCATCCCATACTTGATATAAATAAAACCGAGCGGCAGCTTAAAGTGCTGTTTAAGGATATGAGTGATCCTATTATTATCGGAAGCACCGCATCAAAGAAATTGCTCATTGGTGTCTTTATAAAAAATGAACCTTACGGGTTAAAGCATACAAAATTTTCTTTAGGAAACAAACAAAATAACCTGATAAGCATTGTGGCAAAATACTTCGCCTCTTATTTTGAAAATGGTGCGAAGGTTGTTCCATTGTATGAGGAGGCCGACAAATATGGACAATAGTGAAATCAGGAAAAGACTAAATAGTATAAATTGGAATTTTGATTTTACAATTGATTACGGAGAAGATGCACTCCACCCGTTTAATTGTCGCAAGTACTATTCCTATCCTGCAACCTTTATTCCTGAAATACCCTATGCGTTGATTGAAATACTATCCCAAAAAGGAGACGTGGTTTTAGATCCATTTGGCGGGATAGGTACCACATTTATGCAAGCGCTATCCTTGGAAAGAGTGCCATATTCTTTTGATATTAATCCGGTTGCCTCAACTGTGTGTAAGACTTTATACATGCTATTTGACCCTTCTGTAGATAAGGAGCAAATCAAAAATCGGTTGTTGCAGCTTTGCGAAGGGTATGATGAGGCAACGGATTATACCATCGGCCTATCGGAGCAACGGAAAGAATTGGACGGATGGTTTGAAAAAAGCACATTTAATGAAATGTCGTTTCTTTTTCAGAAGTATGATTATCTTCAAGATCAAACCGTGCAAGCTGTCATGAAACTGGTTTTATCCAGCATTCTTGTTACTCTTTCTAGCCAAAACAAAGGATGGGCTTATATCGCTGACAATGTGAAGCCAAAATCAGATGAGCTAAGAAAGAAATCTGTTTTTGAACAGTACAGAATTTCGGTAAAGAACTTGCTGAATGATATTGTTGGGCATGAAACTATATTGCCAGATTCTTATAAAGATTTTTATTCTGTAGTTTCGCGTGAACCTCGTGTTTTTGCGGACTCACTTGTTAATGCCACTATAGAAGAAGAAACTGTGGATTTGGTGGTCACATCCCCTCCGTATCCTCGTATGATTGATTATGTTAAATCACAAAGACTTTCTTTCAATTTCATTAATGAAAATTTTGGTGATTATGTTAGCAGGGAAATCGGCGCGAGATATCGGAGAAGCCGTCGAGATTTTTTAGATACCTATGAAAGGGATATTAAACAGGTCAATGCCAAAGTTGTCACGCTCCTAAAAAAGGATGGCTATATGTGCGTTGTGCTCCCCGATTATGAGACCATAGATAATCGAAAGAAAGTTATAGAGGAAATTGTCGAGGATTATGCCAATCTCGGGTTGACTAAAGTGTTTGAGGTTAGCAGATATATACCAAGTCACAAACGTACACTAAGCATACAGTGGGCTACCCTTGTGAATGAGCGAATATATATTTTTCAGAAAGGATGAGAAAAATGCTTTTTGAAAGTATAATCATTACCGGTACATCTTGCGCAGGTAAAAGTACAATTGCTGAGAAGTTATGCGAGTCTGTTGCAAACAACGGCGTTTGTTTCGAACAGGTAAAGGCAGTTACAACCCGAGAAAGACGTGCAGATGACTTAAACTATGAATATGTAAGTAATGATACTTTTGATGAATTGCTGAGAGATAAAAAGCTTTTGGTGCAGAGTACATATCGAGACAAAAAGTATGGTATAAAAAAGAAAGCATACGATAAAATAATTGAGAATAAGAAAGTTCCGATTTTGGTAATTACCCCAACTGCTGCCGTTGAACTATTAACTGAGTATCAGGAAAAATATATGTGCATTTTTCTCGATGCTCCGAATGAAGCACTAATTGAACGTTGGATTGCACGTTCAGGGAAAAATCCGAGTAAAAAGGAGAGGGAAGAGTTTTGTAAGCAGCACGAAGCAGACCGAAAGAACCAAGATACAGCTCACTATATCATCAGTAATAAGGATTTATCAGCATCCGTTTCATTGATTGAGTTGTTGTGGGAACACCAGCATCAAGGTGGCGCATTATCACAAAAAATGATTGCCGGTATGATCGATTGCGGAGTGCTTCTAAGAGAGACTGACCCTAAAATGATAAATGGTGCATCCTATGACTTGCGCTTGGGCGATGAGTATTATTATGACGGTAAAATACAGAAAATGTCAGATAAAAAGCCTTTCTTGACAATAGAGCCATACGACTATGCTATTGTCTCTTGCAAAGAAACAGCATGGATACCGAGAGACATTATTGCCAAGTTTGGACTAACTGTAGGGCTTTTTTGTCAAGGGGTAATACTTTCTAACGGGCCACAGATTGATCCAGGATTTCGGGGAACCCTATTTTGCTTACTATTTAATACTTCTAATCGAGCAGTTCATTTAAAGCGTGGTAAACACTATGCTACGATAGAGTTTAATAAAATGATAGGATATGCTGAACCATATAAGGGAAAATATCAAGGGAAGGAACGCATAATAGAGTACATTCCGGAAAATGCACTGCATGGAGCAATCAATGAACTCAAGAAAGAAGTAGAGCATTTAAAAACGGAAAGCCGGATTATGCAAAACATCTATTTAGGAGTAGTCGCATTGATGTTTGCAATAATATCAATCCTTCTGGTTTTGAAATAAGGGGTCTATCCCAAAGATTGTGTAGGGTCTATCCCAAAGATTGTGTAAACCTCCAAACTGATGTAAGATAAAATTACACAGTTTGGAGGAGTGGGGGTGCGGACATTTTCCTGGACTTCCGGGGCTCCGAAAGGAGCTAAATCATTATGTATTCAAAAGAAGATATTGAGGCTGCATTAAAACTGTATCATCAATGCGGATCCGTAACAAAAGCAACCCGTGTCCTGGGGTATCCTTCAAAAAGAGAACTCTACGAATGGATCCTGAATGAAGGAGCTGACAAACCTGCAAGAAAGGAACTACTCCTTGTTAATACGGCAGATCATCCCAGAAATCCACCTTTGGAAGTTAAGATGGAGGCAATTCACCGTTGCTTCGAACTTGGAGAAAGTGTAAAATCAGTATCCGAAGAGATCGGCTATTCCAGAACCAGCATTTACAGCTGGAGGAAAAGATATCTTCAGGGAGGGACAGCCGCACTGATGAATGATAAGAACATAAAACCGGACACGTTGACAGAAGGCTCCACTGCTCCTGTCCCTGATCTTGCACAGCTTCAAGCGCAGATCAGGGATATGCAGATGGAGATCGATATCCTGAAAGAGACAATCAATGTACTAAAAAAAGACCCCGGCATCGATCAGAAAGCCCTCAAAAACAGGGAGAAGGCAGTGATCATCGATGCCCTGAAGGATAAATATTCACTGCCGGTCCTGATGGAGCAGCTTGGGGTTTCAAAGAGCAGTTATTACTATCAGGAAGCTGCTTTGAAAAAACCTGACAAGTACACAGATATACGCTCCATGATACAGTCACTTTTCCATGAGAACAGCCAGCGTTATGGATACCGGCGGATTTATGGGCTTCTGCGGCGCAGGGATGTCACTGTTTCAGAAAAAGTGATCCGTCGGATCATGCGGGAAGGGAATCTCATTGTCAGCTGCAAGCGGCGCAGAAAATATAACTCCTATCAGGGAGAAATATCCCCGTCTGTGCCTAACCGGATAGAAAGAAATTTTCACGCAGACAGGCCAAACCAGAAATGGCTGACTGACATTACAGAATTCGCCATTCCTGCCGGAAAGGTGTATCTTTCTGTTCTTGTGGACTGCTTTGACGGTATGCTTCCGGACTGGGCCATCAGCACTACACCGGATTCCGCACTTGTAAACAGCATGCTTGACCGGGCCATATCCCGGCTTCCCGAAAGAGACCGTCCACTGATACATTCAGACAGGGGATGCCATTATCGTTGGCCAGGCTGGATAGAACGCATGGAAAGAGCAGGATTGGAACGTTCCATGTCCCGGAAGGGATGCTCCCCGGATAATGCAGCATGTGAAGGATTATTCGGGCGATTAAAAAATGAGTTATTCTACTATCGTGAATGGAAAGGAGTCAGCCTGTCAGAATTCATTGACACCTTAAATGAATATCTGGTATGGTATAACGAGTGTGTGAAGGAAAGTCTGTAAATTCAGATCTTCTATGATAATTTCTGGGGCTGGGAGCCGGTTGACCGGTCCCC
>CANQDA010000015.1 GCA_947591155.1 uncultured Lachnospiraceae bacterium
AAAACTGCCACCAGACCTAAATCTGATGGCAGAAAATTTTTATTTTTTTGATTGTCTACTTGACGGGGAGCGGTTCAATGGTCAAACTATTTGGCAATTTTATATAGCTCAAGCTCTTACATCCGCTGAATGCGTTACGGCAAATTCTGGTTACTCCTTCCGGAACAGTAACACTTATTAAACTGCTGCAGTTATCAAATGCTCCTATCGGGATATACGTTATGCCTTTTGGTATAACAACACTTCTTATTCTGTCCCGGTTTGAACAAGTCGCGAATATGTATCCTCCAAGGTCTGTCACAGGCCTGTTATTGATTCTGGAGGGGATTACTATATCTGCGGCATTTCCCAAATATTTCATAAGAATGGTTTTATCGCTTTGAGTGATATATTCCCAATCTTTGCTGCTGTCTTTTGGATCAACGCTATCTACATCTGAATCCAGAACCGACACTTTGCAGGTATACTTCTTCTTTCCTACTTTTGCCGTGATTTTTGCTCTGCCCGTCTTCTTTGCCGTAACAACGCCCTTGGAATTGACCGTCGCGACCTTTATATTACTGGAAGACCATCTCACCTTTACTTTTGTTCCGATAATTTTTAGCTTTGCTTTTTGGCCTTCGATTAATTTGACAGTCCTCCTGTTAAGCTCGATCTTCGCATTTACCTGCATCGATGGTGCAATCACAAAAAGAGAAAATACCAGTATGAGCCAAAATAAGTTTCTTTTTTGTTTGTTCTTTACCATCTTCATTTTTACACTCCACATAAGAAATAATTTTGCAGCAACAAATTTCAATCATATCGTTCTTGAATCGTTTTGCTCTTTTTTATGCATAATCTAATGTATTTATTTCATTAAAAACGCATATCGCGCATAGTCAACTTTTATCGCGTATTATTGAGCAATTTATATTTTTTTCATTTAGTATTAAATCGAGGAGTGATCGATATGAGTTTCGGCAATAATCTGCGCACACTAATTGAAGAGCGGAATTTAACACAAAAAGAAATGGCAAAGCAGTTAAGCTTAGCGCCATCTACGATAGGCAGTTATATACATGACACGAGGGAGCCTGACTTTGCCACATTGAAATTATTGGCAAAGTATTTTGATGTTTCCATTGACTATCTGTTAGACTATCGTCCGGAAAAATCCATATCGAATCAGGAAAACGATATGTTACGCATTTTCCGTTCTCTTTCCGAAAGTCAGAAAGCAATCTGCATTGAACAATGTCGGGCATTCATACGAGTAAATCATCAGGAACGGGAAAACAAAAAGTAAGTAAACAATCGTCAAGTATCAAACTTACTAGATCCCTGAAGCCGCAATCAGCATCTGTCCGCGATCTCTTCTCCCGCTCTCACCGGGATTTCCCCATTCTCATTCGTGCGCTCGTACAATTTCTTGCAAAAACGGACAGCGTCCTTCTCCAGCAAAAGGATGATCGTCGAACCGCCGAATTCAAAATATCCTTTCTCCTCGCGCGCGTGGACGTAGTTGGTCTCCATCGTCAGGCGTTCGTTGCAAATCCTCCCGACGAGCAGCGCCCCGATCTCCATCTGCACCATCATCCCGAACTTTTTTGTCCGTATCAGCTGATATTCCCTGCTGTTCTGAGCGAACACGGGAATCTCGCGCAGCGCGATCGGCCGGACACAGTGCAACTTTCCAGAAATTTTTCGGTGTCGCAGTACCGTCCCGTCCGCCGCGTAACAGTAGCGATGATAGTTCGCGGGCGTCAGGCGGAAAACGAGCGCCAGACCGTCGCGAAAACGCGCGGCGAGCGCACGGTCCCTCAGCAGATCCTCAAGGGAAAATCTCGTATGCTTGACGTCAAATATCGCATTCCCCCGAATCGGAATCGGAGTCAGGAAACCGTCGCAGGGGCTATGAAGGCACCCGGAAAGCCCAGTAGATAGGTTAGCTGAATTTTCCGGATTGCCTGAATCTTCATTGCCAATTACCGTCTCGTTAATGTTATGCATGGATTTACAATCTGCATCGCAGGAATCGCCCGGCACATTTCGCCTGCGGCCTTCCGCATCGCAAAAATATTCGGTATCATACTCCAACCCCGCGAACGCGTCCCGCCGCCTCCTCGTAAAAAACGCGTTAAACGACGGGAAGCCGCCTTCCGGTACCTCGACGCCCGTCAGGTCGATTCCATGCTTCCGAATATAATGCGGCACGATCCCCGCGGACGCGTGCGACGAAAGAAACCGTCCCGCGGCCTTGGAAACCCCCGGCTGCGTCAAAAGCCGGAGCGCCAGCCTCCCCGGAACGGTCCCATACAAAAATCTCACCGAAACAGACTCTTTCATACCGCATCCCACCCCATAAAAAACAGTAGCGCGATCGCTTCGAGCACCCCGAGGATCACCAGTCCGATCTTCCCGATAATGCCCGGCTTTTTGATCTCGATCGGCGACAGATAGCCAACCCCCATCGCAAACAAAAGCAGCGGGAAATAGATCGCTCTCTTACAGATGCGGTGATCGTACAAAAGGTAGACGATCGGCAGCAACACCGCGATCGTCGTCACCGGAACGCCGAGATAACTCTTGCGTTTCCCTTCGTGCTCCTTCTGCCGCTCTGCTTCCAGCACATTGAAATACGCCAGACGGATCAGCGCGCACAGGACAAACGCCGCGGCCACCACCCCGGCCAGCCTGCTCTTTCCGCAGATCATATAGACAAAAATACCTGGCAGCACACCGAAGCTCACCAGATCGCTGAGCGAATCGATCTGAATTCCGAAATTTTTCTCCTGATCATTTCTCTCCTTTGTAGATGCCACCGCCCCGTCGAACATGTCGCAGACGCCGGAAAACATCAGGCAGAGTATCGCCTCCCAGTATCTCTGGTTCAGCACGCACAGAATCCCGTAAAAAGCGAACAGCATGCCGCAGTATGTAAGTATCACCGTGTAATCATAGTATCCCAATAGTCTCTTCTTCATGACATGCCCCCTTTATCTGATCAGTCCGAACACAATACTGTATGCCAGAATGCACCACGGTTTTCCGAGAATAATGATCCAGATAAATTTTTTTGCGCTCATCCGGATCAGTCCGGAAAAGTAGCACAGAAAATCGTCCGGAAACAGCGGCAGCAGGGTCGCGATAAACAGAAACAATCCGTAAGATCTGCTCTTCTCGATCCGCCCGCGCCATTTTTCATACATCTCCTCCGAAAACATCGTGAGTACCAGATCGATCCCATACCTTCGCGCCAAAAAATACGCGATGATCGACCCCGCGCTGATCCCGATGTAATTGCACCAGAATCCAATCGCAGGCCCGAACATGACCGCGCCGGCCGCGCAGCCAAGATAGCCCGGCACCACCGGCACCACGACCTGAAACGCCTGAAACACCGTGAGAAACAACGGCGCCGCCACGCCGAAGCGCTCCATGTACTGCTGAAGGGACTCGACCGAATTGAATTTATGGCTCAGCAGGAGTTTCGCAAGCAGGGCCAGAAGGATCACAAAACCTGCAATAACCAAAATGCGCAGTTTTTTGTTCAAGCGGATCTTCACCCCTTCCCGTCATCTGCGCAATCGCATCATGATGTTCCTGTAACGTCTTGAAAACCCGCTTTTCTCCACAAGCCGATAGCTGCCCTCCGCGAGCGCGACTCCGGCAAACACATCCACAAGCACGTGCTGCTTCGTCGTGAGCGTCGACACACAAATCGCAAGAGCGGTGACGAGGGAAATCGCACGGTACCATTTTGGCACATGCTCGTTGCTCCGCACCGCGATAAAACCGAACCAGCTTGTCAGACAGTGAATGGAAGGAAAGAGATTATCCGCCGCGTCAATCTCATAGAGAAAACGCATCAGCGAATCCCAGACAGAACTGCCCGCAATGTCCGGGCGCACGTTCGTCGTTGGAAATACCAAAAAACAGATGAGGCAGACCAGCTTTGCGGCAAAATCCGCGCTGAGAAGGCGAAACGCCTCGTCTCTGCGCTGCCGGGCTCCTATGACATAGTTCACGATCCAGAACAGATAGCTGCCAAAATAGATGGCAACCGTCCAGGATACCAGCGGAATTCTTCCGTCCAGCGCACAGGAAATATCATAGTGAACCCGTCCCGCTGTCAGCAGCCGCGTGCCGAAATAGGCCACGGTATTGCAGGCGATCGCCGCAAGAAGCGGCAGGAGCATTTCGTCCGGTATGATTTCCCTGATCTTTCGCATAGATCCTTCCTTTCACATAGTTGCATCACAATTATACCGAATAGTTCTTACCTCCCCTTTAAAATTTTCTTAATTTTCCTTAACAAATGCGCCAAATTCAAACAAAAGGATTCCGGCTTTAAACCGGAATCCGTAATACCTGCCCGACTACAATGATATCGCTTGTCAATCCGTTCGCCTGTTTGATCGCTTCCACCGTGGTGCCGTAGCGTCTGGCAATCTTCCAGAGCGAATCTCCTGCCTGAACGGTATAGGTGGCCATCCCCACATCCGGTCCCGGAGAAGGAACATTCTCCCCGATCCCCAGATAATTATTATACAGCGCTCTCCAGGTCTGCCTGCCTACGATTCCGTCCGGGCTCAGCCCCATCTGACGTTGGAACGCAACGACCGACTGCCTGGTCTCGTTTCCAAAAATACCGTCCTGCGCCGGAGCCAGTATATTTGGATAATATTGTGCAATCACGTTCAGCAGATACTGCAATGTTATCACATCCTGCCCGCGCGAACCCTGTCGCAGCACCGCGCTCGGAGGAACTGTCCCGATGCCGAGACTCGTACCCTCGCTGTCAAGTTCCGCCAGCCTTGTTACCGCCGTGTAAATGCCGGACAGCTTATACCATGTCGTTTTTCCAACGATACCATCTGCCGTCAGGTTGAAAATGCTCTGGAATTTTTGCACCGCGGCTCGTGTGCTCTCACCGAATGTCCCCTCGGGATCCGTAATGGTCGGAATCGCCGGATAATTGCGCCGGACTCTTCCGAGCCACGTCTGAAGCGTCTGAACATCCAGACCGCTGCTCCCGACGCGCAATGCCGTCCCCGGATAAGACGACAGCGCATTTGTTACGATGTTCGTCTTCGCGAGCTCAATGTCATCCGGATAATAATATCGCAGAATCCGTTCCGCTGAATAGCCCTGATTGGCGAGCGAAACGCTACCCCATTGGGACAGCCCGTTGCAGGTTGTTGTCGTCCCGTTACAGAAGGATGTGAAATAAGGCGAGCTCTGACCCCTTCTGCGGACATATTCCCCGTACAGCTCATCGACCACGTCGCTGATCGAATCGTAGATCGGACGGCCTTGCACATAATACTGGTCATACGCCGTGCTGTTCGTGATGTCGAAATTGTAGCCGCGGCTCCGATACCATTCCGTGTAGACGCGGTTCAGTGCAAAGCTCATGATCGCGTAGACGTTGGCCTTCAGCGCCTCCCGCGGCCAGGTCGGATAGACCTCACTGCTCGCGACATTCTTCACATAATTGAGAAACGGCACCTGCACATTCGCCGCCTGCGTGTTCGGCGCCCCCAGATGCACAGTAATCGGATTCGGGATCACCACCTGGCGCAACACGATCGGCTGCGGCACATCTTCCTCCTGATCCTGCTGCTGCCGCTGATCCGCAAATTCCACAGCGGGCTCTCCGACATCGATATACTCGATCATGCGGGACGTCCCTCGTTCTTCAAGAGGAGCGAGCATGACTGGCAGCACAGTTGTCTGTCCGTCAAAGATCGGAATTTCCCCGACCGAGACTGGTTTAAATCCCTCCGCATCCACGGTCACGCTGTACTCCACATAAGGTTTTCCCGGATAACCCGGGCTTTGCGAGTAACTCGCGTCCATTGTCTCCAGAGAGACTGCCCGTGTCTCTCCGCTCTCATCCGTGACAAGCTGATAGGTGGTATTTCCCTCATCGTCCAGCACCCATACCCGGGCGCCCATAAGCGGGACAGCGTCCTGCGCCGTCCTTGCCTGTATCTGCAGATATCCGATAGCCATATGATCCCTGTTCCCATTTTCTCATCGTTATATCATATGCAGATGGATCGTCGATGACAATATTATCCTTTCCTTTTTTGGCCAAAAAAAGAGCACCCGGATGGATGCTCTTCCAAATCAGTCTGAATCTTTCTTCTACTCCTCCGGCTGCTCCGTCTGCGCGGACTGCGTCGTCCCTGCGTCTTCGGACTGCGCCGTTCCCGCTTCCGTAGGCTGCGTCATGCTCGTGATCAGGCCTGCAATCTGAGTAATGAATTCATCCGGCATCCCGGCCTTCCTGCAGTTCTCAACGATCGCCTCCGGATTGACTTCCGCCGCGTACTTCTGCAGATCCTCCTGATCGTTCGCGTCGTACACGACTCCTTCGCCAGCGTTGCTTTCAAGCGACAGATCCGCGCTCTCATCCGATCTCAGATGCAGCGCCGCGAGCAATTCGTCTTTCATCGTCAGACTCAAAGATACATTCTCGATCTTCTCTTTCGCTCTCCGCTCGACGTCAAAGATAAGAGCAAAATCCTCCGGCGAGAAAGCTTCCTGCGAATCGCCTGTCTCCCCGGCATAGGTCAGCTTATAAGTGCCGACAAGGTCGCCCATCCCGGCGTCCACCTCGTAATCGCTCACCTCAATGTTAAGCTGTTGAGACACGTTGCTCGTCACCGTATACTCCCCGTTCAGCTTTCCATCCGTGATCGTGCCGACTCCTGAGAGAACAACGCTTTCGTCGCTCCCTCCTTCCCCTGTCATGAAGTACATGCGCAGCGCAGCCTGATCGCCCTCTCGGATATTGAGCCATGCAAGCTGTATCTCCTTCTCTCCGTCCGAGACAAGCGCGAATTCCCGGCCCGCACACTCGTCCTCCGCGTCCAGCCAGATCTTCGACGAGATATAGTTCTCCCCGCCATCGCTTTCCAGCTCTGACAGCTTCGGCATATCCGCCTCCATGTCGCTGATCGCCTTGTCCATCGCCTGCTGGTACTCCTCGTAAAAGTTCTCCTGAGAAGAGAATGTGCCCAGATTCTCGATCATCTCTTTCAACTGCTCGTCATCCCGCGCCTGCTTCGCCATCTCCAGTATAACCTTTGCCAGATCCACCGCGTAGAGACGTCCTTCCTCCACGGTGAATGCCTCCTCAAGACCCTCCACCGTCTCCGTCTTCTCCTCGGAAGAGGCGTCCGTCATCCTGTCAAACAACATGTCCCCGTAGCGCTTCAGCAGCTCGGCCACCTCGTCGCCATCCGCCGAAAGCTCCGCCAGGAATTCCGGATTCATCACTTCCTTCAGATGCTGCCACTGCTGCTTTGCCTCCTCTGTCTCAAACTCAAACGGAGCCCTGAGATAGTTCTCGCTGATCTCCGGCACCCGGAATCTTACCATGTCGCTTCCGAGATCGATCGGCAGCTCCAGCGTGGCCAGCACGGTGTCGTTCAGGCAGAGGCCGAATGCCGCGTCGAAAATATTGCTCTCCTCCTTCGACGCCGCGATCTGAATCCCGATGTTCTTAAGCCAATCGAAGTCCAACGGCTCGCTGTCTGTCGTCGTGAAGATGCTGCTCAGCATCGCGCGCACATATTCTCCCAGCTCAAGCTTGATCTCCGCAGAAGCAGCTCCGCTCTCCCGGCTCACCACCATCTCCTGATCCCACGCCTCCGCGTAAGCGTCCGCAAAGGTCGCCCAGTTCTCGCGCTCCATGTCGACATAAGCCGCCGAGGCTGTAAGCGGGCTAAGTCCCGCAAGCGCAAGCGAGCCCGCTGCACATATTGCTGTAACCTTCTTTCTGAATCCTGCTCTCATCGTATACCTCCTTGTCCTGCATTCCCGTAAAGTTCCGATCTCAGAATTCCGTCGATCCTTCCAATCTCCGTTTTATCTCGATTTTAGCATAAATCTCTGGTTCAGACCAGTATTTTGTTTGTATATAAAAGATGAATCTATACGTATCAAAATAATATGCCGGAAAAACAAGCGGCAAAAGAGATTCCGAATCCGATTCTGAAGCTCTTCCCTTTTCTGTAAAAATGGACTATAATCAGACTCGAAAGATGGACGAAGCTTATAGAATAAAGCTGGAGAACAGACCACACAAATCCGGAATCAAAATCAAATTCCGGCGGGCAGCCAGAAAGGAAACACAATGGACAGCAAATACATCAAATTCAAAAAAACAGCGCTCGATGACGACGCCATGATCTATCAGCGCTCCAAGGACACGATCACGAAAGAAGAGATCAAAAAGCTTCCCTTCCTGCAGCGTCTGGGCTATTACAAAGACTACTATCTGAAGATGACCCTTGTGATCATCGCGGCGATCGTGCTTGTCATTACCATTTTGAACACTACCATCTTCAACCGCTCCGAATGCCGGCTTGCGCTTTGCTTCTTAAACGGCGCAATGCCGGAAAGATACGAAGAGATGGACAGCTTTTTCGAGGAGCAGATCGGTCTGGAGAACAAAAATGATTTCATGCACTCCGACACCTACGGTCTGGACAATTACCAGATGGACATGGCCTACAAGACGCGGCTCATGGCAGGCGCGATCGACTTAATCGTCTGTCCCTACGATGTATTTCTGGAGCAGTCCGAACAGGGAATGTTCTGCGATCTGCGAGAGTTTCTGCCGAAAAATATGCGTGAACAGCTCTCCGATCTGCTGGTTGAAAACAAAGTGGCAGAGATCGACGACATGGGGGAGCTTGTCTCCTATTCGGATCCTGTCCCGATGGGCATCGATCTGTCCGACAGCGCTTTCTATCAGGAGTACGGCGGCGCGATCGAACGGCCCGTCCTCTGCGCCGCAGGGACCTCCCACAACAGAGGAAACGCGCTCAAGGCGATCGCCTACTTCACCGGGATCGACGTCTCCCTCGCTGAGACCGAGGCCGTTACCGAAGGGATCACTTCATAAGCTTCTGAATCGTGCCGCAGAGCTCGTCCACGGCCCCATGGTTGCCATCCTGAATGTCTCGGACGACGCAGGTTTTTATGTGATTCGAGAGCAGTTCCTTGTTGAAGCTGTTCAGCGCGGACTGCACCGCCATCACCTGCGTCAGGATATCCACGCAGTAGCGGTCCTCCTCCACCATCCCCTGAATGCCCCGAATCTGCCCCTCGATGCGTTTCAGGCGGTTCATAAGCCCCCGGTACTCCTCATCGTCTCTGTGCTTCGTGCGGCAGCAGCACGCTGTTTCTTTTTCTGTTCCTTCCAAACTCTGTCTTTTTTCTTCCATATTTCCTCCGACGTCTACTCTATTCTTCTTCGTTTTCCTGCATCAAGACTAACATAAACTGTTTCCAACGTCAACCGGCGCCGCGGTTTTGCCTGTTTACATTCCGGCGGTTTTAGATTATACTGTTCCTGTTTAACAAACATCGGACGGAATCGCACGGTACCCTTCCTGGGTATTTCCCGTCAAAACCGCAATATCGGCTTTTAAAAGGGAAAGCCGATATTGGACGGCTTTGTGCCGGAAAACACCCGGAAATCCCTGCGATTCCTGTTCGTGAAATGCTTTTATTCTATGCAAATCAGCCCTCACAGGCATTGCCAATCACCTGTACGGGCTGTGCAGTTTCCGCCTGAGAAGCTCTACCCGGCAGAGGACTGGGATGATCCGGCTGTTCCGACATGTCCGATACAGATGTCTGATCTGAGACGGACGTAGTCCGACACAGGCAGACAGATGTAAGAGGACAATCGGCGGACAGCGGATTATCACAGCCGACGCCGTTGCAATACATTTGGCAGGCATCTGGCTTGTGAATTAAACAGGAGGACAACCACCATGAAATTCATTGACCTGCACGTACACTCCAATTGCTCGGACGGCACGATTCCGCCACGAGAGCTCGTGCGACTGGCCGCACAGAGCGGTCTGTCCGCCTTTGCCCTGACCGACCACGACAATACCGCGGGCGTCGCAGAGGCACTTTCCGCCGCAGACGAGTATGGCGTTGAAGTCATTCCCGGCGTCGAATTTTCCACGGAATACCTCGGCATGGACATCCACATCGTCGGTCTGGAATTCGAGTTGGAGAATCCGAAGTTCCAGAAAAAAGTCTCCGAATACCGGGACGAGCGTCTGTTCCGAAACCGCAGGATGATCGACCGTATGGCGGGGGACGGCATCGACATCACCTGGGAAGCGATGGAAAAGTCCTTCGGACCGATTGCCTGGACCCGAGCCCATTTTGGGCGCTACCTGCTCGACCACGGCTATGTGAAAGACATCAGCGAGGCGTTCAGCCAATACATCGGCGAGGACTGCAAATACTTTATCCCCCGGGAAAAGAGCACCCCGTACGACGCGGTGCGGCTGCTCCGCAGGTATGGCGGAATCCCGATTCTTGCACATCCGTTTCAGTACCGTCTGTCGCGGGAGCAGCTTGAGGAGCTCATCGGCGGACTGAAAGACGTCGGACTCATCGGGATGGAGGTCTACTACTCTACGTACAGCGAAGAACAGAGCGAGGATCTGCTCGCGCTCGCAAGAAAGTATGATCTGGCTCCTTCGGGCGGATCGGATTTCCACGGGACAAACAAGCCTTCTATCTCTCTTGGCACAGGGATCGGAGGCAATCTGAGCATTCCCTACTCTGTTCTGGACGGACTGCGCGCAAAGCGGAAGGAGACAGCCGGTCATGCGAGCAAACAGGAATAAAAGGATACTGTTCACAGACCTGGACGGAACGCTCCTGAATGATAAGAAGCAGATCTCTGCGGGCAACCAGACCGCCATCGACGAAGCGCTCGCCCAAGGCCACGCCATCGTGATCTCTACGGGACGCTCCCTGCCGAGCGCCCTTATGCTGGCCGAGCGACTCGGCTTTTCCGGGGAAGGCCGCTATATCATTGCCTGGAACGGCGCACAGATCTATGACCTGTACCACGAAAAAACTATCTACAGCAGTACGCTTCCGCGTTCTCTTGCAAGGCCGTTATTCGATGCGGCTGCCGCGCGAAAGATCCATATTCAGACCTACGACAGTACGCATGTGCTCTCCGAGCATGACAATCAGATGCTCCGCGACTATGAGCATTTCACGGGGCACCACTACCGTATCGTCACGGATATCGAATGCGCGTTGCCCGAGGATCCCTACAAAATGCTCGCGATCCGCTACGACTCCCACGAAGATCTGGAAGCCTTCCAAAGGGATGTGCTGTCAGCTTATTCGGACACGATCTCCAGCTTTTTCTCCAGCGACACTTATCTGGAGATTGTACCAAAAGGCGTCTCCAAGGGATCTGCGATCCGATGGATGTGCAATTACATGGGGATTCCGCTTGAGAACTCCGTGGCCGCCGGGGACGCTCAGAACGACATCTCCATGCTGGAGGCCGCCCATATCGGAGCAGTCATGCACAACGCCTTCCCCGGCGTCGCGGAACATGGGAACTATGTCACCGAAGCTGACAACAACCATGACGGCCTCGCGGAGATCATTCGGAAATTTATCCTCCGATAACTGCGCATTGCGATTTCAATCACAGCATAAAGAAACCACAACATAAAAACCGCCGCAGAGCAGCTCGTCTGTTCTGCGGCGGTCCAATCTATACTCTCCTGTCATGTTTCTGTTCTGTATTCTTTACTCTCAGGGAAGCGTTATCTGCTCCTTCTTCTCCTTAAAACCACTCCGAGAAGCGCGAGGAACATCAGGCAGGACGCACCCGCGAGTGTCGCCATCAGGGCGATCGGCGTCTCATCTCCGGTCTTTACTGCTTCTGCAGGAGTCAGCACCCGGAAAGTCACGGATCTGGTATCAGTCGTGCCATCTGCCACCCAGTTTGAGCCATCGAACACTTCCTTGCTGTAATTCACCTTCAGAGTGTAATCGCCCCTCGCTTTGATCGACATGGTAGTCGTGTACGGAGCTTCCTGCCAGGAACCCGTCACATTGCCGATCTGGTAACCAGTCGGACGGTAGCGGTAATCGCCCGGATTCGGGTTCGTGTTGTCCATCCCGGCGCCTGCGGCTGTGAACCTGATCGTGCTGTCCGTGATGTATTCCCCGCCTGCTACCAGATCCAGAACCTGATTGCTCTCCGGAGAAGGTCCGTCCTTGTAGGTAGCGCTCACCGTCACATCCTTCGCCGGCATCGTGAATGTCGTCTTCCATCTGGAAGCGTCCGCGAAGGAAGCCTTCCCGTCGATCACCACCCACTTGTCAAACTCTCTTCCGCTCGACGGGTAATTCGAGTAGATCGTGACCTCGTCGCCCTGATAGTAGGACTCTTCGTCGGCGTAGCCGTTCTGTACCGTGACATAGTACTCTTTCATCCTGTAGTTCGCGGTAACCGTCACATTCGCTGTCGGCATCGTGAACGTTGTCGACGCGCTGTACGCATCCGCAAGCGTCACATTTCCGCTGTCAACCGACCAGTAGTCGAACTCCATGCCCTTCGGCGCCTTGCCCGCGGTGATCGTTACCGCTGTGCCGGCGGCGGCCTTCGCCGCACTTGCGGAACCGCTGTTCACCGTGACTGTGTACTCGATCGGCTTATATGTCGCCTCAAAGGTCAGATTCCCTGTGACTGTCACCTGCACAGACTGGCTGGTCTTGTTCGCGCCCAGATCGTAGGTGCCTTCCCTCACGATCCATTCCGAGAACACCTGCCCCGCGGCAGCCGGATTGGCTGTGATCGTCACCGTTGAGCCGCTTGTAACGGTCTTTTCCGCCCCGGCGCCGTCGATCGAGCCGTTGGTCGTCCTGACCGTGTAGGTGGTCGGCGCAGGCGGCGTTACCGCCTCATAGGTCGCCGTGAGTGTCACATCCGACTCAGGCATCGTAAAAGTAAATGTCTCATCCGTCGTCGCACCTGAGGTTATTGTCAGTCCAGTCGGTGATGTCGTCCATCCTGAAAACGTCTGTCCCTCAGCTGCGGGAGTTGCGGTAACCGTCACTGATGTTCCCGCCACAACACTCGCCGTTGTCTGCGAGGGATCCGGTGTCTCTTCTCCTATTTTCGAAATCGTTCCTGTACCATTCGTGGCTGTCACCGTCACCTTGTACGATGTCGTGGGCTCGCCGGTCGAACCGTTGTCTCCATCTTCCCCGTACTGCGGACTGTCAATCGTCTGACCGTCCTGCTCCTCTGACTGCTGGCTTCCATCCTGAGAGCCGGTCGGATCAACGGACACGAGCGGAACGGTCGGATCCGCCACCGAAATGCCGTTTGCGTCAATGTACTGCGCCGTGAGCACAAGCTCACCCTCCGGCATCGTGAACGTAACCGTCTGCTCCATGTTGTTTTCAAGCGCAAGCTCTCCCGGGCCTGCGACCCATCCGTTGAAATAGCAGCCGTTCGCCGTGTAATCATTTGCCGTGACCGTGATCGGAGTCCCCGCGGCAAACCCCTGGGAAGCGTCTGCTCCCTCAGTGTTCTCGGCCGTCACCGTCCCGTAGTTCACGCTCAGCATATATCTGATCTCATTGTTCTCTTCCGGTGCCGGAACACTCTCCTGTGCGTTCGAAGCAGTCGGATCAACCGTCCCGAGCTCCGTATAGTCGTCGCCGATCATGATGTCGATCGCGTTCTCGTCCACGCCGGACAGGATCGACTCATCCGATCCGCCTCCCGCGTTCGGATCCACGGTAATCTCCGGCGCCGTCCCTACTTCCACTGGCGGCTGCTCACCCGAAGGCGCACCCGCATTGTCCACAACGATCGTACCGTCCGGGGTAGCGCCCGTATCCACGCCGTCCTGTACCTCCGGGGCGGCACCCATGTCCGCACCATCCTGTACTTCCGGAGCAATCCCTGTATCCACGCCGTCCTGGCCCTCCGGGGTAACGCCCATGTTCGGATCGATTTCTCCCTCGACAGGCGCTCCTTCCACATTTGCGTCCGCCGGCGCTTCCGTCTCTGCCGCACGGTAATTCGCGGTGATCTTCACCTTCTCCTCCGGCATCGTCACGGTCGTCTCACTGCTCGTCTCATCCTCGACAGCGACAGCGCCCGAGAGTGTCTCGACCGTCCATTTGTCGAACACCATGCCTTCCTTCGGCTCGTCCGCCTTCAGCTTTACTACGGTGTAGGCCGGGTAATACGCGCGATCCTTCGTCGGCTCGCCCTCTGCCGTGTCCACGGTGCCGTCCGCATTCACGTAATGGCCGCCGACCGGGCCGGTCGAGTCGTCCCCAGCCTCCGAAGCTCCTCCCTCGACATCCAGCTCATAGCCTGCAAGCGTGAGCAGGATCGAACCGGAACCGTCATCTGCCAGGGCTGTGCTGTAGACCCTGCTCTCATCCTGATTGGTCCATGCAGCCGGTACCTCTGCGCCCAGATCGAGCGGTTCACCGTCCAGTGTGACCGGCGTGAGGATACCCTCCAGCGTGTCGCCCGGAAACAGGACCGGCACCGGATCCATCACACTCGCGTCAAAGCTCTGCGCAAGCGCCTGCATCGCCGGCAGGCAGACCATCAGAGCCGTCATCAGAACCCCGAAAATCCTTCTTCTCGTCTTTTTCATAAATACCCCTTCCTCTCCTTCTGTCACGGTGTTTACCTTTATATAGAATCGAATCGTATCGCCGCCATCCGTTTCACAGCGGGCGGCGCTTTATCTTCTGTACTGTGATTATAGCACGCGCACAATCAAAAACAATGAATGCTTTCCGTGTAGTTTTCTTAAGACTTTCCTAAGAATGGATATTGTCATTTCCTTGCATGAAAAAAGCAGGGATCTTTCCGGTAGGACGCCTTTCGCCGCACTTCCGAAAATTCCCTGCTCTCTGGGACTGCTGCGCTGTCCCCGACTTTCATACCTGCCGCTGTCCTGCGAAACCGCAGTCAGCGGATCGCGGTCACCTCATAATCCTGATCCGTAACCGCCTTCTTCAGAACATCGTCGGCAACCGCCGCACTCAACTTCACGACCGCCGTCCCGTTCTCGTGGCTCACGAGAGCCTCCGTCACCTCCGGCAGGGCCTCAAGCGCTTTTTTCACGCGCGCCTCGCAATGTCCGCACATCATTCCCTTGATCTCCATGGTCTTTTCCATCTCTTTTTGCTCCTTTCGCTTTCTCTTTTTTATCTTTCTGTCCCGCGACGTGTCATACATCGGGAACAGGTTCAAACGCAATGCGTTCGTCACCACACAAAAGCTCGACAGGCTCATGGCCGCCGCCCCGAACATCGGGTTCAGCTTCCAGCCGAACAGCGGATACCACGCGCCGGCGGCGAGCGGGATCCCGATCACATTATAGAAAAATGCCCAGAACAGGTTCTCATGGATATTGCGCAGCGTCGCGCGGCTTAAGCGGATCGCCGCCGCCACATCCGGCAAAGTGCTCTTCATCAGCACCACGTCGGCCGCGTCGATCGCGACGTCCGTCCCCGCTCCGATCGCAACGCCGATGTCCGCCCTCACAAGCGCCGGCGCGTCGTTGATTCCGTCGCCGACCATCGCCGTCTTTCCCTGTCTCTGAAGCTCGCGGATCACGCTCTCCTTGCCATCCGGCAGCACCCCGGCGATCACCTCGTCCACGCCGGAGACCGCTCCGATCGCCTTCGCCGTGCGCTCGTTGTCCCCTGTGAGCATCACGACGCGGATCCCCATATTCTGAAGCTCCCGCACCGCCTGCGGACTGTCCTCCTTGACGACGTCGGCCACCGCGATGATGCCAAGGAGCTTCCCGTCCTCGCTGAAAAACAGCGGCGTCTTGCCCTCCGAGGCCAGTTTCGTCGCCCTCTCTTCCATATCAGCCGGGATCTCTGCTACGCCGCGGATAAACGCGAGATTGCCGCCCGCCAGACTGTGCCCCTCGCAGGTCCCGCTCAGACCGTTGCCCGGAAGCGCCTGAAAGCTGTCCGTCTCCCGCAAAGGAAGCTTATGCTCCTCCGCCAGCGCAAGCACGGCCTTCGCAAGAGGATGCTCGCTCCTGCGCTCCAGCGCGAAGGCGGACGCAAGCAGCCGCTCCTCGCCCACTCCATCCGCCGGGCAGAGATCCGTGACGCGCGGTTCCCCGCTCGTGATCGTCCCCGTCTTGTCGAGCGCGACGATCTCCACCTTTCCGGTCTCCTCCAGAGAAACCGCCGTCTTGAACAGGATCCCGTGCTTCGCTCCCATACCGTTGCCGACCATGATCGCCACCGGCGTCGCAAGGCCGAGCGCGCATGGGCAGCTGATCACCAGTACGGAGATTCCCCTTGCCAGCGCGAAGCCGACGCTCTGTCCCGCAAGCAGCCAGACCGCGATCGTCACAGCAGCGATCGCGATGACAGCGGGCACGAACACCCCGGACACGCGGTCCGCGATCTTGGCGATCGGCGCTTTTGTCGCCGCCGCGTCGCTCACCATACGGATGATCTGCGCCAGCGTCGTATCCTCGCCGACACGCGTCGCTTCGCAGGTCAGAAAGCCCGACTGGTTCACGGTCGCTGCCGAGACGCTGTCGCCGGTCGCCTTGTCGACCGGAATACTCTCTCCGGTCAGGGCGGACTCATTGACCGCGCTGCTTCCCTCGACGACGATCCCGTCCACCGGGATATTCTCGCCCGGCCGCACCACGAAGCGATCCCCGATGCGCACCTGCTCGATGCCGACCTCCGTCTCGACCCCGTCCCGCAGCACTGTGGCTGTCTTCGGGGCGAGCTTCATCAGTCCTTTCAGCGCGTCGGTCGTCCGACCCTTGGAGCGCGCTTCAAGCATCTTCCCGACCGTGATCAGCGTCAGGATCATCGCTGCGGATTCAAAATAGAACTCGTGCATGTAGCTCATGACCGCCGCATGGTCGCCGCGCGCCTGTGCGCCCGTCATCGCAAAGAGCGCATAGACGCTGTATCCGAAGGACGCCCCCGCGCCGAGCGCCACGAGCGTATCCATGTTCGGCGCGCCGTGCAGCGCCCCCTTCGTCCCGCTCACAAAAAACTTCTGGTTGATCACCATGACCGCGACGGTAAAAAGGAGCTGTACCAAGCCCACCGCAACGTGGTTTCCCTCGAAGAAAGCGGGCAGCGGCCACCCCCACATCATGTGTCCCATCGAGACGTACATCAGCGGGACCAACAGGCACAGCGACGCGATCAGCCGGCGCTTCATCTTCGGCGTCTCCGTATCCGCAAGCGCATCGTCGTAATTCGGCGCTGCAGCAGCGGACGCGCCCGATGCACTCTGGACATTTCCCGCGCTTTTGAGCGACGCTCCATAACCAGCCTCCTCGACCGCCTTTATGACCGCCTCTGAGGACGCGGTACCCTCCACGCCCATGGAATTCGTCAGCAGACTAACGGAACAGGCGGTGACGCCCGCCACCTTGTTGACTGCTTTCTCTACTCTGGCGCTGCAGGCCGCGCAGCTCATCCCGGTCACATGATATTGCTCCATACGCTCATCTCCCGATCTGCTTCTCACATTTTTCATCATATCGTTTCCATCCGCACCTGCCCACAGAAGATAGGATTTATCGAAAAGGAAAACATGATACGCTTGTATACCCCTTGGGGGTATCTTTTTCTGTATTATATACCCACTCTGATCAGAATGCAAGCATTATTTCCGAGTGACATAAAAAAGAGCCGTCGCAAGACAAAACCCGTCCGGATTTCTTACCGTACGGGCTGTTTTGCGGCAGCCCCTCTTTTGTGTACACTGCTTACGCGATCGCGTATTTATCCAATACCTTATCAAAAAAGCGGTCTTCCGGCGAATACTTGACCGTCAGAGGCTTTGTCAGATCCATACTCATGACGCCGAGCAGCGACTTAGCGTCCACGATGATCCTGTTGTAAAAAATATCCACATCAAATTCACACTTCGCAGCTTCATTGACAAACTCCCTGACATCATTGATTGTCTTCAGACGGATCTTCTTATCAAGCATATGCAATCCCTCCTGTTCTTCCTTCTTTTCAGGTTATGTGCCTGCTTCTAATGTGTTTAATTTTTGACATTATGGCACGAGTTTATACGTTCGTCAAGCAAGTATTTTGTAAATCTTTCGCCTCGAATGAAACGTTTTTTCTATGTTTTGCCTAATGACATCCGGCGCTTTGTTCAAATAGTCAAAAAAAGAACTGCCGAAGCAGTCCTTTTCGCTTATCAAACGCTTATTTCTCCAATGCTTCAAGAAACGCGTTCAGTCTGGCAAGCAGTACGTCGAGCTCGATCCCGTGTACCATCGCCGCCTCCTCAAGCGTCTCCATCTGCGAGGACGGACAGCCGACACAGTGCATACCGCCCGCCATGAGCACCGGGGCAAGGCCCTGGTTCAGCTGAAGAATCTCTCCGATCGTCATATCCTTCGTAACTTTTGCAGCCATTTTGTATCCCTCCTTCGTTTGTTCATTATAATACCTTTCCGATCATTATGCAACTCTTTCTGTTATTACCTGTGTTTCCACAGAAATACATTACAAAATCTATATTTCCGCTTGTGTATTTCGCGATTTTGTATTAGAATAGAGCAAAGATTCCATACGGAATCTATCACACGTATTCTAAAAGGAGGACTCTATCATGGCATATGTAATTTCCGACGAATGTGTAGCTTGCGGTACCTGCGCAGGCGAGTGTCCGGCAGACGCGATCTCTGAGGGCGATGGAAAGTACGTCATCGACGCCGATGTCTGTCTTGAGTGCGGCACATGTGAAGCTGCCTGCCCGACAGGCGCTATCTCCGCAGAATAATCTGCCTACATAGCGACGGCGCGCTGCGCCAAAGTCATTTTATGACGCACAGGGGCTGCCCTGATCCGTTTATTCCGTTTTCGAATAGACGCTTCGGCGCGGCCCTCTTTATTTCCACCCATCCCGCTTCCCCAACCGACAGGCAGCAGCGCCTGACCCTGCCGGGACAGATCGGCCGGCTATTGTGTCGCATGAATTGTATTTCCATGCTGCGGCGTTCGATTCTCCCGAGTCAAACCGGCAAAGCGAGGCGCGGAACGGCTCAACGATCCGTCCCAAACAGCCGCCTCAGCGCGCGACGAATCTTTCCGCCTCTCACGCCTTCCGTTTCCCGGGACGCGGCCGCCTCGCGCACGGCCTGCGCATACTGCGCGTAAAAATTCTCCAGTTCTTCCTGCACACGCCCTGCGATCGCCGCCTCCAATTTCTCATTCTGCTCCGAGACCACTTCTTCCATCAGGCGTCGCAAAATCCGTTCAAACAGATACAATTCGTCCTTCTGCCCCGGTGCCGGAATAATCTCACAGATCAGCTGCTCCTCATCCCCGCCGACGTCCCTGGACATTTCCCCGCTTCCGAACAGCTTGTCCTCTGCTCCCACATCCTGCCCCTGGAACGTCTGGTATTCCACTTCTTCCCAGCCGTCCGTCAGCAGGCGGATCGCCTTGAGCTGCAATCCTTTCTCCCTGAGATCCCTGACCCGCCGGAGCATACCGATGTCCTGAGTGCTGTATATGCGGTGTCCCTGCGTGTTCCGGCGGATCTGAAGCTGCAGCTCCTCCTCCCAATAACGCAAAACGTGAGACTCAACACCGATGAGCCGCACCGCTTCCGAGACGGAATAATCCCTGTCTTCCATACGATCCTCCCCTTATCTGCTGCGTCAGCCGCGATGACGCGTCCACCGCCGGATCTCCCTCAAGCCGGATTTCGTGCATAACTGCTCCTCTATTAAATATATGACGGAGCAGATCAGAAAAGAACCGTCTATTTCTTCATATTCGCAAATTTTGTAAAGCGCGGCAGCCACGCCAGCTCGACTGTTCCGATCGGGCCGTTCCTCTGCTTGGCGATGATCACTTCCGCAACATCCTTTTTCTCTGTCTCGTGATTGTAATAGTCCTCGCGGTAGAGAAACATCACGACATCCGCGTCCTGCTCGATCGCGCCCGATTCTCTCAGGTCTGAGAGCATCGGCCGGTGGTCCGGACGCTGCTCCACCGCGCGGGAGAGCTGGGATAGCGCCACGACAGGAACCTGCAGTTCCCGCGCGATCTCTTTCAACGAACGCGAGATATCCGAAATCTCCTGCTGCCGCGACTCAGAGCGGCGGCTTCCCTGCATCAGTTGAAGATAATCGATCATGATAATGTCAAGGTCGTATTCCAACTTGTATTTCCTGCACTTGCTGCGCAGCTCCGAGACGGAGATGCCCGGCGTATCGTCGATGATGAGTTTGGATCTTCCAATCGTGCCCGCCGCTTCGATCAGATTCGACCAGTCGCTGTCGCTCAGGTTTCCGGTCCGCAAAAGCTGCGAATCTACGCGGGACTCAAGCGAAAACAGGCGATTGACTAACTGCTCCTTCGACATCTCGAGACTGAAAACCGCCACGGTCAGGTCATTCCGAAACGCCATATACTCCGCAATATTCAGCGCCAGCGCCGTCTTGCCCATAGAGGGACGCGCGGCGATCAGGATCAAATCGGAAGGCTGGAAGCCAGAAGTCTTGTAATCCAGATCGATGAAACCGGTCGCGAGTCCCGTCACATTTCCTTTCGCGCGGCTCGCCGCCTCGATCTTGTCCAGGGCGTTCAGGACGATCTCCTTGATCGGCGTAAATCCCTCAAAGGACTTCCGCTGCAGCACCTGGAAGATCTTCTTCTCCGTATCCTCCATGATATCGCTGACGCTTTCCTTGTCCGCATAACAGGCAGTCGCAATCTCCTCGCTCGTCCGGATCAGTTTGCGCAACAGCGCTTTCTCGGAGACGATCTCCGCGTAATACTTCACATTGGCGGAGGTGGGAACCGCTGTGACCATATCGCCCACAAACTCAAGACTGCTGATCTCAGGCGGCACATCCTTCGCCTTCAGGCGATTCTGCAACGTCACGAGATCGATCGCCGTGTCTTCGTGGTACAGCTCCGACATCGCCTCGAAAAGGATCCCATACTGTTTCTGGTAAAAATCATCCGCCGTAAGCATTTCCGTCGCGACCGTGACCGCATCCCGATCCATGATCATCGCGCCGATCACAGACTGTTCCGCCTCCACGCTGTGCGGCATGACTCGTTTGAGCAGCGACTCCTCCACAATATCTCCCCTTTCGATCTTCCTGCGTATATTCCCCGACAGGCCGAATCCGTATCAGCCTGCCATTTCTTCTCACACCGCGGTGACGTTCACTCTGATCTTCGTCGTCACCTTCGGATGAAGCTTGATTCCCACTTCAGTCACGCCCAGCGCCTTGATCGGCGCATCCAACAGGACTTTCTTCTTGTCCACCTCGTGGCCAAGCTGCTTTTTGATCTCCTCGGCAACCTCCTTCGAGGATACGGAGCCGAACACGCGGCCTCCGTCCCCGGCCTTCACCGCAACCCTGATCTCCTTTCCCTCCAGCTCTTTTCCGAGCGCCTCTGCCGCCTCCTGTGTCGCGCGCGCGACCTTCTCCGCGTTCGCCTTCTGGAGCTTGAGATCGTTCATATTTCCGCTCGTCGCTTCCTTGCCCATGCCCTTCTTGAGCAGCATATTGCGGGCGTAACCCTCGCTGACTTCCACCACGTCGCCCTTTTTCCCGAGGGCCTTCACATCCTGCAATAAAATCACTTTCATATCAGATCGCTCCTTCTTTCGTCATCTGTGTCAGTACTTCCTTCAGCTTCACGCGGGCCTCCTCAAGGCTCACATTTTCGAGCTGTGCCCCGGCGATGTTCATGTGTCCGCCGCCGCCGAGCTGCTCCATGATGATCTGCACATTCACCTCGTCGATCGCGCGGGCGCTGATGTAGATCTTCTGGTTGAACTCTGTCAGCACAAAGGAAGCCTTCACTCCGATAATATTCAAAAGCTCATTGGCCGCCTGCGCGCCGATCACGGTCGGACTCTCCAGGCCCTCGCTCGGACAGATGCTGATCGCATAGCTGCCCATAAACGCCTCGGCATGACGCACCGCCTCCGCCCGCGCCTTGTAGGTATCCATGTCGTTCCGGAAATATTTGCGCACGCGCGTCATGTCGGCGCCCTTTCTTCGCAGAAACGCGGCTGCCTCAAAGGTGCGTATCCCGGTCTTCGCCACGAAATTGTTCGTGTCCACGATAATGCCCGCGTAGATGCTGTCCGCCTCGACCGGCCTTAAGCGTATCTCCTCGTCATAATACTGCAGGATCTCCGCGATCATCTCACAGGCCGACGAAGACGACGGCTCAATGTAGGACAGGGCGGCATTCTCGATCTGTTCAGTCCCTTGTCTGTGGTGATCGAGCACAACAACCGTTCTGGTCAGGTAGAGCAGCTCCTCACACTCGACCATCGCCGGGCGGTTCGTGTCGACGACGACCACCGCCGTGTTCTGATTTGCCATCTCGATCGCCTGCTCATGGGTCAGGAACAACTTCTCCTCCCTGCTGTCCTCGCCCTGAAGCGCTTGCACCCACGGCCGGATCCCGCTGTTCATATCCCCCAGTACAATGTGCGCCGGTTTGCCTGCCTCCTGCGCCGCCCGGCAGATGCCGACGCCCGCGCCGAGCGAGTCGATGTCCGTAATCTTGTGTCCCATGACGATGACACGCTCCCTCGTGTTGATCAGCTCCCGCAGCGCCTGCGCTTTCACCCGGGCGCGCACTCTTGTGTTCCGCTCGGCGCGCTGCGTCTTGCCGCCGAAAAAGCTGAGCTTCTCATGATCCTTGACTACCACCTGATCGCCGCCCCTCGCAAGCGCCATCTCCATCGCCCCGCGCGATGCCTCATAATTCTGCGCGTAATCCGGGTGGTTCAGGCCGATGCCGATGCTGAGCGTCATGCTGATCGAATTGCCGATATTGACGGTCTTCACGTCCTCTAGGATCGAGAAGCGATCCTCCTCCATCGCCGCGAGTCCTTTCTGATTCATCACGAGGAGATACTTGTCCTTCTCAAGCTTCTTGATCAGCCCGCCCATCGCCAGGACATATTTGTTGATCCTGCGGTCGATCAGCGCCTCCAGCATGGAACGTCTGACGTCCTCCACGCTGTCCGCGGCTTCCTCGTAATTATCCATGTAAATCAGACCGACGATCGACTTCTGCTCAAAATTCTCCTTCTTGAGCGCGTTCAGCTCCGTGATGTCAAAGAAGTACAGCTCCACCACACTGTTCCCGTCCTCCACGGCCTCTACGCCCGGAAGCTCCCGGATCATCTCGTCCAGCGGGATGCAGCGCATGCTGACATTGTAGATTCTTCCGTTGTGCGTGATCTCCGCATTGCCCCCGTCCTCTCTGATCGGAAGACAGGACAGGTCAAACTGAGGAAAGAGCGCGGTGATGTTCCTGTGCCCGCCGTTCTTTTTCCCCGTCAGCTCCGTAAGCCTGTCATTCATCCAGAGTACTCTTCCGTCCGTCTGCACAAGTCCGTGCGGAAGCGCCGACTTTTTCAGCATCTCATGCTCCATGCTGTGATAGCGGTTCGCAAAATCCACAAGCTCCGTCAGCACACGCGGTCTGTAATACAGATCCAGAAGCAGCACCGTGAGCAGGATCGCCGCCGTGAAGCCGCCGACCATAAGACCCGCCAGCGTATTCACATACAGGACCGCCGCCGTCAGACCCAACAGAAGCAGCGGCAAAAGTACGCACCAGTACCAATGCCGCATCAGCTTCCCACTGTATTTCAAATGAGCTTTATTTTTTACTCCGTCCGCTTTCATAGCATTCTCCAAAAAACACTCTGCTAACAGTATAGCATATGAGCCGACTTTATGAAAGCTTTTTCTTTCTCCTTCGTATAAACGCCAGAGCAAAAATCACGCATCCCGACAGACCCATCATCATTCCCGGAAGCAGAAAATCCGTCTCGTCGCCTGTTTTCGGGGCTTCTCCCGCCTTCTCGCTCTTCTTCGGACTGTCCTTTGAAGCCGGAGCCCTGTCGTCCTTCATCTTAACGACCTGCACCTTCAGCGTATCCTGCACCTTGAATCGTATCTCCTCCGCGATCACATATCCCTTCGGCGCAGATTCCTCGCGCAACGTATACACTTTTCCAGCTTCAAGCAAGCCCCTGATAATATGCGGTTTTTTCTTTGATGTCCACTGATCCACGATGTCGCCTTTCTCATCGCGCACCTGAAGCTTTGCCCCCGGCAGCTCTTTCCCCGTTGTGATATCCAGCTTGGAGATCTTTATCTGCGTGGGTTGGTTTTCAAACGTAAAGTCGAAAGACACTTCCTTCGTGCTCTCACCTGCATACGAAAAGACAAACTCCTGCGTCTCCCCTGTCGTCACATATCCGGGAGGCGCTTTTACCTCCTTCACGCGATATTTCGCTCCCAGAGGAAGATCCGCCGTAAAGACAAGTGTTCCGTCCGCCCCGGTCGCCTTTTGTTCGATCACCGCGTCCGCCTTCAGCAGGACTTCTCCGTTCGTCCCTTTGATGTCCTCCCCTGCGCACAGGGCAAAGATTCCTCCCGCCAGAGCGCGCCCGCTCTCCTTTTCCCGTTTCAGAACGCTCACGCGAACTCTCTGTCGGCTGTTCTGCCATTTCTCATCATAGGTCACGACAGGGGTATCCTGATCCCGGTATGTGAGGTCGATCTCCCGCGGTTTGCCGTCCAGCACGTATCCCTCGGCAGTCTTCTTCTCCACCACATAGTACTTTCCGAGCGGCAGGTTCTCTGTCCTCGCGTACCCCAGCGAATCCGTCGTGATCGTCGCCACGAGATCATCCTTCGCATAATAATTCTCGCTCACACCGTCCGCGGCCCGGATATCCTCCGCCGCATACACCTCGAAGACGACCTCCCGCAGCGATCCGGAAACGTAGCCAAACACCGCCTCCATCGTCCCGGCCACCATCTCGTTCCATGTCACGGAGCTCGCAAACTCGCCCGTCTTGCTGATGATGATGCGGCCGACCGGCACGCCGTCCTCCATCTTCACCTTTTGCACTTCCCCTGACTGTTCCACGGTAAATTCGACTTCCTCCGCGCGCAGATAACCGTATGGCGCCAGCTCTTCCCGGAGGCGATAAGTCTCGCCCACATGAAGTCCTTTGACCATATGCGGAGCGTCTTTCACCGAGACCCACGACTCGACGACATTTCCGTCACGATCCAGGATCGTCAGCGTCGCCCCGTCAAGCTCCGTGCCTGTAGTGATGTCTGATTTTGTAAATTCCGTGACCGTCGGCTCGTTCTCAAATACCGCTTCAAGGCGGACGGTCTCCGTGTCCTGCCCCGCATAGCTGAAGGACAGATCCACGCGCTCGTCCGACGGAAGATAACCCTCCGGAGCCTCAAGCTCCCTGACGTAATAGCTCCCGAAAGGCAGGTCCTGCTCAAACACAGCCTTCCCATCGCTTCCGCTCAGTGCTGTGGCAAGCTGCGTGTCGGCCTCGACGACCGTCTCCTCACCCGCCACGATGTCCTCAGCGGCAAAAAGTCCGAATTTCGCTCCCGCAAGCAAAGCCCCGTTATCGGCGTCCTTTTTGATGACTGTGATCTCCGCCTTCTGCCGCTCGTTGACATATGTAAGCTCCACCGTCACGACCGGCGTGTTCTGGTCGACATACACGAACTGCGCGTACTGTTCCTCCTCGCTGCGCACAAAACCGTTCGGGGCCGTTTTCTCCACCACACGGTATTTTCCGAGGGGAAGGTCGCCCAGAACCCCCTCGCCGTCTTCCCCGGTCGTCAGCGTCCCGACGAGCGTTCCCTGCGCGTACTCCAGAATACGTTCCCCGTTTTCCTCTCGCTGAAGGTCAGCCGTGTAAATATCCTCCGCCGCGTATACCTCATACACCGCTCCCGCGACAGGCAGCTCCTCATAGACGAAATTCTTTCTGTGATCCTTCAAAAACTCCCCTTTTTTGACGACCTTAAGCTCTCCCTTGACCGGATGGTTTGAGGCGATCACCTCGATGATGGCGTCATCTGAGATCTCGTCCATCCGGTAAGCCATATTTTTGTCCACGGTCACTTCCACTGCGGTATCCCCGACCGTGTAGCCGTCCGGAGCGGTGATCTCCTCGATCCGATAATGTCCGCGCGGCAGGCTCTCCGGCAGGATCAGGCAACCCTCCTCGTCTGTGAAATACGACTCGTGCACCTCCTCCTTCGGATAGGTCGTCACTTGTACGACATACTTTTCGGCCTCAAGATCATACACCCGAAACTCCGTGTTCGCCGCGAGCACGTTCTTCTGTGTCTCATCGTCATTTTTGATGATCTTCAGCTTCGCCTTGAATTCCTTGTCGATCAGCACTCTCCAGGCCTGCGGCTTTGTGGGAGCGTTCTCGGTGATCCGGACTTCAAAATCCCCGACCGGCTCATGCCCCTCCGGAACCGTCGTCTCACGGACAACATAGATTCCGAACGGAAGCGGAGCGGAGACGACCTGTCCATCTTTGTCCGTGAAAATCTCCGTCTCTCCGTTCGGACCGAGCGAAACCGGCTCTGCCGACGAGAAATCATACGAACCGTCCTCATGCATGGAGAGAGAGCTTACGAGATACGCGGTAAATCCGGCACCTTCCAGCGGATCCGCGTCGTCTTTTCCATTTCCGGAGATCTTGATGAGCTGGAACGGCTGGCGGATCACCGTCTCCTCAGACAGGCATTTCTTCTCTATCGGATCTGTATTTTTCCGCTCGTCGGCAAATACGATATCATACTCCTTCTCATCGAGCAGATAGCCATTCGAAGGTGTGATCTCCCTGACATAATACTTCCCGAGGTAGAGGTCGTCCACAACAGCCTCCCCGTTCTCATCCGTCGTCAGTGCGGCTACCTGCTCTCCCGCCCGGTACAGCACGCCGGTCACCCCGTCCGGGTGTACGATATCCTCCCTGGCATACAGACCGTACACCGCGCCGGCAAGCACGGCGTCCCCCTGCGGCTTCCCCGTCTCGGCGTCCCGCTTCGTCAGACGAAGTCTGGCCGTCAGCCTGTCGTCCGCGAAGCTATAGGAGAGCGTCTGGCCGGCCTTCTCCGCGCTCGCCAGATTCAGGGTCCGCACATCACTGCCGCACAGATAGCCGGAGCGGGGCGTATCCTCACAGAGATAGACCACATCCTGATAGCGATACAGCGTGCCCTCAGCCGTCCCCGCAGCATCCGTCGGTGGCAGGGTCGCGAGCCGCCTTGTGCATCCGGGATCGGCGTAAACGCCGAACACTGCCCCCTGCAGACCGTTTCCCGTCTTCGCATCCGTCTTCCGGATCCTGATGCTGATCGGCGTCAGCCACTTCACCGAGAAATCAGCTTCATTCTGAATCTCAATGCCGTCGCCGAACACCAGCGCCAGATCCTGCGTCGTCGATCCCGTGAAGATCTTATAAGCGGAATAGTCCTTTTTGATGCTTCCCTTTAACACTGTAGACCACACCGGCCCCGTGACCATCGCCTGGTTGAGCGGGGCAGAGAGATAAAATCTTGTCCCTCCCTCGATCGTCACGCTCTGCCCGGCCGCGCTGTCCGTTCCCTTCGACAGATCGTGAAGGATCACGCCGGCAGGCAGCTGGAAGGTAACGCTCTGCATACGGTCGGCCGTGAATTTGATCTCCTTTGTCCTCTGACGCTGCTTGTCCTCATCGATGTCGATATACGCATTCAGGGATGTGTCCGAAAACGCGATATCTGCGTCCGGAATGTCCGGCTGCTGCTGACAGTATTCGTACAATTCCATCGCAAGGCTCTTCGCGTTTCCGTTCGCGCCCACAAACGCGTCCGTGCTTCCGTTCGCATACGCGGCAGCCATATGCGTGATGATGAATCTCTTTCCTGCGTCAAAATCCGAATGCCGCTCCGCAAAGAATCCTTCCGACCCGGCCGCCTTTGTCCCGTAATAGCAGACCTTCGCGAGCTCACGTGCGCCGCCCAGCTTCCAGATCGTGTAATCGCTGCTGCTGCCCGGAACATCGCGATAGGGCTGGATACAGTATGCGGTAGCCGTGATATCGTTGAACGTCACGGTATACTTATAGGTCTGGTGCGTCCCCAGACCGTAGTCCTTGTACCTGTAAGGCTGGGTTGCCCTTACCACTGTGACCTTGGTGGCTTTCACAGCCGCCATCGGCATGATGCCGTTGTCCTGTCCGACCGTCGCGTAAAAGGTCAGGGATTCCCCGGGCGCGAGGCCGAGAAAATCAATGTCCTGTTTCTGCGCTTCCTCCAGCACCTCGTCGAGCATCTCTTCCGCGTCCTCCGTACTGTTCTCTTCAGTCTCCCCACTCTCCGGCTGCGCGACCGCAGCCGTCCCGGATTCCGGCTGTGTACCGGTCCGCGCCTCAGTCTGCGTATCACTCTGCGCCTCGGTCTGCGTATCGCTCTGCGCCTCAGTCTGCGTATCACTCTGCGCTTCGTCCATGCCCGGTCGTTCCGCGGTCTCTGCCCCCTGCCCGACGTCCGACATGTCCATGTCGTCCTGCGGCTCCTCTGTCCCAGGCTCCATTGCCTTCTCCGTCCCGCGCTCTGTCGCCTTTTCCGTCACAGACTCTGTCTGTGCGCTCCCCTTCTCCGCCTGCTCTGAAGCCTGTGTCTGCCGTTCTTCCCCGGCGTCCGTCTGATCCGCATGTCCGCCCGGATCCGCCGCCTCCTTTATCTCAGCAGTCTGCTGCGCCCCCGAAAGCTGCGGACCGATCCCTTCCGTCTCGCTCGCCTGCAGATAGACATTGACCGAAAACAGTACCAAAACCATACAGGCGAGACAAAGCGCGCCTGCTCTTCTAAGCCTATTCAATTTTTTCATAAAGCCTCCTTCTCTCACAGTCTGATTCTCTTCATCGGAAAACACAAATTGGGAATGGTCGGCGAACGCCGTTTTTTTCAGATGTCATTAGCATAACACAGAATGAGTGATATTTCAACAGTTTTTGTGATTTATTTTTCGACACAATGTGATAAATAAAAAGCCTTTAACTACCGATATCCGGTAACCAAAGGCTTTTTCATTCATGGTATCACGCTCAGAAAATTACTCCGCAACGTACGGCATAAGCGCAACGTGACGCGCTCTCTTGATCGCAACGGTCAGCGCGCGCTGATGCTTCGCGCAGTTGCCGGTGATCCTTCTCGGAAGGATCTTGCCTCTCTCTGATACGTATCTCTTGAGCTTATTCACGTCCTTGTAATCGATCTCGTTGTTCTCCTTGCCGCAGAACACACAGACTTTCTTTCTTCTGCGCATGCCGCCCCTTCTCTTCATCGGAGCGTCTGTTCTATCTTTGCTGAATGCCATTGTTCTTCCTCCTTTTACGCACAATCTCTGAATTTCGCGCATGCCCCACCGGGACAGCGAACTCATTTAATTAAACGGGAGCTCCTCGTCGATCCCGTCCGGGATATTCATGAATCCGTCCGCTGAGGATGCCTGGCTCGGAGTTGGCACCGGAGCCGCCTGCGCCGGCTGTGACTGACGCATCATAGCGCTTCCCTCAGAAGCCGCCTTGCTCTCCGCAAACTCCTGATCCTCGACGACCACGTCGGTCGTATAGACCTTCTGTCCGTCGCGATTGGTGTAGCTTCCGGTCTGGATGCGGCCGGTCACACAGATCTTCGTCCCCTGACGGAGATACTTCTCCGCAAACTCCGCGCTTCTTCCGAACGCGACACAACCGATGAAATCAGCGGTCTGATCGCTTCCCTCACGGCGGAATCTGCGATCCACCGCCAACGTATATCTGGCAACCGCCGTGGAGTTCTCGCCCGCGGAATAACGCACTTCAGGATCCCTTGTCAAACGTCCCATCAAAATAACTTTGTTCATCCTATCTCCTCTTTTCTATCTATGCATCCTGTCTCACGCATAAATATCTGATGACATCTTCCATGATCCGGACACGTTTCTCGACTTCCGCCGGACAGGAAGCATCAGACTCGAAGCGAACAAAGTAGTAAAAGCCTTCGCGCATCTTCTGAATCTCGTAAGCGAGCCTCTTCTTGCCCCACTCTTCTACTTCCGTCACAGTGCCGCCGAAACGGGTGATATGCTCTTTCACCTTCTCGATCACCGCGGCTCTGTCTTCGTCTTCGAGCTTTGCGCTGACAACTACTGCTAATTCATACTTGTTCATGCTACTCGCACCTCCTTATGGTCTCTGGCCCCTTTTCGATGAAAGGAGCAAGGAAATAATATATCACGAGCCATTATAATAACACAGAATATGCCCGAGTGCAAGTGATTTTCGCTGAAATCAGCCAAAAAATTCCACTGCATCGGGCATTTGATCTTCTTCGTGAAACCCAGGCCGCCAAACGAATCAGCATCTTACAGCCTTAGCTGCGAAGGCTGCAACCCGGGTTGAGCAAGCCTCTCGTGTTCTTCTCCACCAGCTTCCGCGCAACCATGATCTGGCGTCCGCAGCCCATGCACTTCAAGCGGAAATCCGCGCCGACGCGCAGGATCTCCCACTCCTGACTGCCACACGGATGTTTCTTTTTCAGTTTGACAATCTGGCCTACTTCATAGTCCAAAGCAAGGCACCTCCATCTTCGCTCCGGTTTCCCTGACGCATTCGGCTTACCTAACCAACGCGCTCTCAAGCCACAGATCCCTCCTAAATTGTCTCAGACGCTATACTCAGCTTTTATACCTGAATTGCGTCCAACACCGCCCCGATGCTGTCCTGGATCAGAAGATCCGCGTACTTGTCGCGCGGAGTCGGGGACTTGTTGATCACGACAAGATGACTGCCCTCGAAATAGTCGATCAATCCCGCCGCGGGGTACACCGCCAGCGACGTCCCGCCGATGATCAGCACGTCGGCATGTGAGATATAATAGATCGATTCCTGGATCGTATTCTGATCCAGTCCCTCTTCATAGAGCACCACGTCCGGCTTGATCACGCCGCCGCACTCGCACTTCGGCACATCGCCCTCATAATTCAGCATATATTCCGCATCGTAGCTCTTCCCGCACTTCTGACAATAATTCCGGTGAACACTCCCATGAAGCTCAAGCACCTTCTGACTGCCCGCCATCTGGTGAAGCCCGTCGATGTTCTGCGTCACCACCGCCTTCAGCTTGCCCTTGCGCTCCATCTCGGCCAGTTTCTTATGCGCCGCGTTCGGCCCCTTGTCGAGGCAAAGCATCTTATCGCGGTAAAAACGGTAGAATTCCTTCGTATTCCGCACAAAAAACGTATGGCTTAAGATCGTCTCCGGCGGATAGTCGTACTTCATGTGGTACAGTCCGTCCACGCTTCGGAAATCCGGGATCCCGCTCTCGGTGGACACTCCGGCCCCTCCGAAAAACACGACGTTGTCCGTATCGTCTATGATCTCCTGCAGTTTCTTTCCCGTATCCTCCATACCCGTCCGCTCCTTTTCTCATGCAATCTGCCTTTGCAGACTTACTCGCGGCTTTTTCTCCCCACCGCGTTTTGCTTCCCTGTTCTCACCTTCTTCTACTTCGCCACATAAACCTGCGCCAGTTTACCCATCACGGCAAAGCGCGTCGAATCGTCCCCGGTACAGGTGGAGAGCGTCACGATGCGGTCCTCTTTCGTGACCTCCACGTCCCCCGCCTCGATCTCCGAGTGCTCGAACGCGTAGTCAATGAACTCGTCAAACTGCTCGTCCGTGAAGCCGGTCTGGTAGGTAAGTCCCGTCTTGTTCACGACGGTGACCGCGAAGATCCGGTACTGATAAATGAAATCCGGCGTGAAGATCCAGAAGAATTTGCTCTTCTCGAACTTTCCCTCCTCGCGGAACTGCTTAAGCTTGCCGAACATCGAACCGTTCCTCATGTTGTGCCCGTACACGATCGTATTCTGGTCGGTGAGGTCCGGCTTGTTCAGATAGTTGAAAAACAGGCAGCCGGCAAAATTATCCGTCTTCTCAAACGTGCGGTGCAGGTAGAAATCGTTGTCCTCGCCCTGCACAACCGGATAGGAAATATCCAGCGCCCGAATTCGCAGCCAGCCGACAATATCCTCATTCACGCTCTTAAGCTGCGCAAAGTCGATCGGATTCGCCATCACCGGCAGCGTAACCTGCTTCCCGTTCTCCGTGACCGTCGCCGTCTCATGTCCGGCAACGCTCCCGTTGTTCTCCGCCTCCTCAATGCTCTGGAAGCTTTTCAGCACCTCATCGTCCTCCAATGCGTCCAGATCCTCGCTCTGATCCTCCGCCGCATAGCTGCTCTCCAGATTGTCATACTCGTCCGAGCCCTTCTTGTACTCCTTGTAAAAGCCGTAAAGCGTGTACCCGGCATAGACGAATACGCCGAGCGCGACCAGCATCAGAAGCGTGGTCAGAAAATCGCCGAATGTCTTCTTCCTTTTCTGTTTTTTGGCCATAAATACCTCCCTTTATTGTTCTCCCCCATCACGATCTCGCAAGCGCGAATTCGTGTTCCGCACAAACACACAGCTTATTCACCGTATCCGGACAGACTACTGCTGCGTTGAGGATTTGTGCTCATACATTCACAGAATTCTGTCCTCTTCATGTGAGTAAAATAGAATCTCGCTTGCGAGATTCTCCGCCTGCGGCGGGCCGCGTCAGCGACATCTTCTGCTCCGCCGCAGTGCGATCCTGCCTGGAAGGCTTTTTTGTACAATAGGAAATGCCGGAGGAATTTCCTATTGTACACGAATCTTCCATCTTCTCAGGATTCGCTCTACAGGCTCCCGACCGTCCGCGGATACGGGATCACATCACGGATGTTCGAGACGCCGGTCAGGTACATGACGCAGCGCTCGAAGCCGAGTCCGAAACCCGCGTGGTGCGTCGTTCCGTATCTGCGCAGATCCATGTAATAACGGTAATCCTCCGCGCGCATGCCGAGCTCGTCAATGCGCTTCTGCAGCTTGTCGAAGTCGTCCTCCCTCTGGCTGCCTCCGATGATCTCACCGATCCCCGGCACGAGGCAGTCCATCGCCGCGACCGTCTTTCCATCGTCGTTCTGTTTCATGTAAAACGCCTTGATCTCCTTCGGATAGTCCGTCACGAAGAGCGGCTTCATAAACACCTGCTCCGTCAGGTAGCGCTCATGCTCTGTCTGCAGATCGCAGCCCCAGGATACCTTATACTCAAATTTGTCGTTGTTCTTCTCGAGAATCTCGACCGCCTCGGTGTAAGTCACATGGCCGAACTCGGAGTTCAGCACATGGTTCAGGCGCTCCAGAAGCCCCTTGTCGATGAAGGAATTGAAGAAGTTCATCTCCTCCGGCGCGTGCTCCAGCACGTAGCGGATGATGTATTTGATCATATCCTCAGCCAGAATCATGTCGTCCTTCAGATCCGCAAACGCGATCTCCGGCTCGATCATCCAGAACTCCGCCGCATGACGCGCCGTGTTGGAATTCTCCGCGCGGAACGTCGGCCCGAACGTGTAGACATTGCGGAACGCCTGCACGAACGCCTCGACATCGAGCTGGCCGCTGACCGTCAGATTCGTCATCTGTCCGAAAAAGTCCTGACTGTAATCGATCTCTCCCTTATCGTTTCTCGGAAGCTTGTCCAGATCGAGCGTCGTCACCTGAAACATCTCGCCCGCGCCCTCGCAGTCGCTCCCGGTAATCAGCGGCGTGTGCACATACACAAAATCGCGCTCCTGGAAGAATTTGTGGATCGCGTACGCGATCAGCGAGCGCACGCGGAACACCGCCTGGAACGTGTTTGTCCTCGGACGCAGATGCGGAACCGTCCGCAGATACTCCATCGAGTGGCGCTTCTTCTGCATCGGATAATCCGGCGTCGACGCGCCTTCCAGCTCGACCGAGGAAGCCTGTATCTCAAAGGGCTGCTTCGCGTTCGGAGTCGCCACAAGCGTACCCTTCACAATGATCGCCGCGCCGACGTTCAGCTTTGAGATCTCCGCGAAATTTGCAAGGCTGTCCGAGTAGACGATCTGCAGCGTCTCAAAGAAGGTTCCGTCGTGCAGCACGATGAATCCAAAGGTCTTAGAATCACGGATGCTGCGCACCCAGCCTCCGACCGTGATTTCTTTTCCCGTATATTTCCCGCTGTCGCGGTACAATTCTCTTACCGTAGTAAATTCCATGGTTTTGGTCTCCTTTTTATAAGTTCATGCCGTGCCCGCAGGCCCCTCGCCGGGGCGGCATCGCGCTCTTTCAGAGAGCGATTGCTTCGCCCTATGAATCTGTCATCTGACAAAATTGCCTGCAAGCAGTCATTTTGTCATCTGCCATCTTCGCACGGCTCATTGCTTTCGCGAACATTATAACCTTATTTTCCCTTTCCTGCAAGGCCAAAAAGAGCGCCCAGTCAAGGACTTCTTATCAAGTTGTCATAGACTTTGCGTTTTGGCTATGGTATACTGATATTGTAACTAGAGTGGTTTCGGAAGTCGGAGGTGATAATATGCCAAGCGGTGCAGATATTATAAAAGATTATGTTTCCGAGTTTTCAAGAATTCAGAACTGGATGATAGCCATAAAGGACAGCAACGCAGATGTTTATAACTCTATGCATGACAGATACCTCGAGTTGAAGGTTACGCTCACCAGTCTGGGCGTAAATCTCACAGAAATCGACAAGATCAAAGGGTGAAAGAAAAAGTCCGGCAGGTGATGCCGGACTTTTCAAGAGCGATAGACGGGACTCGAACCCGCGACCTCCACCTTGGCAAGGTGGCGTACCACCAACTGTACTACTATCGCATACATATTCTTTTCGCTCGCGGAACGTTAATTACTATACTACATCTTTCTTTTTGTGTCAACCGTTTTTTCGAATTTTCCTGTTCAAAAAATTTTTTCCAGATTTGATAAAAAAATATCGTAAATATGGAAAATGTGTGATAGAATAGAAAAGAAAATTTTATACAAGGAGGACAAACCAATGGCTTTAGTAACAACCACTGAAATGTTCAAGAAAGCTTACGAGGGCGGATACGCCATCGGCGCATTCAACGTAAACAACATGGAAATCGTTCAGGCGATCACCGAAGCGGCGGGCGAGCTGAATTCCCCGATCATCCTTCAGGTGTCTGCAGGTGCGAGAAAGTACGCGAATCATACGTACCTTGTGAAGCTGGTTGAGGCTGCGATTCAGGAGAACCCGAACATCCCGATCGCTCTGCATCTGGATCACGGCGCAGATTTCGACATCTGCAAATCCTGCATCGACGGCGGCTTCACTTCCGTTATGATCGACGGCTCCAGGTTCCCGTTCGCGGAGAACATCGAAGTGACGAAAAAGGTTGTAGAGTACGCGCATGCGCATGGCGTAGTCGTTGAGGCTGAGCTCGGCAAACTGGCGGGCATTGAGGACGACGTAAAGGTTTCCGCTGAGGATTCCTCCTACACGCAGCCGGACGAGGTTGAGGAGTTCGTTACCAAGACGGGTGTTGACTCCCTTGCGATCGCGATCGGGACAAGCCACGGTGCATACAAGTTCAAACCGGGCACGAAACCGCAGCTCCGTTTCGATATCCTTCATGAGATCGAGAAGCGCATCCCGCAGTTCCCGATCGTTCTGCACGGCGCATCTTCCGTTCCGCAGGAATACGTGAAGATCATCAACGAGAACGGCGGACAGCTCAAGGACGCCATCGGCGTACCGGAGGATCAGCTGCGTGAGGCGGCGAGAAGCGCTGTCTGCAAGATCAACATTGACTCCGATCTGCGTCTCGGCCTGACGGCAGGCGTTCGCCAGACTCTGTTCGGCGATCCGTCTATCTTCGATCCGCGCGATTACCTCAAGGTTGGCCGCGCGAACGTCAAGGCTGTCGTTGCGCACAAGATCAAAGACGTACTCGGCAGCGAAGGCAAAGCCTGAGTATTTGCGTCACAATATTTATGTCACAAAGAAGGAGCCGCAGTCGCGGCTCCTTCTTGCGTTACGAAATAAATTTCTGTGGAAGACTATTTCGCCTTCTTGTTGCTGCGCAGGAAGTCGACATATACTGCCAACAGAATAACTGCGCCCTTGATAATATACTGCCAGTCGGAGTTTACGCCCATCAGGTTCAGACCGTTGGTCAGGATACCTATGATCAGCGCGCCGATCAATGTACCGCCCAGACGTCCTGAGCCGCCGGACATGGAAGTGCCGCCTACGACTACTGCCGCGATAGCGTCCATCTCTGCGCCGTCGCCGGAGGTACATGTGCCCGAATACAGGCGGGACGCAATCGTGATGCCCGCCAGACCGGCCATCAAGCCGCTGAAGCTGTAGACTACAAATTTAACCTTCGCGGTGCTGATACCGGAAAATTTAGCCGCCGTGTCGTTGCCGCCGACCGCATAGATGTGCCGACCGAGCTTCGTGCGGTTCAGGAACAGCACCGCAACAATGAACACCACGAACATCGTGATCACCGGGGTGGGAACCGGGCCCACAAAACCGGCGCCCAGGAACTTCCATGCATCGGTCATGCAGCGAATCGGCTTACCGCCGGAGAATACATAGGCGATACCCTTGGCAATGTTCATCGAGGCAAGCGTCACGATGAACGGCGGAATCTGGGTCATAGCTATGATGAAGCCGTTGCACAGGCCGAACAGCAGACCGGAGAGCACCGCCACCAGTATGCCGACGATCTCAGGCGCGCCGCCCCAGACCACCACGCCCGCGCCCAGTACGCCGGACATAGCGATGATCGAACCCACGGACAGATCGATGCCGCCCAGAATGATCACCATCGTCATGCCGCAGGACAGCAGCAGGTTCGGCGCATTTTGACGCAGGACATTGAAGATGTTCGTCCTGGTCAGGAACGTGGCATGTGTGCGCGGAAAAATATACAGGAACAGTATCATGGCACCCAACGCGCACAGGATGCCGAGATTATCCTTGAAATAGCGCTTTGCACTCTTTCCAAATCTTTCAACCATTATTTTGTCCTCCTACCGTTTCTTGTGTCGCAAGCTTCATGATGGCCTCCTGACTGAGATGCTCGTAGTCGATACAGCCTGTGACCTTGCCCTCGCACATGACGTACACACGATCCGCCATGTTGATGATCTCGGGAAGCTCCGAGGAGATCATGATGATCGATACCCCCTGCTTGGTAAGCATGTTCATGATTTCATAGATTTCGGCCTTCGCCCCTACGTCGACGCCTCGGGTAGGTTCATCCAGAATCAGAATCTTCGGGGATGTAGCCAGCCAGCGCCCGATCATAACCTTTTGCTGATTGCCGCCTGACAGATTGGCGACAGTCTGGAACTGAGAGGGCGTCTTGGTGTTCATCTTGTCGATAAACTCCTGGGTGATCTCCTCCTCACGCGCCTCATTGACACTCAGGTGGCGGATAAATTCATGCAGCACCTCGATCGTGGAATTAAAGCGCACACTCTGCAGATGATATAGCCCTTCCACCTTGCGGTCCTCCGGCACCAGCGAGATTCCATAGCCCATGGCGTCCACAGGATTGCCGATATGCACCTGCTTACCCTCAATATACACCTCTCCGGTAGAACCCTTCGTGAGACCGAACAGGCACTGCATCGTCTCACTTCGGCCAGCGCCGACCAGTCCCGCAAATCCGACGATCTCGCCCCTGTGCACTTCAAAGCTCACATGATCCACGCGCTTCAGCCGTTTTTTGGCGTCGTCGAGATCCACGCACTTCAGCACGACCTCCGTGGACTTGACGTGGTCGCGGGTATAGTACTGGTTCAGCTCGCGTCCGACCATCATGTTGATCAGCTTATCGCGGGGAGTCTCAGCCACCACACAGGTCCCAACGTATGTGCCGTCGCGCAGCACCGTCACCCGGTCGCATACCATATCCAGCTCACTCATCTTGTGGGATATGTAAATAATGCCCACGCCTTTCTTCGCAAGATCGCGCATGATCTCAAACAGATGCTCTACCTCTCTGTCCGAGATGGATGACGTCGGCTCATCCATCACCAGAATCCGGCAATTGAACGAGATCGCCTTGACGATCTCCACCAGCTGCTGCTGGGCTATGCTAAGATCCGCGATCAGGCTGTCCGCGTCGATCCCGAGATCAAAGGTGTCCAGCATCCGCTGCGCCTCATTGCTCATCTGTACGCGGTTGACGCCGAACTTGCCCATCGGTTCACGGCCCAGGAAGATGTTTTCAGCGACCGTCATATGTGGAACCAGCACAAGCTCCTGATGGATGATGGAAATACCGTTTTCACGCGCGCGGTTGACGCCTGTGATCGCAACTTCATTGCCATCAATGAATATCTTACCTTCCTCCGGATGATAAATACCGCCAAGAACTTTGATCAACGTCGATTTCCCGGCGCCATTCTCTCCCAGCAGCGCGTGAATCTCGCCGGGTCTCAGCTGAAAATTCACACCCTGCAGCGCTTTGACGCCCGGAAACGATTTACAGATATTCTTCATTTCGAGCAGGTATTCGCCCAATGAATCTCACCACCGTTTCTCTGTATTATTTTGAATGAAAACTTGAAAATACCCCGCAGCAAGCTGCGGGGTATCTGATCTACGCTCCGCTTCGGTCAGCGCTCAGAGAACGCGGCCGGGCTGCACGTCGCAATAAATTTAGAACGCTATATGGCTTACTGCCAACCGCCGTTGTCATACTCCTCAATGTTGTCCGAGTTGATCATGAATGTATCGATCGGATAGCGATCCTCGATCTCCTCGCCGTCTTTCCACTTATAGTACAGTTCAGCGATGGTCTTGCCGATCGTGATCGGGGACTGAGCGCCGGTACCGGTGATCTTGCCGTCAGCGATCAGGGCCTTCACGTCCGGAGAACCGTCAACGCCATAGATCAGAGCGTCAGAGCCTGCCGCCTCAGCAGCTGCCTGCGCGCCGAGAGCCGTCGGGTCGTTGCCGCCGAAGATACAAACCGCATCCGGATGAGCGGTCAGAGCATCGGTGCCGTTCAAGTTGCCCTGCTCCTGATTGCCCATGCAGTCGATCTGAGCGACAACTTCAAAATCATGATCCTTGATCGCATCCAGGAAACCATCGGTGCGGTCTACTACAGACTGCATCGTCGGGGAATCCAGAACGATGATCGGGCCGCCGTCCGGGCATTTCTCGATCAGGTCAAGGCCGCACACATAACCGGCATTGTAGTTGTCGGAACCTGCGTAGGTCACGAGCTTGTCGATATCAGTAACCTCCGTGTCGAAACCGAACATCGGGATACCTGCTTCCTCAAGCGCATCCAGACCCGGGGTGATACCATCGCGGTCAACCGGGTTGACAAACATCGCCGTGATGCCCTGAGAGATCATGTCCTCGATCTGGGACAGCTGGGTCTCATTGCTGTTCTGGGGATCCAGGGAGATCAGCTCATCGCCGTTCTCTTCTACCACTTCGCGGATCGCGCCCTCCAGGGCAACGAAGAACGGATTGGTGCCGTCCATACAGGTATAGCCGAGCTTCTCACCCTCCGCCAGCGCCGAGCCGCCGATGACCATCGCCAGCGCGACCGCCGGAACCAGAGCCTTCCTCATTACACATAATGCTTTCTTCATTTAGTACAACCTCCTTCATAAAAATGTTTTAAGGTTTGTAAAAAAAGTACAACCCTAAATGGATTATATAACATGATTCAGCGAATAGTCAACAATAAAACGGTATGATTTTCGTTTTTTTTACAATTATGTCACGATGTTATTGATCCACACGCCCTTCTTCACGAGCACGAATCCCACAACGCATTTCAGCAGATCCAGAGACTGGCAGATGATATAGGTAGCCAGGATCGGAAGCCCTGAATACCGGCTCAGCACAAAGGCCACCGGGATCGAGCACAGCCACATGAACCCAGAGTCAAAGAAAAACGTGATCACGGTCTTTCCGCCGGAGCGCAGCGTGAAATACGCAGCGTGCAGAAACGCCTGAAACGGCATCATGCAGGCGCACACGATGATGAGCTTTGACGCGAGCGCGCGCACCTCGTCGGCCGTCTCGTAGATCTGCGGGAACAGCGGGGCCAGCAAAAACAGGGCCACACTGATCAGCAGACAGCTCGCGACCGAGAAAAAGATCAGCTTGCGGTCCGTGTCCTTCGCCTCCTCCATTTTTCCCGCGCCGAGGAGCTGCCCCACGATGATTGCGATCGCGTCCCCCATCGCGAGCCACGCCACATTGCAGACATTCGAGATCGTCGCGGAAATATTCTGCGCAGCCACCACTGACAGCCCGTACAGCGAATAGCACTGGGCGAGCATCGCCATACCGAACGACCAGAGAAATTCATTCACCATCAGCGGCGATCCTTTGATGAGGATCTTCTTTACCAAATTGCCCGGCACACGCAGGCTCCGATAGGCGCCTTTGATAAACGGGAACTTCTCCGCCCGGCGATGCGTCCACACCATGATGATCGCGCTCTCCACGAAGCGGGAAGTGACTGTCGCGATCGCGGCGCCCTGCACGCCGAGGCGCGGAGCCCCGAATTTTCCGAAGATCAGGATATAGTTCAGCACTGTGTTCGTCACGACCGCCGCGATCCCGGCGCGCATCGGCGCGACTGTCTCGCTGCACTCTCTGAGCGTGCCCGCGTAGATCTGCGCGAACGCGAACGGAACCATCCCGACCAACATGATCCTCAGATAGGCGACGCCATAGCGAAGCGTATCCTCCACGCTCCCGACCTCGCTGTTCCCGTGCAGATACAGGGAGATCAGCGCATCCCCTTTCCCATACAGAACCAGAATCCAGACAAGCGCGAACAGCATCATGGACACAAGCTTGAAGCGGAAGGTGTTGCGCTGTCCTTCCGCATTCCTGCTCCCGAAAAACTGCGCCCCGAAAATTCCCGCCCCGGAGAGCATCCCGAAGGTGCTGACATTGAACACAAACATCAGCTGATTTGCCACGGCCACGCCCGACATCTGCTCGGTCCCCACACGTCCGATCATGATGTTGTCGATCATGGAGACGAAGTTCGTGACTCCGTTCTGCACCATGATCGGAATGGCGACCGCGAGTGCCATTTTATAAAATTTTTTATCACCGATCAGTTTTCCCATACTCGTTCATCCCTCTGTTTCAGGAAGCAGCTCCTGAAGTCTCTTTTCATTCGGGCGGGAAGAAGGAGTGCGGCTGCCTGTTCAGCTCTGTCTTCGGATGATAAACACCCCAGTCCCGTTCTTCTCGTTCATCGTGTGTTTCTCTTTGATCGTATACTCTCTCCGCTCCCGGACGGCGTCGGTCACCAAACGCGGCTCCGTCGTGTAGAGGACGAACAGCGCTTCCGTCTGAAGGACCCTGCCCGCCAACGCAAAGAAGTCCCGGTACAATCCGCGGATCTCCTCCAGCGGATGAGCCGCCGTCACCTGCGGCAGATCGCTGATGATCTCGTCAAAGCGGTAGCCGTGCTCGAATTCAAAGAAGTCTTTGTTTACATAATAAATCTGACAGCCCGCGCGCTCGGTATTAGCCTTTGCCTTCTCAACCGCCTCGCCGAAGATATCGACCCCGTACATGATCCCTGCTTTCACGGCCCGGTCCCGCTCGATCAGCATCGTCCCGACGCCACAGAACGGGTCGAGCACCTGCGCGCCCTCCTTCAGGTACGGTCTCGCCAGCTCCGCCACGAGCGCGGCGTTCACCGGAGCGATCGAGGATGCGACCGAATCCCGGCGATACGCAAAGCGTGTGTCCGGGATCGTGAGGAATTTCACCATCGGCAGATACGCGCCGTCTTTTCGCTCCAGCAGGCGGATCTCCAGCTCATAATCCGACACGGAATTGAACAGTTCGCCGCCGGACGCCTGCTCCAGTGAATCCGAGATCCGCCGCAGAAGCGTGCCTTTGCGCTCCGGCTCCGTCTTGCTTTTCAACTCCAGACGGAACGGAAACGCCCCGTCCCCCTGATGCAGCTTTCTCGCGAGCGTCAGTACCGGCGCAGCCAAGGTTGTCCCGATCTGCGCGGCCTGCGTCGCGGAGAGCTTTCCTGTCTGCCGTCCTTCAGCCTCCTCACGGGAAACAGCCTCCGTACCCTGCGCTGTTGTCCCTAGGAGGACAGCATCCGACCGCGAGATATCGTCCGGCACAGCCTTTCTGCCGGGAATCGGAAACAGCATCTCGCGATACGTCCGAATCGCGCGCAACTCTCCTGCCTTCGCGCCCTCAATGCGGATCCCTCCCGCAAGCATCGTCAGCTTCCCTGTCACGATCTGCCGCGCCGTCACCTCGCGCAGGCAGCGGTTTACAGTCAGTATGATCTCCAGAGGTTCGTCCCAGCCCACGAAGCGATGTCTCTCCCTCTTTTCATAGCGCAGCACGATCTCCTGCAGCGCCCGGATCTCCTCCTGCACATGCTTTCGCTCCTCCGGAAGTGTCTCCGTTCCCCGCAGCTGCGCGAGCCTCTCCTTCAGCGTGCCGAGCAGCGGACTACAGTCCATCCCGGATATCGCTTTCAGATAGTCAGCCCGGACATACAGCGTCTGCTCCTTTTTATACGCGTCAAAAAGAATCGGAAGCAGATCTTCCGATTCCATTTTCCCGAGTATCGAGGCCGCGTTTTTGCGGATCTTCGGGTCCTCATGCTCCAGAAGGGCGCACAGCCTCGAGAAGTCTCCTCCCAGCAGATACGCAAACTCTCTCCTGTTTTTCTCATCCTTCAGGGCGTCGCGCAGGTCGATCAGGCTTTTCCGCAGCTGATCCCCCTCGCAGACACGCTCATAGCACTCTGTTATTTTCATTTCCCTTATCCCAGTCCGGCTGCCGCTTTGCACTCTTCGATGTAAGCCATCACATCGTCCCGGAACTCCTCCCACTTGTCCTCGTGCTCCACATAGTACAGCGGACATTCCTTGCCCGTCACATCATAGTGACGGATGATGTGCTCGCGGTCGATATCATATTTCGCCGCAAGGTAGGCTGTCAGGTGTACACATGAATTGTATGTCTCCTGTGTGAAGCGTCCGGAATCGTCCAGATGACAGTTCTCGATCGATACCGACAAGTGATTCATGGAATTGGACGCGTACGCGATCTCTCCCGGAGGCACGCACTCGATGATCTCGCCCTCAATACCGACCACAAAATTCGCGCTCATCGAGGTATTCTGCAGATCCTTCAAGCTCTCAAAATAATCGTGGTTCTGCTGCGCGGTCGTCTTCGGGTTACCAAGGTAATGGATCACTATGTACTCAATCGCGTCGACCTTCTCTCCCGGTCTGGAATATTCGTTGATCGAGAGCGGCTGGACATCGATATCCGGCGGCGGTACAATGTTTTCCGCCAACGTCTCGGACTCCGGCTCCGTGATCGGCTCAGTGTCGATCTCCACCGGCGCATCCAGCAGGATATCTACATTCTCATCCTCTTTCGGCACCAGCTGCAGCAGAAACCATACCGCCGCAACCGTCACCGCGGTCACGCAGACCCAGAGCAGGAATCTGCCCCAGCGGACGCCCTTTTTCTTTTCTGAATGTCTGTCCTCCATGCCTTACTTCAACCCCAACATCCTTTTTCCACAATTATTCTACACTGTAATTCGGCGCTTCCTTCGTGATATGGATATCATGCGGATGCGACTCCTTCAGCGAAGCCGCGGAGATCTTTACAAATCTTCCGTTCTGCTTCAGTTCTTCGATCGTCCTGGTCCCGCAGTAGCCCATACCGGATCTCAGGCCGCCGAGCAGCTGGAACACCGCGTCCTCCACGCTTCCCTTGTACGCGACGCGACCCTCGACACCCTCCGGCACCAGTTTCTTCGCGTTCGTCTGGAAATAGCGGTCGCGGCTTCCGTTCTCCATTGCGGCGATGGAACCCATGCCTCTGTAGACCTTGTATTTTCTGCCCTGATACAGCTCGAACTCTCCCGGACTCTCATCGCAGCCCGCAAACAGACTGCCCATCATACAGACGTTCGCGCCCGCCGCGATCGCCTTCGTGATATCGCCCGAATACTTGATCCCGCCATCCGCGATGATCGGGATCCCGTACTTGTCCGCCACCTCGTAGCAATCCATCACTGCCGAGATCTGCGGTACGCCGATGCCCGCGACCACACGCGTCGTGCAGATGGAACCCGGCCCGATACCGACCTTGACCGCGTCCACGCCGGCCTCGATCAGCGCCTGCGCCGCCTCGCCCGTCGCCACATTGCCCGCGATCACCTGCAGATCCGGATATCTCTCCTTCACCATTTTCACACAATTCAGCACATTCTGGGAATGTCCGTGCGCGCTGTCGAGCACGACGACGTCCACCTGCGCGTCCACGAGCTCGGCCGCGCGGTCGAGCACGTTCGCCGTGATACCGATCGCCGCGCCGCAAAGCAGACGTCCCTGAGCGTCCTTCGCGGAATTCGGGTACTGGATCTGTTTCTCGATATCCTTGATCGTGATGAGTCCTTTCAGATTATAATCGTCGTCGACGATGGGAAGCTTCTCTTTTCTGGATTTGGCAAGGATCTTTTTGGCCTCGTCCAGTGTGACGCCCACCTTCGCGGTGATCAGTCCCTCAGAGGTCATCGACTCCTTGATCTTCTTGGAAAAATCCTCTTCAAACAGCAGATCGCGGTTCGTGATGATGCCGACCAGCTTGCCGTTCTCCGTGACCGGCACGCCCGAGATCCGAAACTTCGCCATCAGCTCGTTCGCGTCCGCCAGCGTATTCTCCGGAGAGAGGAAAAACGGATCCGTGATGACGCCGTTCTCGGAGCGCTTCACCTTGTCCACTTCCTCCGCCTGCTGCTCGATCGACATGTTCTTGTGGATAATACCGATACCGCCCTGTCTGGCCATCGCGATCGCCATCCGGTGCTCCGTGACCGTATCCATCCCCGCGCTCATCATCGGAATGTTGAGCTGGATCTTCTTCGTCAGCCAGGTGGTGATATCTACCTGATTCGGTATCACCTGTGAATACGCCGGTACCAACAATACATCATCAAACGTGATTCCCTCTCCAATAATTCTTCCCATGCCGCATCCTCGCTTTCCGATATAAGTGTTTTGGTAATTCATCTGTTTGAATAAATACTGTAACAAATCCGCTTTTCGATGTCAACCGGAAATTAAAACGCGTTCACTTTTCGCGGCGCGATTCTTCGGACGTCGCCCACGATCACATCGTTCAATTCCACTTTTATGATGTCGCGCTTGCCGTCCTTGCTGAACACAAGCGTATAGGACTGCGTCTGCGGGTCCCTCGACGTGAAATCCCTCACCTTCACTCCGCCCTGGTTCAGATAGGAATCCAGCGCGTGGGAGGTCGACGGCGCGAGGATCTCCAGCTCCGCCATGTCATAACTCGCGATCCTCTTTCGCTTCTGCTTGGAGTAGATCGCGTCGATATCCAGCTCACCGTTCACGTACAGATACTCGTACTCAAGATCCAGCTTCGGCACGAGGAAATAGCAGCATGCGCCGAGCGCGATCCCCGGAATGAAATACAGCGGATTCAGAAACAACATTCCAATAAGGAGAAAAAGCGCCGTCGCTACATACGCCGCGCCCTTGATGATCTTGTTCACGAACGGGGTCTTCCGCGAGATAAGAATTTCCTGATATAAATCGCCCATAATTATCATCCTCTCTGTTCATTGCTGATCCCGGTCAGGCGGGATATGTCTGGAAAACAGTATAGCACAGATGGGGAAAAACGTCTAGGAAAAAGGTGGGGCCATGCCATCAGCTCGAAAGCTGCCGCTTTCTCGCTGTTCGGCATTCGCCAAATCATCCGTTCTACTGTTGAGCCGCGTATCCGCTCGCGAACTTCGTTCGCTCGCTGAGGGGCTTCGCCCCATTAAATCACCGTCTGAAAAAGGGAGCTGCGAGCAGCTCCCTTTTGTACGCTTATACTTTTCGCCGTGCCATCAGCTCGAAAGCTGCCGCTTTCTCGCTGTTCGGCATTCGCCGAATCATCCGTTCTACTGTTGAGCCGCGTATCCGCTCGCGAACTTCGTTCGCTCGCTGAGGGGCTTCGCCCCATTAAATCACCGTCTGAAAAAGGGAGCTGCAAGCAGCTCCCTTTTTCTTCCGCTGATTTTACGCGGCTCAGGTTTATCACATCATCCCCATGCCGCCTGCTCCTCCTGCGGGCATCGGCGGTACGTCTTCTTTGATATTGCCTACTACAGACTCGGTGGTGAGCAGCGTGGACGCGACGCTCGTCGCGTTCTGCAGAGCGCTTCTGGACACCTTTGTCGGATCCAGGATGCCTGCCTTCACCATGTCCACATATTCCTCGTTCAGCGCGTCGAAGCCGGTGCCGGCCGCGGACTCGCGGACCTTGTTGATCACAACGGCGCCTTCCAGACCCGCGTTCGCCACAATGTGGTACAGCGGAGCTTCCAGGGCCTTCAGGATGATATTCGCACCCGTCTTCTCGTCGCCCTCAAGCTTCGCGGCAAGCTTCTCTACCTTCTTCGCGGCGTGGATATATGCCGATCCGCCGCCCGCGATGATGCCTTCCTCGACCGCCGCTCTCGTAGCGTTCAGGGCATCCTCCATGCGAAGCTTCGCTTCCTTCATCTCTGTCTCCGTAGCTGCGCCGACGCGGATGACCGCTACGCCGCCGGAGAGCTTCGCAAGACGCTCCTGAAGCTTCTCTTTGTCAAAGTCAGACTTCGTCTCTTCGATCTGAGCCTTGATCTGGGCGATTCTCTGTTTGATCTCTTTCTTGTCGCCGAGACCGTCCACGATGATCGTGTTCTCCTTCTGAACCTTCACGGACTTCGCGCGTCCGAGCATATCCAGCGTAGCCTCCTTCAGATCAAGACCGACCTCCTCGGAGATCACTCGGCCGCCGGTGAGGATCGCGATGTCCTCGAGCATGGCCTTCCTTCTGTCGCCATAGCCCGGAGCTTTCACGCCCACTACCTGGAAGGTGCCGCGCAGCTTGTTGACGATCAGGGTCGTCAGAGCCTCGCCCTCGATGTCCTCTGCGATGATGAGCAGCTTCTTGCCTGCCTGCACGATCTGCTCCAGAAGCGGAAGCACTTCCTGAATGTTGTTGAGCTTTTTATCTGTGATCAGGATGAACGGATCGTCGAGAACCGCCTCCATCTTCTCCATATCGGTCGCCATGTACGCGGAAATGTAGCCGCGGTCGAACTGCATGCCTTCCACGAGGTCCAGCTCGGTCTTCATGGTCTTGGACTCCTCGATCGTGATCACGCCGTCGCGGGAGACCTTCTCCATCGCGTCCGCTACCAGCTCGCCGACCTGCTCGTCGCCCGAGGATACCGCCGCGACTCTCGCGATCTGCTCCTTGCCGGTCACCTTCTTACTCATGGACTTGATCGCCTCGACGGCAACGTCCGTCGCCTGCTTCATGCCCTTTCTGAGAATGATCGGATTCGCGCCTGCCGCCAGGTTCTTCATGCCCTCGTTCACCATCGCCTGCGCGAGAACGGTAGCGGTCGTCGTGCCGTCGCCGGCCACATCGTTCGTCTTGGACGCAACCTCCTTGATGAGCTGCGCGCCCATGTTCTCGAACGCGTCCTCAAGCTCGATCTCCTTCGCGATCGTCACGCCGTCGTTTGTGATAAGCGGCGAGCCGAACTGCTTGTCGAGCACCACGTTTCTGCCCTTCGGTCCCAATGTCACGCGGACGGTATCCGCCAGTTTATTTACGCCTGTTTCCAGAGCCGCTCTTGCGTCGGCGCCAAATTTGATTTCCTTTGCCATAATGCATCAGCCTCCTGTATTTGTTATATTTGGGTAAATGCCCACCCCGCGGTCGCTTCCTGTCTGCCGCGGCCGGTGTCTCACTGACTATCCTTCTGAACTTACTTCACGATTGCCAGAATATCGCTCTGCTTCACGATGATGTACTCCTCGTCGCCCAGCTTCACTTCGTTGCCCGCGTACTTAGAATAGATTACCTTGTCGCCCTTCTTCACCTGCATGGTTACTTCCTTGCCGTCTACCATTCCGCCCGGCCCCACTGCAATGACCTCGGCCTCCTGCGGCTTCTCCTGTGTCTTGCTCGTCAGGATGATCCCGGATTTCGTCGTCTCTTCTGCCTCGAACTGCTTCAACACAACTCTGTCGCCCAACGGTACTAATTTCATATTGAACTCCTCCTTAGATGATGTTTTCTCCTCTTCTTATTAGCACTCATTTCAATCGAGTGCTAACGAACAATCCTATATTAGTTAAAATATGTAAATATTGCAACTCCTATTACGTCTGCAAATTCAATGTAACTCTCTTTTTTTCTCCTAATATCTTTTATTTTCTTTCTTTTTCTCACCTATACTATTTTCTTTTATTTAAATATAGCTCCTTTCGACGGATTTTCCGCTCATCAAAAGATGCCCGTCCAAAGACGGGCATCCATGAAAAACCATGTATTTCTAAGTCAGATATTGCGGGACTTACGAATCTCTGCCAACTCGTCGAAGACGACGTCGTTTAAGACCTTGATGTAAGTTCCTTTCATTCCGGAAGATCTGGACTCAATAACGCCTGCGCTTTCAAACTTGCGCAGCGCATTGACAATCACGGAACGGGTAATTCCAACGCGGTCAGCAATTTTGCTCGCTACCAGAATCCCTTCGGAGCCATTTAACTCATCAAATATATGGATTATTGCTTCCATTTCCGAAAAAGACAGGGTACTGATCGCCGATTTAACAATGTGAATCTTTCGATTCTCCTCTGCATTCTCCTCATTGACGGAGCGCATCATTTCGAGGCCAACTACGGTAGTGCCATACTCGCTCAGAATAATATCGTCAATATCATACTGAGCGCCAAACTTGTACATAAAAACAGTTCCCAGACGCTCACCCGCGATATCGATCGGGTTGATGATCGCCTGATACTTCCTGATATTCTCGCCTTCGAAGCCCAACGTCTCCAGGTTGACGTTTTCCTTCGTCGAGAGAACACCCAGAAGTCTTTCATTCAGCATTGGGTCGATAAAACCGCCTACCCGGTCCACAATCAACTCGCCAATCTCCTCTATGCCGTCACACAGACCTACACCCAACACTTTGCCTTTCCGACTGATCACAAGAATGTTCGAATTCAAAATACCGGTAAGTACCTCGCAGATATCATTGAATACGACTTTACTTGTATTGTTGTTATGTAACAACTGATTGATCTTTCTGGTCTTATCCAGCAATTGAACGCTCATTTCGCACCTCCTTTCTCAATTTAATCGTGCTCTACGTCATTTTATATAATATCACATAATTTTCAGAAATTCAACGTTCATTTTCCCACTCTGGCTAAATATTTTTCAAAAGAACAAAATATTGTTAATTTTTCGGACAGATATAACCGCAGGCCTTGTCGGCGCACACGAGCTTGCTCCCCTTTTCGACCATATAACCGCCGCACTGCGGACATTTCTGCTGTGCCGGCCTCTGCCAGGACATGAAATTACACTCCGGGTTGTTCTCGCAGCCATAGTATTTTCTGCCCTTCTTCGTCTTGCGGATCACGACCGCCTTGCCGCACTGCGGGCATGCGACGCCGATCTTCTCGAGATACGGCTTCGTGTTGCGGCACTCCGGGAAGCCGGGGCAAGCCAGGAACTTGCCGTGCGGTCCGTATTTGATCACCATGTTCCTGCCGCACATTTCGCAGACTTCATCCGAGACTTCGTCTTCCACCTTGACTTTTTCAAGCGTCTCCTCCGCTTTCTTTACCGCCTCGTCGAGATCCGGGTAAAAGTTTTCCACGACTGTCTTCCACGGGATATCTCCCTCCCCAATCGAGTCAAGCAACGATTCGAGATTCGCCGTGAAATTGACGTCCACGATGCTCGGGAAGGCCTCCTTCATAATCGAATTGACCGCCTCTCCAAGCTCCGTCATATACAGATTTTTATTTTCCTTGGCAACATAATGGCGCGCAATGATCGTCGTGATCGTCGGCGCGTAGGTGCTCGGACGGCCGATGCCCTTCTCCTCCAGAGCGCGCACCAGCGACGCCTCCGTATAGTGCGCCGGAGGCTGTGTGAAATGCTGTTTCGTGTCGATCTTCTCCGGCGTCAGATGCATCCCCTGCTCGATCTTTCCGCTGATAACATTGTTCTCTTCTTTCTCCTCGTCGCTATCCGTGTAGACTGTGCGGAATCCCTCGAACACACATTTCGAAGCAGCAACCGTGAAGCTGTAATCAGCCGCTTTGATCTTCACCGTCGTTGTCTCATAGCGCGCGTCCGCCATGCGGCTGGCCGCGAAACGCCTCCAAATGAGCTGATAGAGCCGAAACAGATCGCGGCTTATGACGTCCTTGACGCTCGCAGGCGTTCTCGTGATGTCAGTCGGACGGATCGCCTCGTGCGCGTCCTGGATCTTCTGGCTGCTCTTCGCTGCAGCAGGATGCCCCGCCACATAGCTCTCCCCATACTGGCTGCCGATATATTCTCTCGCCGCGCGGTCCGCCTCATCCGACACGCGCGTTGAATCGGTACGCAGATACGTGATCAGTGCGACGGTCCCGCTCCCCTTGATCTCGACGCCCTCATACATCTGCTGCGCGAGGCGCATCGTCTTCTGTGTCGAAAAATTCAGTACATTGGCGGCTTCCTGCTGCAGTGTACTCGTCGTAAACGGAAGCGGAGGCTTCTTCACACGCTCCGCCCGCTTCACCTCTTCTACCACATAATCCGCGCCCTCAAGTCCGGCAAGCACCCGATCGAGCTCTGCCTTCGAGGCGATCGTCATTTTCTTTCCTTTTCCATAGAATTTCGCGGTCAGAGGCTTCTTCTCTCCCGGCACACGTACCTGGGCATCAAGCGACCAGTATTCCTGCGGAATGAATTCGTTGATCTCTTCCTCCCGGTCTGCGATGATGCGAAGCGCGACCGACTGCACGCGGCCGGCGCTCAATCCCCTCTTCACCTTCTGCCAGAGCAGCGGACTGATGCGATATCCCACCATGCGGTCGAGAATACGGCGCGTCTGCTGTGCGTCGACCAGATCCATATCGATCGAACGCGCGTGCTTCAGGGATTCCTTGACCGCGCTCTTCGTAATCTCATTGAAGGTAATTCTCTTCTGCTTCTTCTCATCCAGCTTCAGCGCCTCGGCCAAATGCCAGGAGATCGCCTCTCCCTCGCGGTCCGGGTCGGTCGCGAGGTATACCTTATCGGCCTTTTTCTCCGCCTTGCGCAGCGCCGCCAGAATATCCCCCTTTCCCCGGATCGTGATATATTTCGGCTCATAATCGTGTTCGAAATCGATTCCCATCTGGCTTTTCGGCAGATCCCGGACATGTCCGTTCGACGCCATCACCTCATAATTGGAACCGAGAAACTTCTTGATCGTCTTGACTTTCGCAGGTGACTCCACGATCACCAGATACTTCGGCATAGCAATTACCTCCAAAACACCCTCATACCAGACGCGCGTAATAGTTGCGCTCCGTTTCTTTCACAAGCCCTTTCATCTCGAGCGACAGAAGACTGCCGGCCAGCTCCGCAAGCGAAAGCGCCGTGCTTTCCTCCAACACCCAGATGCTTTTCGAGTAAAAATCGAGACTACTATACACTAATTTCTCTGCAGGCGCAAGAGCAAAATCATCCGACAACTGCACTTTTTTCTTTTTAAATTCCGGGAAAATTGATTTTGCAAATAAATCTACTGACAAAATTACTCCTGCACCCTGTGAAATCAGTTCATTGCATCCGGCGCTCAGCTCATCCTCCGGACGCCCCGGAACCGCCATCACAGTCCTTCCCTGCTCGGCGGCAAAATCCGCCGTGATCAGGGATCCGCTCTTTTTGCGCGCCTCGACCACGACCACGAGATCCGCCAACCCACTGATGATTCGGTTGCGCACAGGGAAGTGAGCGCTGACCGGCGGCGTTCCCGGTGGGAATTCCGAGAGGATTCCTCCGCGTTCGACAAGCCGTTCAAACAACGCCCTATGCGAAGCCGGATAGCAGCGGTCCACCCCGCAGCCGAGGACCGCGTAGCTCGCGCCGCCGTTCGTGACGGCTGCCCACTGCGCCGCCCCGTCGATCCCGTACGCCGCTCCGCTGACCACCTGTCCGCCGCAGAGGGCCACGCGCTTCGCGAGCTGCTCCGCTCTCTCCTTCCCGCTGCGGGTGCACATCCGCGCTCCCACGATCGCAACGCTCTTCCTCTCTTCCTCCGGCAGCCTTCCTTTGTAAAACAGTCCATACGGCTTTCCCGCAATATTCTGAAGCCGTCCTGGATACTTAGTATGTTCATGGCTGGTAAATTGTATTCCCTGCTCCCTGTGCATATGCACTGTTTTTTCGGGAGACGACACCTCCCGGTACTTCCTCACCTTATCGATCCAGCCGCATCCCCGCTCTTCCAGATACGCAAGTTCTCCTTCCGTCGCCTCCCAGACCGCCCGTGGCGTGCCGAAGCAGCGCAGCAGGAACTCTTTCTGCGCCTGATAGATCCCCGGTATGCTGCACAGCCACTCCCAATATTCTTCCATTGACAATTCCTCCATTGACATCTCTATGCTTTCGGAAATTTCCGGCTGTCCCTTGTCCTGTTCTTACATCAGAAGCTCTGTCGGCCGGTAGAGCACCGCCTCGTCCAGATGGCGCATAGCGATCTGAGTGCTTCCCTCCAGATCCGCGATCGTCCGCGCCACCTTGAGCAGTCTGTGATAAGTCCGGGCAGTCAGATGCTTCTGCTCATAGATCTGCTTCATGTGCCGCTCCTCTTCCGATTCGATCGGACAGTATTTCTTCAGATCCGCCGCCGTCAGCTCCGCATTGAAGCGATAGGTGCTGCCATCATACCGCTCTCTCTGAATCTCCTGAGCCCGAAGCACGCGCGCCCGGATCTGCGTTGTGGTCTCCTCCTCAGAGCTTCCCTGCACCAGATCCTCGTAGGGAATCTGCTGTACCTCGACATGCAGATCGATCCGATCTAAAAGCGGCCTGCTGATCCGGCGCAGATACTTTCTCACCTCATAGTCACTGCAACGACACTTCCTGCGATCCGGAAAAAATCCGCAGCGGCATGGGTTACGCGACGCAACGAGCATAAATCCCGCTGGGAACACATACTGCCCGCTGTTGCGCGAGATGCGTATCTCCCCCTCCTCGAGTGGCTGACGCAGAATCTCCAACGTATCCTTCTGGAATTCCGGAAGCTCGTCGAGGTACAACACACCGCGATGCGCAAGACTGATCTCTCCCGGGCGCGGGTTTGTCCCTCCTCCGGCAAGCGCGACAGGGGAGATCGTATGGTGCGGCATCCGAAACGGACGCGCGGTCAGTATTCCTTCCCCCGGGAGCGTCCCCGCGACACTGTGTATCTGGGAGACCTCAAGCGCTTCCTCCACGGAAAGCGGCGGCAGGATCCCCGGAATCCGGCTCGCGATCATGGTCTTTCCCGCGCCCGGCGGTCCGCTCAGGAGCAGGTTGTGCATTCCGGCCGCCGCGATCTCCGCAGCCCGCTTGGCCATATGCTGTCCTCTGATGTCTGCAAAATCACGCTTTGCTCTATTCTTGTCCTCTGAAATTTTTCCTTCTATATCAATGGATTCTTCCGGAAGATGTTCTCCGGAAATAAGATGTGCTACCACTTCCCTGAGATGTCCGGCCCCGTATACCCGAATTCCCTGTATCACCGCTCCCTCCCGCAAATTTGCGAGCGGAACAATACAGGAACTGCACCCGGCCTTTCTGGCTTCTTTGACCATGCCGAGCACCCCGTGGATCCCGTGAATGCTTCCGTCCAATCCGAGCTCGCCCAGCAGAAACTTCTGCTCCAGCGCCTCCTGCGGCAGATAGCCATGTGCGGCCATCACTGCAATGGCGATCGGCAGGTCGTATGCGGAACCGGACTTTCGGATGTCTGCCGGCGCCAGATTGACCGTGATCTTCTTCGGCGGCAGCCGATAGCCGGAGTTCTTCAGCGCGGTCCTGACCCTGTCCTGCGCTTCGCGCACCTCCGACGAAAGACATCCTACCATCGCAAACCCTGGCAGACCGTCGCTCACGTCCGCCTCCACCGAGATCATCCGGCATTCGATGCCGTACAAAACAGCTGATCTTACTAAACTGAACATAGCTTTTCCTATGTTCTCTCCCGTTCATCTCATGTTGTAATATAATATCATATTTTAGTTCATATTGCAACTGATTATTTTTGTATTCATCCATTTTCGCTGATTTCGTCGAATACTTTCTCCGCAACGCGAAATACTATTCTCAAAGCCCTGAATAAATACAGAAAGGAAGACTCCTCTATGTCCGATCAAAAAATGCCCGAAAAGAATGCAAAAAAAGGAGAGTCCGCCAGAACTGAACATGCAGATCTGTCAGACTCCTGTTTTTCCAAAAGTGTCTGCTCCGCCATGGATTGCACGGGCTTGATTCCCGCACTGCCATCATCAGAAGAAGAGCTGGAAGCCTACGAGGAAATGTACTCGTTCTGTCCTGGGGACGCCGCGCAAAAATCGCCAACGGCAGATCATGCGTCACACTGAACAAACCCCAACTTTCTTACAGATATCCGCCAACGCGCAGCGCTCGCAGTGCGGCTTCGTACGCGCCGTGCAGATCTCGCGGCCGTGGTTCACGAGACGATGACAGAAATCATTGCCCTCCTCGGGCGGAATCAGTTTCCAGAGCGCCATCTCTACCTTCTTCGGCTCTTTGATGCCGTCGACCAGACCCATACGGTTTACCAGACGGATGCAATGCGTGTCCGTGACGATTGCGGGTTTTCCGAATACATCGCCCATGATCAGGTTCGCGCTCTTGCGGCCCACGCCCGGGAGTTTCAGGAGAGCGTCAAAGTCCTCCGGCACCTTCCCACCGTATTGCTCCTGCAGGATCCTCATACAGGCGCTGATATCCCGCGCCTTGCTTCTGCCGAGTCCGCAGGGCTTCACGATCTCCTCGATCTCCTCCGGCTCCGCTCCCGCGAGGGCAGCCACATCCGGATACTTTTCATACAGCTTCTCCACGATCACGTTCACCCGGGCGTCCGTGCACTGCGCCGCAAGGCGGACGCTCACGAGCAGCTTCCACGCCTCGTCGTAATCCAGCGTACAGTCCGCAACCGGATACAGCTCCTTCAGACGCTCGATGATCTCCAGCGCCAGTCTCTTCTTCGTCATCTTTTGTCCTCTCCATTCCACTGTGATCCGACAGGTCTGCCCGTCGGTCTTCCTCTTTCCGCTTCCTGTATCACAGGTCGTGCTTCCCTTTTCCGATACAGCAATCTATCTTTTCTTCTATTGCATCTCTGCCTTCTATCTTTTCTCTGTCTCCTGTCCGTTCCCGCTCTCCGCAAGCAGGCGCTCGACCTCCCAGATGCTGCGGATCTCATAGTCCACCCGCACGTCGGAGCTGTTCTCCTTCCCACGCGGATTGTACCAGCAGCAGATCAATCCGGCGTTGTTCCCGCCGCGCATATCGCTTGTCAGCGAATCCCCGACGATCATGCAAGTCCCCGGCTCCGGCCGCCCGATCTGCGCGAAGACATGTTCAAAAAATCCCATCGTCGGCTTCTCTGCGCCGATCTCGTCCGAGATGAAAGCTCCGTCCATGCACTCCCCGAGTCCGGAATACTTCAGCTTGTTTTTCTGCACCGGCTCCGCCCCGTTCGTCACGACATACTGGCGCACCCGGCCCTTCAATCTCCGGCACAGCTCCAGCGAGCGCTCGTTCTCGAAAAAGTGCTCTCCAAGCTTCCTCTCATAGGAACGGTTGAACGCCTCCACGTCCGGACAGGCGATCCCCTCCGTCTCAAAAAAGCAGCGGAACCGCCCCACAAGCACCTCCGGTTTCGTCATCTCCCCGCGCTCCAACGCCTCCCAATGGCGCCGGTTGATCGCGGAGTAGCGCGCGAGCATCGCCTCGTCGCAGCCGTGAAACCCGATCTCCGCAAAACAGGCGCGTATCCCGTAAGCCTCGGATCTCTGGAAATCGAGCAGCGTGTCGTCGATGTCCCACAGTATCGTATCTATCATGCCGTATCTTTTCCTTATCTGTCTGTTCTGCTATGTATTCCGTTTTTCTGCCTTCCTCACCCATATAAATCAGGGTATGCGTTCCAAAATACATTCCACTGCCTCTGCCAGAGCAGCTGCGCTTTCATTATTCTTTTCCACTGAAGCAGTAGGTGCACAGCTTGCACGGCGAGATGCCGATCGACTTTTCCAGATCGTCAAGGCGATGGTAGCGCAGCGTCGTGAAGTTCTGCTGTTTGCGGATCGCCTCGAGCAGTTCGGAATAGCGTTTGCTCGTCGGATCCACATAGTCGTCGAGCACCTCCTGCGGAACGTTGTCGCCCTCCCGCTCTTTGATGATCCTGCGCGTGATCAGGTCCATCTCGGACTTCGAGCGAGAGAAATTCAGATATTTGCAGCCGTACAAAAGCGGCGGGCAGGCCGGGCGCACATGCACTTCTTTTGCCCCGCTCTGGTACAGGAATTCTGTCGTCTCTCGAAGCTGTGTGCCGCGCACGATCGAATCATCGATCAGCAGCAGCTTCTTATCCTTGATCAGTGCCCTGACCGGGATCAGCTTCATGCGCGCGATCAGGTTGCGCTGGCTCTGCTTCGTCGGCATGAACGACCGCGGCCAGGTCGGCGTGTATTTGATGAACGGCCGCGCATACGGAAAGCCGGACTCGTTCGCGTAGCCGATCGCGTGCGCGGTACCGGAATCCGGCACGCCGGCCACGATATCAGGGGAGACATTTCCCTTATCGCGCTGTGCGAGCATACTCCCGCAGCGATAACGCATCTCCTCGACATTCACTCCCTCGTAGGACGAGGTCGGATAGCCGTAATACACCCAGAGGAACGAACAGATCCGCATCTCGTTTCCCGGTCCGGCGAGCGTCTTCACCCCGTCCGGCGTCACGAACGCGATCTCCGCCGGCCCGAGTTCTTTATAGTCCGTATAGCCCAGATTGAGATAGGCAAAGCTCTCAAATGACACGCAGTATGAGCCTTCCTTGTGCCCGATCACGAGTGGCGTCCTGCCCAGACGGTCTCTGGCCGCGTACAAGCCGTCCTTCGTCATCAGCAGCAGCGTCATGGAACCGTCCACGATCTCCTGCACAAACTGAATGCCCTCGACGATGCTCTCCTTCTTACAGATCAGGGAGGCTACCAGCTCCGTCGCGTTCACCTGCCCGCTGCTCATCTCCTGAAAATGCGCGTTCCCGTTCTCGTAGACGTACTTCAAAAGCTCGTCCATGTTGTTGATCTTGCCGACCGTTGTGATCGCAAAACTTCCGAGATGCGACTGGATCAGAAGCGGCTGCGGCTCGTAATCAGAAATGCAGCCAATCCCGAGATTGCCCTCCATCTCCTCCACATCGCGCTCCAGCTTCGTGCGGAACGGCGAATTCTCGATGTTGTGGATCGCGCGCTGGAAGCCGCGTTCCCCGTGCACCGCCATACCGCCGCGGCGCGTCCCCAGATGTGAGTGATAATCGACTCCGTAAAACAATTCCAAAGTACAGTTCGTTTTTGAAGCAACTCCGAAAATGCCGCCCATAGAAAGTCTCTCCTTTGTGATGTTGGAATAATTGTGACACCATTACTTTACCATGAACCCACCGAACAGGTAAAGTGTTTTCTGCTTTCGCGTAAAAAAGACTGTACACCGATATGATGTACAGTCCCTCACAGCGTGCGCAAGAGGATTCGAACCCCCGACCTTTTGGTCCGTAGCCAAACGCTCTATCCAGCTGAGCTATGCGCACATCTTTTCAGCGGAATTCATTATATACCACGTGTTTTCGTTTGTCAACCAGCTATTTTACAATCCCGAAAAAACTTAAAACCGCGAAATAACGCTCCCGCAGGAGTCACCCTGAAAGGCGGGATCTGCTTGTCCATCCGCAATGTCCTGCACTATTTATATAGGAAGATCGGGAAGCGCTCCGGCATGTTTTCGTAGATCTGCTGCGCCGCGTCATACGGAAGATTCACACAGCCGTGCGACCCGTTCGTCTGATAGATCCCGCCACCGAACGATCCTCTCCACGGCGCGTCGTGCAGGCCCTGGCCGTCGTAGAATGGCATCCAGTACGTGACCTTCTCTTCCCAGGTATCGCCCTTCAACGTCTCGGGACTCTTCTTATAGGGAATGCAGAATACGCCGGTCACGGTCTCACGCTCGTTCTTGGGAAGTCCGGATACCACATCCGTCTCGACAACCAACTGCCCGTCCAGATAGAACCAGAGGTGCTGCGCGGTCAGATCGACCTCCACATAGTTGCCGCAGATGTCGTCCCGGCCGTTGCGCTTGTAGCCCTTGACCGCGTACACCGGCTCGCGCTCAACCTCCGTGTTGCTGTAAATGTCGTTGATCAGCTGGGCAGCCTCGCCGTCGCAGTCCATCTGGTACCCGTAATCGCTCGAGTCGTAGGAGATCGTCCGTCCGTCGTGCGCGAGGAAATCACGTTTGTAGTACAGCGTATCGTAGCGCGCCGCGAGATCGTACACGTAATCATAGACCGCCTCCTCGCGCAGCGCCCCTGTGCCGTCCTCGTTCATATCGAGCCATTGCTGGATCACGGACCAGTCCACAACCTCCTTCTGCTCGCCAAAAAGCAGGGAGATCTTCGCCTTGCAGTAAGTATTGTAGGTGTTCATCAGGGCATTCATCTTCGCGTCGTCCTGCGTTACTGCCGGGACGAAATAGAAAGACTCGGGAATGTCGATCGACGCGTCCTGCTGCGGCCGGTCGTTCGTCGTCAGCTTATCCACAAAATCCTTCACGAGCACGCGCAAATCAGCGTCATCCATCTCATTACCGTACACCTCCGGCTCGATGAAATACTCCGTGCCGTTAAACTGCAGGGATGCGTCCGCGCTGGCCACACGCGGCTTCGCAAGCTTCGCGGATGTCACCGCACCCTGAAAGACAGCCTCGTCATAGTCAAACGGAATATCGATCTCAAATTCATTGCCACCCAACAGGCTGAAGATCAACCGAACGTTCTGCTGGCGCATGCAATCCTGAAGTCTGCTTAAGAGTTCCATCTGATCAATGGTGTAGCCCATTTCCTCAAGCGTCAGGGTCAGCGCGCTCTCGCCGCCTTCCCTCAGCTCCAGCTTCGGCGCACTGAAATCCCGCTCCATGGTAAGCAGCACTTCCTTACAGGTCTTCCCTGCGACGTCGTAGCCGTTAATCTTTGTCTGCTCAAAAAAAAGACCGCTGTTTGCCTGCTCATACAGATAATATCCGAGCACGCCCAGACCTGCCACCAAAAGAATGACAATCGTTAAAACAGCAATCTTCAAGCCTGTTCTCTTCTTTTTCACTTTCGTCCCTTACCCTTCTGTAATTATTTATCCATATCCGGAAGTTACTCCCCCAAGTCACTTCACTAGATAATATTGCACCTTTCTCAAAAATTAGTCAAGTAAATGAATCTTAATTTTCTTCAAACATATCCCTCCGTCCATTCTTCCCAGGAAATGATCTGGTCTATCCTACCGGTTTTCTGTTGCATAGGCGGTGTTCTCATGTTAGAATAAAAACATTATCAAACCCTCTTGTTTTTGACTGATTTTATTTTATTAAGAAACTGGCCAGCGGAGGAGCGTCATGAAGACAGACATTCAGACTAATATTCAGAAGCAAAACAGGAAAATTATCCGGGATATTCTGTTTCTCGGTATACTTCTCGCGCTGATCGTGTTTTCTTTCTACTCGTTCACGACAGAAAACCGTCAGCGTATTATCGAGCAGAACAACAGTTTCATCGAAGCGGCGGCAAGGCAGACCGCCCGGCGTATCAGCGATCTCATCCGTTCGTCCCAGCAAAACGTACAATTGTTGGCAAAACTTTACAGCGCAACAATACCGCAGCCGGATGTCGACGCAGAGCTTCTGCAGGATATGACGGAACATTCCACTTTCGACTATGTGGAATTCATCTCGAAAGACGGAATTGATCTGACTGCGGACGGGCGCACCGCCGATCTCTCGGACCGCGATTATTTTCGTCAGGGAATACAGGGCAACAGTGGAAAACGCGTGATCTACAATTCTCGGATCACCAACGAGACCTTGTTGATCTTTTACACTCCGTTCTACTATGAGGATCAGATCATCGGCGTGTTAAGCGGCATTATGCGCGGCGATACCATGACCGAAATGCTCACTGCAGATTATTTCGGCCTGAACGGCAGCACCTATCTGCTGGCGCAGGACGGGGCGGTCATCCTCTCCGTGAACGACAGCTCCCAGCCGGACAATCTGTTGACTTCTCTCAAAGAGGAGGAGCGCCTGTCGGAAGACAATTACGAGAAGCTGAAGGAATCCCTTGCGGACGCCAGCTCTACAAGCTTCAATTACAAAGGTTCCAACGGCGCGGGTAGCGCTTACATAACTCCTCTTCCGGGAGATGAGTGGATGCTGATGCAGAGCTTCCCCTCCGCCCTGACCTTCAACATGACGAAGGGCGCCAATTCCGCAGGTATCCGTTTGGAAATTCGACTGGTCGTCGTCTTTTTGCTGTACCTTCTGTATCTGGTCATTCGAAACGCCATACAGCGAAAGCGTCTGCTCTCCGAGAAGCAGGCGATGTCCCGGATCGTGGACGCTGTCCCCGCGCTCTTTACCCGCTTCGCGCTGGTAGACTACGAGACAGATACCTATGAATATCTGAAAGACCAGAAGGTCGACGCGCCCCAAACCGGCGTTTACTCAGAGCTGGTGCAACGCCTTGACCCCAAATATATCGCGGAGTCCGAAAGCAGCCAGAAGATGGGCAACGTGATCTCGAAGGCATATGTGCAGAAACACCTGACGGAGGACGTTCCCTATCTCCAGTTTGAGTATCAGATTGATCTCGAAGGAAAGCGCTGGGAGAATATGTCAATTCTTTGCCTTGAGCGAAAGAACGGCCTGCCCTCAAGAGTCCTGTACGCGATTCAGGACGTCACAGCCCTGAAAGAGCGGGAACTCCAGATTCGTCTCGCGCTCAAAAACGCATCCGAGGCCGCAGAAGCCGCAAATCAAGCGAAGTCCGATTTCCTCGCGCGCATGTCTCATGACATCCGCACACCGATGAACGCGATTATGGGGATGACCGCCGTCGCTGCGATGCACATGGACGACAAGGACCGTCTGACCGATTGTCTGAGCAAGATCACGATCTCCAGCCGCCACCTGCTTGCGCTGATCAACGACGTGCTGGATATGTCCAAGATTGAGAGCGGCAAGGTCACACTGTCCGAAGAGCCGTTCAACATGGCCGATATGGTGGACAGCATCGTCACAATCATTCGCAGCCAGACAAACAGCAAGCGTCAAGATCTGAAAGTACACATCTCAGACATCGGGCATGAGGACGTGATTGGCGACGAGCTTCGCCTGCGTCAGATTTTCCTGAACATTCTCGGAAACGCGGTGAAATTCACGCCGGAGCACGGGACGATCACCTTCTCTATCCGGGAGATCAATTCCCGGATTCACGGAATGGGTTGCTATGAGTTTGTGTGCGAGGACACCGGCATCGGTATGGACAGTGAATTCCTCAAGACGATTTTCGACCCGTTTAGCCGGTCGAAGGATTCGGTCAGCCAGAATATCGAAGGCACGGGACTCGGCATGTCCATCACTCGCAATATTGTGCGCATGATGGAGGGCGATATTCAGGTAACCAGTACACCCGGCGTCGGATCTGTATTTACGGTTCAGATCCATCTGAAGCTGCAGGAACTTGAATCAGATGACGTGCAGGATCTTGCGGATCTGCGCGTCCTCGTGGCGGACGACGATCAGGATTCCTGCGTCAGCACCTGCGACATTCTGGAAAATATCGGCATGAAACCCGAGTGGGTATTGAGCGGTCAGGAGGCGGTCAGTCGGACCGTCGCGGCACACGAATCCGATAACGACTTCGCGGCGGTGATCCTGGACTGGCGAATGCCCGGTATGGACGGCGTGGAAACTGCACGCTCGATTCGTACAAAGATCGGAGACAAGATACCGATCATCATTCTCTCCGCCTTCGACTGGTCCGATATTGAGGTGGAGGCAAGAGAAGCTGGTATTCAGGCGTTTATCGGAAAGCCGCTCTTCCGCTCCCGCCTCGTCTATGCGCTCAAATCCGTGCTCACGCAGGATGAGGAAGAAAAGAAGCTGACGGAGGCCGGACTCGAGGAGGCGAATTACAGCGGAAAGAGGATTCTTTTGGTTGAGGACAACGAGCTCAACCGCGAGATTGCGAAAGAGCTGCTTGGCTTTATCAACGTCACTGTGGAAGAAGCGGAGGACGGACAGATTGCCGTCGATATGATCGAGAAAAACCCGCCGTACTATTATGACCTTGTCTTCATGGATATCCAGATGCCGGTCATGAACGGCTATCAGGCGGCGCGACAGATCCGCAGCCTCGACCGTGAAGATACAAAGCATCTGCCGATCATAGCCATGACCGCAAACGCTTTCGCAGACGACATCCGCGACGCCCTTGAATCCGGCATGAACGATCACATCGCGAAACCGGTCGAAGTGCCGAAGCTGCTGGAAGCGCTCGGCAAGTGGGTCGGCGGAACTGAGCCTCTAAAATAAAACAAACGAAACGTGCCCGGCAGGGTATGCAGGGCACGTTTCTGCTTATCTAAAAGTTTCTATATTTCAAGAAGCTTCATTCCTTACTTACTGAAAATCTATGATGTCCGCCCAATGGAGCAGGAATTCGCGCTCCTCCATGATTCCCTTCGTCAGCTGCGCGGCCGCCGCGATCGGCATCCATTTCTGCACATACTGCTTTGCGGTATCGCTCTTTCGACAGAACAAATCAAGGTAAAGATCCGCTGTCTTCTTATCCTTCAGGGCAAACTCAAGATAGGTGATCGCAGTGTCGCCGCTCGCATTGCCCTGCGTCGCGTGCGCCCAGTCTACCACCCACTTTTTCCCGTCCGGAGAGACGATCACATTGCTCGGGTTGAAGTCGCCGTGGCAGAGCTTCGTATGGTTTGACATAGAGTCAAGCCTTGTACAGAGCTCATAGCGGGCCGTCGCATCCAGCACGTCCTTCAGACTGTTGATCTTGCGGGCAAACTTGTCCTTCTGCAGCGTCAGGCGCGGAGCCTTTTTCGCATGCATGGCAAGCTGTACATCGACGAATTCCTCCATGTGCTGTTCCAGATGCGCCGAATCCTCCTGCATGATCTGTTCCATCGTCTTGCCTTCTACATATTCGACCGCAATTGCCCAGCCGCCGTCCATCTGCATGACCTCAAGCACCTTCGGAATCTCGAAACCGCTCTCCTCCACGCGCGCCTGGCAGAGCGCCTCGTTGAAGACATTTGCCTTGCCGTGCTCCGGCGTAAATACCTTCACGATGCGATCGCCGTCGCGGTAAACCTTTTTATAGGACCGTGTCACGATCAACTCTTTTTTACTCATGGATTTCCCTCCTCCACTCTGATTTATTTCTTGTCTTTTCCATAATATGCTTTCAGATAAATCTCCTTCAGCTCAGACATCAGCGGATACCTTGGGTTTGCGCCGGTGCACTGGTCGTTGAAGGCCTGCTCCGTCATCTCGTCGAGCGTCTCGAGGAAGTAATCCTCCTTGACGCCATAATCTTTGATGGTCGGCTTGATCTCGATGGTGCGCATCAGCTCCTCGAGCTTATCGAGCAGCTTTTCGAACACCTCCTGATCGTCCTTGCCGCTCAAGCCCACATAGCGACCGATCTCCGCGTAGCGCGCCAGTGCGTGCGGGTACTGATACTGTGAGAATGTACCCATCTTTGTCGGCGCCTCCGCGCTGTTGTAGCGCATCACGTCGAGCAGCACGAGCGCGTTTGCGATGCCGTGCGGAAGGTGATGGAACGCACCCAGCTTGTGTGCCAGGGAATGGTTCACGCCCAGGAACGCGTTCGCGAACGCCATACCTGCCAGGCAGGATGCGTTTGCCATGTGATCCCTCGCCTCGACGTCATTGCCGTCCTTGTAAGCGCGCGGCAAGTAGTCGAAGACGAGCTTGATCGCCTTGAGCGCCAGACCGTCCGTGAAATCGGAGGCCATGATCGAGACATACGCCTCGATCGCGTGCGTCATCACGTCGATACCGGACGCACAGGTGAGGCCCTTCGGCGCGCTCATCATATTGTCCGTATCCACGATCGCCATATCCGGCAGCAGCTCATAGTCTGCCAGCGGCCACTTGATGCCGGTCTCGCGGTCCGTGATGATCGCGAACGGCGTCACCTCGGAACCCGTGCCCGAGGAAGTCGGGATCGCCACGAAATATGCCTTCTTACCCATCTTCGGGAAGGTGTAGATCCTCTTCCGGATGTCCATGAAATCCATCGACATGTCGCCGAAGTCCGCGTCCGGGTTTTCGTAGAGCAGCCACATGATCTTGCCCGCGTCCATCGCGGAGCCGCCGCCTAAAGCCACAATGCAGTCCGGCTCGAACGCGCGCATGGCCTCCGCGCCCGCCTTTGCGGAAGCGAGAGACGGATCCGGTTCTACGTCCGAGAAACAGGTGTGCACGATGCCCATCTGGTCCAGCTTATCCTCGATTTTTCTTGTATATCCGTTTTTGTAAAGAAAGGAATCCGTGACGATAAAGCAGCGCTTCTTACCCATAACCGTTCCGAGCTCGTCCAGCGCGACCGGCGTACAGCCCTTCTTGAAATAAACCTTTTCCGGCACTCTCATCCAGAGCATATTCTCTCTCCTTTCGGCGACCGTCTTGATGTTGATCAGATGCTTGACGCCCACATTTTCCGAGACAGAGTTGCCGCCCCAGGAGCCGCAACCTAGCGTCAGGGAAGGCGTCAGTTTAAAGTTGTAGAGGTCGCCGATACCGCCGTGCGAGGAAGGAGTGTTCACCAGGATGCGGCAAGTCTTCATCGCTGCCGCATGCTTCGCCATCTTCTCTTTCTCATTGATATCAATATACAGGGAGGAGGTGTGGCCGTAGCCGCCGTCCGCCACCAGATGCTCCGCCTTCTCGAGCGCTTCGTCGAAGGTCTTCGCGCGGTACATCGCGAGCACTGGGGAGAGCTTCTCATGCGCGAACTCCTCGCTGATGTCCACGGACTCGACCTCGCCGATCAGGATCTTCGTGTTCTCCGGCACCTTCACCCCGGCCATCGCCGCGATGTCCGCCGCCTTCTGTCCGACGATCTTCGCATTCAGCGCGCCGTTGATGATGATCGTCTTACGCACCTTATCGAGCTCATTCTTCTTGAGAAAGTAGCAGCCACGGTACTGGAATTCCTTCTTCACCTTATCGTAGATCTTGTCGAGCACCGTCACGGACTGCTCCGAAGCGCAGATCATACCGTTGTCAAACGTCTTGGAATGGATGATCGAGGAAACCGCCATGCGGACGTCCGCAGTATCATCTATGATCACAGGGGTATTGCCCGCGCCCACGCCGAGCGCTGGTTTGCCGGACGAATAGGCCGCCTTCACCATGCCCGGACCGCCCGTCGCGAGGATCAGATCCGCCTCGCTCATAACGAGGTTCGTCAGCTCCAGACTCGGCACGTCGATCCAGCCGATGATGCCCTCGGGAGCGCCCGCCTGCACCGCCGCGTCCAGCACCACTTTCGCCGCCTCGATCGTCGACTTCTTTGCGCGCGGATGCGGACTGATGATGATCGCGTTCCTCGTCTTCAGCGCGATCAGTGTCTTGAAGATGGCAGTAGACGTCGGGTTTGTGGTCGGGATCACGGCCGCGATCACGCCGATCGGTTCCGCGATCTTCTTGATCCCGTACACCGGGTCTTCCTCGATCACGCCGCAGGTTTTCGTGTTCTTGTAGGCGTTGTAGATATACTCCGCTGCGTAGTGATTCTTGATTACCTTGTCTTCCACCACGCCCATGCCGGTCTCCTCCACAGCGAGCTTCGCCAGCGGAATGCGCATCTTGTCAGCCGCGGTCGCCGCCGCCTTGAAGATTTGGTCCACCTGTTCCTGCGTGTACCCGGCAAACTTTTCCTGTGCCGCGCGCAGCTTCTTCAGGGCTTTCTCCAAATCCTCAGCCGTCTCAATCGTCTCACTGGCCGTTTTCTTCTGATCTGCCATCGTAAGTCCTCCTGTCTGTTTTTATTGTTATTTTTTTAACTATCTACAAGATAGCACCTTGATATTTTTTTGTCAATGTGAATTTAAGCCAAAAAAATATCTGAAAAGCATCTGTTTATCGACACATTTCGGATATTGCCCATATTTCCGTCCCACATTCAAAATATCACCGTAATTTCTGTCCCTTTTCCGGCCTCGCTCTCCAAACGGATCTGTGCCTGGTGTAGCGCCACGATGTGCTTCACGATCGCGAGGCCGAGTCCTGTCCCTCCGGTCGACTTGGAACGGCTCTTGTCAACGCGATAGAAACGCTCGAAGACGCGCTCCTGACTCTCCTTCGGAATACCAATCCCCGTATCCTTCACCGAAAGAATCACCTGTGAACCGTGCGACTCCACGCGCACGTCGACGCGCCCGCCCGGATGATTGTAGCGGATCGCGTTGTCGCAGAGATTGTACAACAGTTCCTCCATCATTCCCTTGTCCGCATGGATCATGCAGGGATGCCCGTGACACTGGATACGGACCTTGTGATTTGCCGCGCTGATCTGAAGCATCTCTACACAGGTCTGCGCGATCCCGTACAGATCGATCTCCTCGCGCGCGATCTCCAGATGCCCGCCGTCCAGTTCCGACAAGCGGATGATATCGTTGATCAGGGTGAGCAGACGATCCGAGCTCCGATGAATCTCCTTCGCGAAGCGCGGCGTCTCATCCCGTCCCGCAAGCCCGGTCTCAATCAGCTCCGCGTACCCCGAAATTGAAGTCAGCGGCGTCTTCAGTTCGTGCGACACGTTCGCGGTGAATTCCTGCCGCATCTGCGCTCCCTTGATGATGTCGGCGTGCTGCTGCCGGATCGTCATGATGAAGGGCTGCAGTTCCTCATATGCGTCAACGTTCGTCTCGGACAAACCGCCTTTCTGGGATACCCGTTGCGTATCAGCTTCGTCTCCCGCATCAGAAAAACCACTCTGTTCCACATTTATGGTTTGTACTGCCCCGTCCTGCCTGTCTTTGTGTTCCTCCCGTCCGATCTCCGCCGCCAGTCGCTCAATCGGCCGCACGATATCCGCCGTGATGTAGCGCGAGAGGATCAGGCAGACCAGAAACATCAGCGCCGCGATCGCCACGATCCCGTAGATCGTCCTGCGGAACACGCTCCAGATGCTGTTCTCCTCCTTGCTGATGCGCAGAATATCTCCGTTCTCCAGGCGAACCGCAAAGTAGTACATGTCGCTGCCCAGCGTATCAGAATGGCGCACGGAATATCCCTCGCCCTTCTCCTTCGCCGCGATAAACTCCGGGCGTTTCGCGTGGTTCTCCATCGTCCCGTCGTCTGTCTGGCTGTCGTACAGCACATCGCCGTCCGCGCTAATCGCGGTCACGCGCATGTCTTCCTCTATATCCCTGTCCTGCGCGCTTTCCGTCTGCCCGGCTTTCGCAGCCGCTGCATCACCTGCATTCTGTCCTTTCCCATTCTGCCTTTCCGCAGCCCGTTTTTCTCCGTTCTCCGCGCCCGCCGCGTTCCGAACATAGCGCGCCTTCAGCTCTTCCCCGGAGGACACCATGCTCCCGAGCACGTCCGCGTACGTCCGCATGTCGTCGATGATGCGCTCGCGGTACATATTATGGAAAACCGCAAGCGCCAGGACAAGGGTCGCCGCCAGCGTCAAAAAAGTGGTCAGCAGCAGATAACGATGAATCTTTTTCTTCATAACAATCAGTCTTCCCCGCTCAGCATATAGCCGACGTTTCGCACGGTGCGGATCAGCGCGCCCGCCTCGCCGAGCTTCTGCCGCAGCGTCTTGATGTGCATATCGAGCGTCCGGGACTCGCCCTCAAAGTCCGTTCCCCAGACGCGGTCGAGGATCATGTCGCGCGTCGCCACGATCCCGGCGTTCACGAGCAGGAGCTTCAAAAGCTCATACTCCTTGTAGGTCAGCTCGCACGGCCGGTCGTTCACATAGACCGCCCGCTTTTCATCATCCATAAAGATCGGCCCGAGACGGATCAGGCGCTCTTCCTCCATCCCGTAGCTCCTGCGCATCAGCGCCTTGACCCGCGAGATCAGCTCCATGACGCCGAACGGCTTCGTGATGTAATCGTCCGCCCCGATGTCCAGGCCCTTGACCTTGTCAAGTTCCGTCGTCTTCGCCGTTGCCATAATGATCGGCAGCTTCCGCGTCTCCGCCGCGGAGCGCAGACGCTTCACGATCGACAGTCCGTCCTCGTCCGGGAGCATCACGTCGAGCAGCGCGAGCGCCGGAAGCTTCTCTTTCAGCCGCGCAAAGAACGCCGCGGCACAGTCAAAGCCCTGCACCTCGTAGCCCGCGTTTTTCAGCGCGAACATCTCAATCTCCCGTATATTCTCATCGTCCTCCACAATATAGATCAGAGCCACGGCATTTCCTCACTTTCCTGCATTGAATCCGCCCGAGCCTTATCTCCCGCTTCCGATTTAAAACCAACCTCAGCCGTTTTGCCCGACCGGATTCTATCGTTTCTATTCTATCCCATATTCCGCTATTGTACAACGTCCGATTTTCAGCGCACAGCACGTATATTACCGCCGATCCGCGGACAGCGACATCAAACGACTCCTTTTGAACAGCGCGCAGTTTGCACGTACATAATCCAGGAAGCTACTGTGCGGCCTCCGCCGGCCGCATCCGGGAGCGCATATCGACCTTCGGCGTCCCCTTGATCCGCTCCGGCAGCGCGTAACGCTCTTTATACTTCCGGAATTTCTCATGGAATTGCTGATTGTCTTCCTCCTTGAGCGAGTGCAGGTACTCATGCCTGCCGAACGCGTCGTTCTCCGCCTGAATCATGCACACCGCGATGTTTGAGCAGTGGTCGGCAATCCGCTTGTAGCTCGTCGTCAGATCGGTCAGGATAAAACCGAGCTCGATCGTGCAGCGACCCTCGCGCAGACGGTCGATGTGCCTCTTGCGCATCTCGTCGCTCAGATCGTCGATGACCTCCTCAAGCGGCTCCACCTCGAGCGCCAGCGCAAGATCCTCGTCCTTCATCGCCTCCATCGAGATACGCACGACCTCCTTTACCGCCGAGGAAAAGACCTCAAGCTCGCCGACCGCCGCTTCCGAGAACACGAGGTTCTTGTCGTAGATCTCCTTTGCCGCGTATCCGATGTTCACCGCGTGGTCGGAGATCCGCTCAATATCCCCGATGCTGTGAAGAAGCACCGAGAGCGTATGGCTGTCCCGCAGCTGCATCTCGTTTTTCGCCACCTGCACGAGATACGTGCCGAGTCGATCCTCATATTTATCGACAATGTTCTCGCTCTCCTTCACCAGCGCAAGGTGCGTCTCATCGTAATTCTCCAGAAGCGAGATCGCGGCGTCGAGCGCCTCGATCGTCACTCCGGCCATGTTCGAGCAGGCCTCGCGGCACTGCGCCATCGCGAACGCCGGATTTTCCAGAAAGCGGTCGTCCAGCATCGCCAGCCCGGCGAGCGTCTTCTCCGCGAAGCGATCCTCGTCGGCGCGGTCGCGCACCGTGAGCTTCGCCAGCTTCACGAGCACGTTGTGGAACGGTAACCACAGAAGCGTCGCAAACACATTGAACAGCGTGTGGACGACCGCGATCCCCGCGACGCTCGCGGACTGCCCGAGGAAGCCAAAGTGCAGGAACGCGTTCAGCGCGTAAAACAGGAGCATGAAGACGACCGTCCCGATCAGGTTGAAATACAGATGTACGAACGCGGTGCGCTTTGCGTTCTTCTTTGCCCCGATCGCGGAGATCAGCGCCGTCACACAAGTACCAATATTCTGCCCCATGATGATTGGGATCGCCGAGCCGTAGGAGACCGCCCCGGTCACACAGAGCGCCTGCAAAATACCGACCGACGCGGACGAGCTCTGGATGATCGCGGTCAGCACCGCACCCGCGACCATGCCGAGCACCGGGTTCTCAAACATCAGGAAGAGATTTGTAAACTCCGGCACATCCGCCAGAGGCTTCACCGCCCCGCTCATCGTCTCCATGCCGAACATCAGCACCGCGAAACCGATAAGGATCGAGCCTGCGTCTTTCTTCTTATCCTTTTTCGCGAACAGCAGCAATCCCACGCCGACGATCGCAAGGATCGGCGAGAAAGAGGACGGCTTCAGCATTTTTACGAAAAAGCTGTCTCCCTGCAGCCCAGAGAGACTTAAGATCCACGAGGTGATCGTAGTTCCGATATTTGCGCCCATGATGATCCCCACGGCGCGCTCAAGCGTCATGATCCCCGAATTCACGAAACCGACCACCATGACCGTCGTCGCCGAGGAGGACTGGATCACCGCCGTCACGCCCGCGCCGAGCAGGACACCCTTTCCCGTACTTGAAGTCAGCCGCTCGAGTATTTTTTCCAGACGACCGCCGGACGCGCGGGAGAGCCCGTCCCCCATCACGCTCATTCCATACAGAAACAGGGCGAGCCCGCCCACCATCGTGAAAACACTAAAAATATCCATAGAAGTGCTCCTTTTCTCTCGCAAAATCCGATCGCCTTTATGGGTATTTTAGCCGGATCAGGTAAAATCCGAAATCAGCTTATGTAAAATCTGTGTAAAATCAAGATTTATATGCCTCTCCACGGTTGATTTTTGTATCAGGACATTTTTTATTCTCTACGGCACAAACAGGTCGGCAACCTCCTCCCCATTGCGGTGGATCCCGTTGATCGAGAATTCCACCCACTCGCCGATATTGGTCGCATGGTCGCCGATGCGCTCGTAGTATTTCGCGATCATCAGCAGGTCGAGGATCTGGTCGCTCGTGTAATTCGCGGCGTTCTCGTCCAACGTCCTGCGCACCGTCCGAAACAGCTCGTCGAGCGTGTCGTCGCTGTCGATGACCTCACGCGCAAGCTCCAGGTCTCGGTTGATGCAGGCCTCCACGCTCTTGTTCACCATCACGATCGTGTGCTCCGCCATCTCCGGGATCATGATGCCCCTGACCGGCACGTCGATGCTGCCTGTGCGCATGATCTCCGCGATGTCCGTCGCCTGATCCCCGATGCGTTCCATGTCCGTGACGATCTTCAACGCCGCCGAGATGTGCCGCAGATCGGACGCCACCGGCTGCTGCCGCAAAAGGAGTTGAATGCACAACGCCTCGATCGCGTGCTCCTTCGTGTCGATCTCCTTCTCCATGCTGTTGACCTCGTCGAACTGCTCCCGACGCAGCTCCGTGGAGATCAGCATGCGGTGCGTCTTCGTGATCGCCTGCTCACAGAGCGTCCCCATGTCCAGAAGCTCGCCCTGCAGCTGCCGCAGCTGCTGTAAATACCGTTCCCGCATATCAGCCAAACCTCCCTGTAATATATTCTTCCGTCTTCCTGTTTTTCGGTCTGGAAAACAAATTTCCCGTGTCGTCGTACTCGATCACCTCGCCGAGCAGGAAAAACGCCGTCCGATCCGAAATGCGCGCCGCCTGCTGCATGTTGTGCGTCACCATGACGATCGTGTACTTCTCCTTCAGCTCCACCGCCAGATCCTCGATCCTGGACGTTGAGATCGGGTCGAGCGCGGAGGTCGGCTCATCCATCAGGAGCACCTCCGGCTCCACCGCCAGCGCCCGCGCGATGCAGAGCCTCTGCTGCTGGCCGCCGGACAGTCCGAGCGCGCTCTTTTTGAGGCGGTCCTTCACCTCGTCCCAGATCGCCGCGTCCCGCAGCGCCTTCTCGACGATCGCATCCAGCTTCGCTTTCGCACGGACGCCATGCGTCCTCGGCCCGTAGGCGACGTTGTCGTAGATGCTCATCGGAAACGGATTCGGTTTCTGGAACACCATGCCCACACGTTTGCGCAGCAGATTCACATCCATATCGCCGTAAATGTCCTCGCCGTCCAAGGTGAGTTGTCCCGTGATCCGGCAGCCCTCCACGAGATCGTTCATTCGGTTCAGCGATTTCAAAAGCGTCGATTTCCCGCAGCCGCTCGGCCCAATAAACGCCGTGATCTGATTGCCCGGAATCTCGAGGTTGATATTTTTCAGGGCGTGAAAATCCCCGTAATACAAGTCGGTGTTCTGTATGTCTATCTTTCCCATCATGTTCCTCCGCAGTTTCAATTTCCTGCCCGCGCTTTATCCGTCAAATCCTGAAGATTTCGCGCCTTCCTTCTCTTCATCAAAATAATTCGCTTCTTTCGCTCTGCCCCTGCCTTTTCATCAGCCTACGCGCACAGAATGTCGAGACCGCGTTTAATATCAGCACGAGCACCAGGAGCACGACTGCCGTCGCGTAAGCCTGTTCCATGTATAGTCCCTCCGTCGAGAGCACGTACATATGCACCGCCAGAGAACGGCCGGAACGAAACAGGTTCAGCAGTTTGCCTTTGCCAATGTTCGCCACCGTTCCCGCAGGGTACAGAAGCGCCGCCGTCTCGCCGACGATACGGCCCGTCGCTAGGATCACGCCGGAGAGGATCCCCGGGATTGCAGCCGGGAGCACCACACAGAAGATCGTGCGCAGCTTGCCCGCGCCCAGCCCGAATGACGCCTCGCGGTACGCGTCCGGCACGCCGAGCAGCGCTTCCTCCGTCGTGCGGATCACGAGCGGCAGGATCATGATCACCAGAGTCACAGAGCCTGCCAGCAGGGAGTATCCCCATTTCAGCGCGGTGCTGAAAAACAGAAGTCCGAACAAACCGTACAAGATCGACGGGATGCCCTGCAGCGTCTCCGTCGTGACCCGGATCAGCCGGACGATCCGGCTGCCTTTTTTCGCGTACTCCGCCAGATAGACCGCGGCGAAGATGCCGAGCGGCACCGCGATCAGCAGCGCGATCACCGTGATGATCAGTGTATTCAGAAGCGCCGGCATCAGCGATACATTGTCGGTCGTGTAATTCAGCGCGAACAGCTCCGGAGACAGATGGCGCACGCCCTTGACCGCAATGAACCCTACCAGAAAGACCAGAAGCGCCGTCACGAGCAGCGCCGCGCCCCACACGAGCAGCGAGACGAGTGCCGAGAGGGGGTGGTTTTTCCATAAATTTCTTATTCTTTTACTCATACGCCGTCCTCCGCTTCAGCGCCGACACGCAGAGGTTGATGATCAGGATAAACACGAAGAGCACAACGCCGGTCGCGATCAGCGCCTCCCTGTGCAGATCCGCCGCGTAGCCCATCTCCATGACAATATTCGTCGTCATCGTGCGCACGCCCTTCAAAAGTCCCTGCGGCATCCAGGTCTGGTTGCCCGCCACCATGATGACCGCCATCGTCTCCCCGATCGAACGGCCGATGCCGAGCACGATACCCGCGATCACGCCGGAGCGCGCCGCGGGAAGCACCGTGAAGAAGACGCTCCGCTCATGCGTCGCCCCGAGCGCCAGAGAGCCCTCATAATACTGCGGCGGGACGCTGCGAAGCGCCGGTTCGACCACGCCAGTCACGGTCGGGAGGATCATGATCCCGAGCAGGATCGAAGCGGTCAGCATCGTGCTCCCGTCTCTGCCGGTGAGCTCCCGCATCAGCGGCACGATCAGGATCAGCCCGAAGAAACCATACACGACTGAGGGGATACCCGCCATCAGGTTGATCATCGCCTTCAGCGCCGGGTACAGCCGCTTCGGGCAGTAGAACGCCAGAAAGACGGCTGTCAGCAGCGCCAGAGGCACCCCGATCACCACGGAACCCGCGGTCACATATACGCTTCCCAGAATGAACGGCAGAATACCGTACAGATCGTTGGTCGGCTTCCACTTCTGTCCGAACAGGAAGTCCGGCAGCCCGATCTCAAGCATCGCCGGAATCCCGTTCGCAAAGAGGAAGACGCAGATCAGCGCGACGGCCAGCACCGACGTACACGCCGCGGCCAGAAACAGCACGCGCATGATCCGCTCCGAATATTTTCCAGTCATTCCTACTCAAGCTCCTCCCAGGTCGTGATCTCGCCCGTGTAGATTGCCTTCACCTGCTCGCTTGTCATCTCGGTCACGCCGCTCTCATTATTCACGATGACCGCGATACCGTCCTGCGCGATGACAGTTGGCGTCAAACCCGCCTCAAGCTCGCTGTCCTTCAGCTCGCGGGACGCCATACCGATGTCGCAGAGTCCGTCGATCGCGGAGGTCATGCCCGTCGTGGAATCGCTCTGCTGCACCTCAATCTCGACCTTGTCGTTGAGCGTCTGATAGGCCTCCGCCAGCTTCTCCATCATCGGAGTCACGGAAGAAGAGCCCGCCACGACGACCTTGCCTTCCGCCTCGCCGCCTGCGAACGCCTCCGGCTCACCCACGGAGATGTAGCCTTCCTCAGAGATGACGGTCTGCCCCTCTTCACTCATGATGTAAGCGATGAAATCCGCCGCCGCGTCGCTGACCTCGCCCTTTGTCGCGATGTTAAACGGACGCACCACCTTGTAATCGCCGGAGAGGATGTTCTCCGCCGTCGCCTCGACGCCGTCGATCTTCAGTGCCGTCACGCTGTCGTCCAGAGAACCGAGTGAAATGTAACCGATCGCGTTCACATCGCCCTCGACCGTGCTCATCATGACGGAGGTACTGTTCGTGATCTTGGACGCCTCGGTCGTGTTGTCGACCTTCTCACCGTCCTCGTTCTCCTCCTCGATCCCGAGCAGCTCGATGAACGCGCCTCTCGTCCCGGAACCATCCTCTCTGGAGCAGATCGTGATATCGCCCTCCGCCGCGAGAGCACTCATTGCCATGCCTGCCGCCATTACCGCCGCCATTGTCATTGCCAAAATACGTTTCTTCATAGTTTTTCTCCTTTTCCCCGCGCATTGTTTTATATTCTTCCTTTTATTCAGTGATAGTCTCGCTCACAGGCGAGAAACACTGTTTTTCTTGTCCTGCGCGATTACGGACACAATAATAGACCCGGTTTGTAAAATGTAAAACCGGGTCTGGGTAAAGATCTTGTAAAATTCCTCTGTTCCCTTATCTGAAAAAGCGATCCGTGAACCGATGCAGCACGAAACGCAACGCGAAAAGCGGCACGAAAAGAAAAAAGCGCCGTAAAAACGGCACTTTTCTACTGCGGAAAAAGGGACTCGAACCCTCACGCCTCGCGGCACAGGAACCTAAATCCTGCACGTCTGCCAATTCCGTCATTTCCGCGTATATATTTCTGCAGACCCACGCGCAAATTTCTCCTGCGCAAGTCCGTACAAAATACTCTCCTGCGCAGCGCCGTGCGAAGATCTCTTACGTATGCCCGTGCGTAAAACACTGCGCGAAGCACCCGAACACTCCTGCATGTCCGAAGCTTCGCGCTGCGCGTGAGGCATGGGGGATTCGAACCCCCGACAACTTGATTAAAAGTCAAGTGCTCTACCAACTGAGCTAATGCCCCAAAAAATACCTGAAAACCTGTCTTTCGCAGCCTGAATCGATCTTACGCGACCGCTGGCATTGCCGGGCTGCCAAGCTGGGCTAGCCGGATTCGAACCGGCGAATGCAGGAGTCAAAGTCCTGTGCCTTACCGCTTGGCGATAGCCCATTAATATTTTCCCATTATGCCAAAATAGGGATGTCGCACCACCTGCAACAGCCCTATCGATAAGCAGGGTGGATAAAGGGATTCGAACCCTTGGCCTCCAGAGCCACAATCTGGCGCGCTAACCAGCTGCGCTATACCCACCATATTTAATTACAAAAGCGAGCCTGAAGGGATTCGAACCCCCGACCCACGGCTTAGAAGGCCGTTGCTCTATCCAACTGAGCTACAGACTCAAAAAGCGGGTGATGGGAATCGAACCCACGTGTCCAGCTTGGAAGGCTGGTGTTCTACCATTGAACTACACCCGCATACTCTATGATACCTGGAAAAGTACGTCGGGGTGACAGGATTCGAACCTGCGACCTCCTGGTCCCAAACCAGGCGCTCTAGCCAAGCTGAGCCACACCCCGTTTCAGGTAATTAAGGCGTCTTTCGCTTGACGCGAATAGAATTATAATATATCGCCCCGTAAAAGTCAACCAGTTTTTCGGATTTCCCGTCTATTTCTCGTCTATTTCTCGTCTATTTCTCGTCTGTTTCCCGTCTGTTCCCGTGTAGGATTACCGGTCTGTTCCTGTGTAGGATTTTCGGTCTGTTCCTGCGCATGCTTTCCGCGTCTGCTTTATCTTATGCCGTCATTCCGGAATCTGTGTTCTCAATAGATCCGGAACGTTTTCACCGCCCATTTCATCACGCGGTACTTTGGCGTCTCGAGTTCGCGCGCAGCCTCCTTCAGCTTCTCGCGGATCGGAAGTCCCTGCGGACAATGCTTCTCGCACTTCCCGCAGCCGATGCACTGGGACGCGCTCGACGTCTCGCGGCGCATCGCCGTCGACTGGAGGTATTCCCACATCCCGGACTTCTTTCCCTCCGTATATTTCAGATTGTAGCAGTGGAACGCCATCGGAATGTCGACCTTGTTCGGGCAGGGCATGCAGTAACCGCAGCCGGTGCAGCCGACCTTCATGTTTCGGTTGATCTCCTGCTTCACCTGCTCCACAAGCGCGTACTGTTCCTTTGTGAACTCGCCGACACGAACCTCGTCCGCGATACGCAGGTTCTCCTGTACCATCTCAAGAGAATTCATGCCGGAAAGCACGACAGTCACCTCCGGCTGGTTCCACAGCCAGCGAAAACCAAGCTCGGCGGGAGAAGCGAACGTTCCGGACTTCGCAATCCGCTCTTTCGCGCCCGCCGGCAGAAGATTCACAAGCCGCCCGCCGCGCAGAGGTTCCATGATGATGACCGGGATTCCTTTTTCAGCCGCATAGGTCAGGCCCTCGCGTCCGGCCTGTGAGTGCTCGTCCAGATAGTTGTACTGGATCTGGCAGAAATCCCAGTCGTAGGAATCCAGAAGGCTGCGGAAATTCCCGCTGTTCCCGTGATAGGAAAAGCCGATGTTCCGGATCTGCCCGCTCTCCTTTTTCTCCCGGATCCATTCCCGCATGCCGAGTCCGCTGAGGCGCTCCCATGTCTTCACGTCGTTGAGCATGTGCATCAGATAGTAGTCGATGTGGTCGGTCTGCAGCCGACGCAACTCCTCCTGGAATTTCTTCTCCGCGCCCTCGACGGAACGGATCAGGTAATGGGGCAGCTTGGTCGCCAGATTGACCTTATCCCGGCAGTTGTTCTTCGCAAGGATCTTGCCGACCGCCTCCTCGCTGCCCGGATAGACATAGGCCGTGTCCAGATAGTTCACGCCGTGGCGGATCGCATACATCACTTCCCGCTCCGCCTTGTCCAGATCGATCTCCGATCCCTTTTTCGTGAAGCGCATACAGCCGTACCCGAGGATTGAGAGCTGATTTCCTTTCCGATCTTTTCTGTACTGCATATTGCTACCTGCCTTTCTCAACTAACTCTGCCGTCACACCCTGACCATATCCCGCGTGATCGACGCGAGATCCTTCGCGCCGCACATCGCCATCGCGTCGGCGAGCTCCGATCCGATCTTCTCTATATAGAGCTTCACGCCCTCCTCCGCGCCGCCGTACACCGCCGGTACGAACGGACGACAGATCAGCGCCGCGTCCGCGCCGAGCGCCAGAGCCTTGAACAGATCGACGCCGCTGCGGATCCCGCCGTCCACGAGGATCTTCATGCCGCTGCCCTTCAAGGCGTCCGCAATCTCCCCGAGCACTTCCGCCGTCGCGGAACACTGGTCGAGCACGCGCCCGCCGTGATTGCTGACCACGATGCCGGCCGCCCCGGTCTCTTTTGCCTTCAGCGCGCCCTTGACGCTCATGATCCCCTTCACGATAAACGGCACGCCGCAGAGCCGCGCGATCTCGGCAAGTTCCGCCACAGTCTTGCTGCCCGCCGGCGGCGTTAGGTTCTTCAGGAAAGGAAGTCCTGCCGCGTCCACGTCCATCGCCACCGCGAAGCTTCCGGCCTCCCTGCAGAGCGCCAGTTTCTCTCTGATCAGGTCAAGATTCCACGGCTTGACCGTCGGGACGCCCACGCCGCCCGCCGCCGCGATCGCCTTCGAGGCCGCCTCCATCACCACCGGATTCACGCCGTCGCCCGTGAACGCCGCGATACCCGCCTCGCTGCACGCCGACACGAGGATGTTGTTGTACTCCGTGTCGTCATACTTGTCTCCGTAGTGCAGGTTCACCGCGCCAAGAGGACCCGCAAAAAACGGATAGCGAAACGTGCGCCCGAACAGCTCGAACGTCGTGTCCGGTGTGCCGTTCTCGCAGATCGTGTCCAACACCACACGGATCTCCTGCCACTTGTCATAGTTGCGCGCTGCTGTGTCGCCCGTGCCTTTCGCGCCCGGCCCCGGCACCTGGTTCTTACACGCCCTTCCGTTGCAGACCGGACATACTTTGCAGTATGCGCCGACATTTCCCCTCGCCTGCTCCAAAACCTCCTGATAGGTCATCTTTTCATCCTCCCAAATCCTGTACTCTCTGCTCTCATCTTTTTCAGCGGCAAAACCACCGCAAAATCATCAGTTTCATACTACCACAAGAACATCCGCATGTCAAAATCGTTCGCATCGTGAAAAAAGCGAAACCGTATCGCAAAAACCAAGTCATACAGCACCCGTATCGCAAAAGAGCCGGGCGCGAATCCCCCGGAAAAGGAATTCGGCCCGGCCCTCATATTTGAATTAAAATTCTGCTGCCACTTTCAAAAGGCGAATCAGCCTTTCTGCCTCACAGAAATCGTTCTGAAGAAGGCAGTAGCTCAGCCTTTCTTTTTCTTCGTGGACACGTCGAGCACGACCGCGCCGAGAAGCACGGCGCCCTTGACCACCTTCTGCAGATCCGTGGACATGCCGCACATGGACATACCGTTGTTCAGGACGCCCATAACAAGAGCTCCTACCACGGCGCCGATGATCGTACCGACACCGCCGGACGCCGCCGCGCCGCCGATGTAGCAGGATGCGATCGCGTCCATCTCAACGCCGTCGCCCATCTTCGGGTTCGCGCCGCCCTGACG
>CANQDA010000016.1 GCA_947591155.1 uncultured Lachnospiraceae bacterium
TGTTTAAACATATACCTTAGAGCAGTGGACTAGGCTGAACATCCACTGGTAACTATATATTCCTGCGTAACGTAGTTCCCGAAGAACTTAGTCTAATCAACGTGGGCTTTTACAAGCCCATCCATTTTAAGGATGGGCAGTTGACTGATCTTGAGCCGTGTGTTATCCTGTGTGAGATTTTCGACGCTCCTCTGTTTTCGGCCACTTCCCATGCCGCCTGTAACGGTTGCCAATGGCAGGTTGAATTCCACACATGAAACGCTACAAATGCTGTAACGCTTCAAGAAACCTTTTCTCCATACAGGAGACAGGCAAAAACCGTTAGCCGTATTGTGGCATACGGATTCCCATTCTGCGCATGGCAGACGGGTGATAATGTCTACCATTTATCGGCAGGTAGACAAGCCGACTGGATATTGTCGCAATTGACAGGCCGGTTGCGGACCGGCGCTTTGCGGAATTGAACCGCCCACCTACGCTGTTATTCGGCTGGCACACCTACCTCCAGTTTGATTGCCACGCAAGCCATCTGACGTCCCAATGGCTTGTACGTGGACTTACTTCTGCAACTTCACCCCGTATCCCTGTAAACAGGTGATCTCTCCCACCGCTAGTTGCTGTCGCGTCACCTTGCGCAACGCCCTTTGCTTTGGCGTACACTGGGACTTCAACCCAGACCTTGCTTTCGATCGTTTTGTCGGTGTACACTCGCACGTGTTATCTATTTCACTATGCACGCCATCTGCACTATCTTATATTGACAGTGCAAAGCCGCTGATAGGAATCGAACCTACAACCTACTGAGTACAAATCAGTTGCTCTTCCAATTGAGCTACAACGGCATAAGTGGGATAAGCGGACTCGAACCGCTGACAGACTCTGCCTTCGCAGGCGCTCTCCCAACTGAGCTATATCCCATCCATCCAACAGTGCTATCGGTCTGCCGCCCGTCTGGTTGGTTACAGAGTGTCATCTCACCGCATTATCGCGGATATGTTTCACATGCGCATTGATTATACTATCTTCGTTGCTATTTCAGGGTGTTTATTATCCCATTTTCATCCGGGTGCTACCCGGCTGCGTTACTTTTTCACTCACTCCAATTCATTCTTGGACGGATGACGCCGCGCAACTCTCCGCTGCCATTTCCCGGGACTGACAGCGGTTAATATTGATAGTGCAAATGACCAGTACGGGATTTGAACCCGTGTTACCGCCGTGAAAGGGCGGTGTCTTTCCGCTTGACTAACTGGTCATATGGGCAGGGAAGGACTCGAACCTTCGTTGTTTCTGATGTGCCTGATTTACAGTCAGGTGCGTTCGCCTCTACGCTACCTGCCCAGGTTCCCCGGCCCATGGCGACCGGGGTTTATGAAAGGAGGTAAACAAATGAATGAACTGTCTGGGCGGTTTCCCACGCCGCCCGCCTGAGAGTGCCTGATTCGAACAGGCATTTACGGGAATCAAAATCCCGTGCCTTACCATTTAGGCTAACTCCCAATGTCTTAACCTCTGCTCCAAATCAGCAGGGTATTGCAGATAAATGTAAGTTCTACAAACAGAGAAGTAACAGCAGTGTTTTTGCTTGGGTTTTCTCCACTCGCGTACAGAAAAACCAGAATCATAATAATATTAATAGCCGTCATTACACATTTCAAAATAAATAGCATATAATCACCATCCTAATTCCATACAAAGAAAGCATTTGCGGCAAAGAATAGTATAATTGCAATCGTCCATCCGAATGATTTTCTATCATTGATATAAACTCCATCTTCATCAACAACCAAATCAAGAGCCAGAGAAATGTTTATTGCAAATACCAGAATTTTCAATAATGTCATTATCAGGAATCACCTTCTACGATTCTTTTTATATTATCATACTTGTATGCTTTTTCTGTTATCTCGTCAATCTCCTTTTCCTCCATGAGAAAGAATCTTTTTCCTTCAAGGCGTTTTTTCTTTCGCTTAATTCTCCTATCATGTCAGAAAAACTTACATAGAATCTGCGAATAATTTCCAGTTCTCTCTGGTATTTATGTTTGAGTATTCTGACATATTCTTCTTCATTTTCATTGAGTTTTTCAATTTCCTTTTCAAGAAGATCTTCTGTGAAGAAGTGCATTGCAGCCATGGTTATTCCTCCCCGATAATTCGCTTTAAGATTTTTTCCGCGATTTCATGCTCCGGCTGAAATGGAAGTCCACACAATTTCTGTTCTCTCACAGAACTTTCAATGCTTGCCAGAAATCCATTATATACATCTGAATGTTTTTCAAGTTCAAGCATCAGAATAAACAAAGCGTCTTGTATTGAGGTGGGGCTGAAATCAAAATTCACTTTGGCTTGTTCTGCTACGTACAGAGGGATGGCGCCGCGTATTTTGATATTTACCTCTGGTATGCTTTCAGATTCAATTTCCACGCTGTATGTACTATCACTGAAATCAACTCCATTCACTTCCAGTTTGTGATTGTATGGTTTGTCTTTGTCCTGTTCAATTATCACGTTTGCGAGCATCATTGCACCTTCTTTCTATTTGGAATAACATCATAATACCGCAACATAGCTCCTTTCTGTGGAAGCTCTGTATGTTTAAGACACGAAAACGGAACCATTCTCTGGTTGTATTCATTTGTCTCATAGTCCAGTTCAACAACCCGGCACTCCTTCGAAAGCGATAATGCATCATAAACGGACAATGTCTGATTCAAGATGTCAGACAATACTGCTGTAGTTGTCCTTGAAATTGTCCATCTCTGGTAATCTCTAAACTCAACACAATCGCAAAGATACCAGTTTTTATAATCATCACTGCATACAAATATGACAGGTACGCCATCATATTCCAACATTGAAAACATAAAATACAATTCTCTTCCATCCGAAAATGCCGGAATAAAAGCTTTGGATTTCTCACTTTTCATCAGGTATTTTTATCTCCATTCATGCTCCACATTATAAGATACTGTTTATCGCCACCGTGGTTTGATGTTGCGATATATTCGTCCAATTTCTTATGCAGGCACTCGGGCGAACATGCGTCAAATGATTCTCTGTTTTCGTGGGTAGCTCCATGCCCAGTGTATAGGTGCCAGAATTGTCTTTTGGGAAATATTTTCTTGCGCCCATCAAGAATAATCTTTCCGCAAACATCACACTTCATCACTCTGCCTGTGACTGTCTCCTTAACTTCTGTCACTTCCTTGATTTCTTTTATTTCTTCAATCATAGCCCGATTCCTCTTTAAACCTCTCCATTTCCCCAACGCTCATACCGACAATACCAGCGCTTTCACTGCTGCCAGTTGCCCTGAAATGCGCTTTCTTATGTTGCGGAAACATAAATTCAAACATGAGGTAATTTGCGGCGTCGCACAGGTATTCCGTATTCCCTGTATCCTGATATTTCTTGATGCACAAGTCTGCTGTGGGAATTGCCTGTACATTCCCTGAAGCAAAATTCTTTCTCGCCTCGCCATATTTATAATAGCTCGTTTGGACGCGGTTCCTGCGCAATTCATCAAACCGGTCACTGTACTCTCTGGACATGTCAAATTCTTTCATTTTCGCGCTCCTTAGTTAAACGGCAATTCCTCATCTATTCCGTCCGGGATGTTCATGAATTCTTCTCCTGAAGGCGGCGCCTGACGATTCTGCTGTTGTGACCTGCTGTTCCCCTGTTGCTGATAATTTGTGCTTGCAGATTTGCTTTCGGCAAATTCCTGTTCATCTATCACCACGTCAGTTGTATAAACCTTGTGACCGTCCTTTGCTGTATAGCTTCCAGTCTGGATTCTCCCAACAACAGCAACTTTAATTCCTTTTTTGAACCACTTTTCAGCAAATTCAGCATTTTTGTTGAACGCGATGCAGTTTATAAAATCTGCGGACTGGTTATCGTCTTTTTTATACCTCCTGTCCACCGCAAGTGTATATCGTGCGACCGTCATAGACTCTTTGTTTTGTGCCGTGCGGATCTCGGGATCGCGCGTGAGACGCCCGATTAGTATCACTTTATTTATAAGTCATCTCTCCTTTATTCCTCATTTCAAATTATTTAACGCCACCGGCGGGATTTGAACCCGCACTCGTTGCCTAAGCATAGCAATCAGGATTACCCGCTTCCCTACGCATTTACGCTGATGGAGTTTCGCCATAATCAGATATTACACATTCTTTTCGGTGCCTCTGGAACCTGTGTTTGCGACCGGCATCCGTTTTGCCGCGCTCTCTCCGTTTGAGCTACAGTGGCATGAAAATTCAATAATTATCCCGTTTTGCTTTCTGGCGCTTTAACCATTGTTTTTCTTCTAGTTCTCTTATCGCTGTAAGAAATCGTTCACGTTCTTCATTCGTCAATTCTTTTCGTAATTTCCGGCAGACTGCGCTTTCCGATAGTCCCAAATATTCGCCAACTTGCCATTGGTATAGACCTGCGTTTCGTATTGCTGTTCTGACTTCCAGATTATTCATTTATTCGCCTCCCATATCTCACATTTTGCTTCATGCTTATTACGTCTAAAACAATTGTGAAATTCTGACATTATTCAAAGTTTTCCGGTTTGTACCACTTCCCGCCCGGCTTATACGCTTTATCCAACGCGTACCGGCGGCAGGAATATTCAAAAGTATCTACATAGCTGATATGATGTCCGTCAATCTCGCAGACACATATCAGGCCATATTTAGGGTCTTCTATCCGTTTGTTTCTGTCGCAAGTACAGCAACAGCGGTCAATTTTAGATTTCTTTCTCTCCATTACACAAATCTCGCTTTCCGTCTTGATTCCGATTCATCAGCGACCGCTTTCCCGGCCCTGAACGGCAGGCCATACTTGCGCTTGTCGGCGGACTTGTCGTCGATCAGTGCGTCATAAAGCACTTTTCTAGTGTCTCCGCCATGCTCCTTGATTATCTCTGGCAGATTCTCATTCACAGCATCAAATTCCAGACCATACCTGCGGCACCACTCAACAGCCTCCTGCAGTCTTTCTCCGGTACGGCATGTCCAGAGGATGAGTTTATTTCCCTGTGACCGGCGTGTTTTCAAGTGTTCAATCAAATGACGGTTCGGAGCGCCGATTCCCGGCCAGACGGATTCACAGAGAGTTCCGTCGAAGTCAACTGCGTAAATCCTGTATTTTCTATCGCTCATGGATTCAGTCACCACCACCATTCCCTGATAATCTGCATCATTCCTCCGTGTCCTGCTCCTGCCCAGTTTTCTCTGCTTCTTCCGCCGCTTTCCGGTCTGCCTGATATTCTTGTTCCGCAAGCTGACTCACTGCCACTGAAATTTCTCCGACTATCATTTGCAGGATACATCCTGGAAGTTCACTCTCGTTCAGCGTCTGAACAAGTTTTTCTTTCGTATCGCGGATTATGGTGCTTATATATTTCTGATCCATGTCATTCCTCCCAAATTTTCGGCGTTCCGTCTGTGTTGAGTAAAACCACAATGCCATACTCACGAATGCCGTTATATTCCAAATAGCAAACCCCTGTATCTTTGTCTACGAGAATTGAATAACATTCATCTATGTTGTGGCGCTCGAACATTGCACCTGTAACTGTTTCTTCCTTCACATTCTCGACAACTTCGGATGACTCACACGCTGTCAGGGATAAAGCAGAAGCAATGGCAATGAGAGCTATTGCAAATCTCTTTTTCATGGTTCCTCCATGTAAAACTCTTTTTTATTTTTCGAGGGAAATTTGATTTCGCCGATTTGGCGTTTTATCTTTTGTAGAAGTGTTAAGAATTTTTCTTCCTTCCACCATGCTTTTTCATGGTGTCACGATTATATCCATTTGTCTCAAGAATGACTTTGAATGCCGCAAGTCCACGCGGAGTAATGAAAGTTCTTGAACTTGTGTACCCGTTATTAGGATTCTTGTAAGGTTTTATGGCGAACAGGCCACTTTTCACATAACTCTCTGTTGGTTTCAGTTCTCCTGACTGTGTGCTATAGATGTAGCCATTATCTTTCAACCATCCGGTGAATTGAGACTGACTAATTCCGATCATCTTAGCCCCGTCGCGGAAATTCACAAGAAGTTTTGAATCCATCCATTCATCAAACATCTTGGCTTTAGGCTCAAGCTCTTGCACCTTTTCTTGCAGAATATCATTTTTGGATTCAAGTGCCTGCTTTTCTTCGTATTCCTCAGCCCAACGCCTTGCACGTTCCGCAGGATTCTCAATCAGGTAAGAATCTGTCTTTTCGGCTTTTGTAACAGAATATGCACCGGTCTTTCTAAGGGAAGGAAGAACTTCCTCAAAAATCCACCTTTCAAATCTCCCCGCTCTTTCTTGTATGACCTTGTTTCTGCTTTGCGTTGACGCTCTTACAATCAGCCTGTACAAGTCACCTTCCGGTATCAACTTCTCCGGATAACCTCCATCGTTAAGTATGGTGTCCTTGGTTAGGATACCTTTGCAGTTATCACTTACAGCCTTGCTCGGTCTTTCGTAAAATAATGCTCTCGCCGCGTCAACTCCGTAGAAATATTCTTTTCCGTCAATGATGATTGTTCTGATTACTCCAAATTCTTCATTACTGAAAATTATCAAATTGTTCATGATTATCCTCCAAATCTATGAATGTTTTTGTGCCCTAGCGAACCGCTAGGTCGTGTTCCTGTTTCATTTCTTTCAGTATCAATGAGCGCATGACATGTGACGCTGTGCAATGATCTCTTGCCGCTTTATCAAATATCCACGCTTTCATTTCCGTTGTGAGCCGCAGGCGTATGGATTCGCCGCTGACTGAATAATTGACTTCTTCGCTCATGTATGCTCCTTTTTTATTTCCGCGAGATTTTTGGAATCACTGTTTTAGCATATCATCCCTGATTAACTCCCGGATGATCTGTGAAATGCTCTTTTTTTCTCTTTGAGATTTCTGAGAAAGGAACTGTTTCATTTCCCAGTTGAGCCGAACCCGGATGTCCTCACCTTTTGGGTCTGCTGTCGGGCGTCCTGTAACCATGATTCCTCCTATGTTTCACAAAAGTATTAGAGACTTGGTACGGGCAGGTAACCCGCCGCAGGCGGGACGGCCATGCAAGACCCCGCCCCAGGTTCCGTCAGGCAGGTGATTCGCCCATTTCCGGCTCTTCCTCGCCATCTATCGAACAAACTCTTGTTTCTCCAACACCTTAGACATGTTTTTATGTGTAAATTGTACATTTTCACGACTGTTTGTTGTAGATTCTGCACAAAAACACACATTTCCGGCGTTTTGTTTCCGTCCTGCGGACATTTCCGGCCCTCATTCCGTATCAAATTCCGGCATCTGCGGAAGCTCACGCGCTCGTCTCTGTGCGATCTCTGCGGGCCTCTCACGCGGTATCAGCCAGGCGTCCGCCTTGGCCTGCGCCTCCTTCTGCGCAAACATCAACCCGGCATCCTCGTAGTTATTAGCTATGGCCATCTGGCCCATGGGGTTACTGTTCAGGTTTTTGAGCGTCATACGTTGTGTGGCTTCCTTTATATTTTTCGCAATGTCGGAATGTCTGTGGGTTGCCTTTTCCCCTTCCACCCTGTGTTCTCCACGTTCCCAGCTGTTTAATGTGTCTCTCGATATTCCGGTTAATGTACAGAAATCGTTTATCAATGGCAATATCTTAAATTTATAGCACAATCCAATGTATATATCTAACACATTATATAAAATCTCCACATCACTATAATCAAGTTTACTGGTCTTTTGATTTATTCTGACCGTCTCCGCATCCGGTTTGAACAGGTGAATGTATATGTATCTCCAAATACAATATGCGTCATTATCATCTATGTTGTGTTTTGCCGTGTCAATATCATTTTCATAACAATACTCATAAAACAGTTCTTCAATTCGGTTTTCATACACCTCTGATTCTGCCGCCTTCACCATGTTCTCACCTTCTTTTCCACAAATAAAAAACGACACTTACAGCTATATATGGGACATGTTCCCCGGCTGTCTGTGTCGTGTAAATCGTAGTAGTATTAACTAAACACTACGGTAACACAATCTTTTACTGTTGTCAACAATTATTTACACTCAATATATTACATCAATCCTGTAAAGTATATACTGTACTAACTAAAATCTTAGTTGAGAAAGTATATACTTTACTCCTATTCCAGAGAATGACTTATATACTTTGTGGAACTATAATTTAAGTTAAGAAAGTATATACTTTACTATCTGAAATGTATATACACTACTAACTATACTATACTGTATGATGTAGTAAAACAGTGTTTATTATACACTGGAATATAATCTACTGTACTAACTACAATATACACTACTACTGTATATACGTATTGGAGATTAAAGTATATACTGTACTAACTACTATCTACTGTATCTAAGTATATAATAGAGTGATGACACTAAAGTAGATATTTTACTAACTAAGATATACTGCAATGCAGTATATACTTTACCTGATTGATCTACACAGTATAAGTATATAATAGGGCGCGTCCTGGGGGCGGTCGAATCAACCAGGGAAATTTGTCCTTGGAAGCTGTCCTGGTCTGGGACCAGGTTTAAGCGTCCTGAAAAAAGGGACGGTTTTGTCCCTGGAAAACGACAACAAAATTGTGGGCGTTGATGAGTGTGTTGATCTTCGGGGGCCGGTCGCAGCCGGAAGCCGGTAAAATCCCGCGACGGAGGAAGAACTCAGCCCCAGATGGGCCTCAGTGATTTTTGGCTGGTGTTTGCTCTTCGGGCTGGCTGCCCTGATCGGATGTACCGCAAAGAGACAAAATGACTTTTTGCCGTTTTACGCCCGTTTTTATACTGTTAATCATAGATTTTAGCACATAACGACATGCAGACGGTAAAATATATGTCCGCGTGCTGATGCGCGTGAAAATCTAATAAACAATCACGGAAATTTGAAATATACGGCAGATTGAGTTAAAACATCATGCACATTTTACGCAGAAAAGTCTCATATAAAAATTTTGAAAATTGGTATTGACTTTACGGGCTACATGCGTTATAGTATTTGTGGGGCTACAGAAAGGAGTGAACACATGAGTCAGCGCACAGGGAGACCGAAATCTGAAAATCCTAAATCTAACCCTATCCACGTCAGGCTCGACGGCAGAACGAAGCGAATTTTGGAGGAATACTGCAAAAAAGAGGGAATACCAAAAACAGAAGGTATCCGGCGGGGGATTGAAAAATTGAGGTCGGAAGTATAAAAATAGTGGTTGCAACCCTGACAAGCCCGCAACCACTACAAGTACAGCAAAATAAGTCTTTTATCTGTGAAATTTATCATATCATGATCGGGACTTTTTTTCAAGATGGGTTGCAAAAATTTTGCTAATTTTGATAAAAAGGAGTTAAAAACATGAAAGATATGACAGAAAAATATACTATCTCGTCCGTTGAAGTTGCGGAAATGCTTGGAGTAGAGCATTATAGACTTATCCGAAAGCTTGAAGGCGGAAAAGATAGAAAAGGATACATTGCAATCATTACTGACGCCCAAATGGGCGCGAGTGATTATTTTATCCCTGACGCCTACAAAGACGCGAGTGGCAAAGAAAACAAGTGTTATCAGGTCACGAAATTAGGCTGTGATTTTCTGGCAAACAAATTTACCGGGGAGAAGGGCGTTATCTTTACGGCTAAATATGTCAAGCGTTTTGACGAAATGGAGCACGCGTTAAAACTTGGCCTGACGGAAACGGCGCGTGCTAAATCCGTTACTATCCCCACGCGGAGCACAACCGCCCTTCCACGCCGATCTGACTGGTTCTCGCGCAATCGTGCCAGAATCAAGCGGGCCTGCGAATATTTAGAGGTGGATCACCGCGAGCTTTACCACCGGATTTTAAAACGGCTGAATGAAACGTTTGATCTGAAGGCCGCCGAGGAAATCTACAAGCGTGAGCGAGGATTTGAGCCGGAATACGCTATAGACATCGTCGGCTATTTCCCGGAGCTTGAAAAGATGTCAGATAGAATCCTTGATGAATGGGATTACATGAACCCGGACAGATAAATTATAAACAGCAGGAGCGTCTTAAGTGGCGCTCCGTATAAATTATCACGGAAAACTTTAAAATCAATTCTGACGGCAAATAAACGCGACCGAGGGCAAAATAAAAGCGGGGCCCTCGCCCCGTTCCAGTTTGGTACAATTAAATTGATTTCGGAAAATTATATTATTGACATATTGTGATTATACTGCAATTTCCGCCGCCTGTCAAATCAAACTGAATGTTAATCCGTCGCTGTCAGTAAATGTGTTTGCGTCTGGCTGACATAGTATGATCTGCGACACCCAGTTACATCTAACCTTTTCAAAAATTCTCTTATTGTCTACAATATCATATTTTGTATTTAAATAATAAACTGTCCCGTGCACGTCGCTGCCGTCAGCGTTCCGGAAATTTTTGATCGACTGGCTGTTAATATACGCGCTCTGCCTGATCTCCGAGCCGGTCGGCGCTGGATCACAATCGACAATCGCAGCAGACACGACATTAACAAAATCTTCCGCCCTGCCGATTGATTTTAGATTATAAATATTTTCTAAAATCTCTTCCGCGTCATCTGACAGAATGTGTATTGCCAGATTGACGTCACTTAATAATTCAATCCATGACGGAATTTTCTCAAATAAGCAGAACGCGCTCTTCCGCTCGTTGATCTTCTGCATTTCTTCTTTTTCCGCTTTGATCTTCGCGTTGATTTCCTTCCGCGCTTCCTTTTCCGCCGCGCTGATCGTCTTTTTCTGCGCGTCCAGCGTTTTCCGGCGGCGCACGTTGTCATCTGCCGCGGCGCAAATCTGCAAATATTCCTGCATCAAATCCGGGCGGAGAATGTTGTATCCTGCTCCCATCCGGAAGTCCCGTGATCCGGCGGGGAAGTCTGCACCGGTCCGCGGCTCTGCGATTATGTCAACCGCGTCAGAAAATCCGGGAGCAATCATTTTTGCAAAATATCCGCGGTCGGGGAAGATTGTGTTATACATCACGCGCCGCGTATATTTGCGTTTTGTTTTATACGCAAAGTTGCCCTGTATCGCCACGCGCATATCATGCAGATGATCCCATCCGCACGCCTCACGGACCGCGCCCGTTACCGTGCTGATCGGCGGCAGAGGATACGTCAGCGCATTATCAACCGTCTCCGGCTGCCTGTAATTTGCGCTGGCCTGCGTCAGCTCAATCTTTAATACTCTCATTTTTACCCTCCCTAAACGGCTTTAAGCCGGGTTCCCCCGGCTCCGCCTGATTTACTCCGCGACGGGGTTATAAATAACTGCGTCGTCGCTGATGATGATCTCTCCGTCCTGCACGCGGCCCGCGACGCTGTACGGGTGGAGCAGGTCGATGATACACTCTCCGTCGTCGTGCATCTCGTTCCCGTCGCCGTCGACAGCGTTTGCAGATTTCAACATTTTTTTCTGCTCTTCCTCCGTCAGGTCGCCCCAGCGGGCACCGTCATAGTCTTTATTACTCTGTTCCGCTTCCTCAACGATTTCCAGCTCTCTCAGGTCGTACTTGCCGTTTTCCGGCATCCCTGCAAAATCTTCTTCCGTAATTGCCAGCTCCACGCCCGCCATTTCGCAGATTTCTTCGTCCGTCATACTTCTGTTTGTCGTAACTGCTCCGATTTCTTCTCCGCCAAATTTAATAATATATCTCATAATTTCTCCTTTCTCCGGCTCTTCTGGCCGGCCACGATTTATTTTATTCCCCCCGGCGGAGGGCCAAGCCCTGCCGCCGTCATTATTAATCAAAATTTCTCTCCGCCCTTGCCGCGAAGATAAGCAATCTGGAAAATGCCCTGATTCTCAAGGGACTGCACCGGCTCCGGTGTTCCCTCCGGCATGTTTCCGATCTCGATTTTGTCCAATACCGCGGTCAGCTCCTGCTCCAGTTTTGCGGTCATCAGATTATTCTGCGTGACCGCGCTGTGAGCACGTGTAAAACCTGTCAGCGGCCGCATACACGCTTCCCGGAATTTTATTCCGTTTGTGTCGTATTTGTCGCCTAGGGCCTGCACCAGTCTGCCATAGGTCCATCCAAGTGATCTGATTTCTTCTGTTGTCATTGTTCCCTCTCTTTCTCCCCTTCGGGGTGTCTGCTGTATTATGTTCTCATTCTTTTCAATAGCTCTTTTTCTATGATCTGCAATTCTTCACTATCGTATATATTGTGTTTATATACAAAAAGTAATTTATCGCTTGGTAACTGTAGAAAACTCCTGATTTCAGCTTTTCGTTTCAGGATTTTGTCAAATTCCTGCTGAATATTTCTCCACCTCGATAAAATCTGTTTTAAAGTTTCTTGGTTGTAAATGTTTTCCCCGGAGTTAAGAGCTTTTACTATTTCCTCATACTCCTTTAGTTGCGTTTTTATTTTAATTTCTTCGTGGGTGTCGCACTGGCTCTTATCCGTTACGGAAATGATTTCAAAAACAAAATTGTCACCATTTTGAATATCTTTTTGAATCTTTTTGTTAGAATGGTGTCCTTTTGCTATTCCGTTTGCGTGCACTGCGGCTCTAGTCTTGATCTGTAACGACGACCCTATGTATTTTCGTCCGTTTCTTTCGTTCGTTATTGTATAAACACCGCTTAAATCTTCCTGCGGAATGTTTAACAATAAACTCATGTAATCACTCCTTCCTTCCCTGTTGTGATTACATGATAACATATTAACGCTTAATTGTCAAGCACAAATTAACGCTTATTTTTTCATTTTTTCAAGGCGTTCCAATTCCTCTATTATAACAGTTTTTGCAAATGTACTACATTTAAAACCTAGTGCGTTTATGCGCTCTTTGGCTCCTTTGGGCAGATATACATTGATTTTATCTATATTTTCCATCGACTTTTTGACTCTTTCCCTGTTTAATTCTGCTGATATTTTCACCATTTTCACCACCTCCAGCTTTATTAGTACCCTTCATTATATAAAATTGTTCCCGGTTTGTCAATATTAACGCTTAATTAATTCTGCACAATATTTGCTTGTAAATTAACGCTTAATTTGTTTATTATTACGTCTTGAATTAACGCTTAATTCGTGCTATTATAACACCATCAAAACAAACACAGCACCGCCCCGCAGGGAGGGCAAGAAAGGAGAACAATATGAAAAGATATTTTTGCGAAGCACAGGATTACAACGTAGTTATTTTTGCAGACGAGGCAGGCAGAGCCGTGATGATCGAAGAAACAGCATTTGACGAGCCGCTGACACTGGAAGCCGCCAGAGCCGCAGATTACAGCAACCTGGAAGGTTTTGAAACAATCGAAGAGGCCGCCGCGAATTACACAGGAGAAATCATTAATTTTTATCCTGATGAATTTGAAAACGTAGTTAATTTTTAAGACCGCCTCCCGCAGCGGATGACAACCGGCCCGATACCGGCGGGAGGATTTAACAAAAAGAAGGGAGATAGAAATTATGTACGAAGCTGTGAAAATTAATAAAGAATGGCGGATCAGAAGTCTCAGCCCCTGCTTTAAACCGATTTTAATATCGGGGGTATACAAAACAAAAGCTCAGGCGGTCAGAGCCGCGAAGAACGCAGATAAATATGTGGATGCGACAATGGATCGTTATCTGTTTGATCTGGCAGAATTTAAAGAGCGTTTTAACATCGCTTAAAAATCTTCCCTCGCGGCGGACGGAATCAGGCTCACCACCTGACGAGGGATTTAATAAAAAAGAAAGGGGATAAACAATATGACAAAAATCAAAATCTGGATGACAGGCGAAACGGTGGAAATTAACGAGAATGAGCTGACAGGATATGAAACATCCTGCGGCGAAACTTATGAAAATGCTTATCAGCTTACAGACGGCAGATGGGTTGCCTATGACGAGGCCGTATGCGCGTGGGTCATGTTGGGATAGTTGCAAAAAAAGAAGGGAGATAAGAAATGAGAATACAGAAGATGAACGCGCGTTACGCGTTTCTCCGTCGGTTCCTTCCGGCGCGGGTGGCGTACAAGATAACAGTAATGTTTGCCGTGACGGCGGCATAAAACAGCCTCTTAGGCCGTCAGCGTCCCGCGGTAACGCGGGGGTGAGGAAAGAAAAATACAAAAAAGAAAGGGGATTTTAATATGAAGTATTTTAAGAATGTAAAAAGTTTTGAGGATCTGAAGAGCCAGTTCCGCAACCTGCTCAAAGAAAATCATCCGGATAACGGCGGAGACGCGGAGAAAATGAAGGAAATCAATGTTGAATATGACGCGCTTTTCCCGATCTGGAAGAATCGCCATGAAGAAAAGACCGGCGAGACAGTCACGGAGACCGCGGAGAGCACGAGAAGCCAGTTTTACACCCAGTTCGGCTGGGAGGGTAAAAATCACAGCTGGGACAGAACGCTGAAAGAAGTTGCGCAGATTGTCAGAGCATATGTAAAAGAAAAGTATCCCACGTATAAATTTTCTGTTCGCACGTCATACGCGTCAATGTGTCAGGAGCTGCATGTTGAAATGAAAGAAAGTCCGGTTGAAATCTATAAAACAATCAACGAACTGACGGAAGACGACCGGCTCGCGCTCTGGCGAAAACTGTATCGTAATAACATTTTTACAAAAGACAGCTGGACAAATGCAGAATTAACAGAAGCAATCACGCAGGCGTGGGAAGAACACGGAAATTTTTACAAGTGTCTGAACGAGGTTACAAAATCGGTTGCTGATGATGTCGATGCGTTTGTAAAATCATACAACTATCACGATTGTGATGGAATGATTGATTATTTTGACGTAGATTTTTATTACTTTGGCTGTCTCCGCAACAACGGAGAGGATGTAAAAATTGTGCCGAAGACAGCGCGAATTAAAAAGACGCGTACAGCCCCGGCAAAAACGAAGAAAGCCGCTGAAAAATCCGCGGAAGGCCCCGCAGAGATTCCGGAAAAGTCTGGATACACATACAAAATCACACGTGGAGAAGATACGAGAGACGGTTCGACGCTCTGGGTTGTCCGTATACAAGAAACGCTCTCCAAGGACGAATATATCACAGAAAACAGGAAAATGAAAAATCTGGGCGGGTACTACTCAAAGTTTAAACACGGTTTTATCTTCCACATTGACCCATCAGAGATCCTCAAAACTGCATAATAACTCGACTCGGCGAGTATAAACAGCCATCAGGCCGAGAGCGGCCCCTGCGGGGGCGTTGGAAACTATCACAAAAAAAGCATATAGGAGGTATTTAGATGATTATAAGATGCACAAGAAATGAAATGCATGAGATTCTGGAAAAAGCAGCTAATGATTATTATACCGGGAAAATAACTTTAAGCGAATACCGCGAACTTAAATTTGATATTATTCCGTTTGATTTTTCAGCTTTTCCGCAGGTCAAAACAGATACGGCAAAATACATAAATTCTTATTTTGGCGAAGAAGATACAGATAAAAAAGGCAACTGCATGTTTCGCGGATTTATCGGTGACAATCTCGATACATGGTATAGAGATAAAGAAAAACTCAGTTTGAACTATGCACCATACGGTTTTTATTATTCTGGTTTCGGTTTTAATGATGCGGAAATGCTGATTTATACATGGTGCGAGGGTGATACAACATTGACAATGTTTAATGATCGGGAAAAATATCTGAAAGAACGCGCTGAAACGGAGAAATGGTTTGAAGAAAATACCTGAGTCGTCAAGATGACGTTAAATAGCCCATTAAGTCTTGAACGTTTTCCCCGCACGGCGGGGAGGTTGGGAAAAACAAAATCAAATAATCATAGGAGGGAAAGAAATGTCAGAAATCTATTACACAAGTGAATATACAGACGAAAACGGTGAAAAGTGGTATTGCATCAACGGAGAGGTCCACTACTCACTGGAGAAATGGACAAAAGAAGAAGCAGAAGCGGATTATACAAGCGAAGAAGAAACGATAAAAAGACAAATCAGCTATATGGAGTCATACGGTTTTTACGATTAACCGTCGCAGAGGATACAAGCCCGGTTCACTTCCGGGCGGCGGTATCGGCAGAAGTGCCAAATTAAAAATTTACGTTTCGGGGGGGGGGCAACAAGATGAACAAAGCAGTTTTACCCGCTCTTGACTTAGACCTGTGGGTTGACCTGGCTTTCTCGTTGAACGGCGAAAAGGAAGCGGCCGCGGAGCAGATGGAAGCAGAACACGAACGGCCATACAGAGCGCTGTATGAGGCTCTGGAAGCCGGTAAAATTAGCGCGTTCAGCTTCCGGCAGGGCGCAAACGTGCGATTGTGGCGCGTTCTACGCGGCCCGACGTGCTGATTCAGGCGTCGCTCTTCTGGGACGTGGGTGGGGATTTTGAGCCAGTATCACACGCAGACGTAAACAGTTTTGAGGATCTGCGAGAAATCATTCCGCAGTCAGAAGCAGAAGCCTGCTGGATTCCGGCGACATAAATTTCCGGTATTTCGGGAGAAGGGAAAAATGAAAGAATGAGAACATGCGAGACAAGGAAATACAAAAAGCTGTGGGCGTGGACGGGATATATTAACGGAAGACCAGTCGAAAAAGTTTACTATGTATTTCCGGAAAACGGACCTGCATTTAAAAAACATTTTAAAACCGGAACTGGCGAGATTGTCAGCAGAAAATATATTTAATCCGGCGCGGCGGCTTCTCGGAGGGTTCGACTCCCTCCGGCGCTGATCAGCTCGTGAGGGCCAGAAAAAAACATGGAGGGTAAAAATATGTATAAAACATTTGAAGATGCTAAACGGGCAGCTTTAGAGGTGATTGGCAGAATTTATCAGGGCGACAAAATGAATTGTGTTGTGACGGAAAGAAAACTTTCCGAAGATGATGAGGTCTGGTTTGGCTTTAGGTTTTACGGCGACGACACAAACGGAAAGTTTGTAAGGTGGCCTGACGGAACATATAACAGATGTACGCGGATCTAAAATTCTTCGCTCTTCCGGTCCAGTCCGGCAGCCGTCAGCAGGCAAGAGCGGATTTCCCTAAAAAATAAAATAGGAGGTATTACAATGCAGGAAATTATTAAATTTTTGGATGAAAATGATGTTGAGTATGAACCGGTGACGTTCGGTGATCTGATTAACGGCCCAGTGGTTGACGGGCTGCAGGTATGCTTTCACCTGGGATTTCCGGAGTGTGTCGCGAATATGAAAGCGTTTGACGCTCTTCTGGAAACACTTCCGCAGTATTCCGCGCAAGTTGAGGACTACGGCTATTACCATTGCTATGGCGTGATGGCAACCGCGGACAAGCTCCGCCTGGATGCACATGAGGAAGCTGTCAACCGGAAACATGAGGCATTTCTTCGCGAGATCGGATATAAGAGGTGGTTACCATGACCGCCTCAGTCATCCGTATTCGTCGCGGCGTGGGTGGTCATAGGTATAGCGCTTGTAATGATTCCGGGCGCTTCCTAGGAAACTTTGACAAGCTCTCTGGAGCGCGTCAGCACTGGCGTTGGGAGATTCGGCACGGGCTTGTGCGGCTTGCGCGGCTGGATAAAGATCCGGATATGTCAGCGCTGAATGTAGCGCAAAGGGCCGTCGGTGGCGTTCTGAGACTTTACTAAGCCTTGGAATGTTGGTATAATAAATACAATGGGAAAGAGGTGATTCAGATGTTTGATTTTGATTCAGATAAAATCAATGTTGGAGATAAAGTGATCGTTTGGCGTAGAAAAGGAGTTCGTTCTGTTGAGATCGTTGAACGCAAAACTCCGAAAGGCATGTTAATTGTTGATGGAACAAGGTATAAGAAAGACGGACACGAATATTCTTCCGACGGTTTCAAATGCCTTGAGTATTGGGCACAGAGCCTTGAAGATGAAGTGAACGCTGAGAATCACAGGAGAGAAGTTTTGCAGGCAATCAAGCAGACAGATTGGAGTAAAATCCAGACAGAAAAGATCGATCGCGTCCTTGCGATCATCGCGAAGGACGGCCATGAAAATCTGCACGAATAGCTGCACAGCGTAAACACTGAAAACGTCAAAATGACGATATTTCGAATGGAGGATTTGAAATGGAAGATATTATTAAACTTTTTGAATCACGCCTTGAGGTTAAGCATAAAGAGCGTGAGAAGCAGCTTGATTTTGTTGAGACTCAAACACGAATGAACAGCGACTCATTATGTAGTTATGAGCGAAATGCTATTGATGGTTTTGCCGCAATGCTTCAGCTCTCAGCACAAATTCAGGAATTGGAGTGTGTGCTGTCGCTGCTCCGGGCATATTGCCCAAATAAACCCACAGCGTAAACCGTTGAATCGTGAAACTGACAAACCCGGGAACTGACCCGGGTTTTTATCTGCTATCCGGCAGGCGTCGCGGCTCCTGCATCTCTTTTAGCCCTGTGGGCGCGTGGCTGCAACGGAATTTGTCACCTCAGATAACTTGTTTAAATTGTAGCGCATCTAATTTTAAAAATCAATATCTTTTTCCGTCTCAAATCGTCTCCTTTTTCGTTATATTATATAAAAAGAAGAAAGGAGGCAGGATCATGAAGCAAAAGCGAAACGCAGCAGACTTTTCCTCCCTGGTGGGCTTTACCTTGGTGGCTGTGACGGACATCCCGGGTGACGGTACATACTTCACGCTCCGCAACGGTCGCGGCGTGGAGATCGAGGTGCTGTATACCGGTCAAGCGATATTTGCCACAGAGCCGTATGGAATTGATCGGGGCGGAAACAGGACGGCGTAAAAATGGAGCCGGGTTATTCCGGCTCTACATTCTTCTTTTGCTGTCTCCGCTTCCGTCTTTCAGCCTTTTTCTTCTCTAATATTTCTTCCTTATTTTCTTCGTAATACTCTTTTCGTTTTTTTAGCACTCTCTCCCTGTTTTTCATGTAATACTCATGTTTATATTTTTTATCCTTCTCAGCATTTTCGGATCTCCATCTTTCCGCCCATTCCCGACATTTCTCTGGATGTTCTCTTCTCCATTTTTTTGCGTCATCTAAAACTTTCTCGTAATTGTCTTGTTTCCATTTTCTGCTTGGCGGTTCTTCCCCTTGCAGTTTATATCTTGCTTTCATGGCTAATGTCGCGACTGCCATTTCCTTTTTTTCGATCTTCTCTCCGACTTCTGCATTGGTATACCCACATGCGCGGTAAGCATACGCGACCAGTTCATCAGCCGTGAGTATCCTAATATTTTCTGCATATTGCGGAAATTCAGCGGCGCTGTAATCAAAAGTTTTTCCTTTTGTTCGTTTTCCTGATTTTATACTATTAGCTGCATTTTTCAAAACTTGTGACACATTTTGTTTGGAAGTTCCAAGTGTTTGCGCAGTTTCCGATACACTCATTCCATTTAACAAACTTTCTGCATACTGTTTTTGCCGCGGAGACAGCGCCGACAGATCGGCGCCGCTAAACAGTTCTATATATTCCTGACGCTTCATCACCATGTCAACTCCGTTACCCGGTATTTTCCCGTGTCGATCAGCTCCTGCAGTTCCCCCAGACTGCTGTCTGTCTCGATCTCGTCGATAACCTTTTTATAGCTCCCGTCCTCATATTCATTAAAATAAATTTCTTCTTCTGTACTGATTAGTTGTGTCGTTGCAATCTTTTTCATAAATTTATCTCCTTTCTAAAGAAATCTGTTGTTTATAATCTCTTCCTCTGTCTCCGCACTTTCCGCTTCCTCAATCTGCCTGTCGATAGTTATGTCCAGAAAACCATTTTCCCTGTCGTATCTCACGACCCGTTCCAACAAATAGAACACGTAATCGTTCCTCGGTTGCTTGCGTCCTGCTGTCCAGTCTTCCAGCGTTCTTATCGGAATCTTATATAACCTTGAGAACGCCGCCTTGGTAAGGCCGGAATATGAAACAATCTCATTTATTGTCATAAGTCTTCCTTCCTTTCTATGGTTCCATTATACCACACTAAGCGTGGTATTTCAAGTTTTTTAGACAGGTTTTTAGTTATAAAAAATAAGGGCGGCCAAACAGCCGCCTGAATCAAACTCCGTCTGCCCCGGTTCCACCTCCGCCAAGTTGTGTACCGGGAGTGTACCATCCCGAAATCCTTGGCTGTCTCTTGCGCCGGTTTTTCTGACTCTCTTTCTCACGCTTCTTGCGCTGATAGGAAGATGTTGTGGTTCCCATTGCGCCACTTCCTTTCTTTAATTAGTTAATCCTCAGCTAAATATTTAAGGTAAGATTCTTTCCTTTTCCTCTCAATTTCCTCAACCCTGTTCGGGAGATTGTTATACATCTTCGCATATTCCATAGCATCGCTTTTTCTTTCAGATAGACTTCCGAAAACAGGTATGTGCCTGTATCCTTTCGCGTGTGCATACCACAAGCCGGATTTCTGGTCTTTTGATACCGTATATGCAGACATGCCTTGCGCCTCCGTTCTGGTAAGGACTTATGTCACCGCCTATGATATTATATCAATCTGTCAGTCTTCCGCAGTCCAGTCAATAGCCTGTCCACACCCTTCACCTTGACAAAATCTTTCTTTATTGAACAAAATTACATTGTGCATTCCTCTTTGTCCAAAATATCGTCCGCAATTAGGACAGTAGTAATGTTGTATTACGTCAGCATATTTATCCAGCTTTATGACGGGTTTTGTGGGTATCTGTTTTTCAAGCGCAGAAATACAAGTTCTTGCCACTTCTTTTCTGGTAAGATGGGTGCAGGTTTCGTATTCGCTACATCCTTCGCAGACTTCTATTTCGGCCTGAAATTTCATGCAATGTAACGCAATCTGTAGTTCTTTTAATTCTTTCACACCTTATGCCTCTCTTTCGCGCAATTCGCGTATTTGTTTTATTTTCCTATTTCTTATCCTGAATGAAACCCTCATACTTTTCAAGAATCGCGCTATCTTCTTGCAGAAATTTCTCAATGTATTCATCAGATGAATTATTTCCCCACATGGCGTTTAACAGCATTTTTAAGCCTTCATACGCCTGCTTTCCACGCTCACCCAAGACTTCTTCCACCGTTCTTCCTGTTGGCTCTGAATAATGCTCACAAACGCCTGTGGGCGGCCAATAATTAAACCATTTTGACATGGAATATCCGCATATCCAGTCATTTGGCAAAAATGATAACTGTTCTGGCTTTTCAGTACAAAATACGCAATTCTCACATTTTTTCTCCATAAGTTTTCCTCCTGTTATATTCGTGTCCTACCAACTAAATATGCAATATCCCGGCATGAGTCCGTATTCCGGGCAGTCTTTCAGCAGATACCGTATTTCGATGGTGATTGCATTTCCTGTGTATCCGTTTTCCGACTTCCATTCTTCCAACGTTACTGTATCGCCAACCTGATAATCACGGTCGTTTTTCCTTATCTCAAAACGCTTATTACCAGAAACGACCTGATTGAAATATTCCGGCAGTATTTTTATATTATGATGTTTTCCCATTCTGATTACCTCTCTTTCTTGTTGTATTCACGCCAACGGTTCATAGGTGTTTCCCTCTTTCATATTCTTCGGTTATATGATTTATGCTTGTATACTCTATGCCTATATTCCCAAGATTGTCAAAAGTTACTTTTGTATCTCCTTTATTTGCAGTCCGAACAAAAATAACACTTGACGCAAATGGAGTATAACTTATCACGTCAAGTTCAAAAACATTTGACGCTTTGTTTACGATTTCTTTAATCATCATACCTCCTGCCTCCCGCATCTCTTTCTCCTTTATTTTATCGCACATTTTCAAATCCTAATTTATTCCTCGATAGACACATAATCGCACCAAAGCAAAGGATATTTTTTGTTTTCTTCTTCATAAATTCTTCTGAATATATCAGATAATTTCATAAAACTTTCCGTCGAATTATCCGTGTTATCAATACAAAATCGGCTTAGTAAATCTTCCATATACGTATCAACAAACCACATATTTATTTTCATAATATAATCCATATTTTTCTCTTGTTCAACCCCACAACAAGATAGCTTCTCTGTTATTTCATCTGGTTCAATCCCTATATTTTCAAATTCTTGTAATCTTTCCAAAAATATAACAACCTCTCCAACTGTTGTGCATCCACCATCATTTTTATATGTAAACTCGACGCTCCCCGTATTTAATTCATTTATTGCAGTCTTCAAATCAACCATATTCCTAATCTCCTTTTTTATATACTAACATTTTACCGCAAAACGGTAAGAATGTTGTATACACCTTTTGGCGGTGATGCAGTCATAAATACCATTTTATAAGCGATATAGGGATATCTATAATTTGCAAAATGATAAGCGGAATCCAAATCAATGTCATTTTGGAAAAATATTTTATTTCTTTTCTGCTCGGTTTTTTCCAGTGACAGAAAATGCAATGCAATAACCACTTATAGTCAAGATATTGGTGTAATACTATTTGGTTAAACCAATATCCCTTTATCGCAAATTCTTTTCCACACGTTTTACAGTTAAAAGAATACCTTGATACCATATTTTCGCCCCCTTTTCTATACTCTTATTCTACCACTGCCGCATCAAATATTTGCATACACCTTTCAGCGCAAAGAAAAAGGACGATAGTTAGCCGGCTTCCTTATCATCTTTTTCCTCATTGATATCATCGAAGAAAAAAGCGTGTATTGCTCCCAAATTTCCAAAACCAAAAATTTCTTTTAGCCAAACCCAAAACGAATATAAACCTTTCATAAAATTCTCCTTTAATTTTCATTATTTACCGTCGTTTGTTGTATACACCTTTGCGGTTATTTCTCTTTCCTTGCCCTTTCCTGCAATCCCTGAACAGTAGTCATAAATCGTACTGTATCATCAACCATTTTCTTCATGTTCTCCGGCTTCTTCATTTCATCAATAGATTCTTTGAACGCCTGCTTTACATCCGGATATTTCTGAAAAATTTCCTGCATACCTTTACATGGGCAGTCAACGCAATACTCTCCGTCATGATTTATCTCTTTCCCACATCTTTTACACTTGCAAACCATGTTTATTCTCCTTTTCCTTCTCCTTAAACCTCTCGTTGATCTGTTGGTTCCTGCTCTTGAGATTAATAATCTCTACCGGGCTTTCAAGTTCCTCCGGCACCCTGCCGACAATCACAACTCTCAGCGGCTCAAGGCGGCGGCACATCTCGTAGAATCCTTCGCAAAATTCCAGACGTGCGGCTTTTGACCGGACTCTTCCGTTTGTGCAGACTGAAAGTGTGCTGTGTCGAGGGAGGCCATCGAAAATCCAGTCATAACTTGCCTTGTCTCCAATTGATACTGATGGGATAACCTTTATACCTTGCGATTGCAAATATGCAGAAATCGCATGGTTTCTATATTTGTTGTATAAATTTAAAGGAAACGGCATCCCATTTTCCCCTAAAGCAATAGAAAAATCTGGTGAAATCGTTGCTTGAAAATAAGATAAATGTTCCAAATATTTCGATATGTCGTTCCATAGTCTGGTAAATTGTGCATCCGTAATGTAAAAATTTACAACTAAATCTCTATGGTTTTTAATTTTCCTTGAAAATGATTCTGCAAAATCAATCGTGGCTTTTGGAATTATATTTATTGGATGAAGTTTTGGAATGTCATACTTTCCATCCAGTTCACAGCCTGCAATTAAAAATTCTTTCATCACATCAAAATCTGTATGAATCCCTTCGTACATAATCCCTCCCAAATAAAAAGCACACTAAAAACAACTTCATTCGGTCATCTTTAGTGTACAATCAAATTTCCCCAATTATCTTCTTTATAATTTGCCATGAGAGCAGTTTATTTGCCCCATATTTCAATTTTTAGTCTCTGGCTGAAGAACTTTCCGCCAAATACTCAAAACTCAAATATGAGTCAACATACATCCGGGAACCCTCCCTTCTTACGTGATTACCTTTTTGATTACCTTTTGATTACCGGTTTATTTTGGACACGAAAAAAACCTTGATTTCTCAAGGTTTTCAACACTCTCTTAAATGGAGATAGGGGGACTCGAACCCCTGTTCAAACCTTGATTTTCCGCTTAAATTCAATGTTTTTTTCATTTTTCTTTGATTACCTTTGATTACCTTTTTGATTATTGCGTAGGGCAATCAAGCGTGGTTTATTTTAAAATCTGGTATATTGCTTATTATACTACTCTTTTTATCTCTTGTACGCCTATCCCTATGATATTTTGTTTCTGTGGTAATAATATCTGTGTGTCCCATTTGATTAATAATGAGGCGATTGTCAATGTTATTGTCAAGCAGTATGCTTCCATATGTCTTCCTAATCTTATGTGTCGATCTTCTTTTAATTCTCAGTTTATCGCAGATTCTATATAGCCTGTTTCTGAAGCAGTTATTTGTCATTCTCCTTCCTTTTTTATTGACAAATACATATTCGCCCCATGGGTTGAATAGCTTTATCCTGTCCAGAATCCATCTGTAATCATACGGAATTATGACATCTCGGATCCCGGCTTTTGTTTTTGGAAAATCTTTAACTTCGTAAATTTTCTTTCCGTTTTCATCAAAGTATGATGTTTCTGTCCTTCTGATCTTTACGGAGTCGACAGTAAAATCCTCGTGCTTCAAAGTTGAAAGTTCCCCAACCCTCACACCAGTAACAAACATAAGCAAAAGACCTGTATTCCAAATGTCCAAGTTTTTCTTTAGATACTCAATAATTTTATCTGTCTCCGGCTCACTGAAGACTTCGTCCGAATCATCTTTAACCGTTCTTCTGAACGAAACTTCCGTTAAATCCATATCGTCTAAAGATTCTTCTACAGAAAACTGAATATATCCCTTTTTCTTGGCAAATTTCAAGAATCTTTTTGTGATGCTCAATAGTCCGCTGAATGCTTTCGCTGACAAATCAAATTCTGCGATCTTTTCTTCAAGAAAATCCACAATTTCATCCTTTTTTACGGTTTTTATTTTTTTGTTTCCAAACTCTGAATAATACTTTTTGAAGCACGTAACATCGCGATCGTATGTTGCCTTGCAGATTTTCTTGAGTTCCAATCTTCTGCTGTTCCATTCTTCAAATACTTCAGCTATTGTCGGGTTTTCCTCACACTCTTTGATCTGATCAATAACAGCATCTTCTATGCCCTGCAACGATTTCCTTTTAATCAGACGTCTGCCTTTTCCGACATCTGGTAGATATGTATACCACTTACCGTCCTTTCCTTCCCATATCTTGTATGGGTGTTTCTCTAGTAATTCCTTTCTTTTGTTCATTTCAATTTGTTCTCGGATGTATGTCATGTCAATCATACCATTTTCGATGGCATATTTCAATACATCGTCCATAATGAAAAGGAGCCGGGAATCCCGTTTCGGCGGCCACCGCTCCTGACTCCTTTCTTTTTAGTTATTCACTTTTTGAATCAAATTTGTTTCCAATTATCTTTACTTCTCTGTTCTTGAACCAGAAATCTACATCAGGTCTGAAAGCGTGGTTTTTAAACCAGGCAATTTCAAATTTCCCGTCATGGTAAATAATCTCTCCTTTGTGTTCAATTCCGTTCACTTCATAAATCACAATATCATGTTCAAATGCTCTCCGCCTTGCACAGTCCCTGTATCCTATAGACTGGCAAAGAGTTTCCGGCCTAATTAAATAAATCTCGTTTTTGATTGGGTTTGTAATAATATGATACCTAAGCTCAATACTGAAAAACCCTTCCACCCACTTGCTATCACATCTCTGTATTCCTTTGAACCAGCTTCTGTTATTCATAATCGCCTTTCTTCTACAATCATTATAAGAATTCCATTAGTTGATCTGCAAGCTTCTTACATTCCTCTGCCACATATTCCACACTTCTGATGGAATCGCTTTCTATCGGATGCATTTTGTCAATTTGTTCTAACTTTTCAATGCGTTTCAGAGTTTCTTTTTCGGAAAATAGTTCCTTTACAGTTTTGTAATCTCTCACGTCCCCGGCGTGAGCGCAATCAAATCCAAACCACCACAAATCGCTTTTGATTGGATATTTGCTGTTTTCTCCGCCGTTCGCATACGTAATTCCGCCATGTACATTAAAATACAATTCAATTTTTGCTCTTTCATCATCATCAAGAAATGCAAACAATAAAGGAAGAACCCCACTCACTTCCCTGTCTCCAATATCTGCTTTTTTGATGTCTAAGTAGTCACCGCAACGTTTCCCGTATAACGGATGGCTCTTGCCAACGCCAATATAGCCGCAACGGTAAGCTGTCGGGCCTATAACAACAACGCATTTTAATTGTTTGTAAGTAAACTCTTTCTCTACGACATATTTTTCCATAATTCACTCCTCTGGTTTTATATCATCAAACACCACTGGGATTCGTTCTTTCAGTTCGTTCAGCAATGGCACTGCCACTTCCCGCATCTGCGGGTGCGCGGCTCTGGTGGTTCTCAGCCGGAAAAAGTTCCGCCACTCCCGGTAATTTGCGGTCATGACAAGCTCGGTTTTCAGGCTGTTTGGCAGTACCGACCGGGCGATCTGCGGCGTTGCGCCGTAATCCAGCAGGGCAAAGTAGGCTCTCTCTGCCTCTTCACAGCTTGCCCGCCACCGTATGTATTCCATGTCATTTCGTATATCACACGGCTTAATCACTGTAATTTCATTCCCAAATTTGTCCTTTGAGTAATCGCAGTATCGCGTGCTCTCCTGTGCAAAACTGGCAATCCGGTGCCGCACGATCTCGTGTGAGATTCCGCGGTCCACGATAAACCGTACCGTCAGGATACTGTGTTCCAGCATGGCCTCATGGCCCTTCTCGATTAACATCCGGACAAACCGCTTTGCAGATTCGCCATCCTCTGTGATCTTATTCTCGGACTTGTAGCACGTCCGACCGACACGCTCGATAAACTTCAGCTCCGTAATCCCGCCGGGAGAGATTGCTGTCATGATCTCATATCCTGCTTTAATGATTTTCATTCTTTATCTCCTTTCTTCTCTTTCCTGTTGCTATCCTTAAATCCGCTAAGAGTAATGCCGTGTCTTTCAGTTCCCCAGGACACTTGTTATAAAACTGATTCATCACCAATCTCTCTGCTTTAGAAATCAGCATTAAATTGTTTATGTCCATATTCTGATTGTTGTTATCGCGAAAAGCGACTACATATCCATCGGGTACTGGGCCGTTGATTTTCTCCCAAATATAACGTTGCTTTGGCACCCACTTATCCGGTTCGGCAATTTTGATTTTGATATATCCGTTTGGGCCGACATATTCAGTCCCGACAGGTTTTCGTGTTTTTGAATCAGCCATTTTCTTTCCTTTATTCGCAGGGGTGTGTCCCTTGGGAAAAACTTTTACAATACCATTCCTGATCTTGTGGTGTGCCATATATGCCTTTACTGCTCCTACTGAAATATTGCATCCAAAACGATTGTTAAATGCTTCCCGTATTTCCTTACGCATATGCCCGGGAATAAACGCTTCCAGGAATTTCCGTTCCTCTTCTGTATATACATGCCTGCTCATTTGTCATCCTTTCCAGTGATTCCAAGCAGGGGAATGTCGATTTTCCTATCGTCCCCGCAGTCATCAAGAAGTTTCATTGCTCTTAATGCAAGATTTCCATTACTGATAATGGTTTCCGCGACCTTCTGAACAGCCTCGCTCCGCCTGATTTCCTTTTCAAGTCCGGCTTCGTCCAGTTCGTCATCCTGCAGGCGTTCCAACTGCTCAAACAGGTAGTTATTCAAGTCTGATATTGTATTCTTCATGACTAATCTCCATTTTCCCCAAAGCTGTCTCCCAGCACTGCTCACATTTTCCGGTACAACTTTCCATTTCTATTCCAAAAATTTCCGGACAAGCACCGCCTATTCTTCCAAGCGTTCTTGAGAGTATTTCCTTTTCTACAGATTCTTCAAAAAATATCTTCACTATTCCCTCCCTGTACTTCCGAAACCTCCCCGACTGTCGTTGCCGAGAGAGTCGACTGTTTCAAAAAACAATTTCGGCTGATGCTTCATAATCCGGAACTGACATATCCGGTCGTTCTTGTGAATAACCGTGTCTCTTGTGGCGCGTACCGGCATTTTCCACCAGTCTTCATCTCCGCAGTATGTCTCGTCAATGATTCCCACGCTGTTTGTCTGTTCGATTCCGTAATTCTTGAATGTAGAACTTCTCGGCACAATGTACGCCTCATATCCCGCGGGGAGCTGAATTGCCACACCAAGATTGATGATGTAGAAATCTCCTGCTTTCAGCTCTATGTTCTCTGCTGATCTGAGGTCTATCCAGTCAGACTTGCCGCCCACATATCCAAGCGGCTTCATTTCGCTGTCGATATACTTTACTTTTAACTTCTCCTTGCAATCCTCAAATATTTCTATACTCATGCTTTCCTCCTATTCGCAATGCAATACTACTTTCCCGGTTTCCAGACTCTTTCTCACATCAATCACACGCTGATTGGAACTGCCACGCCAGTACAGTTGCGTGTCCCGCAGTTCCTCTACGTATTTGCCATCCACGACCACATCCGCGAATTTCATAATCTCAAGATGTTTGATCTCGCTCCATAAAAATCCGGTATAAATCCAGATAGTTTTATCCGGGAAGTTCTCGCGGATTTCTTTTGCCAAACGCGTCACTTCCTGTACATTGAGAGCGTGGAGCGGGTCACCGCCGCTGAATGTGATTCCAGAAACATAAGATTTTCTCAGTTCCGTGAAAATCTCCTGCTTTGTTTCTCCTGTAAATTCCAGTCCATCGTCAGGATTCCATGTGACCGGATTCTGACAATTCTTACAATGATGGCTGCACCCGGCCACCCACAGGACAACACGCAGGCCGTCGCCGTTGAGCATGTCGTCCTTTGTTATGTTGTGATATTTCATGACATTCCTCCACAACATTAAATCATTCCCAACCTCTCCAATCGAAAGTTTGTCCACAGTGATAGCAGTTATTACTTAAGCTTCCACCTGTGAACTTTTCACCACATGAAGGACATATATACACTTTGCAATACCTCACAGATTCCTCTGTATCTTCTTTCGCTTTTTTGGGTATCTGTTTTTCCAAGGCTAATATGACTGTCTCCCATTCTTTGATATTGTCCATGCAAGACGACGCGCCCACATCCTTATGCAACAACATACACTCTTTTGCAATCTCTATTCTGTGCTTACATTCTTCTATGTGCTTTTCAAGTGCTTTCTGTGTCTCCAATTAAATCTCCTTTCTTTGCCGCCATCCATAATTCTCGCGACTTTTTATATGATTCATCATCAAGTTCGCTCCAATCAATCATCTGCCCGCACTGTGAACAAAAGTTACTTTTCTGCTGATTATGCTTTCGCGGCACATACTGTTCACCAACGAACCAACCGCATACCGGGCAAGTCCAGTCAGCATATCTTTCAACTTTCGCTTCGCCGTGACCGCCCGCATAATCATAAAATGCAACTGATTCCCTATGTTGGAATATCGGCTTTTTAGGCAGTCTGCTTTTTGCCAATTCAACAAGTGCTTCTCTTGCTTCGACAGCCTCAATTAATTGATTACTGCTCGAAAAATGAATATCACTGAAATCAATGCTGTTTATTACATCAATCGCTTTTTGCGTCTCCATTAATTAATCCTCCGCGCTAAAACTTTCTCTGCGATTATATTCATGGTGGTTCATTGGTTCAGCTTTCCAACAAAACCAACAATCAGCAGTGTGATAGCCTGTAAACTGCGAGCAACTTCCGTTCTCTTTCCACCAGTATTTGCAATCAGCGCAATAGCATTTTGCTGTCGGCGGCTTGTCAAATCTATGTTTATATTGGTGTTCATATTTTTTGCCGTCAATAAATTCGTGAATGAATTGAGCAACATATATAATTATTACCCATACTACGAGAAAAACGGTAAATACTCCAATTGCTCCGAATATATCTTTAATCACGCTTTATACCTCCCTTTTCCTGCACTTCCAAAATTCAAAGCAACCCTCTCTGCGCTCTCTGTATAATTCATAGGATTGCAGGAAATCATATATCTTATCTGTGCAGTAAATTTCATCTTTCTCGCAGTCCCTAAACTCCTTATTATACTGATCGCAATCAGGGCAGACAAAGGTTTGACAAAATTCCCGGCAACCGTCTTGAAAATCTTCTGCTGTCATTCCATCGTCCGGGTCGATGTAATCCCACAATTCTTGTGCTATGAATCCGCATTTCTCATGGTTTTTCCATTCGTAAATCTCTCCACAAGATGTTAATTTCGCGTATTCGTAAATTTCACCTTTTTCAATCGTGCCGCCGCAATAATCGCATATGTGCGCTTTATCCGCTGTTCTTTCCTTTTTCTGCAAGATTTCAGGCACAAAATTCACCTCCCGTTACATTGCTGAAGACCCATACCGTTTTATGCTGAATGGCCATTCCTTCCTCAGTGAGCCAATATTCATATTTTCCTTTTGCTGTTCCACCTTTCTTATCTTTGCCAAAATCAATCAAATTTCAACTCAAAATTACCATTATTTTTATGATTTCGGATACCATGTTACGATTTCTCCGGTTTTAGAACTGCTATCAGGAAGCATACAATAACCGAATTTTTCTAAATCCTCGTACGCTGATTCAATCCTTGATTCTTGATATTCTTTTCCTCTTTCTGCACCATAGCCTTTTTTTGTGTATTTTTCTAAAAAATCGACTGGATCTTTCGCCGGTACAGAATATTTTTTCATGTGTTCGTAACGTGCCTTTGCAAAACTAATTTCATAAGCTTTGATTTCATCCGAGTTCATCTTTTTCATATTGGTTGCCTCCGCTCCTTTATTTGCCTTTCTTCCTTCTACTCGCCAGAATCAGCAATCTGTTAAATTACTGGAATGGCATTTCGCCTGCTCCATCTGAATTATCCTCAACAGTTTCAACAGTACGTTCTTTTTCATTCAGCAAAAGCTGATTAAAAAGCTCGTCAGCTTCTTCCTCTGTCAGCGTACACTGGCAACAATTACAGTCTCCATTTGTCGCCATGCACATATAACTTTCTGTATACTCGTTCCCATATATTCCCGGAACTACGTTCACATACTTGCAATCATAAAAATCCATTTCTCTGCCCCTCCTGTTTGCGTTCGCCAAAAAACAACATGATCTGGCGGGTGTTGGTTTTATTTATTCCTCTGGTTCCCGGTATGGTTCCGGAAGTGGCCTCCACGCAACTACTCTGTAATTATCAGAAAAATACCTGAAAGGTTCCATCCAATATTCAAATCCATAATAAGACGTAGTATAAGCACTTATTTTAACGATACGTTCTCCACTCGTTTTGCCTTCCGCTGTTATAAGCACTTTTACATCTTTTTCCGGTAATCCATCATCAACCAGAGTCCACACTGAATTTTGCAATATTTCAATTGCTTTCTGTACGTCTGTCATACCATCACCTCTATCTCTTTCGACACCTCACTGGTTTACCACAGCATCCTCTGCCTTTGTAAACTCACACACAATCCCTGCCGCATCAAGCAGTTTATCCTTAACCTGCTCAAGCGTCTGTTTTCCGTCCGCAATACTCTCGTCCAATTTGTTAGTTTCCTCCCATATCGAAACCAGTTTTTCAGCATCAATCCCGTTATTTGCCATAGCAAGGCCGAACACATTGAACCAGTATTCAATATTCAATTCGTATGTGTCGTCTATGTAGAACCGGTTATGCCGGTCAGATTCCTGCCTGCTTTCGTTTCTCTGCCGCTGTTTCTTGCTTTGCCTTGCCGGTCGCGGATTTATTTCTTTCTGCACTGCTTCTAGCGCTTCTGTAAAACCTTTCTCTTTCAGAATCTTAATGATTAAGTCCTGTGCGACATATGCTCTCTGCGACAGGTCGTTGAACCCCTGAGATTCCTTTACCTTATCCATGTTGATTCCAAGGTTATACAGCCTGTTTGCTTCCTCAGCGTATGTCTCGAATCTGGCATAATGTCTGCCCTTCGGGTCGAAATCCCCGACAAAGAATGTCTTTCGGTCGAACATTTCCTTAAATCGCATCAGGCGTTTCTCGCCGTATCCGAACACATCATGCAGTACCGCATAGGCGATCGTGAGCATATTGTTGTACACTCGCTCGCTTATGCTGTCGATTGACTGGTCGATTTCCTCTGCTGTAAACTTTATGCTTACTCTGAGAAGATTACGGAGTTTTACCTGTCTCTCCAATCCTTCAATCCCATCTTCCTGTGCAACCTTGAGGGCATATGCCATGCCCTCGTTGCGTAATTTGATAATTTCATCTGCTTTCATTGACATTTTGATTCACCCTTACCTTCCTGTTTAGGGTTTGTAATCTTCAAATTTCGGTATTGTTTCAAATATGGCTCTCATATTTACCCATCTTTGCAGTTTCCTGACTGTATCTGCAGGTTTTGTATTTTGCTTGTTGTATATCATCACATAGGGCCAGTATCCAAGTTCCCGCAGTGTATAAATACGCTCCAAGTCCTGTTCAATCGTGGTATCAAAATTTGTCAGCACATACACGGTCAGTTTGCGTTTGTCCCATCCCGTCATTTCCTTGAACATCCGGAACTTTGGAATAATTTTTTCTTTATCCTCGTACCTGTCCCATGCAAAATGGATCCGCTTTATCTTTATCCGTTTTATCATCTGTGCCTTTTCTTCGGTCATAAGACGAATGTCGACTCCCTGTGAAAAGTCCACCCATGCGCCGCTGTCAATGAGCTGTTGCAAAATATCTTTCCATTCGCGGCACGCTATCGGGTTCGGGTCAAGCAGGACAACATTTTTCTGACCGTTCCAAAACTCTGATAAATCAGCTGCTTTGTATGCAGATCTTCCTTCTTTTGTTCCGACATGACAGAAACTACAACCTCTTGGGCAACCACGGCTCATAAATCCATAGGCTGTATCTTTCGTAAGTTCGGGATAAAGAGTATAGTCAGGATAGATATGTTCTATCTCATGTGGTAACTGGCGATCACTTTCTTTGTGATATACTTCTTTGCCATTTTCTGATTTTATACAATACCCACTGCCCCCCCTGATTACGCAATCTGCATCTATGTAGTACGGATAATCAGGAGTGAAACTGAACACCTTGCTCTTATACACTCTGTCCATATGACCGCTGAACATCGGAGAATACCACTCAACGCTATCTCCCTGCCGTTTATGCCATGCGGATAGTTTCATTAGTGGAAGATTGGGAAAATGATGCCCGTCCACGTCAATCAGTCCGATTTTCATTCTGATTCCTCCATGTATTCCCATAGGCTCATTTGTCCAATATCCTTCCACGTTTCTGTTGGTATTCCGCAAGCCGCCAGTGCGTCGCGGTACTTCACGCCATTGTTTTCCAGATTCATACAGATTTCATAGTGTTTTGGATGTGTTGCCGCCATCCGCTGAAACCTGTTCGGTTCCGCTTCCAAATGCGCCCCAAATCCGCAAAACATACATCCGGTACGCTGTTCTCCAGTACAGTAGTATTCTCCCTGCGGCGTCTTGTGAATGTCACCATACACAGAACATATCGGAATATCATTTTCAACCACATACCGCAGAACATCCTGACGTGTCCAGAATCCAAGTGGCTGAGATTTTATAGTGTTTCCATCATATGTATTACATCCGGTTCTGGCATAAAGCCGCGCGCGCATCTCTCCTTCATCTTGTGTGGTTCCGTCATATCTTTTTCTTCCTGTCTGTTTTTCGTATTTTGCTAATGGATTTTTCTTCATAATGTGGCAACACTTTTCACTGGTATCGAACTGCGTTTCCAAAAGAAAACGATACTTCTTTGGCAGTGTATATCGCTTTCCTCGTTCATCGCCGTACAACAGATAATTTCTGTACCGTTCACATAAATTTCCGCGCCGCAGTTTTTCTATCCGGAGAGCATTTTCTTTTGAAATCAGCGGGAAACCATGCTCTGCTACCACGCGTTTAAACGTGACTCTTTTCCCTTTCTTGTCTCTCGGACGCACCTCCACAAACTCTCCGCTTGCCTGCCTTGCAAACCTCACAATTTCCGGAAATTCAAGACCGGTATTTGAAAATACTGCCGGAACCTCGTCACCGATCAATCTTCTTATAAAATGAAGCAGTACCGTGCTGTCAAGACCGCCGGAATAGCTTAAATATACCTGACCGTCCCAGTTCTCATACCATTCGCGGATTCTGGTTTCTGTCAGCTTTAGTTTTGTTTCGTATGGCAGATATTTCCTCTGGGAAAACTGCCATTCATTAAGTTTCAAATCATCTTCTTTGATAAACATTGTCAATCACCTATTATTTTATGGTCAATAAAATTCGATTCCTGTTGGTTCCGTAAGTGTCCCTGTAATGTTCTGCATTTTCGTATGGGATTTTAATTCCGTGTGTAGCAAGCCAATCAAGTACAAACCAATATCCCATTCCCTCTTTGCTCGGTTGCCACATACCGCTTTCTCCAAACTCACCGCCCCGCAAAACATAATCCGCAAGTTTCGGCTCTTGTTTTTGCAGGTTGTAAATGCGGAATAAGTCTTGTGTGATACCGAAAAGGCAGAAGATACAGCCTGCCCGTTTACAGCCAGTGGTGCAGAATTTGCAGTCCGTGTAATCACCTAAGAAATCCATGAGGTTCATTTGCCCTTCAATCTGTTCTTTTTGGTCAACCACAATATCTCCATAGGCTTCCGCTATTTCAAGATTGTTTTCGTGGATATATGTAAGCACATCGTTTTCTGTCCAGAATGACATTGGATTGCTTTGTGGACGTTTTAAGTTAAAAGCATTGCAACCGTTCTTTATCCACTTTGTTGTTCTGAGAAAAGATTCATCTGCCATCGTTGCTATTATCGGTTGATTTTTCATCGCCTTTTCGTATAGCTTTGACGGCTTTTTCTTCATTGAATCACAACACAAATGAGAAATATTAAACGGGGCATAAAGTAAAAATTTCCATTGCGGTATATTGTATCTACTTAAATTTCCATTTTTATCAGTTGCCTTTCCGTCCAATTTTTTCATTCTATGCAAAACAGTTTTGTCTTTTGATTTAGAGTTTCTGACCTCATAAATAGTTTGCGCAACCTCTTTGCTTATGATTGGATATCCATACTTTATAACCACATCTTTAAAATTCATCCGCGGTCTTAATTCCGTTACATTTTCTTTTGAAAGTGCAAACTTCCGCACTGACGGATATTCAAGACCTGTATTCACAAATACCGCCTCAATATCGGGATATAACCGCCTTGCTATATCCAGTAAAACCGTACTGTCTTTACCCCCGGAAAATGATACATATACATTTCCTTCAAAAGCTTCATACCATTCTCTTATGCGGTATTCCGTCATGCGAATTTTGGCTGATAGTGGGAGCGATTGCATTTGACGTAAGTCGCTCAAAGTATGCTTATTTTCCACTTTATACACCCTCTTTCCGCGTCTCATTTCTTCTTTTTAATCCCAACAATCACATGGAATAAAGTCCGCAAGCGTCATCTGCGCTTCCTCCCATTTCCTGTCATTTCGAAATTGTTTTTCAAGTTCTTTTAACGAAATATCCTTAAATACAGTGTAGCCGTATTGTTCTTCTTTCTCCTGCGCCAGTTTGTAACGCTCCGGGCAATGCTTCCAAATCTCATACCAGTATTTCTTGCTCGTAGACCTGAAACATGGTTGGCAGTTGTTATGTCCGAAATGTTTGTATGCGCTCGGAAGTTCGATTCCCCATTCATCCCGGATAATCCGTTTACATTCATCGCTTGTAATTTTCTTTTCAAATAAGGGGAATTTCACTTTCCTGCCCAGCTTTTCAGTTCTTGCAAGTGATTTCTGGACCCTGTTCCATTCATCCGGGCCGAAACCAATGTATTCAATCCAGCTTTCTCCGCACCGCTCAAGATATTTGAAGTATTCTTCTTTCATCGTCTGTTTCAGCTGAACAGTGCAGAACGGCATGAAATTTCCGGGTATGGCATGGTTCCGATCGATGCACTCCCATATATCTTCCCCGCGTCCCCAAGTGGTCATAGGAAGTTTCAAATACCTTGCTACTTTCAGCCGGAATTTCTCGGAATCCTCACACTCACTCAATGTTGGCGTGTGCAAAAGAACAATGTCTTTGTTATCAATTCCCTTATCTTCTTTTAACAAATACGCCACATAACTGCTTGCGGCACCTCCGCTGAATAATACAACATGTTTCATACCAGCCACTTACCTTACGGCTCATGGCAATCAGCCTGTCCTCCCATGCTACTTTGTTCACGCTGTTATGGCTGACTTTACGTATGTATTATCGCAACCTTGCATACAACCGGTTTCACCGGATAGGTATTACTCCTTTCTTTTATTCTCCGCCTTGTAAAATCCGCATTTTTCTTCCCGGCAGTACAGCCGGTTCAGCGCATTGCATTTTGCTATCTTGCCCCTGCCATTCAATCCTTTAGGCCGGTAAGCAAAACAGTCTGTTTTAACCTGGTGTTCTGTCATTTTGGTTCCCTCCGCCACTTCATCCAAACTTCATATTTTCCAGTTTCTCAATCTGCTTTTTCAGAGATGCTATTTTCTTATTCCGCATTACCTCCGCTCGTGCAATAGCCGATTCTTTTGTGCGGTGCCAATTTTTACCTTCATCTTTCGGAGAAAGATACCAAGGGAATAAACCACCTTCAACTTTCAGGCAACCATTTGAGTCTTTCGCTTCTTTTTCCACAATCCCATCTGTCAGCGCATATTTTGTAATCCAGATTTTCATTTTCCGTCCTCCTATGTTTCGATCTTTCTTGGTTTCCCTTTCCCATATTTTTCCTGGAATTGACCATCCAATGAATCTGCAAGCGCAAGGCATAGTCCTTTCGCAAATATTGTTTTATCGTATTTCTTATAAAAGCTATTCATATCGTTCATTAATTCCCGCCAAAATGCGTCGCTGTCTTCCACAACCCAAAACCGCTGGCACATTTTCCAGTATTCGTTGAACATCGTCCATTCTTTTGAGCCTTTCTCAAACTTTACTGCCCCATGACCGTCACCTCCTAATCGAACGGCGTTTCTTCTTCATTAGATTTATCCCATCCGAAATCAACATTTACGTCGTCGCCATAGCCGTAAATTCGTTTGGATCTCTCGTCATAATCCAGTATGTAGCCTTTAGTATTAATCTTTCCGTAAACTCTGTTTTTGGACACTTTCAATAATCTTTGCGACGGATCAATATCTTTATTTCTCTCATATGAAAGAACGATACTGGCCAGATTTGTGATGTCAGCGCTTCCACTTACTGAATCATTCACTTCTGAGGAATAACTGTCTTTCCGCTTATGGGCCACCAACAGAATCCATGCGTTGTGTTTCGCGGCAATCTTTGCCAAGCGATTCACGAACGTGCTCTGTCTATCGTACTTATCGGAACCTTTGACTGCATCAAGACTCATAGCGGTCATGAGATTGTCCAACAATACAACCTTGACTCCGTATTGCATAATCACATCCTCGGTCAGTTTTGTGAGGTCTTTCGCTTCACTCGGCGCAGATGTAAAGGAATTATCATAGAGGAAACATCGTCCTCTGTACCACTCTGCTATGAGCTTCCGGTTTGTCTCCGATAGTGTATAGTACCGGTCTCCCCACTTGTTTGCAGAATACTCAAACATTTTTTTCGGGCCTGCAATCTGATAGTCCAACCACATCTTAAACATATAGTTCGGGAGCTCGCCGCTATAAGCAAAGCAGTTGAGTTTTTTGTGGAGCGCATTAACAAGTATCTGGCTCGCAACGGTGCTTTTCCCTTCGCCTGTACTCCCGGCGATAATCGTTACTCCCGGCGGCAGTCCTCCATATAAAAGCCGGTCCACTTCACTGATTCCAGTGGGAAGTTTTGGTATTGCGAACGGATCAACATTTTGTACGTCCGCCAAGTCAATCACCTGCTTTATCGGGAGTAGTACCGCATTTTCCACGCATTTCCGCAGATAATCTTTTCCATATTTCTGAAGAATCTCGTTCGCGTCCTTGCAGTCCCGGTAATCCTGCTCACGGATATGCCTGATCTTGCATTTGAAACGCATGGAGATTTCTTCAAGTAAAGTGATCTTGCCGTTCTCATGATCTCCGAAAACGACAATCTCGCGGAACCGGTTCACCCAGTCCCAACAGTACGGGACCCAGGTAAAGCCCTTTGCGCCAGTTGGGACGGATACCGCATTTTCGATTCCTGCGGCGGCGACAGAAAGCGAATCCACCTGCCCTTCAGTCAATATGAGACTTTCAAAGTTTTTACATTGCCACATCCCGAACAAAATCGGCTTGCAGTTCTTCTCACTCCATTCCTTGTTTTTATCCTTTTCTTTGTCAAAATCCGTCTTTCTGTATTTGATAAATTGGAGCCTACCTTTGTCGTCATAAAATGGAAACACAAGCACGTTCGGTTTATCTTTCTGCACCGTCAAACAATACCGCTCCGTAATTTCCTGCGGTATCCCACGGCTCTCCATGTATTTCACAGCTTCAGACTTTGACTCTGGCACAATCTGTGGAAGTGTGCGAAACTGCTTCTTGGGCCGGTAGTATTCATCCACATCTGTTCCAAGGGAGAAATCAAAATCCTTTGAGAGTGTCAGCATGTTGCCCTGTGCGCCGCAGGACGCCCGCAAGCACTTAAATTGTCCAGTCGAAAGATTGATTGAGAACGTGTCTTTGTCTTTCGGCGATTGGCAGTATGGGCATTTCTTGAAAGTCAGTTCGCCGTTTCGCTCTCTTGCTTCAATTTTTATGTGGTGTGCAAAATCGTAAGCATCCTGCCTCTTGAATTCGTAATACATGGCGGCACCTAGTTTTGAAAATCATTTTCTGGCATTTCTTCGCAAATACTCATGCTACTCACCCACTTTCAATTGTTTTCATTCCTTTTCTGCTCCCACATTTTTCTCATTCTTTCCGCTGACGCCGCTTTCTGTTCATCTGATCTCTGACTCTGCATCTCTGACCGGAAGGAAATCAGTTTTTTGCTCGTCTCATAGGTTTTCCCGACAAGGTTCCCTTCCTGATCTCTGTGTTCTTCCTTTACTTTCCAACAGGTATTTCTTTTCCTGTTTACCAGCTTGTCCAGTTTTGTAATGACTGTGCTGTCTGACGTGTAAACTGTAGCGGTTTCTCCGTCTCTGCTGTAACTGATAGATGTTTCCTGCTCGTTTATTGGGCGCATAACTTCCTCCTTTTTTCTGGTAAACTCTCCGTTTGCTTTCCTTCTCAAATATCTTTCATGGTCGTACCGCCTCTTTCTGTCGGCGTTCTTCTTTCGCCATTTCCTGCTTTGGATTGTATTTTTCTCTGTGTCGTAAGCATCCCTCTGCCTTTTTTTGATTTCTTCTGCATGTTCTTTATAATATCGTTGGTTGTAATCGTGCCTGTCATAATACTTTCGTTTTGTTCTTGCGTATGCCGCTTGCCTGCCGTTCCGGTACGTTTTATCAACAGGCTTGTGGAGTTTCCTCCCGGTAGAGTCAAAGTAAAGGAAATAGTCACGATTGTTTGACTCCGTGTAGTCAGACGCCTCAAGCCTGTCATATCTGCAGTCGGTGTATGGACATTGGAAGCAATCAGGGTGAGTGCATTTTGGTGGTTTCTTTACTTTCATTCCCTTTTTACTCCGAAATCAAATATTGTCATTTGAGATTTATATTCTTCCAGTCGTCTATTTGCCAGTTCATAATACGTGGGGTCTTTTTCTATCCCAACATATTCAAATCCGTTCTTATAGCAGGCTATAAGGCTAGAGGCGCTCCCAACGTGAGTATCAAGTATTTTATCGCCCGCCTTGGCGTATTTCGAAAGTATCCATTCATACAGAGCAACAGGCTTTTGATTCGGGTGTATGCGGTATTCCTGCAGTTCTTTATTCCCTTGTGCTATATAGCCTTCGGAAATGCTTTTTCCTTGTAACATACCATGCCACATAAAAGTTACCTTCCGCACTGCAGAATGAAAACTTGTCCATGCCAGTTCACAGTCTGCAAAATCTGAATCGCCGTTGACTTTATCCCAAACAATCCAACAAGGAGAATCGTATGGAATCCTGCTTATGAAATGGTTTGCGCCCCATATAATCTGATTTTTCGATACTCTGAAAAGTTCGTCAAAGTATTCCTTATCGGGTGCTTTTAAGTCATTCCCGGTATATCCTTTATAGTCCTTGCTCTTTGCGAGTTTGGTTCTTGTGTGATTCTTTGAACCGTCTTCACCTATTCCATATGGAGGATCAACAATCGCAAGATCGAAAAACTTATCTGGAAACTGCGGCAGATAGTCCATGCAATCTCCATTTATAAAACTGTTTAATTCAATCATTTTCCCAAGAAGCCTGCATATGCGTTACCCCGGCCGGAGGCGGCTCCTTTCTCAATTTTGGATTTTGGACGATTTGTCCTGATTTGTCTTTTGTATTATAGTGAATTGATTGTATCAATTTCTTTCTCGTAACGTTCGATTTCTTTTTTGTGTTTGTTAATTTCTTCCCTGATGCGGTTTATGAATATTTCTTTTGCTTTTTCTGCGTCCTGCTCTGTTAGAATTACAATATCGTGGTGCCATCCAAGAGTGATTCCTATTTCATCTTTGTTGATAACTATTTTATAAAGTCCAGGCGCATACTTTTGTAACTTATAACTTCTTGGGCGTTCAACAGCTTCTATTGCGATACATTTTAATTCCAAATCTTTGAATCTGTCTATTATATAGAAATACAGTTTCATATATCCTCCCCATAGTTTCCCCAGTCAATCTTCTGCCCACACCATCGGCAACATATACTGATAAATCTGCTCCCTATATGCTCGCCGCAATTTCCGCAATAATAAAGCGCATCGCCATACATGTACGGTCCTTTCCTTGGTTTCATCGGTTCATCTTTCCTTTTCAGTTCCCGGAGTTCGTTGATACTTCCGATTTCCCGATATGACTGTAATTCTTCCATATCCATACAGTCTTTCTTCAATCGTTTTTTCACCTCCAGCATTTTAGCTTTCCTCAAATCGTTTATCAGTTCTTCCTGTTTCATCAGTCTTACTACCAAATCATAAACTGATTTACATTCCGTTTTCTCCATCATGTATATTATTGTATCTATCCTGTCTGATGCCTCGAATAGTATCTCTCTGTGTCTATCTTTCATTTTATACGTTGTTCCCAAAAGTTGCAATCTCGCTTTTAATTTTCTCAATTCATTCATCATTTTTAAGCAGTCCCCAAAACTTCTCAAGCGCTTTCTGCGATACTTTGTTCTTCTCCTTTCCCGGCCTGATCGCCACGGTTAAATGCGTATCAATGATGTGCTTCAGCTCTTTCGCAAGGGATTTGCGTCCCTGCTTGAGCCCGTCGTGGTAGCCTTTTGCAGGTCTAAACTCCGAAATTTTTGTTTTTCCTTCTCCTTGTCCTCCGGCGGTTTTGTTTTTCAGAATCCATCCTTTTTCGGAATACAGCTTAATATAATATTGCTCCATTTCATCAAGGCGCTCTTTTGGAAAATGAAAAAATGAGAGTTTATACCCGTTTTGATTGCTTTCAGAATACAGCCCATGAGCCTTAATTGATAAATCAATATACTGCTGAAAACCAACCATGTGTTGACAACATCTCTGTGCTAAATGTACGGCTTGGCCTATATATATTTCTTTCTCATGCTGTTCTGAAATCCTGTGAAAGAAATATATCCCGGATTCATCATCAAGCTTTGGATTTAATTTCAACAGCCGCTCCCGGTTTTTCTTCTCGATCGCTTTGGCTTTGGCAATATTAGATTTCTGCATTTGCTTTCTCCTTCAACCATTCCAAAATTGAATCTCGGCGTTCATGGCAAAAATATTTTTCAAGAAACGCCGCCATTTCTTCATCACTCATACAACGGATTTTCTCTGCATTGGTGTACGGATACGGTCTGATTTCTCTCGGTAAATACCACCATTCATCGCTTACGTTTTTGCCACTTTCTGTTATTCCAATAACAGCAAATTCCTGATCGCCATCTGAATCAATGCATGAAACAACTCCGATTGTTCCTATTGGAAACCTTTTGTAAGGATAGTCTTTTTCGGGATTCACAATCTTTACTTTATCACCGATTTTGTATGTATTTTTCATTTCCCCTCCAAAATATCTGCAACTTTGTTCAGCCATTTGCTCGTTTCTTCGGTTCCGAAGCAAGTGCAGTACTTATCCTGATAGAACCGGCATTGTCTGGAACCACGGCTTCCTAAACAACTTACTTTATAATCGCGCTCCGCCTCGCGACATGAACCCATGCTATCTTCCGAAGCTAAACATCTCAATGCCTTTATCAGGTCTTCGTCAATTTCCTGTTTTACTTTATAATGGATTGTTCCGCTCATTTCCTTTTCTATTTCCCTTTCAATTAATCCATCAGCAAATATATTTTCATGCACATCCGCCTCGAATGCTGTAATTGCTCTTGCAATTCTCAATTCAATCTCCGTGTCCCGCATCATCCGCGCGCCCGAATGGGAGTTTTTTAGATATTCTAAGATTGCTTCGTACTGTTCATTCATCGTCATCAATTTCAACCTTTCTGTACGCTGAGTGGCTTGCAAGTCCCCGGTTATATCTTGAGATACAGCCGGATATTGTATCTTTCTTTACGCCAAGTATTTGAGCGAGTTCTTTCATGGTGTTGGCTATTGCCACCGGCAATTCATATTCATCGTCTGTCACCTTCATGTAGACTGTTCTCTGTTTCGTCACAAACACCACTCCAATCTATCGCCTGCCCGCAGTCAGCGCAGTATCTGTACCAATAGTTTTCGTCAGCACAATCTCCGGCATACCCGAGAAAACTGCCGCATTTCGGACATTCGTAGTAATCCTGCTGTATATCAACATAGATCATATGTCCCTCGTCATTCTCCTGCAATCCCTGTACCACCCTGCCTGTTCTCTCAGGTTTCTTCGCCACCTGTTTTTTAAGTGCAGACACCGCCATTTTCAGCGCTTCTGTATATTCCGGCACATTGTTTTTGTAGTCTTTCTCGATCAGGTCAATGCGGCTCTGTAATTCCTTAATCGCTTTCTGTGCGTCCATTATCATCTTCCCCCTTTGCCTCCCAGTCTATTGCCTGCCCACACTCCGGGCAATAATTAAGTTCCATGCCACCGTATAACGTGCGCCCTCTGAATTTCTCTCCGCGATACGTTTCCGAAACAAGAGCGCATGTGTATTTATTTGAAAATCCTTCCCTTCTGTTTTGATTATGTATGCGTTTTATATCTTCAAACATTTCACAGAATTTACATTTTGCCATGCCTCACGCCTCCTGTTCATTGAAATCACTCCAGCTTATTGCCTGTCCGCAATTTTCACAGTACGGCACATACTTCTCGCCACAGCCTTCGTCATGGCAGACCAGCCAGCCGCAAACAGGACAGTATGCGTGATGATATTCATCTTCTACCAGTTTTTTCGACTTCATTTTTTCCACTGCCATCCTGCACTTGGCAGGCGTCCCAATCTGTCTGTACTGCTCCAGTTCCCTTAATGCCATGATGATGCAGAACGACGTTTCCCTGTCCACCGGTCTGAATACATCCTTGCAGTATTCCTGCATATCCTTCATCCATTCAATCGCTTTCTGAATGTCCATGTGCCTCACCTCCCGCGCAACATCCATTCTGCGCCCTTACCTTTTCAGACAGCGCTTCAATCGTGTCAGCGGCCCGTCTCAACAGTTCTTTTGTTCCTTCAGCTTCCCTGCCGCATGACAGATCATACAGGGCCGCGCACCGTCTTAATTCTTTTACTTGCTCACTTAACATGCTCATTGCGCACCTCCATCCATCCTTGCACCACACACAGGGCAATACGGCCATGCTTCGTGATCGTCAATAAATGCTGTCTTGCAAACCGTACAACGCACATATGAGCCATGATGCGCTTCAATCCACCGGCCATGCCGCACAGGTTCGGCGTCAACTGTCGGACACTCTGCTAAGAAATCCGGCACATCCGTTAAGTCATATATTGACGGCTCCCTGCTCCTTCTTATCGCATCATCTGCATCAATCAGTCTCCCGTCTCCCCACATCGCACCGCCTCCTATCCCGGCAAATTGATATACACTATGATCGCCTTTACCCACGGCAATGCGTCATAATACGTCCTGCACTCGTCCTCGCTCTCCGGGAGTGCGTCAAACTCGTCATCGCTTAAATGCCTTTCCAATACGTCAAATACATCATCAATACTTTTGATGAAAACTCTTTCTGCTTTTTCTGAGACGAAATATTCATCAATCTCAGCCCTGCCCCATGCTCCAAGCCAGTACAGTGCGCCGTCATATCCCACGATTTCGCCATCCACCATAGGCACCACCGGAAGCTCTGGGTTCTCCTGCATGAGCCGGAAAAGTTCTGCGCGGTTTTCTCTCTCTTTTTCAGTTATCATTCCGCCCTCCTATTTCTGTCATCCGCTCATTTATAAACTTTGCGAGCGTGTTTCTGTTTACCTTAAAGATTTTTGCTATCTTGGTTTTGGGTACGCCCTGATTCAGCAGTTCCCGGATAACTTCTTCTTTCCCGGATAACTTTACTCGGTCAGATTTCCTTCCAACAGGACGCCCGAGAACAACGCCCTCAGCCTTTTTCTTCGCAAGCGCTTCTTTCGTTCGGCGGCTTATCATTTCTCGTTCTATTTCTGCTGATAACCCAAATGCAAACGCAAGAACTTTTGATTGTATGTTATCTCCCAACTCATAGCCATCTTTGGCGGTATATACCTTCACGCCGTTGTTCATGCAGTATTCCAATATCCGCATGACCATGAATAAACTCCTGCCAAGTCTGGAAATCTCGCCCGCCAGAAGAACATCGCCGGGTTTCAGTATTTTCATCAGCTTGCCCAATTCGCGCTTTTCTGGTTCCTTTGTTCCGCTCACACCTTCATCGTCAATATACTTGTCAATTTTTAAGCTCAGCCGGTCTGCAAGCGCTTCAACTCCCACTTTCTGATTTTCTCCATCCTGCTTCCCGGTTGAAACTCTCAGATATGCGTATACCATTATTTTCTCCATTTCGGCGGCGGCGCTTCCCGGTATTCTGGGAACGTCACTCCGTATTGTTCTTCAAACCTGTTCAGCCATACAGGGTGCTTCTGCCGTTTTATGTCAGCTATGTACTGTCTAACTCCGTCAATGAAATCTGAATCCGGGATTCCGCCGCCATACAGTCCGTATTTATTTGACACATGCGATATATCAGTCCTCATTTTTTCAGAATAGACAGCGCTTTCATCGCCATACAGATATACAACTGCCATCAGCTGAGCGGCATGTTCTTTCCCGATTACATTGATTCCGCATTGCGCCGCGGTATTAAGCATCTGCTCATACAGGGTCATTCCGTCCCTCCAATCTCCGCCAGCAACCTATCAACGTTTATTTTTCGGCCGGTTTTAATGAGGCAGTCTTTCCCAAAGTTCCGGGAAGAACCATCTCCGAAAATAACATAGCATCCTTCTTCTTTTACCTTTGTTACTACCCCTTCAAATGTGCCCGTGGTAATCTTAACCACGTCACCAACGCATATCTTCTGGGCATCCTCATATGTTTTGATCTTCTCGGCGGCTTCCTGCCATGTATGGTCTTTGAAAATATGCTCAAGATCAAACGTCCCGAACACTCTCACTCTGTCCGGATCCCATGCAATCCGCCTCGCCAGCTCCCACGCCTCCACCATGCCGTCTTCGTAGGTCTTTTTCGTCGCAACCTTGCCCAGAATTCCTTTGTCCACATTAAATAAATCCGGACAGCCCTCACAGAACAGGTCGCATTTTCCCAAGCCTTCGCAAATAATCTCCATCTCCACCAGCACCTTGTCTCCAACCTTAAATTCCTGCATTTCGCCATCTCCTATCCGTTATGCTCCACATATTCTGCATCAGCATAAAATCCATGTTTTGACCAATATAACCGGCGCATCGGTTTTTCTTCTTCCAGAATCCGGTATTTCTGGCAGGTCTGTTCCGTTATGTTTTTTCTATGTTTTTCATACTCTTTTTTCAGTTTCTTTTCATTTTCATATGGCTCAAGAAACTGATATGTCACATTTTCTTTCCAGAACAGCATGTTGTCAATAATTCCAATCTGCGCCCATAAAATTTTCCCGTCACAATCCCTTGGTTCATATTCGACTGTTATTCTTTCGGATAAGTTTTTCGGAATTATCGTTTTATATTTCTTACGGTTTTCCTCCGCTTCCGCAATCGCTCTAAATATCGGATAAAATTGTTGCGGCACGACTGCATTTCCAAGACATTTCAACCGATCAACACGGTTTGGTACGCCGCTTGCTATCCGTGGAATATCCGGTTCTTTTTCCCAGTAATGGTTAATAAAGAAATCTAAATCTCCGTCCATCCAATTGGAAATCCCATTAGCCACTCCACCCAGTAAGGATTGAGCTGTCCTCCGTTGCCCTGGCTCATGTTCCTGCGTTCTTTCTCCGAAATCACTCCATCCGCTTCCAGTTTCTTCAGCTGTTGAAAATTCCCAGTTCCTCCGCACAATCCGGCTCCCGTTGTCGGCGTTGGATACATCGCTATCTGGTCGTTGAGATTCCTGCTCCTGTGTTCTGTATCCTGCCATCTGCTTGCTTGGTCGGTCCGATAATCCCGCGACTGCGGTGTGGCATACATTACAATGTCTTTCAAATTCCCGTGTTTCCTGTCGTGCTCTGCTGATTTGCTCCCGGCTGGCCACTCCCCTTGCTGTCGGACGCTTTCGGTGTCGGCCATAACTTTACCTGACCGCTTAAATTCGGTTCTCCCCGGCTGTTCACATACATCTTCCTGTTCGCCGCATCTGCCGCAACCGGTGTTTTCCATAACTTCGGCTCTTCCCACATTTTCGCTGTTTCCGGGTTCACCTGTTCCCTCAAATTCGCTGGCCGTTTCCTCCCCTTCCTCGCTCCGTTTGCCTGCCTCTCCAGCGCTTCTGGGCTTCTTTGCGGTAGATAATCCATCGTGTTTGGCGTGGCCCACAATCGCGACTCTGTATCTCCTGTGTCTGGCTCCGACAGCGCAAGCTGGTATAAGAAATGCCCTTGTGGCATACCCACAGGCTTCCAGTTCAGAAAGAATATCGGGGAGTGCCATTCTAACGATTCCAGCAACATTTTCTCCAACAACCCAAGTGGGCCTGAGTTCTTTGATAACCCTAACCATTTCTGGCCAGAGGTAGCGGTCATCTTCCTTGCCTCTCTGCTTCCCGGCAACACTGAAGGGCTGGCAAGGAAACCCTCCTGAAATAATGTCAACTGTTCGTAAACCTGTTCGCTCATAAAAACTTTCCCCTGTCAGCGTTCTTATATCTTTCCAACGCGGAACATCCGGCCAGTGCTTTTCCAATACCTTTGCAGGATATTCAGCCCATTCGCATTGTCCTACGGTTTTAAACCCGGCCCATTCAGCAGCAATATCAAGACCGCCTATCCCAGAAAATAGTGATAAATGTGTTAGATTTTGCATTTCCTCTCCCATTCTTCACAGCTATCGTTCCGCTCTGTCCAGTCAGCCAGATTTTCGCTTTCTTCATTCACGCAGATGTGGTCATCTTCGTCACGTTCCCACCAGCGGCAGGTTCCACAACACTGTTTTTCAAACATCAGGGTTTCACTCCTTTCTTACCTCCCGGCAATACCGGATTATTTCAAATATTACGAAATTCCAATCTGTATCGGTATCATCCTCAAGCGACCGTGCAATAATTCCGAGAATGTCATGTGCCATGATTGATCGTCCTTCGTTTCTGGCACTGTCTTCAAAATCCTCAAATCCTTCCGGGAATATCGCGCTCATATTTTAGCCTCCAAAAAATATCTTTCTCATATTCACCGGCATCCTTGTTCGCCAGAACAACTCTCTGTTTTCATTTACCTGACTTGGCGGCTGATTACACACGAACACACGGCATATTTGCGGCCTTGCCGGATAAATGGTGCATTTATTTTTCTCTTTGCTGTCATCCAGAAACGGACACGTCAGGTCAAACATCGGATACAATGTCGGCATAAGATGTTTCTTTTCTGTGACACCATGTTTTTTCATGTATTTCCTGATTTCTCTGATTTCCTTTTCAGACATCGGAAGGTAATTTGAACAGCAAGAACCGCAACCCGAACATTCGCCGTTCTTTGTGAAATCCAGCACGCCAGTTTCCATATCCCGAATAACTTCTTCTATTGTTCCTATCATAAGTCCTCCATTCATAAGTGGCTTTCGGGCGGCGTTTAAACCGCCCTGTTTTTATCGTCTACTTTTTCCTTTCCCAGATCGTTAATATTTGGTTTGTTTTTTCAAGAGATTCTAATTAAGATATTAAAAATCCATATAAACGCAAGCGATACCCACATAGGCAGAGTATCCTGCTTCCCTTTAATGCTTCTGTAAATGTTTAATCCCCATGCGATAACAGAAATAACAAATCCTATTGAATATAAAACTTTCATTTCTACCTTTTCCTTCCTTTCTCTAAATAGAACATGCAATATAGAAAAACATCATGAACGAAACACATATTCCTATCGCGGCAAGCTCCCAATTCTTTTTAAGCAACATTTCCATACCAAAAGGCCATAACGCTATAGGGATAATAATTCCGCATATAACAAAAATCTCGTCCATCTTGCGTCCTTTCAGTTCTTCAGATATTCCTCAAGATACTCATCCACGCTTTCAACCCTGCTGCCCTGCTGCCATTCATCCCAGAAATCAATAGTGCGTGACTGTGGCCTTTCGTTTGCAAGCTCCACGTGGATTTTCATGGGAATCGGCGCAGCATCCCCAATTATCAGTGCATCCCCTGGTTGAAACATGGTCGTTGTCTCAATAACGGAACTGCTCCCTTCCGGCATCATGCCTTTTATCATGGTTTTGTCGTTCTCGTTATTCAGTTTCATCACAATGAAGTTCGCGCACTGCGCCATGATCGTTCTGTTCAGTTCTGACGGCCTCTGGCTTGCCACAAGCAGGGTGATTCCGAACTTTCTACCCTCTTTTGCGATATTCTCAAATATATCAACCATGCGGCGCTGGGAAGCTGACAGCTGGAAGTCAACCGGTATATATACATGTGCTTCATCACAGACAAGCGTGATCGGCCTGTACTCTCCCTGTTTCTGCATGATCTGGATGTTGTAGACCAACTTTGTGATCGTCCCGATTATCAGTACGGCCACGTCATGCGGAACACCTGACAGGTCGATTGCCTTTACCGGCTTATCTCCGCCCATAATCCGGTTCATAAGTTCTCCAAGATACTCCGGGTTACAGTCTTTGAATAAGAAAGCATACCGCCGGTCGCTCATAAGCGTTTCCATAGTATTGATAACACCGGACAGTTTGCCGTTGTAATCTCCCTTGACGGTCTTTTGTTTTCCTGCCTTGTCTCCGGTCTTATAAAACTCGCCTGTGCCTACCACTTCTTCGTTCAGCGACTGCATTGTCCGGAGTAACGTCCGGAAATCAAACCAGTTCGGTTTGCTCTCGTTTCCTCCCCGGCTTACCGTCCTGTAGCACTTCCTCAAGGCCGACATTGCCACGGTCGCCGTTTCCTCTTTCAGTTTTAAGATGTTTGCCGCAATGTCCGTCAGGCTCAAAATCCATATCGGAAAATCTGCGTCTTTTCCTATTACAATGGGGTCAACATACGACAGCTTTCCGTACTCGCCGTGGATGTCAAAAAGGATGATATTACAGTCCGTATGGCTTGCGGTTTCCTCAAGAATCTTTGCTACTGTCTCAGACTTTCCGCATCCGGTATTCCCGACGATGCAGGAATGTCTCTGATAGAACTTGTTCCCATCCACCCATGCAGGGCAGTCATAGTTTGCGTAATTTCCAATGGAAAATGATTCATTCCCTCCGAGAATCATCCGCTCAAATTCCTGACCGGAAAGTTTCTCCGCTTTGATTTTTGTCTTTGGATACCTGTCTACTGCCTTGCTGAACCTGCCGCCGGTCACACTCCCGATAATGGAACACTCAATCACTTTTAAGGACGGCAACGCCATGATGAAATCATCCTCGCCAATAGCCGAATCAGCGTCATTATCGGTCATGCTCGTGACCATTGTCACAAGGGTTACTTCCCCGTCCGATACGGAAATCAGCTCGTTTAATCTGATGTCCTCAAATTCTTTGTCATCGGATTTAATCTGAATACTGCTTGCATCTATTTTTATGAGTCTCATTGTGCCTCCTGATTTTCGTCAAATTTCAGTTTCAACTGCGTGTCATCAATCGCCTCAAATACGCTAGCCAATTCGTGAAAGTTTTTGTACTTTTTCTTAAAAGCTATCAGTTCTGATAATGCGTTTCGTAAGACAATCGCTCTCGTTTTCTCCTGCGATAATGCCGTTTCTGTGTCAATATATATAGCTTTTTCGACTCCTTTTTGTTCTGACACATTCACAAACGCGCGAACTATTTTCTTTTCTTCCGGCTTACTGCTTTCAACTACTGTCACGCGAACCAGATTCCCAATGATTTTTCGTGACTGTTCCAGTCTGTACTTTTCTGCCGCCGCTGAATCATCCCATTCGTAAAGTGAATGAATTACTGAATCTTCCGGTCTTGCTGAATCAAGAAGATTCTCGCAAGTGACCTCGCCTTTCTCTCTTTGCAGGTTCTCCATATGCTTTCCTACTTCTTCTGCCGGAATTTTGTAAAATCCGGTTTTCCATTCGTATTTGTAAACCATTTGTTCACCTCCGTCTTATTCCACGCCATACCTGCCTAACCAAGCCCTTCCACACCTCACCTAACCCCGCCTTACCTTGCCCGAACAACCTTGCCTCACCTGCCACGCCACACCGAGCCCTACCTAACCATGCCAAACCCCGCCAAACCCCGCCTAACCAAACCTTGCCGTGCCAAGCCTCACCTGCCTAACCGCGCCTCACCATTCTCTGCCATGCCAGACCTGAACATGCCTTGCCCCACCCCACCTTACCAAACCTGCCAAGTTTATTCTGCCCCTGTCGCTACGTGGAACATTCCGTAACTACCATCTCTTGACGGTCTCCATTCGCCAATTCCGCACGCGAAACCTCCAACATTGAAAAGGTTGACAATCTGTTCCATTGACATTGCATTTTTGTTATAGCGAATGGTTAGCTCTGTAGACCAATGTTTAAACTCCGCTCTGTATCGAATATCCGCAGTGCCCATTCCAATTCTGACCATATCCTCCCTCATTTCTGGGATTCCATTGATTTCAGCCATCTCTCCAAGAATGTGAAACGCGCCCCTTGCTGTCGTTTTCTTTGCCAAAACTCCTGACTGATAGCCTGCGTCAACTGCCGCCGCCTTAAATGCTACAACCGGGAAACCAAATTTCGCCGCAAGCACATCATCCATCGTGGGATTTTCCGGTTTATCTGTCAGCCAGTAAAGCGAATCGCAGAAATCCCTAAATGGGTCTTTTGCCTCACGTCCTGCACTGGCTTTCTTCATCTGCTTGTTAAGCATCATCTGTTTTGCTTTGTCGCTCCACGCATGGACAATCAGTGGAGAATCACCTATGATTTTCAAATTAAATGTTCCAATGTTAAGTTCCGGGATTTCAACTCCCACAATCTCATTTTCTTCGTTTTTCTTCTTTGCCATTTTTGTTTACCTCCATTCCGCTTCCGGTTCTGCTTCCGGCTGAACTTCCTCCTGCGCGCTGTTTGTGTCAATGACGACATCTACATAAGCCCTTTTGAGCGTACACAGGAAAACTTCAAATTTGCTCATGCGGCGCAGGGAATTAATATCTACGTATTCCGCAACATCCCGGATATTCCACGCTTCATCTTCCTCCCACTTGATTAACCGGAACTGTATTTTCAGTTCTCCATCTTCTTCACATTCCAGTGTTACCGTGCGTTCTTTGTAGGAACCATACCTGCCTCCTGTATCCTCTACATTCATTATGACATCGACATACTGGTAACTCGGCGTATCATCCGTATCCACCTCAAGATTATCTGTGTCGACATTTTCTGCTACATGCTTGCAGTATTGCTCAAAAATCTCTGACAACCTGATTTCCTTGTAGTCTGGCTCCTTCATTAATTCTTTGAAATTTTCGAGAATCCGCTCGTTATCCGCAAGATTCGTGTTATTTATGATTTCTGTCAATACAGTATCAATCTTGACCAGATACCTATTGAAGTCGTGCTTCTCAATCGCCGGAACCATGATTCCCTCAATCCTGCTTTTCAGTTCTTCTCGTCCTTTGCCTCTATAGCTGAACACGTCATCCATTGCGTCAGATACAGCTTTTTCAAGCTTCTCACTGACAATCCTCTCAACTGTTCCGTCATTCAGCTTTTCATCTACTATCCGGGCTATCGCCTGCTCTAATGTCTCCATTCTTAATCCTCCAAAAGTTCCAAATAATTGTGTATCTCTGCCACCTGTACCGTCTTGCAGTAATCGCAGGCACCGCAGTATTTTGGCTCAATTTCTCCGCTCTTCACCTGTATGAAGTGCGGCATGTTGTCCTGAATCTCTCTCAAGGCCATGTCTAAAGCCGACTGCGGAATCTGGTAAATCCTCATACCCGGAGTACGTTCTTTCGTGCAGACCGCCAAGTAGAATGGCAACGCTCCATATCCGTTCAGCCTTGCTACTTCCTGATAAACTGCGCCCTGCATGTCGTATCGGTATCTTGGCAGTGTCCGGAAATTCGCCGCGGATTTCAAATCTGCGATGCAGGTATCCGGGATGAAGCTGTCAATCTTGACTTTCCACGGCGCTCCGAATAATTCGGCGGTCATGATCTTTTGTGCCTCACCGCTCATAAATTTCATGAATAGCGGATCTTTTTTTGCTCTCTCAATCATTTTCTGCGCCTGCCGGAATTCTGCCCGGAGTTCTTTCTTTCGTGTGAAGATTTCCTTGTGCTGTTCCTTGAATTGTTCAAGGCTCCCGTCAAAGTAGGCGTCAAAGAAACTCCCTACGAGCAAAGCCTTTGTTACCGGCGGCTCGTATTCGCCTCGTAACTGCGCCATGGCCGCGGCCTCGCATCTGGTAAACTGCTTGTACTGGCTCACTGACCAATACTTCCAGTTGGATTCTTGGGCATAATAGTTTTCTTCGGTCAATCTCATATTTCCTTACCGCACCTCGCAGACCCTAATCAACGTCTCGATCTCGTTCTCCTGATACAGCCGCCTGACTGCGCCATTAAGAGTCATGGAATGAACTATAAAAGTTCTTCCTTTTCCGTCTTTTTTCATTGCTAATAAATGAAACTCTTTCAGCTTCCCCATTGGTCTTTTACTCGGCTTCTGCCTTTTCTGATTTCTCATTGTTTTCCTCCTTCTCGAACGGGTTTAAAATATCGCTGTTGTCAATTTCTCCTGCTCCCAAGTCAAAGTAATCCTCGCGTTTTGCCATGCCGTCATTTAATGACCGGTATACATTATTGAGCCTGACAAGGTCGTTTTCGCTGAAGGCTTCAAGCTTACATCCGATGTATTTCTCCAACATGGGGATGGTTACGGAAAACTTCTGCTCGAACATCTTTGCGCCTTTCCTGACGCGATCAATGAGCGGTTCCCTGTTATTCCCAGCCAAAGTTTTCTGACAAGTGTCAATTGCGGCGTCAATTAAATCTCCGGGAATCACGCCAAGGATACAGGCTCTTAACCGGCGCGCGCCCTGATTCGCGACCATTTCATAGATGTCTCTCGGGTCTGTCAGCGGAACATTCCCTTTTCTGGTCTGCCTGATATGCGGCACATTGAAAATCTTGGTCTGCCGGGTGTTCGTTTCTAAATCCCAGGCGTATGCCATCACCTGCGACTCTCCATTCTTCTGCTCAAGCTCGATAATGCCAAAGTCAAGATTTCCCCACGCCTGCGCCATAGCTTCAGCAAGACGGATAGACGGGCCGGTTACTTTTGTGCCTCCGCGCGGATATTCGTACATTGCCTGCTCTGCAAGTGTCTTTCTCTGGCAGGCAGTCATGACTCTACTCCATGCCATGTTTGTATCTCTTGGGAATCTTTTCGCAACAACCATTGCGGCCTGAACTTCCTGTGCCTGCCTACTTACCACCATTTCAGAGGTCGTGCTTCTCGGCATGATTGCCGCTGTTTCATTTTCTCCATAAATGCTTTCATACTCCATTGTTAATCCTCCTTCTTAATCCAATTGCCTGAATACCACCATTCTGTAAGTGCTCCGGCAAACTGTTCAAACGTTTCACTTTCCCTTGCGAGTCTCAGGAACATCTGTTTTTCTTCTGCCGTTCCGTATTCAATCCGCTCACATACACAAGAGAAAGCATCTTCGTCCGAAACACGTTTGCCGGATTCAGTTAATATGCCAATGTACATTTCACCTCCGCGTCTATGCTTGTCATAGCCAATCTGGTCGGGGCCGTTCATCGCCATTTCATTTTGCTTCAGTTCACTTCCAATCAAGTCCGTTCAACGCCATTTCGTTTCACTTCCGTTCAAGTCGATACAGTGCCAAATCACTTCTTTTCAGCGCCAAGCATTTCATTTCCAAATCAGCTCTAATCTCTGCCATTCCATTTCCATTCGTTTCTCCGCCTCGCCTTTCCCGCTCTGTTCAAACCAGTTCAGTTCACATCCATATCCTCGCTTTTCTACACCGCTCCGTGTCGGTTCGACTCACTGCAAAGCCTAAGCTGTTCTTTGCCATTCTAAGCTATTCCCAAGCGTTTCCTTGCCAATCTAATCCTTTTCCGCGACCGCGCTACGCACTTCCATCTCGATTCCGGTCAATGCGAATCCATTTCAATTCCATTCTCTGCTAATCGCCGCGTCGCCATGCCTGTTCTCAGCTATGTTGCGCGTAACCATGCTATTCCGTTGCTTTATCGGAAATATCCTGCCACGTAAACCGGCCCTTGGAAGAATTATGCCACTGGCCAATGCCGTTAAGTGCGCCGTAATCAAGCCACTTAATAACGTGGTTCATCAGATCAGGAACAAGACACTGAATAGTAAATTCAATCTCTGTCCCGGCCGGACAGCTTTCACTGTTGGCAAGAGCCGTCCTCGGCCCCTGTGCTGTATCGGCCCGCAATGGCCGCTGACAATGCCCGATACTCATTCCATCCGGTATCTGCAATGGGATTTTTCGTTCTTTAACAAATACCAGATTATCAATCTTGGTCTTGTAGGAAGTCAGCTTGTCTTTGCCGCCTATGTAGTTAAATGTCTTTGCGGCGTTCTTAAAGAATCCCTTAATCTGATAATCGTAGAGAAACGGTGTGCCGTCCTCCATCCGTGGGAATACGGTCATTCCTTTTTCAATCACAGCGTCAACGCCAAGAGCTTCAACTTCTTCCTCCTTCGTCGGTGCGTCCGGCGCCTTGGAGCCAATAAAGGTTCCGTAGATTCCCGGATCAGAAGGGGATGTCCCTAAAATTTCTTCTGTAAAAGTCAGCCTTACTTTCATTTCTTTAACATTCATCTGTTTTACCTTCTCCTTCTGGTATTACTTCCATTGTGCCAATTGATACCTCGTAAGCAGTTCGCCTTACTTGCGTTCCGTCATCAAGTGTTTTGACATATTCCCGGCTCTGAATCCTGCCCTGTGCCTGTATATGTGTTCCCACTTCCGATTCAGAAATGAAACGTGCGTCCCTGCCCCAGCAAATGCATGGAATGTAATCCGATTTCTCATATGGGCGGTTTATCGCAAGCAATACGTCAGCAATCTCGCGCCCAAGCGGAGTCTTTCTGTATTTCGGTTTCTTGCAGATGTACCCATCCAAAAATATATAGTTTTCATCTTCGTTTTCGGCGTTTGAAAATTCCTGCGCGAATACGTAAAGTTTCAGGTGGTTGCCGGTTTCGTTGTGGACATTGTAAGATCGAAACTGTCCCTCAACCGTCACTCTCTTCCATGTCATATCCATATCTTTCGGCACTTTAATTAAACGTTCCGAAATTGTAACAGGGATGTAGTCATACACACCGCTGTTTCGCCGTGTAGCGAGAATGAAGCTGTAAAAGCTTTCTTCGTGTGCCTTATGGCTGTACTCGAACGGCGTCTGTATTGTCCCCGTTATTCTGACTTTGTTGTTTTCTATCTCCCTGTTCACTGTTTTCCTCCATTCTTTCCATCTGGTGTATCATTTTATCTATCATGTTAAATATCAGCACCATTGTTCCGACCGTAAACACTCCGGTAAGTGCTATAATCTCCAGCGCCTCCATTCTGGTCAGAGACCAGAGCAGGAACGCAAGAACCATCCAGATTCCCACCTCTGCCATAGCCCCCAACCAGTACAGGAATATCTTCATTTCTTCTTTTTCCTCCTAATCGCCGTTCCTCGTTTCTGGCTCCTGTTCTTTAACCTTCTGATTCTCTGTCCCATTACTTACATCTCCTTTAATATCGGAGTTGTAGTAGTTGTAGCCCTCCCCGTCCTGGCTAACAAAATCATACTGAGAAAGATAGTCAATAAATCTGCTGTTCTGCACATTGAGTAATATCAGCAGGCCCACAACCGTAACGATTGCAAGCGCCGTGATGCAAGCAAAACTCCTCCCGAGCATATTTATCATCTTTGCCTGATAGCTGATGATCTCGCTTGCGCTGGTATCTCCAACTTTTAAACAACTCTCTTTTCTTTTTTCAATCTCTGACTGCATAAAAATATCCTCCTTGATTCTCTGGTGGTTCTTGCCAAAATCAAGAGGATGTGGTAGAATTTACTCTTGACAATGGTAAGTATGGGTTACTGTTGTCTTTGGGGTTACTGATCTTCCACATCGGTAGCCCCGATCTTTAAAACAGATATTATCTTTTGTTTTATGAGTTCTGATGACGAACGGTAATTCAAATAGTTAAGCATAGTTTGGTATTTGCATCCTGTCATCCTTGATAACTCCATGCATGACATAGACATTTCATCCAATTTTAATTTAACATCATTCAAGAATTTAATGTGTTCTATTACTTCTGGATTATCACTAAATATTTCTGCTCTTTCTTCCAAAGTAATTTTCTTTCTGCATAAATCGCAAAGACCACTTTTGTTAAAATCCACTATTCCTTTTCCGCATCGCTTACATTTATTTCCTTTCCTGTAAAGGTTTATCAGGTTATTTTCGTAAGCATGTCTTACATTATGGGCATTTGAACACCATTCAAGATTCTCTACATGATTGTTTAATTTGTTTCCATCTTTATGATTTACACAATTAAATTTATTGGGATTTGGCAAAAATACTTTAGCAATTATTCTATGAACAGGAAAATTCTTTCCTTTCCCATCTTTATATAAATAAACTGATTTATAATACTCTCCCGTTCTTTCTTTTCTAGCATTTCTGCATGGTGTTTTTCCAAATTTTAGTTTTACAATCTCTTTTCTGACATTGCTGTAAATATATCCATCATAAGACGCATAATATTTACCACCATAAATAGGCCTTACTTCAAACCCGTTTATTTTTGATATTGCCGTTGTGCCTTCATATTTTTCACATTCAACTTGTTCTTTATATTTTTTATGCAAGCGAATTTCTGGAAAATCATCTCCTTTTTCAATAATTTCATCTACAATCCAACCTTCTGAAATTAACTCGTTTGCTTCTTTTGCGCGATTAACTTTCTTATATTCTAAAATAAATACCACGCCTTTCATAAAACGAATTATTCCGTTTGGTGTTGCCGCACCGCCGGGGCATCTTATTTGGTTTTCTCAAATCCGAGGATGATTGCCATGATCTCCGGCTGTGGATACTCTGTCTTTCTGTAGTAGTCAGCGGTTGCGTCCACTCTCGCCTTGAGCATGAGCAAATCCTCGTACTGTGGATATTTGCTTTCTGTCTCTGTTAATGATAATCTTCTCTGTCCGTCCATTTTTTGTTCTCCTTTCTTTTTACTTTGTTTTTACCTCCGCGTACTCCCGGCACGGATACTGCCGATCTCGTTCCAGACACATCCAACTGTGCAAGCAGGTCTTACATGACTGCTCGGATGTGACCGGATGATCGCGCTGTTTCTTGGATGTTGCTGTCATGGTTGCCACTTCCTTCCTATATAAAACTCATTTGTGCGTTCGCGGCGTCGACCATCTGTTTCAAATCTTCAGGAAGTTGATATTCGTGAATGGTTTTCATTGCAGAATCGACCATCTCTTTAATTATCGGAGAATCTTCGCCGCCAAGCATCATCGTTACCATATCAATCGTATCTTTTAGCTCTTGATTGTACTTCATCAATTCCAATACGATTTCATATAATCTGTTTGCATTATTAAGTATTCCGAAAGCTATTCCAATAACTTCATTTAACTGTTCTCTCAGTTCGATATTTTCCTGTTTTTCTGCGCAGTTGGATTTCATGTTCACCACCTCCCTCTATGTGCAATATTTAATCTCATACTCGGTAACAATCTTTGAAAAGATTTCCCGGAGCTTCTTATCTTCTTCGATAATGTCCATCTTATTCAAATTGTTTATCTCTGATTTTGTTCTTCCATTATCAGTCATGCGTTTTCTCTTATTTCTAAGCCTTGTCCCTAAGTCACACCCGGCACGCTTTTCAAGCTGGGAATACATCTCTGTCCTCAATGAGTCAAATCCTCTTTCTGCGTTCTTTTGTATTCGGTTGAACTTTGAGTTAATTGCAGGCCTCCAATCGTCAATCACTGGCGTTACTGCTTCTTTTATGTTCTCTGTGGTTTTCGCTGTTTTATCTACTGTTTCTTTTGTCTGCGCAATTTGCTCTTTCATAAGTTCGGACTGTTTATTAAGTTCCTTATTTGAAAGCTCCATCTTGGCCATCCACTCAACCATCTTATGAATCATTTGAAGTTCCGGAGACAGCTCTGTGTTCACAATTTCTTTTGCTCTGAAATATGTGTTGACCAAATCTCTTTGTACATCCCATGCCAAATCATCGGTAAGAGCCTTGGCTAACATCAGGTATCCGCTTTCTGTCAAAAACGCTGTACCTCTTGGATTTACACTCTCTATTCCAGATGTCCGTTTTTCGGACATCTTTGATTTTTCAAGCTTTTCTGGCGTTACTACGAAATAATCTGTTCCCTCAATAAATCTTTTGCGATTGTCCGCGAACCTCTTTCTCGCCGTTCCCTCCGGTCGTTCGTGTACTGTGTCAATATCTTTGAACGTCACAACTCTTTGATTCTGGTAAATCTTTATCGAAATGTCGTGATTTCCGATTCTGATTAACTCGCTCGTTCTGATTCACCCCTTTCTGTGATATAATCCCTGTGAAGGGAGGTTTCAAAATGATAAAAAATGAAAATGATTTACTGGGTCTTATTATCAAAAACAAAGACCGAAACAACGAAATCAAAGTGAGCCGTTTGTTCTCTGTCGCAAACACCGACACTATTTCTTTGCAGGAGCTTGTTGACCGTCTTGTAAAGCAGAAGTATCTTATTTATTCAACAGATATTCTTTCGCTTACCGATCTGGGAATCAGGAACTACGTGTCTCCAACAAAGAAGTTCTTCTTGTGGTTTGCAAAACTCTTAATCCTGACAATCAAAGAACTGATTGTATACATATTGGGAATAATCAGTGGCGTTGCGGTCGCTTACTTTTCAAACATGCTTATTAAATAAGTAAAGCAGTATTCCGGTTGTAACTCCGAAGAAGTAGAATACAAAACCCAATCCTTCTTTAAATTTTTCCGTTGCTCTCACACCCTTTCCTGCCGGGAGTCATCAGCTCCCGGCGCAAACTTCTTCTTTTTTTGCTTCTTCTGCTTTTGACATGTCTGCCATAAGTGCCATACCTTCAGCTACTCCAAGAACAACTCCCTGATTGTACTTGCTCAGTTTTGGAATGGTACTGCAAAGTTTTGCGAGAATCTCTTTTTCTTTCTCACTCATGGACTTCCCTCCTTTCCTGATTTTTTCTTAACTCAGTTGTATACTAACACAACTCAGTTTCTATGTCAAGCATTTTTTAAACTCAGTTAAAAAACATGTTGATTTTTTTAAACCAGTCTGTTATTATACTATTGAAAGGAGGAATGAGAACATGCTGAATAGACTAAGGATGGTTTTTTCGGAATGTGGCGATAATCAAACTACAATCGCCAAAAAAACAGGTGTTACGCCTGCGTATATCTGGAAGATAATGAACAAAGACAATGTAACTCCAAGTGACCCATTTATTAATGTTGTTTGCTCCACGTACGAGATAAGTAAAGAATGGCTTAAAACTGGAAACGGAGAAATGCACCCTGAGAAAACGCGAGCGCAACAGATTGGATTATTTGTAAGCAAGGTCATGGATGCGGATTCAGAATTTCAAAAAAATTTCATATATGCGCTTTCAAGACTCGAAGAGCGGCATTGGGAGGCTTTAAAAGAGTTTGTAGATATTCTCATTGAAGAGTGTTCTGATACTTCCGGAAAAGAAAAAGAGGGTTAATCAGCCCTCTTTTTTTATCATATTTTTTACAAATCTAAATATTGACTCCAAAATCCATAATTCCTCTATTTTTTCAACCATTTCAATGATCTTCTCCCTGTAATACTCTCCCGGCACTTCCGTTCACCCCCCCCCGAGAGAACAAACGTTCGATTTTTGTATATCATACACCCGGTTTCCGCATAAATCAACACATTTTTCCTTTCCTAACCCCAGCTTTATGCAGAAATGTGTATTCCATTGTAATAAATTTGTAATTTTATGTCAATATTTCTGTAAGGTAAATCGTTCGACATATTTCGACAGCAAAAAGGCGGTCAAACGCCGCCTTTTAAGTATTTGTTCACACATGATCGGATGAAACGGCTCATGCTCTGCCCGGACTTCTTTGCCGCCTCCTGCCATTGTTCTTTCTCTCCGATCTTCAAATAAATTCCAATGCGTTCATAATTATCCTCATTGAATTTCCTTTTATATTCTGTAAGTTCCTGCGGACTTTTTGCCATGGTTGTCACACCTCCCAAGCTAATCATATCAAATCAGGCAGGAAATATCAACGATTATCTAACACCAGATTTTTACTTTTCCTCTTGCAATAATCTAACGTTAGATTTATAATAGTGTTGACCCATAGCTCCCACAGAACCGTACCCATAGTCCCCACAGAGCTATACCTTGGTTCCCACAGAGCCATGAACTATATCCATTGAACTAAGATTGTATGTTAAACATTCAATCAGTCAGGAGGTGATAAATGAGAAAATGGAAGTGCGATTAAACACCGATCAGCGTCCCGGCGTCTGGGTATACTGCGATTTTCTGGAAAGCGATGCACTAAACTACTATCAGAAGATAGTGTTCATATATCTGAAGAAATTTGCAGACCAGAAGGGCCAGTGCTACCCAAGCATACGGACGCTATCACGGCAGTCAGGAATCAGCGTGAAGAAAGTAAAGGAAACGCTGAAACAACTAGAAGAAAAAGGAGTGATCTCCAAAACAAACCGAACTCGGCCGGACGGTGGAAAAAGCAGTAATCTCTACACTGTATACGATTATGGAGGGATGTGGCGAAAAGAAAAGGCGCTCGACAGTGAACCAGCCAAAGCACACTGCCAAGCACCATGTTTAAAAAACACATTTAATACTACAGGGAATCCCGCGAAAAGTCAAGCGGCAGAACGATATTCTCTGGAACAGATTCAGGAGCTATTTAATTACGACGTGATGGTTTATGACTACCCAGACCGGCGGCATGACATTGATGCAGTTATGAACATCCTGTATACTGCAATGAACACGATCAGTCCTACAATCCGGGTATCCGGGCAGGACAAACCTGCAATGGCTGTGATCGGGAAGCTGATGAAGCTGGACAAGGATTCTATCATGTATGCTATCCGGAAATACAACGAGCAGAGGCGGCGGATAACAAGCCCACGGGCCTACATGTTGACAATCCTGTATCATGCGCCGGAGCAATTTTATCTGGATACGATGAACCTTGGAAGAAATAGGGGAGATTTCTAAAAGATTAGGGACGGTTGAACCGTCCCTTTCTCTTATTCGCCGCAAGCATTACGTGGCTTATACCGGTGCGGAGACTCCCGACTTAATGCACCCGGCACAGTCCTCATATACAACGTCCGAAACGCCCTGCGGTAGAATCATTATATCATGTATTGCTATTGCATGTAGCAACGTTGCGTTGACATTTAGTGAACGTCAACGACACATTTCGTGTCATTTGATAATCGTTTTAAACCCGGCCTTTTCAAGTTTCTCTTTTAATACCTGCGCGTTCTTCCGTTTCTGGAAACTTCCGCACTGAACCTTGTACTCACCATCCCGTGACTCTATGGACACATCAAAATTCTTGGCTTTTATCTGCTTTGCCAGCGCTTCGGCGTTCTTCTTCACAGAAAAAGAGCCGCACTGTACAATGAAAGTTTTATACTTCGCCGTGTACAGTACGCCTCCTGTTGCGCCAAATACATAATATGTCGTTTTCATTTCTGCCGCCTTAGTATCCGCAAATGCCTTGGCTTTTTCAATATCATGATAAGCTCCGGCCTGATTCACGCACTTCCCATTCTTCCACGCTGTCCCCACTCTCAGCCATTCTTCCTCGGTTTCCGGCAGGATGTCCCCATCATCCTTTGTCGGTGTCTCAATACCTTCATCGTACTGGAACAGGTTCCACTTCTCCACAATCTTTGTCAGTTTGGAAACATAATCCGGGTCTGTCGCATATCCCCCGGCTTTAATCAGGGAAATCTGCTCTTTGTAATTTGTGATCCGGTTGATTCCCGGATACCGCGGTTTGGAGCCGTTCTTTGCGCCGATAAAGTACGCCGCGCGATCTGCGATGGAATCCTCACAGCACGGATACTTCCGAAACTCGGAGTATACCATCTGAGTCACGCCGTTGTATACCTCTGCGGATTTCTTGCCATACTTACTCTTTCCGTCCCACACGGAGCCTTCCCACGTATTCCCGGACAGCGAACACTTCATACCGTGTAAGTTGTTCGCGAATTCCGCAAGGTCTGTTGTGCCGTACCCGGATTCAAGGCAAAATTGTGCGATGCCTACGCTTGCCAGCATACCGGTCTTGCGCATACTCTCCTGATACAGCGGCGCGATCTTCTCAATCCTCTGCGCTTCGGTCAAACCGCGCAGGTCTGCCGCCTGGAATCCTTTGAGGGTAGCTTTGCTTGTGTACAGGCATTTCCCGCTCTCATCATACACGGAGTAACCCGGATGATTGTCCGCGTCGGCCTCTGCAAGCACAAGATTCTCAAAGGCATTTGTCTGCGACTGCACATCCGTCCACGTCTTACGAACGCGGTACAGCGACGCTGTTTCCGGGAACAGAACGTGCTGTCCGTTCATTGCCGCGACAACATCTGCGCGGAACTTATCCATCGTCAGTCCGAACCTGTCCCAGACATGCGTTGGGTCAACGTGTGCGGTTGAAAGTCCGGCACGCCTGCCCTCATCGTGGGAAGAAATCAGATACAGCCCGGACGGAAGCTTTGCCTGCGGATTCCACCCGTACCGTTTGCAGATGTCCGCGCACAGTTCGACCGCCGTGTTGTAGCCGCGCATGATGTCGGCCTTGAACTTGTCTGCATTGGAAACAGTATAGTTCGCGCCGCCGGTATACTTGATGTAATCCGATTCGCAGATTTCAAATGTAATCAAATGGTCGTTCCCGTAGCCGCCGTCAGCCCACGTCCGTACATCATCCGGCAAACATTGCAGTACTTTTCCCGGCGTGTCGCAGTCAACGATGTATGTAACGCACGCTGACACTGCTGACTGATTCCAATAATCCGCCACGCTCTGCGCCGTACCCTGTCCCGTGCCGATTGTGTGCAACTGTATGCCTATAGGCGTTCTTTTCACATTGCGCTGATAACAGCGGTTCTTCGTGAGATAATATTTGATAATTTTCATACCATCACTCCTTAATAAGATTTCCCGGTGATTTCCTCAAATTCTGATTCTGTTATCCATCCCATCTTCACAGCATTGCGGACGCGGGTTTCATTCCACATCTTCATCGTGTAGTATCTTTTTACCTGTTCAAAATGTTCACTGTGCATAACATGGATCCTCCTTTATTTTTCTACAGTTCAATTCCCGCCATCATCGCGATGTACTCAATATCTGACTGTGTTTTTATGCGTCTGATTTCCTCCTGCGATAAGTCGCGGAGGATGAACCACCACTCTCCCGGGAACTGCTGTACCACCTGCACGAGTTCCATGTTTTCATGTGTCTCCGTCATTACGCCGTCGCTGATAATGACCGGCGAACAGTTGTTGCGGAAGGTGGATTCATACAACGGGACGGTGGAAATAAAATTGTTGCCGTTTAGAGTAAGGTTTGAAAGTTCTGTGCCGTCTGCGAGTGTGACACTGTATTTTTTATCCATATTATTTCTCCTTTCTATTCGTTTGAGCCGATAAGGAAATAGGGGCGAACACCGCCAGAGTTCGAAGCACCGGGGCCGCTCGCAAGGCCATCGACGCCGACGGCGCAGAAGACGGACGCCGACCGCACATCCTGCAACCAGTACCACGCTCTGGATTTGCAGATGAATTCCGGAGCGAGCGCAAATAACGGAAACTGCTTGTACTGAGAATTTGCGTCATAGCCGTTATGCGCCGCCTGTCCCCATGCAGGAGAGCCATAAACCTGACGTTCCGTCATGAGGTCAATCTGTGATTCATGCCATGCCCATCCGGACGAGTCATTTCCGGAAATTGCGTTTGCAAGCATGACTTTATGCTTGAGGATATGTTCTGCGCCGAAAGCGGTTTGAACTGTGGTCAGTGCATTGTCTAATCCACTTGTTTTCATCTTACTGCCCCAATAAGCGCCTGTGGTACTGTTTGTTTCATTCATCCTGTGCGTGTACATATTCTTATCCGGCACAATTACGGCATGATGTTTTGTTAATTCTGTATCACCGACATGCAGGAAAATATCAAGACCTGCGACACGATAGACAGTGTTGTTAATCGTCCAGTAATCCCCAACAAAAATATCATCAAAACTGCCGTTATTAATAGCGGCGTACTGCGTTTCTGTCACGGATGTTCCAAGATCATTTCCCCGGAATACGGAATTGTGCGCGCCTGCGTTTTTCGGGAATATTAGATTTAGTGATATGGGAAGTTCCGACCGCACCACCACATCTTCCGGCGCCGGTGTCCAGTGGGGATTCGGATTCATATTAAGTTCTAATTTAAGATTAGAAATTCTAATACTGTTATTATTTGTACTTCCTGGCATTCCTGCATAAATAAGTAAGCGACTAGCTTTATTTCCGGTTACAGTTAAATAAGCAATAAATCTATTCGTTGCTTTAATATAAACGTTTTCAGTAGTTGATTGTGCACTATGACCATCAGATATATCATTAGTAATAGCGATTCTTACAGTATCGAAAGTTCCGGCTAAAATATCAATATTTCCAGATACCGTGTATCTTCTTCCGTATACCAATGAGTCTTCCGTAAACGAAAATTCGGAATAACAAAAGTTTTCAGCGCTAGAAGCCGTAAGAGTCACAGGAGTTGCTGTATTAGGAATTAGGTTCCTTCCATCGACCTCGCCTTTCAGCACCAAATCTTCGGGTGCCGGAGTCCAGATAGGGTCGGTGACGGTGCCGGGTTCGAGTTTGATGTTCTTAAACTTACAATGGCCAACAGCGTCATCAACAAGCACAAAACTAAATGTAAATGTATCACCTGCTTTCAATGAGTTTGGATTGTCAACCCAGAATTCATCGGTTGCTCCATTATTTTTAAATCTAAAAATAGTACAACCGCTCTTGACAGTTCCGGTTGCTTTGTATAATCCAATGCCATTTCCCTCAATATTTAAAGTATCAACAATCGAAGTATTATAACCTTCCCATTGTTGCAATACAAAAATTATAGGACTCCTAGAATCTCCATCGGAAGCTTCGTATTGCTCTCCTGTATAAGTTACGTTTCTAAATGTGCTATTATTTATCGACCACAGATTAACCCCGCCCGCCGGAGTGTAGCCGAGGGCATCAGCAATATCTACATCGCCGGTTTTGCCGTTTACACTTGTTACGCCACCTGCCGGGCCGACCGGGCCCTGGATACCCTGTTCGCCTTTGGGGCCTACTGCACCTGTTTCGCCCCTATCGCCTTTCGGGCCTTTGATGTTACCTATTTTAATTCTGCTCATATTCTCACCCTTCCTTTAATCCAGTTCATCCGGTACAATGTAATAAAGCTCGCCTGTTTTTTCATCGTAATCTAATGGCGGTTCTGTTTCCGTATCTGCGTAATAGGCCCACAAATTCCCGTCATTGTCCACGCTCAATGTAAACCATCCTGCTAACGGAGTTGTCACGCCGCTTTCCCCCGGCGGCCCTTCTGGCCCTACTGGCCCCTCAATCCCTTGTGCGCCCTGAGGCCCCGTTGCGCCCTGTGCTCCTTGGGGGATGCCGAAATACAACGTTACACCAGTTTCAGCCACGGATTTCTTTACGGTAGCGCTACTGCCTGCCGGGAGGGTGCTTGTCTCTACACTGAGATTCTCTATGGCTTTCTGTGCGGCCTGTGCGTCAGTTTTAGCTTTCTGCGCAGCAGTCTCACTCTGTGCGGCGTTTTCTGCGGATTGTACAGCTTCATCAATCAGGGCAAGGGCATCGTCAATAAGCCCGGCATCAAGCTCCGTACCGTCCGTCAGGGTCAGTACAAGATGCCCTCTGCTGTCAATGTCCGCTTTTTGTACGCTCTCGCCTTTATCGCCTTTAAACCTTCCGTCAGTGACCATGATTTCAAGGTCTTCAATGGATACGAGCCGCCTTACATCCCCCGCCGCAAACCCCACGTAAAACGCTTTCCCGGACGGTGTTTCAGGGTCGTTCGCCAATACTGCGGCAGGTTCCCCGGCGAGCATTTTCTGTTTATCAAAGTCGGCATAGTCGCCGCGACGTACCTGTATTGCCACATTATCACCTTCCTTCCAGTTCCTGTATCCGTGCTTCAAGTTCGTCAATACGTTTCATTAATTTCTGTATCATGTGTGTGTTCAGTGCGATTACCTCGCTGTACCGCATACCATAAATATCTTCTCCGTCCTCGCCGGTGTCCTTGCAAAATGCGCCCCAGTCCTCAGCGGTTAAACCTACATCATTGAGAGTTTTTTCTATATCCTGTGAGATAAATCCGGTATGCACGCGGTCACCGTCGTTAATCCGGTATGTAACCGGGCGTAACTGCTCAAATATCTGCTCATACGCCACAGAAATGGGAGCGATACTGTTTTTCTGCCGCGCGTCGGAAGTCTGAACAGTGCTGTTGCGGGCAAAGATAACATTCCATCTGTGGCTTGCGGTGCCAAGTTGGAGTTTTTCTGTAGTACCCGGAGCAAGCGCCCATGTATTGTCTACAACGCCATACTGCATTGCATAATTTTCTTCTGTAGATGCCTGAAAATACAGATGTTGCGCACCGGTCGAATATACTGTTGCTCCACCCGAAAATTTCAGCCCAACCGGGTTCGAATCTGTATATGGTGCATTCGGCAAAGTTATCGAACCGGAAAGGGTCATGTTTTTTGCTGTAGTATCGCCAGCTATGGTTACATCTTCATCAACAGCTAACTCACCGCTCACATACGTAAGCGGGACATAAAATGCTACGTTGTAATCGCTAAATACCGCGGCTACTTCTCCGTCAAAGCCGCTTTCAGCAGATCCAACAAGGAGACACACTTTTTCTTTGCCTGCTACACATGCGGCAGTGCCGCAGTCAATAACAACGGATGTCCAAGCAGTTTCATGCGAATCATATACTACAGGCGCCTTCCCATAAACTCCCATAAAACTGCCGCTGTACCCCGAGTAATTATTATAACTGTTCAGCCGCCCACCGGTTAATTCTACATATGTATTTGTTGCGTTTGTCCTCACTGTAGAACCGGTGATTGTGCATCCTGTTACTGTCCCTGCGTCAACAGCTCCGGCAACGACTTTTAATGTCCCGATATATTCTTTTGTGATTATCGTTCCTCTATTTGTCTTTATGAGTTCAACGATTTCATCATTTGATGGTATGTTAGCCGATGTGATAAAACCGGCATCGTTTGCCAGTTCTGATAATTTCGACGGAACCGCAGATTTTGTGATATACCCGGAATCATTTTCCAATTCGGATACATTTTCGGGGATTTCATCTTTTGTTGCTATATTGTCTGTCCCGGATATATTCGCAAATGCAATTCTGACACTTGGGGCAAGAGTAATTCCCTTATTGTCAAGTGTCACAAGGGCGTTCCCTGACGCGTCCCGCACCACGCATGTTCCATTACCGTTGCTTGCGCCGCCCAGCGCCAGTATGCCACTGAGAATGTAACTTGCGTTCACATAAATTTTCCCGTCGCGCATGAACAGCCCTTGAATTTCCCCACCATCTGTCAGCTTATTGAAAATATCCTCCTGTGTCTGCGCTTTGACGGCATTGCTGGCGGCTGTATTGGCGTCTGACTGAGAGATATATTTATTACGTTTCTGCCAGTCTCCAGAATTGTAATTCCCGTCCAAACGCTCCTTTGTGCAGGTCATGATGTCAGAAGTGTTGGACTGGAACCACAAATCCCCAACATGATAGGGTGGTTTTGGAGTATCAATAAAAATCTGTGCCTTACCGTCAATTTGGTCGAACACTGCATCAGGTGGAGTACTGGTTAACTCCTGCCATGCTTTTCCGTCCCACCGATAGTATTTTTGTACTGTCGTCGTGCTGTTATACCAGAGGTCACCGATATGCTCCGTTTTTTGGTCGCTTGACCATCCGGACGACGGGTCTGTTACCTGATAAAATGTCTCTGCTTTTTTATCCGCCTGTGCGGACAATGTCGCGAAATCACCTTTGATAAATGCCGTAAGAGCACTATCATCCGTATATTTGCTTGCCTTAACCCAGTCGTTTGCGGAATAACTCTGCGAGGTGCTCTTGGCCGTCTGGCACCGCAAAATGTCACCTTTATCGCCCTGCACCCAAAGGTCGCCCACATCATAGGGCACCGTCGGGGTCGATACAAAAACCCTGCGCTTATGGTCGGCCGTGTCCTGTGCGGCGGCGGCTTGCTCTATCGCCTTTGTGATGTCGGTGTCTTGGATGAGTTGCCACTTCCAAGCGGTGCTGTCTTTAAAAAACCGGTAAGCATAGCCGGTAGTCCGGTTGTAAAACAAGTCGCCCTCATGCTTTTGTTTGTCTGTCTCTGTTGCCCAATTGGATGCAGGAATATTATCCAGAGACGGGGCATAGTTGTAATAATATGATTCAATTTGGCCGTCCAATTGTTTTTGCAAATCTGCAATTTTGGGGTTGTACGTTTTACTGACAAAATCATTCACGGCATTGCTGGCGGCTGTATTGGCGTCTGACTGAGAGATATATTTATTACGTTTCTGCCAGTCTCCAGAATTGTAATTCCCGTCCAAACGCTCCTTTGTGCAGGTCATGATGTCAGAAGTGTTGGACTGGAACCACAAATCCCCAACATGATAGGGTGGTTTTGGAGTATCAATAAAAATCTGTGCCTTACCGTCAATTTGGTCGAACACTGCATCAGGTGGAGTACTGGTTAACTCCTGCCATGCTTTTCCGTCCCACCGATAGTATTTTTGTACTGTCGTCGTGCTGTTATACCAGAGGTCACCGATATGCTCCGTTTTTTGGTCGCTTGACCATCCGGACGACGGGTCTGTTACCTGATAAAATGTCTCTGCTTTTTTATCCGCCTGTGCGGACAATGTCGCGAAATCACCTTTGATAAATGCCGTAAGAGCACTATCATCCGTATATTTGCTTGCCTTAACCCAGTCGTTTGCGGAATAACTCTGCGAGGTGCTCTTGGCCGTCTGGCACCGCAAAATGTCACCTTTATCGCCCTGCACCCAAAGGTCGCCCACATCATAGGGCACCGTCGGGGTCGATACAAAAACCCTGCGCTTATGGTCGGCCGTGTCCTGTGCGGCGGCGGCTTGCTCTATCGCCTTTGTGATGTCGGTGTCTTGGATGAGTTGCCACTTCCAAGCGGTGCTGTCTTTAAAAAACCGGTAAGCATAGCCGGTAGTCCGGTTGTAAAACAAGTCGCCCTCATGCTTTTGTTTGTCTGTCTCTGTTGCCCAATTGGATGCAGGAATATTATCCAGAGACGGGGCATAGTTGTAATAATATGATTCAATTTGGCCGTCCAATTGTTTTTGCAAATCTGCAATTTTGGGGTTGTACGTTTTACTGACAAAATCATTCACGGCATCGCTTGCCGCTGTATCGGCATACCCGTTCGCACTCTGTAAGGTGCTCTGTGCCGTGGTGTCTGTGTATCCTTTTGCGCTGTTCAGCGCTCCGTCTGCCGCAGTTTTAGCCTTTCCTTCCGCAATGGATTCTATGGTTGCGCCGGAAGAAAGTTCAAACACATCCGGACGCAGAATCACCTCCCCGGTATCCTTGTCCATCAGCACCATGACTTTGCCGTCTTTGACAATCTCAAACGCACCAGTTTTTATCCAGTCTGCATTAATTCCCGTCGCGGTCAGTATCCGCACAATGGTATCGCCGTCAACAGTCATCCCGGCATTGTACGTGTCGCCGCCGTCTGTAGAAACTCCCCATGCTTCCGCAGTCATCTTCCAGGCAATCATGCTTTCTTCCAGTGTTGGTTTATCGTGCATGTAAAAAATTTTACTTCCGTCCGGTTGTGTTTCTTCCGTCGAATAAAGACCGGATGAACTGTCAATGCGTTCTTTCAGTTCGTCCTGCGCTTTCTCTCGTTCTGTGCGTTCCTTCTCAATGTCTTTGCGGTATTCCACATAGTTCTTTGTCTGCGCAGAAAATCTCGCAGCGCTGTTTCGGGCCGGGGTCTCGGCGGAACTTTCCGTGCTCTGCGCGCTCCCGGTGCTGAACCGTGTGCTGGATATGATGATCGGGTAAGTATTCTGTTTGCGGTCGGTAACAAGCGCGATGTCCCCGGCTTCGATCGTCGGGTCGCTCGCATGGCTCAATGACGCTTTTCGGAACCGGAAGCCGATTAACTGCTGGCTCAACCAGTTGGAAATCTGCAAGCCCGCTCTACCCTGAATCAGTTCGTTATTTTCAATACTGACCACGTATCCGTCCGAACCACTCTGGTATGTGATAATTACATCCTTTTCGGATCCCGTTTCTTCATCCTGTTCTTTTGCTTTTTCCAGAACACGAACGCCGGTGATTACCACATCGTCTGTGGAGATGACCGGGGCAGAATAATGGGAATAAATGTGGTGAATTCCTTCCATTTCCTCAAATGTGCCGCCGTCAGCTACATCTCCGGCGTTCCACGGATTGAATGTGCCGCCGTCCACATTATCGCCTGTTGTGTATTTGGCAGAGCTGACTTTATCAAAAATACCTCCGTCATATCCGTGCTTCTCAAGCAACTGCTGATTGTACCATTTCAATTCAAGGCGGCCTTGCACGTCGCACCTACAGAAACATCCTGTGATCTGCGCCGCCCATGAAATAACTTCACGGAATGTAATCGCTTCGTCTGCTGGGCGGGTCTGAATCACGAAACTGCTGTGTGGAAAATCATAAGTCTGCAATGATACGCCGCAGGTGGAGCAGGCATCCCGGACAATGCTTCCCAGAGTCGCCGGGTACGTCAGTGTGCTTTCGGAATATGGCCGGTCAAACTTTGCCATGTAATCCTGACAGTTCAGAGATATGGTAGCTCCGTTGTATTTCGGGTCGTTGACCGTGTAAGTTCCTTTTCTAACTCTTTCTGTAGTTCCATTTGGAAGATTCAGACCAATATGAATAACAACTTTCGCATTGAGGAAATCATATTCAGAAAATCTGTCATCAAGATTTTCGATGGTCAGGGAGCAGGAGTTGACTATTGCGGCTCCAATCTCAAAAGCATCATTGCCAGATACGGCATCATCAAGCGACATGCCGCCCTGCCAGAAGTCCGCATTAGTAAGGTTAAGTTCCGTTCCGTCTGAAAGGGTAATATCTGCATACTCAAGGTAATGCCTGTGTCCCTCGTATAACTCTTGTTTAAAAGCATTTGATACGTTTATCACAGGGATGATCACCTACCTCTCAATGATGTCAAAGCTGATCTGCTCAATGATCTGCCGTCCCGGGAACCACCATTTGACCGGTGCCGACCGGTCACCTACATAAAAAGTTTTTGTTTCATATCTGCCGGTGAGCATGTCAGGATACCGGACTTTGACATATTCCGGGTTGAACGCCTGCATGATTTTGGCCGTCGTCTGCCAGTCCATGCCATTCCAGGTAAGGCCGATCTTGATTTTTTGCGCAACTCGGTTCTTGTGCATGATTGCGTCGTCGGTTCGGCCTGATTCCCCGGCAGACACATCCTGCAATCCCCACGAAAAAGAAGATGGACAGGGCATCTCTACCCCGTCCACCGTAAGTTGAAAAAAAGTCTGCATAATTTTCTTCTCCTAACTATTGGAGTCAGCGGCTTGAATTGCCGGTTATGCTGTGTTATAGTTTCTATGTACACGGCCTTGATGTACACAAAATTAAAGGAGGCTCGGCAGGGTGGCCTGAGTCTCCTTTTTTGCTTATCTTTTATCTGTTATCCTTCCTGGCTGTTTACTTTCTCAATCTCCTGCGCGAGAAACAGCGGCGGCTCGTATTTTTCAACGATCTGAATTGCCATATCGCACTGGCTCCGTTTAATCTCTGTATATCTTTTGCAGGAAAAGTTGTATTTCAGATTCGCATACAGATTCCCGTAAAGTCTCTGCCGCAAGGACTGACTCTTATACGCTCTGGACTGCTTGCCGCCCAAGGCTGTAACTCCCCGACGCTTTACCGCGGCCTGAATCCTGTGCGCTTCATCCGGGAGCACCGGCAGGTCAAGCTCGATCTTGTCCACGCGCTCAGTGAGTGCATCGACTCTCTGATTCACCTCAACATTCCCCTGTGCGAGAAGTCTGATCTGGTCTGCCACGCTTGACGGCGGCATCTGCTTCGGCGTGAACGCTTCAGCGAGAATGTCCTTGGCTTTCAACTGGTATGCGAGAAGTTTTTCTGCAAGTTCGGGATGGTCTTGTTCCATCCTGTCAGTAACGGAAATCTTTGCGAGCCAAAGAGGAATGAAATCAATTCTGATAGCTGTAGTCTCGTTATTCTGGTCAAATACCCCTCCCGGAAATTTCCGGAACCCCTTTGCCAAAGTCCTATCTGTTCTTACTTTTTCAACCTGAGTATCTCTCTGCTTATTGGTCATTCCGAGCGCCCTGCAGAAGTAACTCACTCCGGCCCATACGGTTCCATCTTTATCTTTCGCCGCCATAATGGAATCACCCATCACGTCAACATTCTTCACGATCATATCACTCATCCTTCAGCACCTCCCTCACTTTTTTCAACAGGGACGCCAGTTTATTCGCGTAGTCTTCCAAAATCTCAGAATCAATCCGCATCCCGTCTTTCTTGCAGGCGAAAATCCTGACGCTGATCTCGTCCATTTCTCTTGTATCATTCAGATTATACATTACCGTGAACGACTCAATCAGGTGGGACAGTTTTTCCAGACACGTTTCCGCTTTCGTAAGAGCATCGTCTAACTGCATTTTATCTGTCATCATCCGGAAACACCACCTTTCGCCAGCAACCATCTCAATCCTTTATGTCTGTACCAACGCCAGTTGTGTACTGCAATCCGGTAAATCTGTTCCATGAACTGATCATTGGTCAGATTTGCTTTTGCCCGATTACATGAACGGCAGGCAAGCTGTAAATTCATGAGTCTGTTTGTTCCGTTCTGAGAGAGCGGTGTGATATGATCTATAGTCATCTTCTTCATTTTCACGGGTTTTCCGCATATTGCGCATCTGCCCTTGTACGCCTCGTATACCTTCCGCTTTTCCTGCGGCGTGAATTTCCTTCGTTCAGCCAAGACTCTCACCACCCTTCATAACAGCTTCCCCGTGTTCACGTCCCATTTTCTCAAGCATACACGCATACGGACACGAAAAAGTGTTGTTTTCTTTAGCGGCGTTCCATCCTGCCTCATACGCCAAGCGGAATACTTCTTCTTCTACTCTGTTGTAGAAGTCATAGTACATATCCTCCAAGTCCTTATACTTCTCGTTCAGAAGTCCCGAACATGGACTGTTGGTTTCGCAAAAACTATCGTAAATTCTGTAAAATGTTTCCTGATCTGGAAACGGACTGTTCTTTTCTGTCATACCGACTCTCCTTCTTTTTCTCCGGCCCGGAGCGCGTCTTTCGTAGTAAAATGTTCTTGATTTACCAGCCGAAGAATGGTATGATAGATTTACGCATTGGTTCGGCTGGTGTGTGATTGTAGAGCGTTATCACTTTCTCAGGGTGGGTGACGCTCTATTCTTTTTCACTGATTTCTTCGTCGATTTTCTCGTTAAGCCATTTTGTTTTTGTTTTTCCTTGGCTTTTGAGTTTTTTATTCAGAGCATCCAGTTTTTCTCTGGGAACAGAAACGCTGAATTGTCCGACTTCTTTTCGCCTTTCTCTGAAGTAATCAGCTCTGCTTTTGTCTGGCAACATTTTCACCTCCTTTGTTGCTAGCAACACTATATCATGTAGCTAGCTACTTGTCAAGAGGTTTTTGAAAAATTTGGCGGAGATTTCTCTCCGCCACATAATATTTTTACTTCTTCAAATCATCAGGATTAGCTGAAAAGAAATATTCAAATTCAGAACTATCATATCCGCTTCCAATCATTTCATTCAGCTTATCAGCCAAAGCCGTTCCAATCGCTCCTGAGTCTTTACTTTCCCAAGCATCCTCTACTTTTGTTCTCCTGTATTCGGTAAATATATTCATCCACTCTTCTTGTGTTCCGGCATAATAAATTTTTATTTTTTTACCATCTTCCGGCGTTAGGTATGAGAGTGTATTATCATAAACATTCACCATGCTTTTCGGGAAAAACACATTTTGTACATCAGTTGTGTTAAATACCGCATTTGCAACTTCTGAAATTCCTTCGTTAAAAATTACCGTTTTTACAACACTGTTTCCAACTCCTATCTGGAAATCAGAAATATCACTAATATATTCTGTGCCGTTTATTATGTATGATGGTTGTATTTCAATGATCTCCATTTTCCCATCATAGGAATTAAGCTTAACCGTGTTTCCGATTATGTCATAATCAAAATCTTCAATCACGCCATAATTGAATTTTCTTTCAACTTCTATTCCGGTAACTCCACCTTCCTTCATATCATCAGATACAACAGCGGTTTTTGTGCTCAGAATCTCATTTTCTGCTTTTTCGGTTCCTAAATTTTTAGGTTTTACATTCACAAAAATCTGCTTGACTTCCAGTTCATTTCTTTCAAGTTCACATATTGACGTCCATTTTTTCGCGCTTCCTCCGTAATAGATTTTTTCTACACCTTCAAGCTCTCTCCAAAATGCAATACCGGGATTTTCTACGCTTCCGGGCAAGTACAGGTACTTTATATTGCAATTCGCGAATGTATCATAATCAAGGTGCTTTGTTCCTTTTGGCAATATTACGCTGGTTACGTCAGAATACTTGAAAGTACCATCTTCAAACGAGATAACTTTTATTTTTCTTCCGCCTATGTCGTATGAGGATTTCAGTCTTACTTTTTGACTATTCCCATTATATTCCTTAACATATATTCCGTCTCCGTCTACATAATAGCCGAAATCTTCAATATCTGTGTATCCATCCAGCCATACGGAATCATCATCAGAATCTTCACCTTCACTTGTGTTTTTGATATTTTGATTCACTTCAAAGGAATTGCCATGGTTTTCATTCTCCATTACGGTTTCGATATTTTGATTCACTTTCTCGGTTTCTTCTTTCCGGTCATCATCATCGCCAAATATTGAGCCGATAACAGCTAAAACAATAAGTGCTATAAATATAGTTCCGCACGAACCTCTACTTTGTCTCGCCATGTCAGCGCCTCCATCTTTTGTAATGGCGGAGATTTCTCTCCGCCGCAAATCATTGCCAGTCGTACCTATAAGATTCGTTTACATATATTTTGAAATTATCTGGATATATGGTGTTGTATTCTTCATCATACGGAAACCTGAATTGCAGATAATCAGTCGACCCCGGATTCTCTACACCAGCATAATGATACTCATATCCAATAACCTGACCTGCCTTATAGTAAACCACTGCTATTTTTGTATATTCAGAATGTTGTCCATTATTAGTGACATTCACCATTACATTATCCGAACCAAAATTTCCATCACATGTAATCGCAGATGAATTGTCTATAGCATGTGCTTCGCTTGCTTTTATGTTAATTTTAAAACTTGCGTAGTTTACATCATGATAATTTGAATCATGCGGGTTATTGCAGAAAAGCGCGCACTCTTTCCCGGTTCCAACGGCATAGCAGTCATCTGAGCTCTTTCCAAGCATAACTCCATATTCATCATAATATACACAATCTATATCCAGTTGCATCGTATATTTATAATTGTTTTTAGCGATTATTACAATCCCGTCTCTTGTCCTGTAGGTTTGATAAGTGACATTATTGACAGCTTCCTGCTCATTGAAATTCTTTATCACTTTAACGCCGCAGGTAGATGTTTTTCCGTCACACACAGCTGTAATTACTGCTTCTCCTATGGTTTTTCCTGTTACATTTCCGTAAGAATCAACTGTTGCCACGGCTGTATTGGAGGATGACCATTTTACTGTTTTATTTGTGGCATTGTCCGGGTATAT
>CANQDA010000017.1 GCA_947591155.1 uncultured Lachnospiraceae bacterium
TTGATGCAGGTGATCGTCAGCACGATCGCGAACAGGATGATCGCGGCCGCCGACGCGTAGGACGGATAGCCGCCGCTGTTGCCGTACAGCATGTCGTACACATAGCCGACGATCGTGTTCATCTCCGCCGCGTTCAGGTTCGTCCCGAAAAGCGCCACCGCGTCGCTGTACGCCTTGAACGCCCCGATGAAGCCCGTGATGATCAGATAGACCAGCGTCGGCGAGATCATCGGCAGCGTGATGCGCACGAAAATGCGGAAGCGCGATGTGCCGTCCACCTTCGCCGCGTTGTAGTAGCTCTGGTTCACGGAGGCCAGCGCGCTCGTCAGGATCAGTATCTTGAACGGCATGACGATCCAGATCGTGTACAGGCACAGCACGAACATCTTCGCCGCGTACGGCCCGTCGATAAAGTCGATCGGCCCGTGTCCGAACCAGCTGATGATCAGATTCGCGAGTCCGTCCGTGTACGGTGTCTTCTTGAACAGGATCATGAAGACCAGACCGACCGCGAGCGTGTTCGTCACATACGGCAGGAAATAGATCGTCTGAAAGAGATCCCGCAGCGGCTTGATCGAGCTTAAGCCCGCGGAGATCAGCAGTGCGATGCCCGTAGAGAGCGGCACCGTGATCACCACCAGAATGAAGGTGTTGCGCACCGCCTGCAGGAAGTAGGGATCGCGCAGGACATACGCGTAATTGTAGCCGCCGACGCCGTGGTAGGTCTGCGACGCGAAATTGTATCCCTCCTCGAAGGAATAGACGAAAACGTCGATCAGGGGGTACACGAGAAACAGTCCCAGAAAAAGGATTGCCGGCAGCAGATATAGCCAGCCCTTCATACTTCTTCTTTCCATATGTTTAAATTCTCCCTAGTGCTTCATTTTCCGAAATAGACATATCGGCATGTTTCAATCTTTCGATTCATTATTCAGCAATAACGTGTAACCATATGTATTTCCGTAATATCCTCACTTCCATGGCTCTTCTCACAGCAACCGCTTCTCCGTCTTCCGCTCAAAGATGAACACTTTATTCGGCTTCAGATCGAAGCGCACCTTCGCGGCCTTTGTGTCCACCTTGTTCTCCGCAGCGATGATCGAGCGGATCGCCTCATTCTCGCACGCCCTGTGCGTGGAAACCACGCTGATGTCGCGCCCCATCACCTCGACGCGTTGCAGATCGCAGGAAAACGCGCCCTGCTCGTTCAGGATGAAACCCTCCGGCCGGATCGCGACATAGACCTCCTGATCCGCGACCCCGTCCGCCGTCAGGACGTCGTCCTCCCCGATCCACAGTCTTCCGCCCTTCACGTTCCCGTCAAATACGTTGATCGGCGGCGTCCCCAGGAATTTCGCGACAAACAGATTCACCGGATCGTCATAGACCTCCTGCGGCTTCCCGATCTGCTGAACCACGCCCTCCTTCATGACGACGATCGTATCGGAAATGCTCATCGCCTCCTCCTGATCGTGCGTCACAAAGACCGTCGTGATCTGCGTCTCTCTCTGGATCCGGCGGATCTCCTCACGCGTCTGCAGCCTCAGCCTCGCATCCAGATTCGACAGAGGCTCGTCCATCAAAAGGATACGCGGCATCTTCACCAGCGCCCGCGCGATCGCCACGCGCTGCTGCTGCCCGCCGGAGAGCTCCGCCGGCTTGCGGTCCATCAGCTCGTCGATCTGCACCAGCTTCGCGACCTCCTGCGCCTTCGCAAGCATCTGCTCCTTTGTGAGCTTCGCGTCTCCCTTCAGGTTTTCCAACGGAAACAATATATTCTGCTTCACAGTCAAATGCGGATATAGCGCGTAATTCTGGAAGACCATGCCCACGCCCCGGTTCTCCGCCGGAAGGTCCGTGACGTCGTCCTCTCCGAAGAAAATCCTGCCCTTCGTCGGACGCTCCAGTCCACACAGCAGATTGAGTGTCGTACTCTTGCCGCAGCCGGACGGTCCGAGCAGTCCGATCAGCTTTCCGTCCGGAATCTCAAAGCTGAAATCACTGACCGCGACCACGTCCCCCTTCGACTTCCGCCCGCGCCCCGGAAATATCTTCGTCAGATTCTGCAATACAACTTTCATATCGTTCCTCTTTCTTCTGTAGTTTTATGTTCCTGATAGTTCTTCGCTGACTGTTCCCTGATTGACTTAAATGCCTGCATTGCTTTTTCTCTTGGTTCTTCCCTATTTGTCCCCATAATGCGCCCTACAATGTGCTATATACAGTTTTCCATCCTCCATGTGATATACAAGACGGTCTTTCTCATTGATACAGCGGCTGTACTCTCCCTGCAAATCACCGGACAATGGTTCTGGTTTTCCGATCCCATTGCAGCAGCCATTGCGTTCAATGTCTTTTATGAGCTGGTTGATTCGCTTCAGAGTTTTCTTGTCCTGTAACAGCCAGTAAAGGTAATCTTCCCATGCATCATCCGACCAAATTTTTTCACTCATCGTCCACCTCAATCAGTTCATGCACGGCGCCTTTCCCGTTTCTCAACTCCTGTACGGATTTCTTTACATAAGCTATATTGGCTTCGGAGAAAAACGGGTCGGGAGTCTGTGCAATTTCAAACGGGATACGGTTTTCACGTAACACTGCTTTCACAAATAGATTAATTGCAGTAGAAGTATTTAAGCCAACATTAGAACAAAATCTATCGAAATTGGACTTATCTTTTTCATCTACTCTTGCGGTTAAAGTTGTCAATGCCATAAGAGCATCTCCCTTCGTATTCTATTCGTCACCATTATAATACTATTGTATGTCAAAAGCAAGCGATTGTATTACAAGAAACCTGAGTTGCCATAAGATTTCTGGATACCAAACAAAAGATATCCACAATCGCCTATTTCAAAAATAGGCATGGAACATCCACGCGCCACTCATCAGTAACCCAGTCTTCCTCGATCCCCTCAAAGTATCCGGCGCCGGTCATGTAATTTCCGGCAATGAGGGCGATCGCGTCTGCCATACCCTGAATGTTCTTCTCAGGCGATCCTTTCTCGCTTTCTGTCTCGATTTCAGTCCTGCTTTTTTCCAAAATTTCTGCTCCCTGTTCTGTCGCAACCTCTGATTGGAGTTCTTCTTCAATTATCTCTGCTCTCGTTATCTCTGTTTCCGTCTCAGCTTTCTCTTGCGGCTCTTCCGCGTTCACCAGCACGCACAGCTCTTCCGCCATCTCTGCCGTTTTCTCGCTGATTTCACAATCGAAGAAGATCAGCGGTCTTCCATCTGTCTGCACAATGATATCCGCGGTGGCATCCGCCCCTGTATCCGCGACGGTATTTTTTTCTGTTTCCTCTCCTGCTTTCTCTTCTGCTTTCTCTCGTGCATCCCCAAAGCTTTTCTCCGCCGGATTCACAATGAGAAGCATCGCGTCCTTCTCCTGCACAATCTGCACCAGCTGTATCAACGGATCATCTTCCCCATCGTACTCCCGATACGCGATTCCCGCATCCTCAAGCGCCTCGTTCAGCGCCGCGCGCACGTCTGCCGCTTCCGGATCCTCCTCGTCCTTGAACGTCCGATAGAATACCGCAACATAAGCTTTTCCCTTTGCAGACACCGCGTCCTTCACTGCAAAGCACAAAAACAGGGACAGCAAAAACACTGCCCCGCCCCTCACCGCTGTCCCCGTCATATTTCCACTAATCTTCCCTATAATACCTGAGTACCTCACGATCTCCTCCACTTCCAAACAGAGTCGCTTTGTCATTTTTAAAAAAAGTATGCCTTGTCTGAATTCATTCCTTGTCTCTTGTCGCTTTCCCCGGAAGTTCGCCCTTGATCACAGTCGGAATCCCGCAGACCAGGCGCACAACCGCCTGCGCCTGCTGCGCCAGACGCACGCACAGCCTGCCCGTCGCTTCGCGTCCCAGACGTTCGTTCCGATCGACAGGTATGATGCCGCTCCCCACCTCGCAGCAGATCACGAGCTCTTTCTCAAGCAAGCGATCCAAAAGAGAATCCGCCTGCTCCGGCTGCGCAAAGACCAGCCGCTCCAGATGATACACGACGGGACGCTCATCGATCACCGCGTCCGCAATCTCCTTTTCCGTATATCCAAGCGTTTCCGCAAAGTTTCGTTTTCCGGCGCTCTCGCCGCCGATGATCAGAATCATAACTCCATCCTCCGGCTGACTTCTTTTGTTCTTCTTCTCTTTCTTTTCTTCTTACAACTTTCGTTTTCTGATCACAACCAATATTACAAATATCGCCTGTCTTCCTGTCATCTCAAACGATCTCTTCCAGACTTCCTTTTACCGTCAACGGTATCCCGCAGACCAGCTCACAGACCACGTCCGCCTGCTGTACAAGACTCTGGTTGATGCGCCCGATCGCCTCCATATAGGCAATCGTCCCCGGATCATAAGTCCGACTGTCCGCACCGACCTCATTTGTGATCACGATCAATGTATCACTCTTGCGGCGCAGCGCATCGACACCCGCAACGACGGTCTCATACGGATCCGTCCACGCGCCGTTCTCGTCAAACATCTCGTTCGCCGTCAGGTTGCAGATGCACTCCAGCAGAACCGTCCCGCGTCTCGGGAGCACAAGTCCCTGTAGATCCGTGTAGCGCTCGATCGTCTCGAAACCTTTTCCTCGGCGCAGCTGCCTGTGACGCGCGATCTTCTCTTCGCTTCCGTCCCCGAAGGGCCGCATCGCCGCGATATAATACCGTGGAAACGGAAGCTTCAGGCATAATTCCTCCGCGTACGAGCTCTTCCCGCAGGCAGAGCCTCCGGTCAAAAGGATCATTCTGGAATTTGGCATATTGCCATCTCCTTTTCTTTGTCATCCCACTGCGACAGCATCTCCCGCATCCATGCGCAGACGTCCATATCGTAGACCGGATCGAGGTGTTCCGGACGGAGCACCTCGTCGACTGAGCCCTCCGCGACCAGTCCGCCCCGACTCATCAGGAGCGCGTCGCTGCCGAACGCCTTCGCGAGCGACAGATCATGCACCACCGAGACGACCGCTCGCCCCGGCTGTTTCACCCACTGCGCGATCAGCTCGAACACCTGCTTCTGATAGACCAGGTCCAGATGGTTCGTCGGCTCATCAAGAAGCAAAAGCTTTGGATTCTGCGCAAACACCTGCGCCAGAAACGTCCGCTGCAGTTCGCCGCCCGAGAGCTTCAGCACCGACTGATCTCGCAGCGCCTCCATTCCGGTCAACTCAAGGGCCTTTTCGACGGCCTGCTCATCCTCATCCTTTCTCCCGGAAAACAGCTTTGAGGAATACGCGTAGCGTCCGAGCCGTACGACCTCCTCCACAGTGAATTCGTAGCCGACAAAGTGGTTCTGTGCGAGAACGCCGACCTCCCGCGCCCGCTGCGCGGCGGAGATTCTTTTCACATCCTGCCCTAGCAGGGACACCGTCCCCGTGTAGGCCACGCCCTGCGTGACCGCGCTCAGCACCGTAGACTTGCCCGCGCCGTTCGGCCCGACGATCATCAGCCACTGTCCCTCTGAGACGTGAAAGCTCATCCGGTCGACGACCGTACAGCTCCCATAGTTCACTGTGAGCTCTTTTACCTCCAGCATGCGGTCACCCCTCTCCTGTCCTCCTGACTGCTTCTACAACCAAATCAGTCTGTTTTCTTCAGTCTGAATCTCCCTGCCTTGAAATATACCGTCGTTTGCCGCATCTCCCCAACACACATTTATCCTTTTCTGGTCTGGTAAAAAATGAACACGAAGACCACCGCGCCCACCAGACTTGTGACGACGCCAATCGGCAGCTCGCGCGGATTCAAAAGAATACGCGCCGCCAGATCCGCCAGCAGCAGAAACACCGCCCCGCCAAAGGCTGACGCCGGAAGCAGCCGCCTGTGGTTCGGCCCGACGATCATGCGGACCATGTGCGGCGTGACGAGTCCCACAAAGCTGATCGTCCCGCCGACCGAGACGCACACGCCAATCAGGATGGACACCATGATCAGCACCGTCAGCTTCGTCCGCCGCACATCCACGCCGACGTGTCTCGCATTGTCCTCCCCCACCGCGAACGCGTTGAGCTCCCGCGCGTGGAAAAACAGCATTCCGCCGCACAGCAGGAATGCCGCCAGAAGGATCGCCGCGTTCTTGTAACTGGAATTCTGCAGGCTGCCCATCGTCCAAAATGTGATACTCTGGATCTTATCCGACGCAAAAGTGATCACGATGCTCATCAGACTCGACATAAACATGGAATAGATCACGCCGATCAGGATGATCGTGTTCGTGGACAAAGAATAGTCCAGCTTGTAGGCCAGACCCAGAATCACCAGCAGCGACAAAAACGCGAACAAAATCGCCATGAACATTGTCCCCGAAAAAGGGAGCCCCGGGATCGTGACTCCGAACGCGATCGCGAGCACCGCGCCGAGCGACGCGCCGGAGGATACCCCTAGCGTAGAGCCGTCCGCCAGCGGATTCTTCAGAAGTCCCTGCATCGCCGCGCCCGCCAGAGAGAGCGCGCTCCCGGAAAGCGCCACGCAGAACACGCGCGGCAGCCGCACCGACAGAATGATCGAGTTCGTCAGCCCGGACGTCTGCGCCTGCCCGGACAGAGCGCCCCAGATCACCCGCACCGTCTCAGACAGCGGGATGCTGACACTGCCGACACAGACGCAGAGGCACATCACGGCCAGCGTAGCAAGGCTGAAAATGATGTATTCAATTGGCCGAAAGTGTTCCGGGTGCTTTCTCATACGTACTTCTCCTGTACACATAATCCAGATATCGCTCACATGGTCATTCGGCTTTGTCGTTCATCTCTGTCGTCTGTCCTGTCCTGCTATCTGCAATACTTAATTCTCTGCTCCCGCAGCCTTTTCCGCCGGAGTCATCTCCGTCGCAGCCTCTGTTGTCTTCTCAGTTTCCCCATAAATAAAATCATACAGCAGTTTCGCGCCGTCCGCCAGCCTCGGAGCCGGGCGGGACAGCTCGTCGTTCTGCAGGTTCAGGATCTTCTGTTTCTGCACCGCAGTCACATTCTCCCAGCCCTTGCGGGAGAGGATCTCCTCGGTCGGCGTCGGTCCCTCGCCGTAGTACATCGTGATTGTCACGATGAAATCCGGGTTGCGCTCCAGCACCTGCTCCTCTGAAATTTCACCCCAGCCGTCGACGTCCGCAAAGCAGTTCTTCACGCCCAGCATCGTGGCGATCTCGTCCATGAAAGTATTCGCGCCCGCTGTCCAGAGGCCATACTCCAACGGCGATACTTCAAAGTAGACCGTCTGCGTGCCGTCTCCGGTCGACTTTTCAGAGAGCTCTGCAAACGTGTCCTTCATGCCGTCGACGACTTCCGCCGCCTTCTCATCCTGGCCCATCAGCGCGCCGATCATCCCGATCGCCGTGTACACACCCTCAATGTCCTTCGCCTCACTGACGACCACCTTGATACCTGCGTCCTCAAGCATCTGCACCTGTTCCTCCGTCTGCGCCATATCGCTCATGAGCAGCACATCCGGATCCAGCGCAATCACTTCCTCGATATTCATGTCCTCGCCCGAATTCACCTCCGGCACCTCCAGAACCTCCTCCGGATAATCGCAGTAGGTGCCGCGGCCGACCAGCTTGTCCCCCGCGCCGATCGCATAGAGAATCTCGCAGTCCGACGCCGTGAGCGCCACGATGCGCTCCGCCGGCTGCTCCAGCGTGATCTCGCGTCCCTTCATATCCGTGATGCTCACGCCGCCCGTTTTCTCATCGGCACTTGCCGTCAGTCCGGCAAATCCTGCGGCAAGGCACGCCGCCAGTCCCAGTGACATCAGAATGGTTCTCTTTTTTTCTTTCAGCATACTTTTCTCTCTCCTTTTCGTTTCATAATGCTCAACGTAATTTCATACTTAATCTCTCGCGCCTGCTCCATCGTCACAGCGCCCATGAGCCGGCCACTTTGGCTTCCCTATACAGTCATTCTTTACGGCACAGCTTTTATAAAATTGTCCGAAAATTGATTACCGGAATTAAATGCTTGAATAACAGGCTCTAATTCCGGTTTTATTCTTTCAATATTTAGTTTAATCATCTGAGCCTCGTTTGGAAACCTTTATATCGCGCCGTCCAGAAGAATCTGTCGATTATCATTATATCAAAAGCATACAAAAAGTAAACAAAAATTTATACCTCTGAAAATAAGAAGCAGGTAATCCCGCTGAAAATCCCGCAATTACCTGCCTTTCTTTCCTTCAGTGCCCCAGCATGCTCTCCACAAAGATCCCGTAGCCCTTCTTCGCGTCCTGTACGAACACATGGGTCACGGCGCCCACAATTCGGCCATTCTGCAAGATCGGCGAACCCGACATCCCCTGCACGATACCGCCGGTCAGCTCGAGAAGCTCAGGATCGGTCACCTCAATCACCATGCCTTTGTTGACATCGCTGCCGTTCAATCGGATCTCACGGATATCGACCTCATACTCTTTGCATGCTCCGTCCACCGAACAGAGAATCGTCGCAGGCCCCTGCTCGACCTCCTGCTTGTAGGCCGTCTCGTATAGCTGCATCTTCTCCGACATCGCCGGGAACCCGATCGTCCTCCCGTAGATCCCGTCCTTGCGGTTTTCCTCGATCTCCCCGATCTTGTAGCCCTCGCTGTAATGGATCACGCCTGCGAGCTCGCCCGGCACGCCCTGCGAACCCTTGATGATCGAGATCACATCGGCGTTGTAGAGGATCCCGCCGCTGATGTCCAGAAGCTCGCCCGTGTCGATATCGCTGATCCCGTGGCCGAGCGCGCCGAAGTTTCCATTCTCGTCAATATAGGTCAGTGTTCCGATACCCTGCGTGTCGTTCCTCACCCAGATGCCAGCCTTGTAAACGCCGTCCTCATCCATCACCGGGTGGACTTTCAGATTGATCTGCTCGCCCGCGCGGTCAACCGTCAGCACCAGATCCTCGCCGCCGCAGCTGCTGATACACTCCACAAGCCGTTCTTTCGTGTTCGTCTCCACACCGTTCACCGACTTGATGTAATCGCCGGATTTCACAATATTTTCCGCCGGACAGCAATCACTGCCGTCTTCGGAGTGGATCGAGGCGGTCTCAACCACCATCACTCCGTCTGTCCTGAGATAAATCCCAATCGGCGTACCTCCTACATAGACCTGCTTTCTGGGTACAACGCTTACCGTCACCATCTTAAGCGGAATCTTCCCGAACAGTCGATACATAATCTTATATGTTTCAGGGACCGTGCTGTCGTTCAGAGTTTCTCCGACCTCCATCATTTTCCACGATTGCTCCGTCTCCTGAGATACGCTCTCTCCCGCGGCGATCTCTTTCGTGATCAGCCTGTCAAACGCGTTGTGAAACAGCTCCGGAAGCTCACCGGCGTCCGACACCTGCATTCGGGAGGGGATTTGCGCGCGCACTGCTGCCAGACTGCACACGCTCAGGCCGACGATCCCGAATCCCAGCAGGCTACACACAAATCTCCTGTACTTCTGTCTGACATTCATCTTTTGCACCCCACTTCTCTCTATGGTCAAGGATTTGCTTTCACACTAAAAATGCAGAGCCCTGTATCGCAAGTCTCTGCATTCAGTATGTGGAATTCTCATCGTTTGACTCTAGTATATTTTTGCGTTTTTTGCCAGTTCTTTCATTTCGCGCGCGTTGTCAAGCACCGTCTGCGTGATCTTCGCGCCGCCCAGGATGCGCGCGAGCTCCTCAATACTTTCTTCCTCAGTGAGCAGCCCGATATTCGTCACGGTTTTGCTGTCCGCAGGTTTTTTCTCAATAATAAAATGATGATCCGCCATCGCCGCGATCTGTGCTAGGTGCGTAATGCAAAGCACCTGATGTTTCCGGGCGATCAACGCCATCTTTTCGGAGACCTTCTGCGCCGTGCGTCCGCTGATCCCGCTGTCAATCTCGTCAAAAATCAAGGTTCCAATCTCGTCCCGATCCGCCATGACTGCCTTGAGGGCCAACATGATCCTCGAGAGCTCGCCGCCGGACGCCACATCTGCCAAAGGTCGCAACGGCATTCCCGGATTCATCGAAATTCGGAAACTGACCTCATCTTTTCCGTTCTCACCCGGTTCTTCCAATTCCTCAAAGGCGATCTCAAAACGCAAGTCGAGAAAATTCAGATCGATCAGCGCCGCCTGAATTTCTTTCGCAAGCTGCGCGGCGCATTCCCTGCGAAGCACTGAGATCTCATCCGCCGTCTTTTCTAGCGCCTGTCTGCTTTTTCCGTAGCTTCCCCGCAAATTCGCAAGATATTCATCGTAATCGGACAGGATCGCGATCCGTTCTTCTTTCTCACGTCCTGCTTCCAGAATCTGCTCAATGGAATTTCCATATTTTGCCTTGAGACGGTTGATCAGATCAAGCCGTTCCTCCGTCTCTTTCAGCTTCTGCGCGTCGAAAACAAAGTCGTCCATATACCCGGACAGTTCCCGGTTGAAATCGTTCATCATCGATTCGAGATCGGCAAGCGTCTGCCCAAGATTTCCGAGCGACTCATCGTAGAGCGCAGCCGTCCCGAACGCCCGCAGTGCCCGGCTGATCTCGTCCGCTGCGCCGGAATAACCGCCGGCTCCGGTCAGGCCTGCCGTCTCCGAGAGCGCCTCCATGATCTTCTGTCCGTTCGACATGCGCCGATATTCGCTCTCCAGTTCCTCATCCTCCCCCGGCACGAGCGCGGCAGACTCGATCTCGTTAAATTCAAATTTCAGAAAGTCCAGCTCCTTGGCGCGCTTTGCCTCCCCGGCATCCGCCTCCTGAAGCTGCTTTTTGGCCGCCCGGTACGCATGATACTGTTCCCTGCACAGCATCTTTTTCTCCGCCATCTGTTCCCCGGCAAACTCGTCCAGGATCTTCAGATGATTCTTCTCATACAAAAGCGACTGATGCTCGTGCTGTCCGTGGATATCGATCAGTTCCGCGGCGAGTTCACGCACAAACGAAACCGGCACCGTCTCCCCGTTGACCTTGCTGACGCTGCGTCCGCCCTTGTACCGTCTGGCGATGATCACCTCTCCGCCCTCAGAAGGAATGTCCTGCTCCTCCAACATCTGGCGAACACTCTCGTTTTCGCTTGAAAACACAAGCTCGACCAGCGCATAGTCCGCGTCCCCCGGGACGTAGTCCCTGAAATTTCCCGTCCCGAGCGCAATATTGACCGAGCCGATCACAATGGATTTCCCGGCTCCGGTCTCGCCCGTCATGATGTTCAGGCCCTCGCCGAACTCGACCTCGGCCTCCCTGATGAGCGCCATGTTTTTCACATGTAAACTAACTAACATAAGCTTGTCCTGTCTCTCCCCCGACAATATTCGTTCCGGACGGAACCGCACGGTACCCTTCCTGGGAACTTTCCCGGCAAAACTGTAGATACGCATTTAAAACCGGAAGGCTTTCTTTTTTCAGTTTGTGCCGGAAAAGTCCCGGAAATCCCTGCGGTTCCTGTCTACGGCCACGATACACTAAGCACGGACTATCTTCTGTATTTTATCCATCACGCGGACGGTATCCTCCGCGCTGCGGATCGCGCACATGATCGTGTCGTCGCCTGCGATACAGCCGGCGACCTCATTCCAGTGCATCGCGTCGAGCGCGGCCGCTACCGCCATCGCCATACCGGACACCGTCTTCACGACCAGGATATTCTGCGCCATATCCATCGAGACAAAGCCGTCCTTCAGCACACGCAGGTACTTGTCATTGATCCCTGGCGTCTGGCTCTGCATCAGCGTATATTTCTGCTTCCCGTCCGCCGCCGTCAGCTTCATCAGCTTGAGCTCGCGAATATCGCGGGAGATCGTCGCCTGCGTGACGCGGTACCCCTCCTGCTGCAGATAGGACGCAAGCTCTTCCTGAGTCTCGATCTCATATTTTGTGATCAGCTCCACGATCTTTTCCTGTCTCGCGTTTTTCATGCTCCTGATCCGGCCTCCTTTTACACTGCCTCCAAATATCTTTCTGCCGCGTTTTCTGAAACAGGGCTCTCCGCTCAGGGGTTTGCCATCTTCAGACGAAGGATCTCCAGAAAACTGGTGTTTCTTGTCTTTATCATATGTACTTTGCGGTCGGATCTGGCGATGACGATCCGATCGCCTGAGTTCATCCTCACGGACGTATCGCCGTCAAACGTCGCCTCCGCCCCGTCCATATCCGTGTCATGCTTCGCGCTGATCTCGATCGCGATCTCCACATTGTCCGGCAGCACGATCGAGCGGGAATTCAGCGTGTGCGGAGCCACCGCGGACAGTAAAATCAGCGAGGCCTGCGGGGCGACGATCGGACCGCCTGCGGAGAGATTATAGCCCGTGGAGCCAGTCGGCGTCGCGACTATGATCCCGTCCGCTGAGTAGGACGTGAGGAACACATCGTCCACGTAGATGTTGAAATCCAGCACACGCAGCTTACCGTTTCTCCGGATGACAATGTCGTTGAGCGCGATATCTCTCAGAAGCTGCCTGCCCTGGTGCAGCGCCGTGCCCTGGAGCATCATGCGCGATTCAATGGAAAAATCGCCGTCGATCAGCTTGTCCAGCGCCGGTGTGATGCTCGTGTGTTCGATCTCGGCCAGATAGCCGAGCGTTCCCATGTTGATGCCGAGAAGCGGGATCGAGCATTCGACAAGGTCTCTGGCTGCCTGCAGCAGCGTCCCATCTCCGCCCAGCACCAGCACACCGTCCACATCCTTCGGAATCTTCCTTGCGTCCGTGTACTTGTACTGTCCGCCCGGCCGGTCTTTCCCGCACTGCTGGATATAGCACTTCTTTCCCCTGCCCGCAAGATAATCCCGGATCAGATTAGCCGTTTTGAACTCCGGATCCTTCTGATAATTCGTGATCACATAAAATGTATTCATAGCTCATGCTCCGTTTCGCTTGCTTAAGCTGGTATTACGTCATATGCAGCCCTCTTCTGAGGATAAATATCATCAGCTGACCGATCAGTCGAGTGCGGCGTGGGCCGCGCTTACGATTGCACGCACGGCGTCCGGCGCCACCGTCCCTGAAGCATTCTTCGCCGGCCCTTTTCGTTTCATCCCGCTTTCACCCGGGTCTTCACTCACAGGATCCGTATCCGGCCCTGCCGTCTCCTCATAGTCTGCCCGTTTTCGCAGATAAAGCAGGTATTCAATGTTTCCCTCCGGTCCCTTGATCGGGGAATACTCCAGTCCAAGCCTCTCCAGCCCGATCTGCGCGGCGTACTCGATCACCTTGCGGATCACTTCCTCGTGCACCGCCGGATCCCGCACGACGCCCTTCTTGCCGACTTTCTCGCGCCCTGCTTCGAACTGCGGCTTGATCAGACAGACGATTTCACCCTCGTCCGTCATCAGAGCACGCACCGGAGCAAGCACCTTGGTCAGGGAAATGAACGACACGTCAATCGACACAAACAACGGCGCCTCCTGAATATCCTCCGGCACAACATAGCGGATGTTCGTCTTCTCCATGCAGACCACACGTCCGTCGTTTCGCAGCTTCCAGTCGAGCTGTCCGTGGCCGACATCGACGGCGTAGACCTTAGTTGCGCCGTTTTGCAGCATGCAGTCGGTGAACCCGCCGGTCGACGCGCCCACATCCATGCAGACCCGCCCGTCGAGCGTAATCCCGAAACTTTTCATCGCTTTCTCAAGCTTCAGTCCGCCCCGGCTCACGTAGGGAAGCTGATTTCCTTTTATAGTGATTTCGGTCTTCTCGTCGATCATCGTCCCGGCCTTGTCCTCGCGCTGTCCGTTCACCAGCACGCTGCCCGCCATGATGACAGCTTTCGCCTTCTCGCGCGAGACAGCCAGACCGCGCTGCACAAGCAGCACATCCAAACGCTCTTTCATAGATGAATCTCCGTCTTCGTACTTAATTCAGATCCGAACGTCCTCGCAGGAATTGGTTAATCCCCCGGCAAACTCAGCTCCTGCACGGGCTGTCTACTGACGGTACCGCGCGATAATCCGCTTGAAGATTGACTCCGCGTCGATGCAGGTCTCCTCGCGCAGCACATTCACGTTTCCGTGTTCAATGTAGTCGTCCGGAAGCGCAACCTGCATCAGCTGCACGTCCGTCCCCGTCTCATTGTAATACTCCAGCGCCTTCTCGCCGAAGCCGCCGCTCTTTACATTCTCCTCCATCGTCACGATCAAACGGTGGTCATTCGCCAGATACGCGAGCGTCTCCTCGTCGATCGGCTTCACAAAACGCGCGTTCACGACCGTGCACTGATAGCCGAGGTCCTTTAGCATCTCGCGCACAGCGAGCGCCGTCTGCACCATGCTCCCGACCGCGACCAGCGCAAGTCCGTCCTCGTCGTAAAGGATCTCGCTCTTCCCGAGGACGATCGGCGGGCGGGCCTCCCTCAGTCCGTCGAACGCCTCCCCTCGCGGATAGCGCAGGGCGATCGGTCCGTCATACCCGATCGCGAATTTCAGCATATCGGCAAGCTCCCACTTATTCTTGGGGGCCATCACACACATATTCGGCATCATCGAGAGGTAGGAAAGATCGAAGATTCCCTGATGCGTCTCCCCGTCACTCCCGACCAGGCCCGCACGGTCGATCGCGAAGACGACATGCAGATTCTGAATGCAGACGTCGTGAATGATCTGGTCGAACGCCCTTTGCAGAAACGACGAATACACCGCGACCACCGGCTTCAACCCTCCCGCCGCCAGTCCGGCCGCAAAGGTCACCGCATGTGCCTCAGCGATCCCGACGTCGAAAAAACGGTCATGGTACATGTTCCGGAAACGCTTGAGCCCCGTTCCGTCCGGCATCGCCGCCGTGACCGCCACGAGCTTCGGCTCGCGCGCTCCCATCTTACACATGACCGTCGAAAAAACATCCGTGTACGCCGCCTTTTTCTTGCGCACACTCGGAAGTCCCGTCTCGATCTCGAAAGGCTCCGCGCCGTGGAACCTCGACGGCATCCGCTCCGCAGGACCGAAGCCCTTGCCCTTGCGCGTTAGCACGTGCACGAGCACCGGACCGTTCACCTTCTTCGCGTCGCGGAAGACGCGCGTCATCTTGGAGATATTGTGTCCGTCGACCGGGCCGAGGTATGTGATCCCCATCTCCTCGAAAAACATACCCGGCACCAGAAACTGCTTGATGCCCTGTTTCGTGTTTCGGATCCCCCGGATCAGCTTGTCCCCGTAGACCGGAATCTTGTTCAGCGTATTCTCGACGCCCATCTTCAGTCCGGTGTAGGATTCCGCCGTCCGGATATTGCTCAGGTACGCGGAGATCCCGCCGACGTTCTCCGAGATGGACATCTCATTGTCGTTCAGTACGATGATAAAATTCGTCTTCAGCTCTGACGCGTTGTTCAGCGCTTCGTAGGCCATCCCTCCGGTCAGCGCGCCGTCCCCGATCACGGAGACCACGTAGTAGTCCTCTCCCAGCACGTCGCGGGAACAGACATAGCCAAGCCCCGCCGAGATCGAGGTCGAACTGTGCCCTGTATCGAACGCGTCGCAGTCGCTCTCCTTGCGCTTCGGAAAACCGCTCATGCCGCCGAACTTGCGCAGCTCGTCAAAGCCGTCCTTGCGTCCGGTCAGGATCTTATGCGTGTAGGACTGATGACCGACGTCCCAGATGATCTTGTCCTGCGGAAGCGTGAACGACAGATGCAGCGCCATCGTCAGCTCCACCACGCCGAGGTTCGACGCGAGATGTCCTCCGGTCCGGCTGATCTTCTGGATCAGAAAATCCCGGATCTCCTGCGCGAGCTCCGGCAGCTGTGCCTTCTCTATCTTCTTGATATCGTTTACTTCATTGATCTTCTCTAGCAAAAGAAACGCCGCCTTTCCCGGGTTTTGCCAAACGCGGGCCCCGGTCTTCTCCTGTTTTTCTGTTCGCGGCCGTATAGCCGCAAATCTCTTCTCTCTTTCCGGCAGTCTCCCGCACGTTTGCGCTATGCGCTGCGATGGATCAGATTCAGGATCAGTTCTCTCAGAAACTCGTTCTCGTACGGGAGCTCGTCCAGCAGGCGGATCGCCTCCTTCGAATAGCGCGTCACATCTTCCTGTGCCTTTTCCAATCCGTTTACCGTCACATAGGTCGTCTTTTCATTCTTCTCATCGCTGTTTATCGACTTGCCGAGTGTCTCCTGATCGCCGGTCACGTCCAGAATGTCGTCCTTGATCTGGAATGCAAATCCTACGTTTGCGGCAATCTGCTGTACTTTCTCTATTTCTTCCCGGGAAGCGCCCGCAAGCACCGCGCCGATCATCATCGAAGCCTCAATGAGCGCCCCGGTCTTCAGCCGATAGATAAAGTGCAGCTGTTCCCCGGTAAGCGGCTTGCCGACATACTCCACGTCCACCGACTGGCCGCCTATCATCCCGTCCAGTCCCGTCTTGCCCGCGAGGATCTGGAATGCCCGCCCGACACGCGGGTTATCCGGCTCCATGTCGAACGCCTTTGCCGCCGTCTCGTAGGCCAGATTCAGCAGTGCGTCGCCCGCCAGAATCGCCATCGCCTCGCCGTATACGACGTGCGTCGTCTTCTTCCCTCTGCGGTACTCGTCGTTGTCCATCGCCGGAAGGTCGTCATGGATCAGCGAGTGCGTGTGCACCATCTCCATCGCCGCCATGAACGGCTTGATGACCGGGGACTTTCCGCCGAACATCACATAGGTCTGCTGCATCAACAGCGGCCGCAGCTTTTTTCCGCCGACCAACATGCTGTAATTGACCGCCTCGAGGAGCGTCCGCTGAAAGCCTTCCTCCTCCGGCAGATACCCGGCAATCACACTCTTGATCTCTGTCACGCGTTTCTTCATCTGCTCGTCAAAATTCATTCAGCTCACCTTCTTTATTCACTACCATGATCTGCTTTTCTACCAGATCGATCTTGTCGTTGCACTTTGCCAGAAGCTCCATTCCCTGCTGGTACAGCTTCAAAGCCTCCTCAAGCGGAAGGTTGCTGTCCTCCAGCCTTTCAAGCATCTGGTCAAGACTGGCAAAGGACTCTTCCAGTGTCATATCCGTCCCAGCCGCCTTGTACCCCGCGTATAGGCGGTCGTACTCCGCGCAGAAATCCGGGCTTGCGCCCTGTCCTTCCAGCCATTTCCTGAAACTGTCCATTGTGGTCGCTCCTTTCTATAACCTCTTTACATCCAAGACGTCTGCGGTAATCTTCCCGTCCGCGACATAAATCTGAAGCTCGTCGCCCGTTCGGACCTGAGCGACCGAGGAGATCCGCTTCCCACCGCCGTCCGTCACGCAGGCGTAGCCCTGCGCCAGCTTCTCTAGCGGCGAGAGGCCACGCAGGCGCTCGATGTAGAGCGCCATCCGGCGCTGTCTCTCCCGCAGGCTGTCCTGAATCCCTCTGCGCAGCTGACCGTCGAGATCTGTGGCGCGCTGCCGTTGGTCGCGCACCCGCTGCTGTGGGCTCGCGTATCGCAGGCGCATCCGAAGGCGCTCGGTCTGTCCCCGCTGTTCCTCCACCCTCTGGCGCATCAGCCGCCCGAAACGCGCCTGAGCGTCCAACAATTGCTGAGACATCAGTCCTGCGTCCGCGACCGCAAGCTCCGCCGCCGCCGACGGAGTCGGCGCGCGCAGGTCCGCCACAAAATCCGCGATCGTCGTGTCCGTCTCATGTCCGACCGCCGAGATCACTGGCGTCTGGCAGGCAAAGATCGCGCGGGCAACGATCTCCTCGTTGAACGCCCACAGATCCTCGATCGAACCGCCGCCGCGCCCGACGATGATCACGTCCACATGCTGAGCGTCCAGCACGCGAAGGCCCTTTGCCACGCTCTCGGCCGCACCCTCGCCCTGTACCTGGGCCGGGTAGAGAATGATTTGAATCCCGGGGCTGCGCCGTCTGGAGATTGAAATGATGTCCCGGATCGCCGCCCCCGTAGGCGCAGTCACGACACCGAGTCTGCGCACATACCTCGGAATCGGCTTCTTGTACTCCGGGGCAAACATCCCCATCTCCTCGAGTTCCTGCTTCAGCGCCAGAAAACGCTCGTAGAGTATTCCCGCCCCGTCCTGCCGGATGCGGTTCGCGTACAGCTGATACCTGCCTGCCACCTCGTAGACGTTCACGCTCCCATCCACGACCACCTGCTGCCCGTCAGACAAGTGAAAAGCCAGTCCCTTTCTGGCACCGGCAAACATCACGCAGGCGATCGTCCCGGACGCGTCCTTGAGCGAAAAATAGATATGGCCCGAGCTGTGATATTTGCAGTTCGACACTTCGCCCTGAACGCTCACCCGGCTCAAAAGGAAGTCCTGTGTGAACATATTTTTAATGTATTGGTTGATCTGACCGACCGAATATACCTTCTGCATCATCTTCCTGCCGCCCGCTGCTTTGACATCGCCCTCTTTCCCGAATCCACGCGCCACGTATCATGGATAGAATCAGACGAGCTTCGCCAGAATCCCGTTCACAAACGACGGTGAATCGTCTCCGCCATATTTCTTGGCGAGCTCCACCGCCTCGTTGATCGCGACCTTCAGCGGGACGTCCTCGTCATACAACATCTCGTAGACTGCCAGACGAAGGATCGCCAGCTCGGCCTTGCCCATGCGCTGTGTCTTCCAGCCCTGCGCTACCTCGTTGATCCTGACGTCGATCTCCGGAACTTTTTCCTTGATCCGGTCTACCTTTTCCGAAATGTAGCTGTGATCTTCCTCCGACGTCTCACCAAGCTCCTCAAAATAAATCCGCACCTGCTCCGGAATCTCCTCGCTCGGATGAAACTCCCCGCAGAACACAAGCTTGAATATATGCTCTCTGCTCTCGCTTCTCTTCATAGTCCGCTTCTCCATCATAGATAAAACCACGGATCATTCTGCACTTTGCGCTCCCGTGATCGAACCCGCCTGCACAGGTCGCCTGATCCGCTTACGTCTGCACCGCAGAAAAATCGGGTTTATATTGTAAAAACGGCTGTTGCAAAAAGTGTTTCACAACAGCCTGCCTGCTCATTTTTTCTCTATCGCAACGTTCACAATCTTGATGTTTACCTCGGCGACCTCAAGTCCGGTCATCGTCTCGATCGCTGTCTTAACCTTCTCCTGAATCGTGGAGCAGGTCGCCGGCACATTGTAGCCGTACTGAATGTTGATTGCGAGCGCCACATGGACGGTGTTTTCATCCATCGTGACCTTCACGCCCTTGGACAGACTCTTCATCCCGAGCTTCTCGATCAGGTCCCTCGTGACGTTGCCGGCCATTGAGGCGACGCCGTCGACCTCCGAAGCCGCAAGTCCCGCGATGATCGCGACCACCTCGTCCGCGATGCGGACCTCTCCGAACTTCTCCTCATTTTCCAGCTTGTGCGTGTGAACCTCTGTATGTTCCATAGCTGCTTCCATAGCGATAGCCTCCTTTATCAGAATCCATATCAAAATACGAATTGTCTTATCAATATTATTGTTTATTATACAAAACATATTGATGGTTTGCAAGGAATTTTCGAAACTTTAACGCCCGAACTCAGCGAGCTTCAACCCTTCGTTCCGCTCGAGCACCATACCGACCGACCAGCTGTTTACAAACAGAAGGAGCGGACGATCCTTGAGGTCCTTGATCTTCTTCATGTCCGAGGTGCCGACGATCTTATTCAGGTCAATGTCCTCGTTCTCGATCCAACGAATGTGCTCGTACGGGAGCGGTTCCAGAATGATGTCCACGTTGTACTCGCTCTCAAGCCGGTATTTCAGCACGTCGAACTGCAGCACGCCGACCACACCGACAATGATCTCCTCCATGCCGGTGTTGAACTCCTGAAAGATCTGGATCGCGCCCTCCTGCGCGATCTGATTGATCCCCTTGACGAACTGCTTGCGCTTCATCGTGTCGATCTGCCGCACGCGCGCGAAATGCTCCGGCGCGAAGGTCGGGATCCCCTCGTAGGCAAACTTTTTTCCCGGCATGCAGATCGTGTCCCCGATGGAAAAAATACCCGGGTCAAAGACGCCGATGATGTCCCCTGCGTACGCCTCCTGCACGATGTGCCGCTCCTGCGCCATCATCTGCTGCGGCTGGGAGAGCCGCTGTATCCGGTCGCCCTGCACATGATAAACCTCCATGCCCGCGTCAAACTTACCCGAACAGATGCGCATGAACGCGACGCGGTCACGGTGCGCCTTATTCATGTTCGCCTGAATCTTGAACACAAAAGCCGAGAAATCCTCCTCCATCGGATCGATCACCCCGCAGTCCGCCGTCCTCGGAAGCGGCGAAGTCGTCATCTGCAGGAAATGCTTCAGGAAGATCTCCACGCCGAAATTTGTCAGCGCCGAGCCAAAAAACACCGGCGAGAGTTTTCCCTGGCTGACGAGCTCCTGATCGAACTCTGCGGAAGCCCCGTCGAGCAACTCGATCTCCTCGAGCAGCGTCTCTTTATTTTGCGTCCCGATGAACTCCTCCAGCTCCGGCGCGTCCACGTCAATCTCTGTGGCGACGCCCGCCTTCGTGCCCTTCTGCGTGTCGGTGAACGTCGTCACCTTGCGGGACGCGCGCTCGTACACGCCCTTGAAATTCTTGCCGGAGCCGATCGGCCAGTTGATCGGGCAGGTCGCGATCCCCAGCTCCTTCTCGATATCATCGAGCAGCTCAAAGGTGTCGTTCGCGTCCCGGTCCAGCTTGTTGATGAACGTGAAAATCGGGATGTGCCGCATCACGCAGACCTTGAACAACTTGCGCGTCTGCGCCTCGACGCCCTTCGACGCGTCGATCACCATGACCGCGGAATCCGCCGCCATCAGCGTGCGGTATGTGTCCTCCGAGAAATCCTGATGTCCCGGTGTGTCCAGAATATTGATGCAGTACCCGCCGTAGTTGAACTGCAGCACGGAGGACGTGACCGAGATACCTCTCTCCTTCTCGATCTCCATCCAGTCCGACACCGCGTGCCGGGCCGTAGCCTTGCCCTTCACCGAGCCCGCCAGATTGATCGCGCCGCCATAGAGCAGAAACTTCTCCGTCAGCGTCGTCTTACCGGCGTCCGGATGCGAAATGATCGCGAACGTCCGTCTCTTTCCGATCTCTTCCCTCAAATCACCCAAAATGATCTCCTCCACTGTCTCTTACAGGTCGCAGCTGTCCACCTGCGCGACGTCCGGATTGCCATCGAGGCTCTGCATGTTGAGCGTCTTCCTCTTCAGGCGCTCCGCCTCGGACTGCTTCAGGATATAATCCTTGATCTCCTTCGCGTGCTTGACGTGCATCAGGCGCAGATCCGGGTTTGTCATGTCACCGCTGAAGCAGTGCACGGTCCCCAGCCCGAAAATGCGCTCGATCAGACTCACTTCCAGCCGCACGTCGACCACCTTGTACATGTAGCAGTCGTTCTCAACGCGCTTCAGAAGACCCGAGTTGACCGTGATGATCTCATCTTCGACCGTGTAAGTGGTAAAGGTCCACGGCAGGCCGAAAAACGCCCACCTCTTCTTTTCTTTATATGCCATATTTCATCCTCCTTCGCATTTCCTCAGCCGCTACACCGACATTTATCTGATATCATAAAGCAGGGCCGTGGCATAATCTGATTGGATTATACCACAGCCCTGTTTTCTTTAAAAGAAAAATTTTACCGTTTACCTCTGTCTACCTCTGCCCCTTGTCGTACGGAATGCCCTCCGCTTTCGGCGCCCGCGACTTGCTCGATGTGAACGTGAGCACGATCAGCGAGATGATGTACGGCAGCATGTTGTAAACGCTTCCCGGGATCTTCAGCGATGCCAGGAAATCGAAACCGGAGTAGACGTTCGACAATGCGCGGAACAGTCCGAACAGCAGCGCCGCCAGCGCGATGCGGGTCGGCTTCCACTGACCGAAGATCATGACGGCCAGCGCGAGGAAACCAAAGCCTGCCACACCGTTTTCAAACTTCCACTCGCTGACGCCGGCCGTGATGTAAACGATACCGCCCAGACCGCCGAGCACGCCGGAGATCAGCACGCCTGCGTAGCGCATCTTGTAGACGTTGATGCCTACGGAGTCCGCCGCCTGCGGATGTTCGCCGCACGCCTGCAGCCGAAGTCCGAAACGCGTTTTGTACAGAACGACATAGGACACCACCAGCGCCACCGCCGCGACCAGCATGAACCAGTTGAACTCAAAGCTTCCGATGTTCACCAGGAACGCTTTCTTTTGCTCGATGTACTGAATCGACGAGGACACGTTGTCCGCGTTCTCCGCGGAGTTGATCGCACGTACCATAACCGTCGCAGCCGCCGTGCCGAGCAGGTTCATCGCCGTGCCTACCAGCGTCTGATCCGCCTTGAAATTGATGGCCGCGACCGCCAGCAGCAGGGAGTAGACCAGTCCTGCCAGCGCGCTCGCGAGGATCACCAGAAGAATAATGACGGCCGCGGGAAGTCCCGCCGAAATGTATTTCATCATCAGCGCGCCGCCCAGGGCGCCCATCACCATGATACCCTCAAGTCCGATGTTGATCACGCCGCTGTGTTCCGAAAAGCAACCGCCCAGAGCCACCAGCAGAAGCACCGAGGCAAAGATCAGCGTGTATTGGATCAGCAGTAACATTACGCCTCGCCTCCTTTCTGCCCGCTCTTACGCTCTTCGCGCTTATCCAGGAAACGGTTCATGCAGAGCTTGAAGAAGAACACGAAACCGCACAGATAGATGATCATCGAGGAGATGAAATCTGAGATCTGCGCGCAATACAGGCTCTTGTCCACGTACGCGCCGCCGTTTGTGATGTGCTGGATAAAATACGAGGAAAAGATCGCGCCGATCGGGTTCAGGCCGCCAAGGAACGCCGCCGCGATCCCGTTGAAGCCCATCGACGGAACGCTCGTCTGCGTACACATCCACTGCTCCAGACCGCTCAGGTAGAAGAATCCGGCGCCCAGCCCGGCAAGTCCTCCCGCGATCACCATTGTGAGAATAATGTTGCGTTTTTCCTTCATGCCGCAGTATTTCGCCGCGTGTTTGTTCATACCGGTCGCCTTCAGTTCATAGCCCAGCTTCGTCTTCTCCAGAAGGATCCAGATAATGATCGCGGCAACAACCGCGAGCGGGATCGCGATCGTGACATAGCGGTTGTTCGAGAACAGCTTGTCCAAACCGAGCGTCGGCATGATCGCCCCCTCGTTCGCGCTGCCGATCGTCACCGTGTACGGGCTGGTCGGCTCCTTCACGTTGGTCAGCAGCATGTTCACCGTGTACAGCCCGATCCAGTTGAGCATGATACAGGAGATGACCTCATTCACATTGCAGTACGCCTTCAGGACGCCGGAGATCCCTCCGACGATCGCCGCGGCCGCCACCGCGCCGAGCAGGCAGACATACCAGGGCAGCTTCGGGCCGAGCGCCAGATACAGGCACGCGCCCGCTCCGGCTACATACTGTCCCGCCGCGCCGATATTGAACAGTCCGACCTTATAGGCGAACAGCACCGACAGCGAACACATCAGAAGCGGCGCCGCCTTCACCAGCGTACTGCCCAGATATTTCAGCTGCGCCGGCACGCTCGGATAGTACAGGAAATTCTTCGTCACCGCGACGATCGCGCCCCACGCGCCTCCCGCGTTGATGATGAGCAGCGCCAGGAATCCGACAAAGAGTCCGAGCAGAATGCACACCAGCGAGGCGACCAGCGACTGGAGTCCGTTGTTTCGCAAAATACTCTTCTTTTTCTTATCCATTCGGCTGCGCCTCCTTTCTCTTCGCACCGGCCATGTACAGGCCAAGCTCCTCCACCGTCACCGTCTTCGGATCGAACTCGCCTACGATCTCGCCCTCGTACATCACGAGGATGCGGTCGGAGACGTTCATCACCTCGTCCAGTTCCAGACTCACGAGCAGCACGCCCTTGCCCGCGTCCCTCTGCGCGACAAGCTGCTTGTGAATATATTCGATCGCTCCCACATCCAGGCCGCGCGTCGGCTGCACCGCGATCAGAAGCTCTGGATTGCGGTCGATCTCCCGCGCCACGATCGCCTTCTGCTGGTTGCCGCCTGACATCGCGCGCGCGACCGTCACCGGCCCCTGTCCGGAGCGCACGTCGTACTGATCGATCAGCCGCTCCGCGTAAGAGCGGATCTCCTTTCTCTTCAAGAACCCCGCGCCGTTTGTAAACTCCGGCTCGAAATAGCGCTGAAGCACCAGATTGTCCTCCAGAGTATAGTCCAACACCAGGCCATGCTTGTGGCGATCCTCCGGAATGTGGCTCAGCCCGAGCACGGTGCGCTTCCGTATGCTCTCGTGCGTGATGTCCTTGCCGTCCAGCACGATCTTGCCTTCCTTCAGCGGCTCAAGACCAGACAGTCCGTAGACGAATTCCGTCTGTCCGTTGCCGTCGATCCCGGCGATGCAGACGATCTCACCGCGCCGCACCTGAAGGGAGACATGGTTTACCGCATTGTTCTTGTGGCGTTTGGACGCCACTGTCATATTCTGGATGTCCAGGACGACCTCCCCCGGCTTCGCCTCCTCCTTCTCCACGGCAAAGTTCACGTCCCGTCCGACCATCATCGCCGAAAGCTTCTCCGGCGTCGTATCCTTCGTCTCCACCGTGCCCACATATTTCCCCTTGCGCAGCACCGTACAGCGGTCGGACACCTGCATGATCTCCGCCAGCTTGTGCGAAATGAACAAAATGCTCTTTCCCTCCGCCGCCAGATTCTTCATGATCTGCATGAGCTCCTGGATCTCCTGCGGCGTCAGCACAGCCGTCGGCTCGTCGAAGATCAATATCTCGTTGTCGCGGTACAGCATCTTGAGGATCTCCGTCCTCTGCTGCATACCGACCGTAATGTCCTCAATCAGCGCGTCCGGCTCCACCGCCAGTCCGTACTTCTCCGACAGTTCGAGTACTTTCCTGCGCGCCTCGCTCTTCTGCAGGAAGCCGCCCTTCGTCGGTTCCACGCCGAGGATAATGTTGTCCAGTACTGAAAAACATTCCACCAGCTTGAAATGCTGGTGCACCATGCCAATCCCCAGCGCATTGGCATCGTTCGGATCTTTGATCTCCACCTTTTGCCCGTCCTTGCGGATCTCGCCCTCCTCCGGCTGATACAGGCCGAACAGCACGCTCATCAGCGTGGATTTCCCGGCTCCGTTCTCGCCGAGCAGCGCGTGGATCTCACCCTTTTTCAGCTGCAGGGTGATATCGTCGTTCGCGATGATCCCCGGAAAGCGCTTCGTGATGTGGAGCATCTCAATGGCATAATTCTCCAATTGCTGCCTCCTCCTTCTCCTTCCAAAAAGAGCGGGCACAAAGACCCGCTCTTTTGCTGAACCTATGCTCTTTTGGAATTATTTGATGTTGCCCTGATCGTTCACCGTGATCTCGACTTCCGGCATAGCCTCTGTGTCAGCGGAGACCGTAACCTCGCCGTTGAACATCGCAGCTACAAGAGCCTTGTAGTCGTCCTCGGTGAAACCGTCGTTCCACTGAGTGCTCTCGAGCGGAAGCTGTACGTAGTTCTCTTCCGGATTCTCGGAAACCATGCCAAGATTCTGAACCTGTCCCGCATACGCATCGAAACCGTCGTTGAGCACCGTATCGGTGAGCAGTGTGTTGACCGTAGCGGCGAGGCCCTTCATCGCGGAAGTCACCGTCATGCCCTCACCGTACTCGTCAATGATCGGAGCCTGATCGGTATCCACGCCGATCACCTTGCCGCCGTCGACCTTCGCAGCCGCCTCAGCCGCGGAGGTGTAGATGCCGCCGCCGCAGGCGAAGACGATCTCCACGCCCGTGGTCTGGTACCAGGTATCCATCGCTGCCGTGATGTCCGCGTCGCCGTAGAACTGGTTGCCGTACGCATACTCGATCGTCACGGCATCCGCGTTGCCCAGCTCAACCGCCGCAGCGTTCGCGCCCTGCACGAAGCCATAGCCGTAACGGATAACCGCCGGGACAGCCATGCCGCCGAGGAAACCGAGATGCTCATAACCCATCTTCACTGCCGCGTAGCCTGCCATATAGCCGGAAAGCTCTTCCTGGTATACCGCGCAGAATACGTTGTCATAGGTGTTGCCCTGAATGTCGTCCGAAGAGACGTCAAGCGCGATAAACTTCACATCCGGGTACATATCCGCCACTTCGACCACCGTCTCGCCGAACGCGTAGCCCGGCATAACCACTACATTGTATCCCTCTGCAATCGCCTGCTCCACGCTGGCTACACGCTCTGCCGTAGAGTCGCCGGTCGGCTTGTAGTACTGGAAATCCACACTGTTCTCATCACAGAATGCCTTGCAGGCCTCGTAGGTCGTCTGGTTGAACGACTGATCCGTGATGTCGCCGTAGTCCGTGATCATCGCGACCTTGTAATCGCCCGCATCCGCGGATACATTGACGACACAGAGCGACAGCGCCATAGCGCATGCCAGAATTACTGAAAGAAACTTGCTCACCTTTTTCATAGTATCATCCTCCGTTATTATTTTTTTACAATCAGCGGGGAGCTAATTGTTTTGTCTGAAAAATTATATCTTATTTTCCCGGCAAACGCAAGGAAAATTTCTCTTTTCTATTGAATTTCTAAAACGGATGCTGTATCATATCGAAAGAAAAGGAAATGCTGTCCGGCCACAGAGTAAACGACGGCAGGAACACGCACGGTGAGGAGGAAACCATGAGACATTTGATGAATCCTTTGGATCTCTCGGTCGAGGAGCTGGACCGGCTGCTTGATCTGGCGAACGACATCGAGAAGCATCCCGAAAAATACGCGCACAGTTGCGCCGGAAAAAAATTAGCTACTTTATTTTACGAACCAAGTACTCGCACCCGTCTCAGTTTTGAGGCCGCAATGTTGAATTTAGGGGGCAGCGTACTTGGTTTTTCTTCGGCCGATTCCAGCTCCGCGGCCAAGGGCGAGAGCGTCGCGGACACGATCCGGGTCATCTCCTGCTACGCGGACATCTGCGCGATGCGGCACCCGAAAGAGGGAGCTCCGCTCATCGCGTCCATGAAATCGCGCATCCCGGTCATCAACGCCGGCGACGGCGGCCATCAGCACCCGACGCAGACGCTGACCGATCTGCTGACGATCCGCTCGCTGAAGGGACGCCTCGGCGATTTCACGATCGGCCTGTGCGGCGACCTGAAATTCGGACGCACGGTGCACTCGCTGATCCAGGCGCTGATCCGCTACCCGAACGTGAAATTCATACTGATCTCCCCTGAGGAGCTGCGCCTCCCGGACAACATCCGCGACGACGTGCTGCGGCGCAACAAGCAGGAATTCAAGGAAGTGGTTCGTCTGGAGGAAGCGCTTCCCGAGCTTGATCTCCTGTACATGACCCGTGTGCAGAGGGAGCGCTTCTTCAATGAAGAGGACTACGTCCGCATGAAGGACTTCTATATTTTAGATAAGGAAAAGCTCAAACTTGCCGGCCCCGATATGATGATCCTGCATCCGCTCCCCCGCGTGAACGAGATCTCGGTCGAGGTGGACGACGACCCGCGCGCCGCGTACTTCAGGCAGGCGCAGTACGGCGTGTACGTCCGCATGGCGCTCATCCTCACACTGCTCGGATTGGAGGGAACGATATGTTAAACGTAGGAAAACTGAACGAAGGCGTTGTGCTCGACCACATCGTCGCCGGGAAGAGCATGGAGCTCTACAAATATCTGAAACTCGACAAGATGGACTGCTGCGTGGCGATCATCAAGAACGCGCACAGCAACAAGATGGGAAAAAAGGATATTATTAAGGTAGAGTGCCCGATCGACCAGCTCGACCTCAATGTGCTCGGCTACATCGACCATAACATCACGGTCAACATCATACAGGACGGCGAGATCGTCTCCAAAAAGGAGCTCTCGCTGCCGAAAAAGCTCGTCAACATCATCCACTGCAAAAATCCGCGCTGCATTACCTCGATCGAGCAGGGGATCGACCACATCTTCTTCCTCGCCGACGAGGAGAAGGAGATCTACCGCTGCCAGTACTGCGAAGAAAAGTACGGGAAAGCAAAGAAGTGATTTACAAACAGGCGGCAGGAATGATATAATGATTGACACTTGCACCACATGATATGCCCCTTTAAGGGGCGTCATGCGACAATATGTTGTGAAAAAATAATCAAACGGAGAGATTTTTATGCGAAAACGCGTTTTCAAACTACTTGCCCTCGGCTGCCTCTGTCTCGGGCTATGCGCCCCCGTCTGTGTGGCGAACGCGCAGGAATCCGCGCAGGACGCCATCGAGGAGGCGACCAATGAGGTTCGGCAGATCGGACTCATGGAATACGTCGAGACGACCTACGATGAGAGCAGCGGGATGATCACGAGCGAGGCCAACGCCATCCTGCAGGACGACGTCGGCTATATCTGGGTCGGCAGCTACGGGGGCTTGAGCCGCTACAACGGCCGCGAGTTCGAGAACATGAGCAGCCTGCGCGAGAACGCGCCGCGTACCGGCATCCGTGTACTTTTTGAGGATTCGCGGAAGCGCATCTGGATCGGTACGAACGACGCGGGCATTTACCTGTTCGAGGACGAGGCGTTCTCCGCGATCACCGAAAGCGCAGGCGAGCTCCCGGTCGACGCCGGGGCTTTGTCCGTGCGCAGCATCACGGAAGGGGCGGACGGCACGATCTACATCGGCACCACGAACGGCCTGCTCTTCGTCGACGATGAGATGCTGCTCGAGCTGGTCGACGACGAGGCGATCGACGGCGAGACAATCGAGAACCTCATCTGTGACAGCAACGGAGTGATCTGGGGAAGCACCGGCGCCGGGAGCATGTTCGTCGTCATTGATGGCGAGGTGCGCGTGCTCTTCGACCGCGACCTCTCCGGGATCAACCTCGCCTACGGCCTCTACCAGGCGCAGGACGGCTCCATCTACATCGGGACGGACAGCAATTACCTCATGCGCCTGCGTCTGAAGCAGCGCACGGGCGGCGACGATTACACGCCGGAGAACACGACGGTCGAATTCCTTACAATGGACAACCGGGAGACCGTCAACGACGTCTGCCAGAACAGCGACGGCAAGCTCTGGATCTGCACGGACAACGGCATCGGCTATCTGGACGAGGACGACGTGTTCTACAAGATCAACGGAATGTCGAGCAACACGATCATGAGCCAGATGTGTGAGGACAGCGAAGGGAACCTCTGGTTTGCCTCCTCGCGCAAGGGCGTGATCAAGCTCACCAAGAATAAATTCTTACATATCGCCTACGAGGCGGATCTGATCGACCAGACAGTGAACGCCACCGCGATCTACGACGACTGCCTCTACATCGCGACGGACAACGGGCTCACGATCATGGACGGCGACGGGGTCCGCGTGGACAACGACCTGACTGAGATGATGAAGGGTATCCGTATCCGCAGCCTGATGCGCGATTCCGAAGACCGGCTCTGGATTTCCACCTACAAGGAGTACGGCCTGGTCTGCTACGACGCGGAGACGGAAGCATGCACCTCCTATACCTCGGCCGACGGTCTGGCGCACGACCAGGTCCGCATGGCCTGCGAGCTCTCGAACGGCGACATCGCCGCCGCGACCAACGGCGGAGTCTCGCTCATCCGGGGCGGCAAGGTGCTGTGCTCCTACACCGACGCGGACGGTGTCCAGAACGAGGTGATCCTCTGCATTGCGGAGGGAAAAGATCATCGCATTTACGCCGGCAGCGACGGCAATGGCATCTACGCGATCGATCCGGAGACGGACGATGTAACGAACATCTCCGTAAGCGACGGGCTTCAGTCCGGCGTCATCCTGCGCATGGTCTGGGACGACAAGATTGACGGCCTCTGGATCAGCAACGGCTCGGAAGTCGCGCTGATGACGGACGACGGCATCCAGCAGATCAAAAACATCGACGCCGGCGTCGGCAGCGTCTTCGACATCAAGCTCACTGAGGACAGCATCTGGCTCATGAAGTCCTTCGGTCTGATCAAGATCTCACGCGAGGACTACATCGCCGGAAATCCGAATTACAGCATATTGACACGCAGGGACGGTCTGACCAGCAGCATCACGGCGAACTCGTGGAATCACTTCGAGGACGGCATGCTTCTGATCTGCACCGGCAACGGTGTTTACTATATCGACATCAACAACATTCAGTACAACACGATCCCGCCGAAGGTGGCGGTCGGCAGCGTCGAGGCGAACGATGAGATCTTCTACGGGAGCAGACGCATCGACCTTCCGGGCGACACGCCAAGGATCACGCTGGCCCTGGATCTTTTAAGCTACGGCATCGAGGGCGGCACGCTGGAGTATTATCTGGAGGGCTTCGACGAGGAGCCGATCGAGGTGAAGAACCTCGCCGCCAACCACGTCAACTACACGAACCTGCCCGGCGGCGACTATGTGTTCCACCTGAAAGGCTACAACGCGGACGGCACGCCGAGCGAGGAGGTCACGCTGCCGATCCACAAGGAGGAGCTGTTCTTCGAGCACATCTCCCCGTATCTCTGGGCTCTGCTCGGACTGCTGATCCTCGCGCTGCTCGTTCTGCTCATCGTCCTGATCCGGCAGGTCGTCATCCGGAAACGCATGGCCGAACAGCAGGAAGCCTACCGGAAGATGACGGATCTGACGGTCGAGATCGTGGCTCAGACCATCGACGCGAAGGACAAATACACGGTCGGCCACTCGCACCGCGTGGCCGCCTACGCGACGGAGATCGGACGGCGCTACGGCCTGTCGAAGGAAGATTTGGATAAGCTCTCCTACGGCGCGCTCCTGCACGACATCGGAAAGATCGGTATCCCGGATCAGATCCTCACCAAGGACGGCAAGCTGACCGACGAGGAATATGCCTACATCAAGCGGCACCCGATGATCGGCGGCAACATCCTGAAGGGCTTTGAGGAGCAGTCGCCGTGGATCCCGCAGGTGGCCCGCTACCACCACGAGCGCTACGACGGGCACGGCTACTGCGATGGACTCTCCGGCGAGAATATCCCGCTCTTCGCCCGCATCGTCGCAGTCGCGGACTCCTACGACGCGATGCACTCCACGCGCACCTACCGCAAACCGCTGTCGACCGAAAAGATCAAAAGCGAGCTGGAGCACGGCAAGGGTCTGCAGTTTGACGAGCGCTTCGCCCAGATCATGATCGAGATGATCGACGACGGCTTCGAGGCCGACGAGGAGCTCGAGGCGGCCGCAGCGGCCGAGCAGGAGACCTACGCGTCGTACCTGGCAAAGAATGCGGTGACGAGGAGCGTCGCGGAGTCGAAAGAGGCTGTGACTACAGAAAACAAAAAATGAATATTTAAGATAATGAGGCGCGGCGTTCGTTCGGTACCCTTCTCGCTGTATTTTCCCCGAACAAGTGATATTACACTTTTCGGGAAAAACACAGCGGAAATCCAAACGAATCGCCGCGCCGCTTTAGTTTTTAGCTGACTTCGTTTTATTCTATTTTCAGAAGTGAGCTTTCTTGAAGTAGGCTTTCTCTGACTACGTTTTTCGTCTGTCCGCTTACTTTTATCTTCCTGCTTATTTCCTTCTTTCGTATTTGACAAAGGTGTACTCTAGGTCGAAATAGGTCTGCTCGTCGCTGTCGGCGGTGACGACCCAGTCCGGCATTTCATCGAGGTTCGGGAAGTAGGCGTCGGCCTGGTAGGCGTGGTCGATCTTCGTTATGTGCGCCACGTCGCAGTACGGAAGGAACTGACGGTAGACGCTCGCGCCGCCGATCACGTAAATGTCCTCGGAATCGTACTTCTTCAACTCCTCCAGCACCTCTTCCACCGTGTGGAAGACGAGCGCGTCTTTTACGTGGTAATCCTTGTTTTTCGTGAGCACGATGTTCGTGCGGTTCTTGAGCGGCAGGCCGTTCGGGAAGCTCTCGAGCGTCCTGCGTCCCATCACCACAACCTTTCCTGTCGTCGTTTCCCGGAAAAATTTCATGTCCGCCGGGATGCTGACCAGAAGCTTGTTGTTGCAGCCGATTCCCCAGTTCTTATCTACTGCTACGATAATATTCATATTCGAATTCTCCTTTTTAAAAATCGCACTTGCTTTTTTGTCTTTTCGGAGCTATAATAACTATAAGAAGAAATGGGTTTCTGACCGTCTGACTTATGTCCATGAAGGGTTGCCTGTTTCTTTTTTTATATTCTGAATATCGTACAGATATAATCTGCCATTTGCTGCACATCTGATAATCACAACGGCCCTGTAAACATTATATCTCATTGTCTCTCCGGTCTCTCCCAAAATCGGTAGGGCAAATCGAGTGTCAAAGCGATACCACCCGCGTTCTGCTCTTTTTCCATGTTTTTGGTCAAAATCCCTATTCCATCGCCTATGGCAAGCGATCTCGATCATTTCAGGTACAGCTTGCGACATATTTGCTTTTGCCCTGGCAAGTCCTCCCCGAAGATTTCTAGTATAAATCGAACCAGTAAACTCATCTGCAAACTCTTTTCCAATGCAGACAATATCCCCCGTCTCTGAGATCTCAATCATTCTTTGCTCATATTGGGACAAATAATATTCTATTTGTTTCCAGGATATATTACGTTTTCCCTTAAATATGATTTTAGAAATTACTACTAGTTTATCTCCGTTTTGATCCGTTACAATGCAGACACCAGACCTGTTTTGTTCTTCTTTCCTTCTCACATTTTTATCCTGCTATTTTCTTTTTGCTACAATATACAACAAATTATATATGATATTCTGTGAAAAGTCAAGGCGTCTTTCATTCTCACACCGCCACCGGGATATTTTTGATCTGCGGGCCGGTCACGTAGTTCTCGACGTGCAGGTCGTCCACAGTGAACGCGTAGAAATCCGTCACGTCCGGGCTGAGCCACACCTTCGGGGCCGGATGCGTCTCACGCGTGATCAGTTCCTGCACGAGCGGCACATGGCGATCATAAATGTGCGCGTCCGCGATGACATGTACGAGTTCCCCCACCTGCATCCCGCAGGACTGCGCCATCATGTGCACGAGCAGCGCATACTGGGCCACGTTCCAGTTGTTCGCGGTCAGGACATCCTGGGAGCGCTGGTTGAGGATCGCGTTCAGCGTCAGCTTCTCGCTGTCCTTCTCCTTTGTCACATTGAACGTCATGCTGTAGGCGCAGGGATAGAGATGCATCTCGTGCAGGTCCGCGTGGACATAGATGTTCGTCATGATACGGCGGCTGTACGGATTGTTCTTCAGATCGTAGAGCACGCGATCCACCTGATCCATCATGCCCTCGCGGTACTGATGCTTTACCCCGAGCTGATAGCCGTAGGCCTTGCCGATGCTGCCGCTCTCGTCCGCCCAGCTGTCCCAGATATGACTGCCGAGTTCATGCACGTTGTTGGACTTGCGCTGCCAGATCCACAGCAGCTCGTCAAACGCGTTCTTCAGTCCCGTCCTGCGCAGCGTCAGCGCCGGAAATTCTTTCCGAAGATCGTAGCGGTTCACGACGCCGAAGCGCTTGATCGTGTAGGCGTACGAGCCGTCCTCCCACTTCGGACGCACCTTCTCGCCCTCCGTACTCACGCCGTTCTCAAGGATATCCTTGCACATATCGATGAAAATTTGATCCGCGTAGCTCATGATTCTCCTCCCTCTGCAACCGTTCTTACGATAACATCTTCGTGCGAAAAGGCCGGTTGATACTCTGGATCCCCGTTCTGATACGCCTTTATAGCTTCAATTTCATCTGGAAAGGCCTCTTCTTCCCCGACACCTGCCAGTGAAAACGTCGCCAAAATCAACTGCCAGATCTTTTCCGCATCTTTGTCATTCATAATGCTCACTGCACCGATAATTCTTTCCTTTACCGAACTCATAAACATCACACCCCCTTATGAGTAATCGTCAATACAAGATTCTTCCCATCGCCGTATCCTCCGCGAATCCGGCCGCGTTGTACAAGAACAACAGATCCGTGTATCCATTCTGCGCGATCAGCTCGCTGAGCTTCTGGTTGTAATAGCGAATGTCGAGCATATCGATCTCGTCAAACTCCGGGATCAGAAACGGTACGAAGCAGTGCGCGTAAGAATCCTTGACGATTAAAATCCTCCGTCCGGTGCCCGCGCGCGTAGCAATCTTCGCCAGCGCGTAGTTGCCGCCGAAGAAAACATTGTACTTGCTCTTTGTATCCAGCGCAGAATAGTCGTAGACGCGGTACACAGGCTCCGCTCCATCCTTCTCCACCGTGTAGAACGGATCGTCCTTCGGCAGATACAGCTCGATGGAATCCGGTCTCGCATCAATGCCGAGCTTCGACTGCACCGTCCCCTCAAATTCTTCCGTCACGGTCTCGATCTCAAAATCATCCTCTGACGGCACCGCATAGCCCTGACGCTTCGCCCACGCCTGATACACATAGAACGCCGCCAGCGTCTTCCAGTGGTGATCCGTGCGGTAATAGAGCTCTTCGTCCGCATGTTCCCGCAGGACCTCCCCCGCATCGAACCATGTCCCTTCTGGGAGCACTGCAGCGATCTGCGTCAGATACGCTTCCTCATCGTAAGGCGCGGCATAAGCCGGAAGCTTATCTCTCAGAATGTCCACCGCGTTCGGCACGACCATGAACGTCATGTGCCCTCCGCCGAACTGTTCCCCATATTTCTGCGCGAACTGCTGCAATACCCGGGTGTTCAGCGCGGCCGTGTCCGAGGTGAACGTGCCGGTATGCTTCTCGATCAGGTAATCGTTGTCCGCGAAATAGATGTCCTTGCTCTCGCTTTTTAGCATCAGCCGCTCCACCGCCGTCTTCAGGCCGATCCATTTATCCCGCAGGATGAACTGATCCGTCAGATACGTCTCGTAGTCCGACTCGAACTCGCCGCTCAGCAACGTTTCGGCGCTGAGCTTCGGCATCGTCGCCAGATCGCGGTTCTCCGACTCGGAGTGCTTCGTCTCCGGCTTCACAAGCGTCGCAAGCGTGAAGCCGAAGATCAGGATGCAGAATAAGGTGATTGTGTTGATGGATTGTCGTCTGGTCATAATATTCCTCTACCTTCGAGCCCTGCCAACCTCGAAAAAACTATGGCTCTCTTAAAAACGGAAGTACAGAAAAGGATTAAACGTCGCGTCCACAAGCCACGCCACAGACAGCACAAAGATCCCTGCGTAGAACAAAAGCCGCAGAAGCATCCCAAGATCCTCGTGATCCTGAAGCGCCCGGCAGATCCGCTCCCCCGCCTTTTTCGGGAGCTGCGTGCTCCCCAGAATAAGCAGGATAAGCAGGACCGCGTTGTTGTACAGCAGGTAGATCGTCTCGCGGTTCGCAAGTCCCTGTCCGTATCCGCCGAACAGTGCGCGCAGAAATGCGAGCCCCTGCCCGAGATCATCGTGCACGAAAAGGTTCCAGCCCAGCATCACAAAAAACAGGCAGTAGATATGCCGGAATACGCCGGGCAGTTTCTCCAGATGTTTTCCAAGAAAATATTTCTCGATCAAAAGCAGAATGCCGTAGTAGACGCCCCAGATCACGAAATTCCAGTGCGCCCCGTGCCAGATGCCGGTCAACAGCCAGACCACAAGAATGTTTCGGACATGTCTCCAGACCGCCACCCGGTTGCCTCCGAGCGGGATGTAGACGTACTCCCGGAACCAGGTGCCCAGAGAAATGTGCCATCTGCGCCAGAACTCCGTGATGCTCTTCGATATGTAAGGATAATTGAAATTCTCCAGAAAGCGGAAACCGAACATATGACCGAGCCCGATCGCCATATCCGAGTACGCAGAAAAGTCAAAATAGATCTGAAAGGTGTATGCCGCCAGTCCCATCCACGCGGTCAGCACCGGCGTCCCGGCACAGCCTATCGCCCGTATCGTCTCCCAGAGCGCGCCCGCATTGTTCGCGAGCAGCACCTTTTTCCCGAGTCCCAGTAGAAAGCGATGCACGCCCTGCGCGAACTCTTCCGTGGTCTCGCGCCGGCTGCGAAGCTGTGCGTCAATCGTCTTGTACTGGACGATCGGTCCGGCGATCAGCTGCGGGAACATCGTCACATACGCGCCGAACGAGATCAGGTTTCGCTGCACTTTCGCCTCGCCGCGGTAGACATCGATCGTGTAGGACATCGTCTGGAACGTATAGAAAGAAATGCCGATCGGCAGAGCGATCTTCAGCAGGTCAAGTCCCATCCCCGTGAGGCTGTTGATAGTACCGATCGCGAAGTCCGCGTACTTGAAGAAGCCAAGCAGCGACAGACTGACCGCAGACGACACGATCAGCGCTGCCTTTGCGCCCTTCGGGCTGCCTCTGCGCCTCATGGCGTCCACCACGATCCCCCCTGTATAGGACACAAGGATCGTGAACAGCATCAGCACAATGTAGACCGGCTCGCCCCATGCGTAGAAGGCAAGGCTGAACAGCAGAAGCACCAGATTGCGGCCCCTGCGCGGAACGATATAATACACCGCCAACACCGCCGGCAAAAATCGAAACAGAAACAACAGGCTGCTGAATACCATTCGTGTAATCTCCTGAATTCTTTTATGGAAAACGTGATCCGCAGATCGCCCGACCTGCATCAAACGAATTCATTATATAATAACACGGGCGGATAGGCAAATAAATTTTTAGATAAAAAAGGGCGGAAAAAAGGCCCCCTCCGTGGCCAGGGGGCTTTTTCCAGCCAAGCTTAGCTTAATTACTTAACAACAACCTTGAAGATCTTCCAAGCAGTCTTCTTATACTGGTTATAAGCTTTCACTCTAACCTTGATCTTATAAGTACCCTTCTTGGTGCCCTTCGGCATGGTCACTTTGATCTTATTGCCTTTTCTGACAACCTTGATCTTCTTTCTGGTCTTCTTGTTGCCACCAGTCACCTTAACCGAAAGCGCTTTGCCTTTGTTCTTGCTTTTGAGCGTGAACGTAGCAGATTTCGCTTTTTTCTTAAAGCTGGTAGCCTTTACGGTTTTCTGTGTAGCACCCGTTTTCACTGTAGCCTTTGTCTTAGCCAACGGCTTGATCGTGAACGACTTCTTAACAACTGTACCCTTGTAGTCACCAATACCGGTAACTGTTACCTCGTACGTACCGCTGTTTGTCTGCTTATGGCCGGACACTGTGTAATCCGTGCCTTCCTTAAGACCCTTGACCGTCACATTCGCCGTCTGCTCTTTTCCATTGTAAGTGAAATTACCACTTACTGTGACATCGGCATCCGCAAACTTCTTCGGCGCATTAAGGCCAGCGCCTGCAGTATTGGAACTGCCAGTATCAGTTGCTGATGCGCTGATGGCCATCATGGAGAACGCCATCACAAGGCTTGCTACAAGCAAAACGAGTTTCTTTAAAGATTTCATAACCGTATTCCTCCTTTCCCGGGAAATGTATGATAAATGGTGCTTTGCCACGTATACACCAAATATCCGAAAAGTAAGTATGTGAAACAGATTCTGTCAGCTTTCCTCTCTATCGCCTCGACGCCGTCATTCGCTCTCCTCGCCGTTCTGGCCGTAATAGCCGCCGTAGCCGCCATAGTAGCCCTTGTAGTATTTTCCGTAGCGCCCATAGTACTTGTAGTAAGCACGGCTCGCCACCTCGGTCTTGTTGAGAACGATGCCGAGCAGCTTGCAGTCTGCGCGGTCGAGCTGATTCAACGACTGCTTAATCAGTGTCCGTGAGGTCTCCCCGCTGTTCACCACGAGGATCGCCCCGTCGCACAGGGACGCCACCAGCGCGCCGTCTGCCACATCGATCAAAGGCGCCGAGTCGACGATCACATAGCGGTACTCCTCGGAGAGCTTCCCGAAGAGCTCGCGGAAGCGAGAGTCCTCCAAAAGCGAGGACGGATTCTCGAGCAGGTTCGTGCACGGCACCATGTCGCCGTTCTCCACATTCGTCTGATAGATGACCTCCTCGTACTCCGCCTGTCCGGACAGATAATAATCGAGGCCCTTCAACTCCTGCTCACTGCTGAAGCTATGCCGGTTCTTCAAAACGGATTTGCGGAGATCCGTGTCCACCAGCACCGTGCGGAAACCAGCCTCTGCCAACATCCGCCAGAGCTGCACGCTCACGAAACTCTTTCCCTCGTTCGGCGTGCTGCTGATCACCAGAATGATCTTTGTATTCTTGCCGCAGAATTTTATGTTGATGCGGAGGCGGTTCAGCGCCTCCTCCACCGCGTATGGCAACTCAGGCAATTCCAGATTGAGCTTTTCCATGATCACTTATCCCCCTGCGCAGATTTCTTCTTTCTCTTCCGCTGACGCTGCTTCATTCTCTTCTCATGATTCTCGTTCACCATGCCGATATCCGGAATGGACGTCAGCGGTACGATGCCGAAGTATTTCTCGATGTCTTCCGCCGTGTGCACGGTATCGTCCAGCATATAGCGCACGATCACATAGCCGCAGTACAGCAGCGCGCCAAGCAAGGCGCCGATCAGTGTGAAGCGGAACAGGCTCGGACTGGACTTGCGCAATGCCGCCCGCGCCTCCTGCGCAATATTCGGCTCCTCAGTGCCCATCGTCTTCGGCAGATAGTTGATCGCTACCGAGACGACCGTGTTCGCAATGTCCCTGGAGAGCTCCGGGTCGTTGCTCGTAACGGTGATATTCAGGATACGCGTGTCCGTCGGGTTCGAGATCTCGATCATCTTCGAGAGCGCCTCAGAATCGAAGTCAGATCCCAGTCTCCATTCCTTTGAGCCAGACTCGTGCTCCTCCCCCTCGATCGGATCCAGATCAAGCCCCAGCTTGTCGATCACCTGATCGAGCACCGGATAGCTCATGATCAACTCTTCGTAGTCCGCCGTCAGGGACGTGCCGATGTTCAGATCAGTCAGGTCAACAACGGAGTCATCGGACGCCGAGACGATGTACATCCTGGCCTCGGACTCATACTTGGGCGCGACAAAGAAATACGCGAAGGCATTCAGAAGCACCGCCCCGAGCAACAGGAAAAAGATGATATACTGCACCCGGTCCAGAAGCATCAGGCCGAGATCCACGAGATCAATCTCCATCTCGTCGGAATTCTCCTGACGTGCGAACGCGTCGCTCGTGATCACCTTCAGCTCCGCGGTGTCGGTGCCTGCTTTTTTCTCCACTACATTCATACAGCATTCTCCATTCGTGATTGATATTCAATGCAATTTTTTCTTTTATACCTTTTCATAAAACAGCTGCAGCACATCCTCTGCAACACTGTCCTCGTCCGCGATGATCTGAGAATAACCAAATTCGTCATGTATTACTTCCCCCTCGATCTCCGGCGGCTCGAAGAACTCATTGGAGCGGAAGGCTTTCGCGAGCTTGCTGATGTCCTTGCCCGTCAGGGAGGTCACCATATAGTCTTCCAGCGCGTCGTAGAGACCGCGGAAGAACTTCTCGTCGTTCATGATCTTGTCGTAGAGGATCGGCTGCGCGGCGTCGAGAAACTGCTGCTGCCTGCGCATACGCCCCATGTTTGATCCGTCGCCGACGTTCATGCGGTCGTGGATAAAGTGCACAGCCTGCTCGTCGGTCAGCTTCACGGTCTCGCCCATCTTCAGGCTCGGATCGCTGTCCGAGAAATCATCCTCGATCGTGACTGTGACGCCGCCGAGCTGATGGTTGATGATACCGATACAGTCCATGTTGAGCGCCAGATAGCCGTCGATCGGCTGATCATAGAGCAGACGTGAAAGCGCGTCCACGGCGTTCTCACAGCTGTTGCCGCGGCCGTTGCCGTAAGAATGAGCAAGGCAAATCGGTCCCTCTTTCTCCCCCAGCTTCTCGCCATCCTCCGACAGAACGTTCATCGTCGTGATGATGTTGCGGTTGATCGGGAACACTGTGTAGGTGTTCGCATTCTGGTCAACGATAACTAACATCAGCACGTCACACTGGCCCGCACCATACTCTACATCATTGTAGTATTCGCCAACCTTGCCCCGGGCGTCCACGCCCATGAACAGATAGCTCTTGATCCTGGTCCTGCGCCTGCAGCGCACCCCGCCTATCTCTACCGTATTATATAAGTCCGGGTGTAAAAACTGTTCCAGACTAAAGATGTCTCTGTTGTCGACCGCCACGAACAGAATCGCAGACAAGATCCCCACCGCCGCCAACACAGCCGGCAGTACGAGAGCTTTCCGCTTCAGGCGTTTCTTCTCCTCCTCTGTCCGTTTCGTCCTTCTGCGCCGAAGTGCCGCCCGGCTGACGCCCATATGCCGCACCCGGCGGTGATTTCCCGCCATCTATACTCACCCGTCCTGTCAGCGGCCGAGCAGGTTCGAGATGAATCTGACTCCGCCTTCCGCATTCTGCATCTCGCAGAGCAGCAAAGCGACCAGTACGACGAACAGTACCACGCTTGCAGCAATGATGATCGTATCCTTCTTCAACATATCCTCTCCTTATATTCCAAGCAGCTCGCAGCCGCGGGAATCCATTTGATCCAGAAACTCGTGTCCCAGCTTCCTCTCAAGCACTGCCCTGCCCTCCGCCAGGTCCGGCGGCCTGCGGTGCAGTCCGTGGGTGTCGCTCCCGAGCACATGTGCCTTTCCGTCCCGGAACATCCGCACCAGACGGCCTCTCTTTCTCCAGTCCATCAGGCTTTGCGCGTTAATCTGCGCATAGACCGGAAGCTCCAGCAGCTCTCCGACCCTGTGGCCGTTCCCCGGAAGATCCAGATAGCGCTCAATGTGCGCGAGAAGCACACGATAACCTCGCTCTTCGATCAGCGTCTCCACCTCTTCGATGTCCGACGCCTCCCAGGGCATGAACGGCATCTCGAGCAAAAGCAGATCCTTCCCGTCGATCGTCAGGCTGTCCAGCTTCTCCGCCCGGCTGATTCCTCGAAAGAAAGCGACTTCCGCGCCGACATGCAACTGCACCGGGCAATCCTGTATTGTCTTCTCCACAAGCTCCCGGGCACGGCTCCTCTTTTCAAGAAAATGATCCACTCGATCCCGGGATGCATAGAAATGCGGTGTGGCAACGATTACCTCCACACCTTGCTCCGCTGATTTTTCAAACATCCCGCGTGTCGTCTCGATGTCTCTGCTTCCGTCGTCAATCCCCGGCAGAATATGCGTATGAAAATCAATTATTCTGGATCTCATAACCATTTTCTCGTTGAACGTTTTCCTGTCGCCTGAGTAAAGTACCACTGTGCAATACAAAGCAGATTATTTCTTTTTCCATAGTCAGGCTTACATCAGTATACACTAAGAAACACTTTATGTCAAAGGAAAATGTATACATTAATATAGATTGTATTTCTTTACAGCGCCATCTTTTCCGGGTAAAACGCAGTGTTTCGCCTTTTGTACTTTGCCCTCAGTATACTCCCGTAAACGGGAATAGTCAAAAAAATCATCACATTTTTGGCAAAAACATGAATAAGCACAATGCTTTTTCCCTGAAATCCCTTTTCCTTGACAAATATTACAAAAAAATGTATTCTCTTTTTCGCGGAAACAATGCGCTATGTCAGGCGGAGTCAGGTACAAATGCGGAAAGGAGTCCATATGACAAACCCATCAAAATCGTTTCACGGCATCTCCGGAAGCACGCTGAAGCTGATCGCAATCATCACTATGCTGATCGACCATACCGGTGCGACCTTGATCAGCGCGATTCAATACCATCCGGCCATCGCTTCGGACACGGAGCTTGCGCTGCTGTGGCAGCGAATCTATGACATCTCGCGGGATATCGGGCGGATCGCTTTCCCGATCTTCTGCTTTTTATTAGTGGAAGGCTATCAGCATACGCGGGATGTGAAAAAATACGCCGGGCGGCTTCTTCTCTTCGCGCTGATCTCGGAGGTTCCCTTCGACATCGCACTCAAGGGAAGCTGGTATTTTCCGGACAAGCAGAATGTCTACTTCACGCTGTTCATCGGACTTCTCGTGCTGGTCGGCATCACCTGGATCACGGGAAACGGCACGCGGAACCTTTTCCTCGCCGTGATCCCGATCGCGCTCGGTATGTACGTCGCGCTGAAGATCAATACGGACTATAATTATAAGGGAGTTTTTCTGATCGCGATCCTCTATCTGATGCGGTACAGCCGACTCTATCAGTGCGTCGGCGGGGCCGCCGCCACCGCGTGGGAGATCCCGGCGCCGCTCGCCTACATCCCGGTCTACCTGTACAACGGCAGGCGCGGACTGCGGTTGAAATATCTGTTCTACTGGTTTTATCCGGCGCATCTGATGGCGCTCTATCTGATCGAGACCTACGTGATCCCGGCGCTGCCGCTGTAGTCGCCCCCTCCGTTCAGGCGCAGAACACTGCGTGCACGCCAGCCACGCGATGGGCAGATATATAGTTCAGAACAAACGAAATGGAGAAGTATACATATGAATAAGAAAGAAGTGCTTGAGATCCGGCGGCTGTTCCACCCGGACCGCTGCCCCATCACCCGCATCTGCGGCTGTTACGTGGATGGGGAGAAGAACAAGAAGACGAAACTGAGGGAAGCTTTCCTCTCGCTCCCCGACGAGGAAATGTATAAGTATTTTGATATTTTTAAGAAAACGCTCTCCGGCACGATCGGCAAAAACCTGCTTGACATGGAGTTTCCGCTCGCGCAGGAGGCAGGCGGCGGCACGCAGGAGTTCCTAATGAAGCTGCGCGCAAGCCGCCTGCAGGATGAAGAGCTGCTCGACGAGTTCTACGATAAGGTGATCGAAACCTTTCTGTACCCGGAGAATTATTACATCGTTCTGATTCATGCGGCGTACGATATCCCGCGCAAAGGCACGGACAACATGGAAATGTTTGACGCGTCCGAGGACGTGTACGAGTTCGTTCTCTGCTCGATCTGCCCGGTCCGGCTGACGAAACCGGGCCTCTCCTACAATGAGGAGACGAATACCATCACCGAGCGTATCCGCGACTGGTTTGTCGAGGCTCCCGCGGCAGGCTTTCTGTTCCCGGCCTTCTCCGACCGCAACACGGACATTCACAGCATCCTCTATTACTCCAAAGACCCGGAAGCGCTGAATGAGGAGTTCGCGCGGCTGCTGCTGGGCTGTGAGCTCCCTCTCACGGCGGCCTCCCAGCGCGACACGTTCAACACGCTCGTCGCGGAAACGTTGCATGAGGAATGTACCTACGAGACCGTCAAGACGATCCACGAGACGCTAAACGGGCTCATCGAGGAACGAAAAGACGACCCGGAGCCGCTTGCGCTCGACAGGGACGATGTAAAGCGGCTGTTCTCTGCCAGCGGAGTCTCCCACGAGACGCTGGAGCACTTCGATGAGAGCTTTGAGGAGGCGGGCGGGGACAAGCGAACCGCCCTCTACGTCTCCAACGTCGCGCAGACGCGCAAATTCGAGATCCGCACGCCAAGTATCGTCATACAGGTCAAGCCGGAGTGCGCGGATCTGATCGAGACCCGCGTCATCGACGGGCGGACCTGCTTCGTGATTCCGGCTGACGATTCCGTCGAAGTCAACGGGATCCCGGTGCGAACAGCCCACGGCGCCGGAGATAAATCTGTGTAAATTTTAAGAGTCGACGCAGACAATATCCTGCACCGACTCTTTTTATCTTGCTGTCAACCTTTTTCAGCCTTCCCGGATCTCTCTTCGACTTTTCACTTTTTCTGGTCCTTTCGGTCCTTTCTGATCTTTTTCCCTGATTTCCCTACAGCACGCCGCACAGCTTCAGGATCCAGTAGCCGAGTCCGATCGCCCAGCTCGTAAATACGCCGTAGAGGATCACCGGCCCGGCGATCGTGAAGATCTTACAGCCGATGCCGAAGACCTGCCCCTCCTTCTTGAACTCGATCGCGGGCGCCGCCACCGAATTCGCGAAACCTGTGATCGGCACGAGCGTCCCCGCCCCGCCGAACTTCGCGAGCTTCTGGTACAAATTGAAGCCGGTCAGCAGGACGCTCAAGAGGACGAGGATCAACGAGCACCAGCTCCCTGACGTCTCCCTGTCGAGCCCCGCCGCGTCGCAACGGTTGAGAATGAACTGGCCGACTACGCAGATCGCGCCGCCTGTCACAAATGCCTTACACATATTCAGAAAGAGATTGTGCGTCGGCGTCACATGCTTCACATAGTCCTGGTATTCCTGTTGTTTTTCCTGTTTTGCCACATCTGTCATAAGTCGTCTTCTCTTTTCATCCAAGTCAAATCGGCAGCGATTCATTTGCCATATATATTGTCTGCGGGCGCATTCCCCGATTTGCTTCCCCTAGTATTTCCCGATCCGCGCAAAAAATACGCGCGGGACTCTATCTTTTCCCGCGCGCTCATCGCTCTGATCCGCATTCTCAATTTTCAAATCCCGTTTCTGATTTTCTGAGTTCTGATTGCCGTCCTCTTTCGTCTTCCATTTTCGCGTACATAATCTCATGAAATTGCCCGCCGCAGCGCTCCAGCTCACCGAGCACCGTGTCGATGCCCTCCCGCGTCCGATGCCAGCTCTCCCGGCTGATATTCTTCGTGACGACCGGACAGAGCAAAAACTCCGTGTCCGGGAACTGCTCCTGATAATACATGAGGCAGCGCCGCGCGTGAAACGCCTGACAACACAGGATCGCCCTGTCGATCTGCATTCCGAGCGCGTCCGTCCTCTTTCGGGAAAAGATCGCGTTCTCGTAGGTATAGGTCGCCTGCTCCTCCCGCAGGATCGCCTGATCCGGCACGCCGCAGCGCCGCAGGACGTCGCAGAGATAATCACACTCTGTCTCATATTTTTTATCCTGATCAGATGCCGCCTCACGCCCTGCACGCAAGTTCCTATCGACGACAGCACTCTGCGCTTCCCCGGACTTCTCTTCCGTTTCTTGTGCATGGAACCTTCCTGCCAGGATGCTGTACCTCCCCGAAGGCATGACGTACGGCGCGTATCCCTCATGGTACAGCTTCGCGGCATACTTTGCCGCGTCCGGATAATTGCCGCCCGGCACAAAAATGATATCGGAGCGCCGCGGCTTGTCTTCTATAAAGATAAAATCAGTGACGCACTGATAAAACTGCAAGCGCCCACCTCTTCTCTCTTTGCGAAATTCATCACGTCGCTGTTGCCTTCCAAAATCATTGGCCTCTCCTCAGCCTTCCGCCTTTGGCAGCTTGAACGAGCTCTTCAGCGATACAATGCGGTTGAACACGAGCGCATCCGGGCGGGAATCCTTCGCGTCCACGCAGAAGAAGCCCTGACGCACGAACTGGAAGCTGTCGTAAGCCTTCGCCTCTCCGAGCGCAGGCTCGAGCAGGCAGTCGTTGCGCACCGTCAGCGAATTCGGGTTGAGATTCAGGGAGCCGTCCTCATTGTAGACGCCCTTCTCCTCGTCGATGATGTTCTCGTACAGACGCACCTCCGCGCGGATCGCGGTCTTCGCCGCCACCCAGTGGATCGTGCCCTTGACCTTGCGTCCCGTAAAGCCGCTGCCGCACTTCGTCTCCGGATCGTAAGTGCAGTGGATCTCCGTCACGTTTCCATCCGCATCCTTCTCGAAGCCGACACACTTCACGAAGTACGCGCCCATCAGCCGCACCTCGTTGCCCGGGAACAGGCGGAAATATTTCTTCGGCGGATCCTCCATAAAGTCCTCCCGGTCGATGTAGAGCTCCCGCCCGAACGGCACCTTGCGCATGCCGAGCTCCGGATTCTCCAGGTTCCGCTCGACGTCGAGATATTCGATCTGATCCTCCGGGTAATTGTCTATGATCAGTTTCAACGGATCGAGCACCGCCATCATGCGCGGGCGCTTCAGCTTCAGGTCCTCTCGGATACAGTACTCGAGCATCGCGTAATCCACGGAGCTGTTGCTCTTGCTGATGCCGCAGAGCTCCACGAATTTCTGAATCGACTCCGGCGTAAATCCCCTGCGGCGCAGCGCGGCGATCGAGACCAGCCGCGGATCGTCCCAGCCGTCCACGATACCGTCCTCCACCAGCTTCTTGATGTAGCGCTTGCCCGTCACGACGTTCGTCAGATACAGCTTCGCGAACTCGATCTGCTTCGGCGGCTGCTCGTACTCCAGCTCGCGCACGACCCAGTCGTACAGCGGGCGGTGATCCTCAAACTCCAGCGTGCAGATCGAGTGCGTGACGCCCTCGATCGCGTCCTCGATCGGATGCGCGAAATCGTACATCGGGTAGATGCACCACTTGTCCCCGGTGTTGTGGTGGCTCATGTGCGCCACGCGGTAGATGACCGGATCGCGCATGTTGATGTTTGGCGACGCCATATCGATCTTCGCGCGCAGCACCTTGCTGCCGTCCTCGTAGACGCCGTTCTTCATATTCTCAAAGAGCTCCAGATTCTCCTCGACGCTGCGATTCCGATACGGACTCTCCTTGCCCGGCTCGGTCAGCGTGCCGCGGTATTCCCGGATCTCTTCCGCGGAGAGATCGCAGACGAACGCCTTGCCTTTTTTGATCAGCTTCACCGCCGCCTCATACATCTGGTCGAAGTAATCGGACGCGAAGAACAGCCTGTCCTCCCAGTCCGCCCCGAGCCATTCCACATCCGCTTTGATCGAGTCCACGAACTCGGTCTTCTCCTTCGTCGGGTTCGTGTCGTCAAAGCGCAGGTTGAATTTCCCGCCGTACTCCTTCGCAAGCCCGTAATTCAAAAGAATCGACTTCGCGTGCCCGATATGCAGGTAACCGTTCGGCTCCGGCGGGAATCGCGTGCACACGGTCGTGCAGTGTCCCTCCGCCAGATCCTTCTCGATGATCTGCTCGATAAAATTCTTCGATACGACTTCCTTTTCCGTCTCTCTCCCGACTTCTCTTTCCTCTGCCATCTTTTTCCTCCTGCGCCGCCGTATAAACTCTGACTGTCTTTTTTACGTATGTTCCCGTCTGTGCGGCATGAATGGTGCCCTTTCATAAATATGTTTTCCATTGATACCACATCATACCACAGGTTTTTCAAAAAAACAACACAACGAAACAGCAAAACAATGCCGCTCCTCAGGATTTCCCTTCAATGCCATGCCGAATAAGCCTTTACACCAAAAAGGCAATCTGATATAATGAATGCGTAACAAACAACGGTAATTCTCAGAAAGCAGGTGAACGTATGCCGATGACTGAAAAAGAATATAACGGGTATCTTTTCGATCAACTGACTATTCTGGACGATCTGCAGGAAGTGGCTGAAAAGGAAAATGCAAAGGAAACATTAAAACTGATCGAAAAGAAGCGCAGACAGATTGAGCGCAAGCTTTACCAGAAGCCGCCGCTCGTGCAGGAATAATAAACCCTCCGACGTCAATAGCTATAAGGTGCAAGGATCACTCCAATCAAAGATTCCTGCACCTTTTTATCTGCTTTCATTTACTGTCTTCTTTCCGCCCCAGCCGTGCGAACCACCGAAACGTCATCGGCCACACCGCGCCCGCGAACACCACCATCAGAAAATAGCGAACCGCCGTCGAGACCTGCCCCGGCAGTACCGCTCCGAGCGGAGCCTTCAGCCCCATGCGGATCGCCAGCAGCACAGCCGTCCCCAGCACGACTTTGAGAATCTGCGCCCACCAGACCGCCTGCACCTGAAAATGGATATAGCGGTCGTCCAGTATCTTCGCAAGAACGATCCCCAGAAAACAGCCGATCAGGAGGTATGCGTTCTTCGTCGCCTCGGCGAGGTTGTGCGCATCCACATCCGCCGGAAAACGATAGAAGGTCACAAACGCAAGGTACGCGGCACTGACCATAATCGACAGCGCCAGCAGTCCACGCAGCATGCGCTCGCCGCGCGCGTCCTCGCGCGCCACGCCTCGAAAGCACAGCGCAAGAGCAAGAGCAAGCACAAACGCCACTCCCACGTCGAGCGGCGTATGGCAGCCCAGATACATCCGCGAGAACGGCACAAGGAGCATCAGCGCAACGGCAACCGCGCAGATCCATTTTCTCTTCCCATACAGCCAGGCATAGCTGCCGTTCATTCCGTTATCGACGGCATCCGGCCTGCGCGCGCCTTCCTTTCCGGTGCCCTCCGAGCCTATGCCCTTCTCAAGTCCGTTTCCTTCAGCGTCGCCGCGGCCTCTCTTCACGGACACGCACAACAGCAGCACGCAGGCCATTGAGCCCACGATGCTCTGTGTGTGCCCGGATGGAAACGAATAGCCCCCGGCGCCCGCCCTTGCGCTCTCGACCACATGGAACTCCGGGTCGAGCACCCACGGCCGCGGGATCCGAAACCAAATCTTCATGAACTGATTGCAGGCCGTTCCCAAAAAGCCGACCAGAAGAATATAATATCCGCCTCTCTTGCTGACGCACCAGAATACGATCACAGCTAAGGCGAGGAAGAAAAGTTCCGAGCCAAAATAGGTGATCGCGGACATGAACTGTGTCAGCACGGGCGTACGCGCGCTTTCAAGCATTTGTAAGAAATCCATAGAAGTTCCTTTCCAGTTCCGGGCTTGTTTTCCGAATCGTATACCGCTTATTTTTATGAAACGCCGATGTCCTGAGAGCGCAGCGCGCACCGGTCAGTTAAATCCCACGATCTTCTGCGCCAGCTTATACGCGAGCACAGAGCCTTTCCGGCCGATCTTTCCCGGCAGATTCATCACGATGCCGAACAGTCCCCAGCGAATCGTGCGGTAGAGCCTGCCGTCCTTCTCCTTCAGGTAGGCCCAGACGTCCTTTTTCTTCGCGAGGGCCTCGTCCGTGCCGGAAATGATGAGCATGATCGAGGTCACGGTCGTGACGTTTTTCAGATAGATCGTCATGTAACGCTTCAGGCGCGCGCTCTTATCCGAGAAATCCTGCGCTGCCATCTCGTCGATCATGATCTTGTTGACGCGGATCTGCTGATCGATGCGGCCAATCATCACGGACTCATTGACCGACTGATCCTCTCTCCCGATAAAATAATGGTAGAGATTGACGTCCATATAATACAGGCGCTTCACATACGGGAGCGGCTGAAACGCGAATATATTGTCCACATAAAAGGTATGCTTCGGAAGCTCCAGCCCACACTGCCGCAGCATATCCGTGCGATAGATGATATTGTGCATCAGAATGTACTGCGTAACGCGCATGTGGCGCATCTCATCCCAGGTGAAAACCTCATTCCGCGGGAACACATTCTTGAAGCGCATCAGCTTCTTGTGCAGTGCGCCGACCTTATCGTAGACAAAATTGGCGAGCAGCATGTCCACGCCGCCTTCGTTTTCAAGCTCTTTCAGGCGCTTTACGATCTGCGCGAGCCCCCGGGTGTTTACCCAGTCGTCGCTGTCCACGACCTTGTAATACAGGCCCGACGCACCTCGCAGTCCGGCGTTGACCGCCTCGCCGTGGCCGCCGTTCTCCTGGTGCACCGCCTTGATCAGATCGGGATATTTCGCCGCGTACTCATCCGCGATCTGCGGCGTCCTGTCCTTCGTCGAACCGTCGTCCACGATCAGGATCTCCACGTCTTCCCCCACCGGAAGAATGGACTGAATGCACTTTTCCATGTAATCCTCTGAGTTGTAGCAGGGAATCGCTACTGTCAATATCTTCATTTTCAACTCTCGATCTCCTTGTAACTGTATTTCTCCTGTCCCAGACGTATGCTGAGATATTTTGCATAAGCCGCGAACGCCGCCGGGATCGGATATTCGCGCTCCGTGCGAACCGTTTCGACGAACAAGAGCGGCGCCGCATCCCCATGATCCCCCGACGCCTCCTCAGACCGGACGCTGAATCCCGGGGCTGTCTGTCGTGCGCACTTCTCCTCCACAAGCACAAGGTATCCGATCATACGCCACTCAATATGGCTGAAGATATGTTTTGCCGGGGAGAGCGGTAATATACGGATCGGCGAAAAACCGTAATCCTTCACCAGCTTGAGCGCCTCGTCCTGAGTCAGATGCCCGTCGCAGTTCGGAAGCTCGTACATGCCTGCGAGCAATCCTTTCTCAGGGCGCCTCCGCACTGCCGCGCGTTTGTCATCCCGGATGACGAGCACGGTCCGCTCCTCAATCCTGCGGGCCTTTTTTGCAGCCTTGACCGGAAGCTCCATCTGCCTGCCGGTCCGCTTCGCATAACAGAGCTCTCTCACCGGGCACGCCTCACAGTCGGGTGCCCCGTTCGGGAGGCAGACCGTCGCGCCGAGCTCCATCAGCGCCTGATTATATGCGCCCGGCCGATCCTGCGGCATCACTCCGCGAAGCTCCTCTTCAAAACGCGCGCGGACTGACTGCTTCGCAATGTCCTCCTCATTGCCGCAGATGCGACTGATGACGCGAAGCACGTTTCCGTCCACCGCAGGAACCGCTTTCCCGTAAGCAATGGACGCGATCGCGCCGGCCGTATAGCTCCCGATACCCGGAAGCTTTCGCAGCTCCTCATACGTGCGCGGCAGCTCCCCGCCGTATTCGCGCATCACAAGCCGCGCCGCCTTTTGCATGTTCCGCACGCGGTTGTAATAGCCGAGCCCTTCCCACAGCTTCAAAAGCCGTTCCTCCGGGCATGCCGCCAACGCCGCCACATCGGGCAGAGCAGCGGTAAATCTTGCAAAGAACGGCTTGACCGCCTCGACTCTCGTCTGCTGAAGCATGATCTCCGACACCCACACATAATACGGGCTCGGATGCTCCCGCCATGGAAGCACCCGAGCCTTCTTGTCAAACCATGCGAGAAGCAAATCGGTGATCCCGGTCAGATTGCCTGTGTCCATAATGAATCACTTTTCCCTTCGCATAGAGTATACCACTTTTCCCGGAAAAACAAAAGCATATTTTATTTCACCCTGACGGTGATCTTAACCTTTTTCTTTCCAGCTTTGACCGTGATCTTCGCCGTACCCTTCTTTCGGGCCGTCACTTTTCCGTTTCCGGTCACGGTCGCGACGCTCTTCTTCGATGATGAGAACGTTACTTTGTCCGAAGAATTCGACGGCGTCACTTTCGCGACAAGCCGGAACGACTTTCTGGCCTTCACGGTCACCTTCTTGCCACTCAGCTTCGCGCCCTTGGTCTTGACGATAATGCTCGTCGTCGCGACTTTTTTCACCGTCACCTTGACGGTCGCGCTCTTCCCGCTCTTCAGCGTGACCGTGATCTTCGCCGTCCCCGGAGTCTTTGCCTTGACCTTTCCTGCGGAACCCACAGTCGCGACCTTCTTGTTCGAGCTCTTCCATGATTTGACAGAGTCGCCCGCGCCCTTTGACGTCACCGCGAGTTTATAGCTCGCGCCTGCGCTCAGCGTGAGTTTTTTCGTATTCAACGTCAGTACCGGCGTCGCCTTCTTGACGCTCTTCGTCTCTGCGTAATTGCACACGCTGCAGATTCTTCTCTGGCTCCCCTTAGCAAAGACCGTCGGAGCCTTGGTCAGCGTCCACGCCCCATAACTGTGCGCTGAAAGCGCAATGTCCTCCGTCTTCGTCGCGCCGCATCTGGTACAGGTATAAGTCTTCACGCCCTTTTCCTTGCAGGTCGAAGCCTTCGTGACTTTCCCCGAATCCCAGCTGTGGGCCACAGGAATCCCGCCCTCCGGAGTGCAATCGAGGTAGATGATATTCAGGCCGTTCGCCTTCGCGAATGTCTCCGCGGTGGAGCCTGTCAGGACTATGAGCGTGGAGCCGGCCGCAAACGCGTTTTCCCCGAATACGGTATTCGGATTATAGATCGTCGCTGTAACCGTGCCGAACGCGTTCTGATAGATCGTCTGGACGCCGGCCGGAATCTTCACCTCGGTCAGTCCGCTCCCCACAAAAGCCATTCTTCCTATCTTATATACAGTCTGCGGTATCGAAATGGACTTCAGCAAGGGCGTTTTATAAAACGCATAGTTGCCGATGATCTTTGTCCCCTCAGAAAGCTCGCAGCCGGTCAGCTTCGTGCACTCCCGGAACGCGGCCGGACCGATCTGGAGAACGGTCCCCGGCACCTTGACGCTGGTTAGATTGTAGGATCTGTAAAACGCACGCTTTTCAAGTACTTTGACAGTACTTCCGATCTCCAGTTGGTTGCACATAGTATTGATAAACATGAAAGCGCCGACACTGGTCACTCCATCTTTTATCACGATCTTGTATATTTTGCTCCGAATGCCGGTAAATACGCTTTCGCCTTCCGCCTTATAGTTCCACATGGGGCCTGTGCCGGTCACGGTCAGGACGCCGGCGTTGTCAAGCGTAGCGTATACGTGATCGCCGCATTGAATACTGCCGGCCGGTATCTCCGGATTCTGTGCCGGATTCTGTGCCGGATCCTGTCCCTGATTCTGACCCTGGTCCTGGCCTTGCCCCGGATCCTGGCTCTGTCCCGAATCCTGTCCCTGATTCTGCTCCTGGTCCTGGTCGGGCTCTTTCCCGGGCTCCTGCTCTGATTGCGTGCCTGTTCCCCCTGATTTATCTCCTCCGCCCGTCTCCTCCGCGTGCACTGTCACAGCTCCGAGGAGCAGCACGAAGAAAATAAACGTCAATATTTTTTTGAATGCGTTCCTTTTCATACTGCTTCCGTTCCCCCTTCATTTGTGTTTCCGTTTCTTGCAGATTATATTAACATCTTTCTTTCCGCAATTCAATATTTTTTAACATTTATTTAAAATATGATTAACATCTCACATTTCGGATCCCTTTTTTGGCTACACAAAAATATTTCGAGTCCTTATTGACTTCTTTGCTTTAAAGCGATATAATACAAACGTTCGTGGGAAAGGGATAAATGTCCCTATATGTCGAACATCTATAATTTTTGAGGAGGATAATAGAATGAAAAAACAAATCATTGCTGTTGCGCTTTCCGCGGTTATGGCCGGAAGCATCGTAGGGATGAACGTCAGCGCGGAAGAGACTTATAATGTAGGTATCTGCCAGCTCGTTCAGCACGTTGCGCTTGACGCGGCTACCCAGGGCTTCAAGGACGCCCTCACCGATGAGCTCGGCGATGCGGTTACCTTTGACGAGCAGAACGCGCAGGGCGATTCCAACACCTGTTCCACGATCGTCAACAGCTTCGTATCGAACGATGTTGACCTGATCCTTGCTAACGCTACCCCGGCTCTTCAGGCTGCTCAGGCTGCTACCGACACGATCCCGATCCTCGGCACGTCCGTTACCGAGTACGGCGTGGCGCTCGGCATCGACGGTTTCGACGGCACGGTAGGCACGAACATCTCCGGTACTTCCGATCTTGCTCCGCTCGACGAGCAGGCGGCAATGCTCAACGAGCTGTTCCCGGATGCAAAGAATGTCGGCCTTCTGTACTGCTCCGCTGAGGCGAATTCCCAGTACCAGGTAGACACGGTGCAGGCTGCCCTCGAGGAGCTCGGCTACACCTGCAAGCAGTACGCGTTCTCTGATTCCAACGATCTGAGCGCTGTCTGCACGACGGCTGCGGACGAGAGCGACGTTATGTATGTTCCGACCGACAACACGGCTGCTTCCAACACCGAGATCATCTCCAACATCTGCGTACCGGCAGGCGTTCCGATCATCGCGGGCGAGGAAGGCATCTGCGCGGGCTGCGGCGTTGCCACTCTTTCCATCGACTACTATGATCTCGGCGTTGCCACCGGCAAGATGGCGGCCAAGATCCTGACTGGCGAGTCCAAGGTAGAGGAAATGCCGATCGAGTACGCTCCGGAGTTCACGAAGAAATACAACGCTACGCTCTGCGAGGAGCTGGGCGTCACCATCCCGGACGACTATGTAGCGATCGAGGCGGATTCTGAGGCTGAGTCCGAGACCGAGGCATAATCCAAACTGACAATTTACCACTTCACATAAACGACAGCGGGAAAGGATCTTCCTCTCTCGCTGTTGTTTTAAAAACGGACAGGTGTGCTGTCCGCTTTCCTGTATCCACGCTCTGTGCCGCAAAGAAGCAGGGCTGTCTGGAAAATTACGGAGGACTGACATGAATATTATGAATCTCATCAACGCGATGCCGGGAGCGGCCGCTCAGGGACTGATCTGGGGCATCATGGCGATCGGCGTCTACCTGACGTTCCGTATCCTGGACGTCGCGGACCTGACCGTGGACGGTACGATGTGCACCGGCGGCGCCGTCTGCGTCATGCTCATGATGGCCGGCTGGGGCGTGTGGCCGGCGATGCTGGCGGCCACGGGCGTCGGAATGCTCGCCGGACTGATGACCGGCATCTTCCACACCTTCATGGGAATTCCGGCCATCCTTTCCGGTATTCTCACACAGCTCTCGCTCTACTCGATCAACCTGAAGATCATGGGCAAAGCCAACCAGGCGATCAACGTGAGCAACTTTGACCTCCTGGTCTCACTGCGCTACATCCGGGACGTGCCGTTCTGGCAGAACACGATCTTCATCGTCGCGGTCATCATCGTTGTCCTGATCGCGCTTCTGTACTGGTTCTTCGGCACGGAGGTCGGCTGCTCGCTGCGCGCGACCGGCTGCAATCCGAACATGTCCCGCGCGCAGGGCATCAACACGAACTTCAACAAGGTGCTCGGTCTGATGCTCTCGAACGGACTGGTGGCATTTTCCAGCGCTCTGCTGGCGCAGTACCAGGGCTTCGCGGACGTCAACATGGGACGCGGCGCGATCGTCATCGGTCTGGCCGCCGTCATCATCGGCGAGGCGATCTTCGGACACATCTTCCGCAATTTTGCCCTGCGCCTTCTGAGCGTGGCGCTCGGCTCCATCCTCTACTACCTGGTGCTCCAGGTCGTCATCTGGATGGGAATCGACACCGACTTGCTGAAGCTTCTGTCCGCGCTCGTCGTGGCAGTCTTCCTGGGCTTCCCGTACTGGAAAGGCAAATATTTCTCAAAACCGGTGAAGAGGGGAGGAAACGCAAATGCTTGAGCTGAAAAATCTGTACAAGACCTTCAACCCCGGAACGATCAATGAAAAGACCGCGCTGAACGGTCTGTCCCTGAGCATCAAGGAAGGCGAGTTCGTGACCGTGATCGGCGGAAACGGCGCCGGCAAATCCACGATGCTCAACGCCGTGGCCGGCACCTGGCTGGTCGACGAGGGTCAGATCCTGATCGACGGGATCGACGTGACGAAGCTTCCGGAGCACAAGCGCGCGATCTACCTCGGCCGGGTCTTCCAGGATCCGATGACCGGTACTGCCGCCACGATGGGAATCGAAGAGAACCTTGCCCTGGCGAAGCGCCGCGGCAAACGGCGTCTTCTGAAGTCGGGCATCACAAGCAGTGAGCGCGAGGAGTACCGCGAGCTGCTGAAGATTCTCGGCCTCGGATTGGAGGATCGTCTGACCTCCAAGGTCGGACTGCTCTCCGGAGGACAGCGTCAGGCCCTGACGCTGCTGATGGCGACGCTCAAGAAGCCGAAGCTGCTGCTGCTCGATGAGCACACGGCAGCGCTCGACCCGAAGACGGCCGCCAAGGTGCTTGAGATCACAGATATGATCATCAACCGCGATCACCTGACGACACTGATGATCACGCACAATATGAAGGACGCGATCCGCCACGGCAACCGCCTGATCATGATGATGGACGGAAAGATCATCCTCGACATCGAGGGCGAGGACAAAAAGAAGCTGACGGTCCGCGATCTGCTCGATCAGTTCGAACGCGTCAGCGGGGAGCAGTTTACGAATGATTCGGCGCTGCTTGGGTAAATAACGGACTCACTTCCTGTTTAGTTCACAAGCCAGATGCCTGCCAAGTGTATCGCAGCGGCGTCGGCTGTGATAATCCGCTGTCCGCCGATAGTCCTCGTTACATCTGTCTGTCTGCGTCGGACTATGTCCGCCTCAGATCAGACATCTGTCTCGGACATGTCGGAACAGCCGGATCATCCCAGTCCTCTGCCGGGTGGAGCTTCTCAGGCGGAAACTGCACAGCCCGTACAGTGAATTGGCAATACCTAAGGCAAACCGTAGAGGTCCGCCGGCACTTAGCGAATGCGTAGCATGAGCTTAGTACCGTTGCGTGACCGTAACGAGCGGAAGCGGGTTTCGCCGTGGTATTGACCAATTCCTGTGAGGGCGTCCGAATAGCCATAGTAGTGAACTATACACGAATACCTCAAGTTTGCAGGAATGCCTACCGGCGTTCCTTTTTTCTTGTCAAGATTGCGATCCCCGCAGCCGCAAACACCAGTCCGGCGACGAGCAGAATCCCCATCTCTGCTGACGTGAACTCGCTCTTGACGAGGAGCGGAACGAGCTTTCCTGCCTGCTTGGGATATTTCATGACGAGCGCGGAGAGCGCGTTGTTCAGGAAGTGCAGCGCCATCGTCACGTAGATGCTGCCGCCTTTCCAGACGGTGAAGGCGAAACCCGCGCCGAGCAGGAAAGTCGCCGGAAGCTTCACGAGGCTCATGTGGAAGGCCGCAAACACGAGGGCTGAGAGCAGGACCGCCCAGACGCACCCGACTCTCTCACGTCGCAGGCGCGCGTCGGCATTTGCAGGATCTGCCGACCTTGTCCGCAGCGGACTTCCGGTCTTTGCTGTGAAGTGCTCCCGCAGGCTCCCGAACAGGTAGCCGCGAAACAGGATTTCCTCCCCGACCGCCGGCATGAGCGCCATCAGAAGAAGTAAAAGAGGAAACGGCTGTTCAAGCAGCCCTGCGAACGAGGCCTCCACATTCTGCGTGCTCTGAGGCAGGAGCTGCATTGCGATCATGCTGGAAAAGAGTCCCAGCAGGTAGGTTCCCAGATACAGCAGTACCCCGCCCGCGCAGCCTCTCACGGAAGGTTTTCTCAGGCGAAGCAGGCTGCGCGCGTCCGATTTCATATACCAGACGACCAGAAGCGGAACCGCCAGTATGATGAGCTGCGTGACGATCATGCCCGCAAGTGTGCTGCGCACGGTCACCGCCATTCCGACATAGAGGTACAGCAGGAGCAGCCCGGCGATACTGATCGCCAGATCTCCCATGCCGGGCACGGTTCCTTTGCGGATCTCCGAGCGTTTCTGGAAAAGGCGCATCCCGCGAAATCCGTCCGAAAACAGGATGTCCTCGCTGTTGTACATGCGCGCCAGGATCCAGACGATCACGACGCTGTAGCCGAAATTCACCAGGATCGTCGTCCCGACCAGTCCCGCATCAAACTGTTGCGCAAGGATCTGTTTCACCATCAGGGATACGTTGACGACCGGGATCAGCGCCGTTCGATAGTCGAGCTTTACCGAAGGGAGCATCGCCGTCATCGACGCGAGCATCACGACGAACAGCACAGGCGTCACATAGTTGTTCGCTTCCTTAAAGCTCCGCGCGAATACACAGAAACACATGCACAGCGCCGTTATCAGCAGCGCTGTCACGATCAGTGTCACAACGAGCAGCGGAAGTTGACCCAGGAGAGTGGAAAGTGAGAAACCTCCCATCTGGTCGGCGAGCTCCGGCGAGAGCCCGAACATCAGAAACGCTACGGAGCCGCCGAGCGACAAAAGCGACAGCACCGCCGTCACGCAGGCGAAGAGCGCCACGGAAATGTATTTGCTCAGTATCATCTGAAAATTCGTCACGGGAAGCGTCAGCAGCGTCTCCAGCGTACCGCGCTCCTTCTCCCCCGCCGTCGCGTCGATCGCCGGGTAGACCGCGCCCAGAAGGATCGTCACGATCAGTATCATTCCGATGCTCCCGCCGATGTCCATGCCGAAGCTCTCCGAGACCGGCGTCAGGTCTTCCTCCTCGCACACGACCGGATGCAAAAACTCCTCGTCCAGCCCCTCTGCGCGCAGGTTCTCAGTCAGGAGTTGCTCCCGATATGCTTCGAGCAGATCCGCAAGCGCCTCGCCCGTGTAGGACGAGGTCTCGTCCGAGGAAGTATACTGCACCGTCACATGCCATGCGCCGTTTTCCGCCCGGGAGATCTCCATCCAGGCGTCGGTCGCTTCTTTTACGCTGTCTTCCTCTCCCGCTTCCGCCGGAACGAAGATCAGCTCGGCAAATTTCTCCCCGAACTCTGCGTCGGCTGTATCTTTTTCCTGTTCCGCATCGGCTGTGTCCTTTCCATGTTCCGCTTCTACTGTATCTTTTCCATGTTCCGCATTCACTGCATCTTCTGCGCTTGCCTTGTCGCCGTCTGCCTCTGCATTTCCCGGATACAGGCTTTGCAGATCCTCGACCATCTCCTGATACTCGACCGGATATCCCACGCTGTGCTCTTTGCTCTCCTGGCTCTGCATCATATAGCTGAACGCAAGCGACATCCCGATGATGATCAGCGGGTACAGAAGCACCGGTACGACCACCATCATCACAAGCGTTTTCTTGTCGCGCAGGATGTCAAGCATTTCCTTGCGCACCAGAGTTTTCACCTGTCTCATGCGGACGCACCTCCCTCATAAATAGAGTGGAACGCTTCTCGCAGGCTCTCCGTCCCTGTCTGCGCGATCAGCTCCCGCGGCGTCCCCTGCGCCACGATCCTGCCGTCGCAGATCATGTAGACGCGGTCGCAGAGGAACTGCGCCTCCTCGAGATAATGCGTCGAGTAGAGCACCGTCTTCCCGCGCTCTTTTTGTTCTTTCATAAAGCGGATGATCGCGTCCGCGCTCAGGATATCCAGCCCGAGCGTCGGCTCGTCCAGAATATAGATCTGCGGGTCCGCCATCAGGCAGCGCGCGATCGAAGCCCTCTGCGTCTGGCCGGTCGAGAGCTTCTCGATCCGATTGTCCAGAAATGATTCCATGTCCAACACCTGCACGATCTCCTCCGTCCGCTCCTCGATCCGCCTCCGGTCAAGGCCGTACAGCTCCCCGAGGAAGCGCAGGTACTCGCGAATGGAAAAGCGCGGGTAGAGCTTCGTGTTGCCCGACAGATAGCCGATCGCCGCCTTTTTCGCCGTCTCGTTCTCGATCACAACACCGGCCTGCTCTGTGAAGTCCAAATTGCCTCCGGCTTCAGCTTCCCCCGCACCCACATGACAAGCATTCCATTTCGGTGCAGCGGATATCGTCGCTCGCTCACTGTCCGCATCGTATCCGGCACTGCGCAATTTTGAAATACCTGTCTCCGGCGCTGCGGGTAAAGTCAGCCGCACCTCTCCGAGTGTCGGCGTCATCAGCATCCCGAGCATCCGCAAAAGCGTCGTCTTCCCCGCCCCGTTCGGCCCGAGGATTCCGATGATCTCCCCCGGCCGCGCCTGCAGCGACACATGATCCACCGCCAGAAAGGATTCCTTCGCCGTCCTGCGGCCTTTCTTCACGCTGCGTTCAAATTGTTTGCACAACTCAATTGCCTCTATCATACATTCACTACCTTTCCATGCTCACATTCTTCTTTAGAACGATCGTCACGCCTATTCTCAACCGGCTTTCCATTCCGGATATGCTGTCTTGTCCCTGACAAACTTATCCTTCCTTACTCCTCATCTTCCCAGAACAGCTCGTCCAGCCCTTTCCCGAGCACACGGCAGATCGCGCGACAGAGCTTGATCGTCGGATTGTAATCGCCCTTCTCGATCGCGTTGATCGTCTGTCTCGACACATGCACCGCGTCCGCCAGCTCCTGCTGCGACATGTCCATAAGCGCCCGCGCTGCTTTCAGTCTCAGATTCTTCATGCCTCGCTCTCATCCTCCTGTGCTCCGCCTTTTCTGTATTTCAGCGCAAGCTCCGCCAGAAACACGAAGAACAGTCCGACGCAGAAAAGGTTCAGGCTGTGGATCTGCAAAACGCCGTCCACCACCATCTCCCCTGCGCAGATGCTTCTGATGGAGAGCACCAGATTCACAAGTCCGATCAGAGCAAATATGATCTTCAGCCGCTGCTGATTCTCATTCAGGGAGAAATACGCGTCGTGCCAGATGCAGTAGGAGATCTGCACCAGCACAGACAGGATGATGATCAGCCCCATCGCGGACGCCGCACACAACGGAAGCCGCTCAAAGCCTGTCGCAAGCACCGCGTAGAGCGCGTCGCCGATCATAAACGTGAAAAACCCGTACTTGTATGCCTGTCCTCTCGCAGCCGTCTGGCGCTCGTCGTACTCGCCGCGGGGATTGCCGTTGGTCTTCGTGATCCTCATGAGGATCACCGCGATCAAAAGTCCGACCAACACGCCTGTCAGGATGCCCAACATCATATATAAATCTCTGCCCATCAAATACCAGCTCCTCTCTGTTTTCTTTTCTTGATGGCAGTATATATCTATAATAGCATTTTGTCAAGTATATTTTACATATTGTAATAAAGAAAATCCCCGAATGTAGGTCAGTACATCCGGGGATTCGCCCTTTTGTGAGATATTTGAACACTTCTTGCCTCTTTCTATCGGCACTATAGCATATGCCAAATTGATTTACAAGATGCATTTTTCAATTTTACTCCGATTCCGATACCGATTTAAATGTAATCTCAATATCGCACACTTCCGGGATCGTGCAGACGCGCATGTTCGGCCCGAACAGTCCCACGCCGGAGGTCACGATGTTGTGCATGTTCCCTTTCTGCATGTAGCCGCAGGCGTTCTCCCAGACCAGACGGCAGGTCAGGTTCAGCGGAAATACCTGTCCGTCGTGCGTGTGCCCGCACAGGTCCACGTCGACGCCGGCGTCGGCGAGCTCCTGCAGCTCTTTCGGCTCGTGGTCAATGACGATCAGCGGCTTCGCCGGATCCAGTCCTTCAACGATCTCCTCCGGCGTCTTGCGCTGCTTGATCCCCCTGCCGGGGCGTTCGGCGTCCGGCCGCCCGTACAGGTAGAAGCTGTCGTCGATCAGCACGTATTCGTCCCGAAGCAGCTGGATGTTCGACTTCTCCAGGAACTCGTCCATCTCCGGGCTGCTCACCTTCTCTTTGCTGTTGCCCCCGAAAGTGAAACCAGCCAATATCTTCTCCTCGATATCGTGATTCCCGTAGCAGGCGTACACGCCGTACTTGCTCTTGATCCCCCGCAGGATCTCGCAGAGCCGTTCCTCATCTTCCAACGCCTCATACTCGTTGTCAAAGATATCGCCAGCAATCACAACCAGATCCGGCTGGATCGCGTTGATCTTCTTCACCATATTCTGCATGCGTGTGCAACCGATGTTGTAGCCCAGATGCATGTCGGCGACGAGCGCCACCCGAAGCGAATCCAGCCCCCCGCCGTCTTTCGGGACCTCAACCTCATAGCTCGTCGTACGGATCACCCGCGCGTTCAGAACACCATAGGTACTGACGCCCGCGATGATCAAAATGCACAGCGCGCCCACACAGGCGAAGACCTTCCGCGAGCGGAGTCTCTCCTGATCGATCCGTTTGCAGTGTTTCAAAACCAGCGCGATCAGATCCGCGGCTCCCACGGTCAGCACCGTGTACAACATCACGCCCAGCCAGTAGTTGCCGATCAGCTTCATGAGGCGCTCCAGCTTTCCGCCCGGAAGGAAAAACCCTACAAGCATCGCGGATGCGACAAAGACATAGATCAGCACGACCACCACTCTCACCCGGAATTTACTCAGGATCCCGTGGCAGGCCGCCATCCACTTAAAAAGCCTGTGAAGAAGATATACGCTCAACAAAATATAGAGCGGTGACAAAAGCAAAGCTCCCATGACCTGCTGCTCCCTATCCGTTTCTCTGTTCTTTTCTCTCCTGACCGCGATACCGGCGCAGACCCGGAGCCTCCGGATAGTCACAGGAAAGTATCTTGTAGACGACCCATAGACCGGATAGGTTCATTATAACTGAAAATGAAAATATTGCAAATACTTTCCTTTTTTTACTGCCTCCTGAATCACTTTCTTACGGCCTCAGCAGCAAGTGCTCCGGCCTGGCCTGAACAGTAACTGTCAAGCCGCTGTCTCGCCGCCAGCTCCGCAAAGAAGCCGGTTTTCTTAGTGCGTCACAAAGAACATGACGGCAAAGAGCACCGCGATCACCCATGTCCCTGCTTTTACATCCCTTGCCCTTCCGGTAAACACGCTGATCAGCACATGGGAGATCACGCCGAAGGCAATACCATAAGAGATATTATAGGTCATGGGCATCATCGCTAGTGTCAGAAACGCCGGGACCGCATCCTCCGTCTTCAGCCAGTCGATCTGTCTGGCGCAGTTCATCATCATGATCCCCACATAGATGAGCGCCGCCGCCGTCGCGCAGCCCGGTACGAGCATCGCGACCGGACTCAAAAACATGCTGACAAAAAACAGCGCTCCCGTCACCATAGCGGCCATGCCTGTCTTCCCGCCCTCCGCAATGCCTGTGGAGGCCTCCACATAGGAGCTTACCGTGGATGTGCCGCAGACCGCTCCGCACACGGTGGCTATGGCGTCCGCAAGCATCGCCTTGTCCATGTTGGGCACTTCCCCCTCTTCGGTCAGAAGGTTTCCCCTGGCGCAGGCTCCGTACAGGGTACCGATCGTATCAAACATGTCCACCAAGCAGAATGCGAGCGCGGTCGTCGCGATCAATACCGCAAGCTCCATCGCGCTGTGCTCTGCCAGATAGGGAGAAAAATCAAAGCCTTCCGTGAAGACCCTGCCGAACGCCTTCCCTCCAAAGTCCCCAAACGCCGCGAACGGGTTGAAATTCAGATTGTCTGTAAAACCATTGTAAAATCCGGGAACCGTAAGACCAAGCAGATAATACAGCCCCGTTCCCCCGAGTATGCCCCAGAGCACGGCGCCCTTTACCTGCCTGCAGGTCAGGACCGCGATCACGATCAGAGCGGAAAGTGTGACAAGCATCGGCATGATATCCTTCCATGCCACATTTCCGGAGAGAAGGTTGAAGGAGGCAAGGCTGACATATGTGGAAGAATCCGCCACCACGATCCCGGCATCCTTAAGCCCGATGAATGCGATAAACAGCCCGACTCCCGCCGGGATCGACACTCTTACCGGCGTCGGGATCGCCTCAAATATCTTCTTGCGCAGCCCTGTCACCGTGAGCAGGATGAACAGGATACCGTCAAGCAGAACAAGCACCAGGGCGTTAGCGTAGCTCAGCCCAAAGCCGAAACACACCGTATAGACAAAGAATGCATTGGAACCCATGGCGGACGCCTGCGCCAGCGGCAGGTTTGCCAGAAGCCCGATCAGCACCGTCCCGATACAGGCGGAAATTGCCGTCGCGATATAGATCGCGTTGTAGGACACTCCCGGCAGCTCCGCAAACATCCCGGAATTGACCATGAGGATATACGCCATGGTCATAAAGGTGGTAGTTCCCGCCAGGATCTCCGTTTTCACGGTAGATCCGGCTTCCCTTACATGAAACTTTTTCTCCATTGATAACATCATTCCCTGCGCCCCGCTTTCTTACTATATTTTTCTATATTATTCTACATTTTTCCAGATTCAAATTCAAGTCCTGAATCACTTTCTTACGGCCTCAGCAGCAAGTGCTTCGGCCTGGTCTGAACAGTAACAGTCCGATTTCTCAGGATATCCACATCTAGCAGTTTAGACTCCTCAAGGTATCCACATCCAGCATCTCCAGCGAGCCGCCCAGGTCCGTCAGCGCCATCTGCAGACAGAACAGGTCCGACGCCGTGGCGAGAAACTCAAGGATCACATTCAGGGCCGTCATGATGGCCACGGCCTCCATGGGCATGCCCAACTGGGTGAACAGCAGCGTGTAGCAGGTGAGCGTCGATCCCGGCACCGGCGGGGCCGCGATGGCCAGCATCACGCAAATGAACAGCGCCGTCAGCAGCCACGCAGGCGTGATGGGTACGTCATAGATCTCCGCCATGCACATGCCTGCCACCAGAAACAGCACCGCCGCGCCGGGCATGTATATGACCTGCCCCAGTGGGATGCCGAAGCGGGTGATCTTCTCGTCTATGCCCAGCCGCCTTTCGCAGCAATCCTGATTGGTGGGATAGGCCGCCACGGAGGACGCGGTGCTCAGGCCGATGAGGAAGGTGGGCATGGTCTTTTTCAGTAGCATCACAGGCCCGACCTTCCACCGCAGGCACACCAGAGCCAGGCTGCATACCATCACCACCGCCGTGGCCAGGACTATGGTGGGGATGATCTTATAGGAGCGGGTCAGAAGCCGGAACTCGTCCCCCAGGAACATCCGGAAGACACTGCCGAACACGAACACGGGAACCAGGGAGCTGACCGCCTCCATGATGAGCTGGACCACGTAGTTGGACTGCTCCACGAACGTGGCCGCCACGGACACCTTCTCCCCCAAAAGCAACAGCGCTATGCCGATGAGCACCGCCACGAAGATGATCTGCAGGGGGTTGCCCTCCGTGAATGGGGTGAAGAAGTTGGATGGCACGATGTCCAGCACCATGTCCATCAGCTCCGACGGGTCGAAGGCCCGGCCGCCTCCCGCGGTCACGCGGAAGAAGGGCAGAACGACCGCCCCCGCGATGACCGTCAGTATGACGGTGAGCAGGATGAACTTGGCGATCATCCGCCTGCCGATGCGGCCGAAGGAGGCCACGTCGCCGATGCAGCAGATGCCCCAGGTCACCGAGAGGAAGATCATGGGGCCGGATATGGCGGTGAGGAGTCCCATGAAGGTGTCGAATACGGGCGTCACCAGCTTATCCGACAATACCAGCCGGGCCGCCTCCGGCAGCAGCCGGCACAGGTAGCCCAGCGCTACCGCCAGCACCAGGGCGGCGGCCAGGGAGCCCATGAGGGAGCGCTTTTTCCGCTTTGGCGTGAACAGGACGCGGTTCGTCCCGTCCTTGTACTGCCAGAGCGGCGCCAGGCCCATCTGGGTCATCATGCCCGTCAGCGCCTCGCTGTCAGGCCGGTCCTCGTCCGAAAAGGGGTCCATGGACGGGCCGGGCACGGAAAGCTCCACCCGCGGGGCGCGGAAACGCCGGCGGCAGCGCAGGGTGAACCCCTCCGCCGTCCCCTCGTCCCGGTAGCGCAGCAGCGCTTCCTCCAGGGCCAGCCGGACCCGGAGGGCTTCCTTTTGCTCCACCCTGGCGGCCGCGAAGAAGCTGTAAGCCGCCTCCGCGGCGTCGTCGATGCCGGGCCCGGTCAGTTCATATTTCTTTTCTGTGTTTTCCATAGGTATTCTCCTTAAAATAGAATGGTCACCGTGTTGAAGATCTTCCGCTCGGACCTGAACATTCTGTATTCTCCTTAAAATGCAATGTCACCGTGTTGAAGATCTTCCGCTCGGACCTGAACATTCTGTATTCTCCTTAAAATACAATCGTTACCGTGTTGACCCCGTCGGCATAGGCGTGAGAGCTGCTCCTGGTCCGGCTGAGGGCCAGGGCCGTGCCCAGCTCGTCTCCCTGCGTCAGCGGGTCGAACTCCTTCCCCTTCCAGCGGATGACAGCCTCGCATTCGCTTCCGTCTTCCCTGCAGAGGGCGTCGAAGCTCAGGCTGCACCCGTCGTCCGGCAGGGTCGGCAGGATGCTCGTCACGCACAGCTCCTCAAAGATCTGCTGGTACTTGAGCGACTGCGGCGCGCCCAAAAGCTGCTTGCGGGCAAAGCGGTCGATGTCGCCCGCCGCGCCGATAAAGTCGAACTCCCTGGAATCGATGTCGAGATGGAGGGTCTTCAGGCGGTGGACAAACGCCCGGCAGCGGTCGGTCTTCGGGTGGTCGAACACCTGCCCCGGCGTCCCTTCCTCGTAGACGACGCCTTCGTCCATGTAAAATACCCGCGTGGATACGTCCCGGGCAAACTTCATCTCATGGGTCACAATGAGCATGGTCAGCCCCTGCTCGGCCAGGCTGCGGATGACTGCCAGCACCTCCCCTACCATGGTGGGATCCAGCGCGCTGGTCGGCTCGTCAAAAAGCACGATCTCCGGCTGCATCCCCAGGGTGCGGGCGATCGCGACACGCTGTTTCTGGCCGCCGGAAAGCTCATCCGGATAGTTGAGCGCCTTTTCCGCCAGTCCCACCTTGGCCAGCAGGCGCATTCCCCGTTCATAGGCCTGCTGCCGGGTGCAGCCGAGCAGCTCCACCTGTCCCAGCATGATGTTTTCGATCACCGTCAGATGCGCGAACAGGTTGAAGCTCTGGAACACCATTCCCATACGGCGGCGCACGGCGCCAAGCTGCGCCGGCTTCACGCCGGTCACCGGCTGGCCGAACACCTCAATCTGCCCTTCCGTCGGCGTTTCCAGACGGTTGATGCAGCGCAGAAAGGTGCTTTTGCCCGTGCCGGAGGGTCCGATGATGGAAATGACGTCCCCCTGGTTTATGACAGCGTTGACGTCCTTCAAGGGCGTCGCGTTGGGAAATACCTTCTTCAGATGGGAGATCGTGATGACCGGTTTCCCGTTTTGCGCGGCCTTCTTCTCCTCCGGGACTTCCGGCAGGGGGATATTCCGGTCGACTCCCTTCGGCTCCCGGCGACGGCGGCGGGGGTCGATCTTCCTCTCCGCCAGTCCCAGCAGGGAGGTCAGGCACCACGCCAGCAGGAAATACAGCACCGCGGTCAGTATCAGCGGGAAGAACGCCTCAAAGGTGCGGCCGCGGATCAGGTCGGTCGCCTTGGTCAGATCCTGCACCGCGATGTACCCCACCACGGACGTCATCTTCACCATGGAGATGAATTCGCCCTTGTATACCGGCAGGATATGCCGCGCCGCCTGGGGCGCGATGATCTTCGTGAAGGTCTTGACCCGGCCGAAGCCCATGGCGGACGCCGCTTCCCACTGGCCGGCGTCCACGGCGTCGATGCCGGTGCGTATCATTTCGGAGACATAGACGCCAAAGTTGATGGTGAAACCGATGACAGCCACGACGATCCCGTCCAGTCTCGCGCTGGCGAACACGACGTAGAACAGCACCATCAGCAGCACCAGCACAGGGATCCCCTGGACCAGCCGGACAAAGGCCGCGGTGATCCCGGAGGCGAGCTTATTGCGGCTGCGGCGCATCATGCACAGGCCGAAGCCCAGCACCGTGCCGAACAGGGCCGAAAAAATCGATATGACGAACGTGACGCCCAGACCGGAGAGGATCATCCGCCACCGGTCTTCCTGGATGAAATTCTTATAAAAGTTGTCTTTCAGCCCCGCCCAGAAGCCCGTTCCTTCCTCCTGGACGCCCGCGCCCGTATCTTCGCTCCGGACAACGAGCACCACGCCGCCGGAGTAATCCGGCTCGGCGAAATTCACGCTTTCCGCCCGCTCTTCCGTCACGGTCAGGCCGGTGGCCGACACATCGTACATGCCGGTGGCAAGACCCGCGAAAATAGACGAGAGTTCCGTGCCGGTCACCTCCAGCCCGTAACCATAGGCCTTGCAGAAGCGGGCCATGATATCGACGTCGTACCCGACGATCTGGCCGTTCAGCATATAGCAGAAGGGCACGATATCCGTTTTCACCGCCATCCGGATGACGCCGTTGTCCGCCGGGAAGGTGGTCCAGTCCTCCACTGCCTTTTTGCCTTTGTCGGCGCCCAGCCAGATCCCGTCGATCTCCTCCAGCGTGCCGTCCGCCCTGATCTGTTCCAGGAACTCGTTATACTCGTCCCGCAGCGCAGCGCCGCGCTCGGTCTTTGCAAAAGCGGCGGCGTAGCTTTCCTCCACCAGCACGTCGGGCAGATAGGTCACCGCCTGGTTTTCCAGGCACAGCGTACGGGCGATGGGTTCGTCAATTAAAAACCCGGCGATCTTCCCCTGTTCCACCGCAAGGGCCAGATCCGGGATCGTATCGTAATACTGCTTGTCCGCATCCTTGATGAGATTGTCGGTATGGGCGTCAAAGCTGGAGCCGGTCAGCACGCCGACGGCCTGTCCGTCCATCTGACGGATATCAGTGATCTGCCCGCTCTTCCCGCCGCTTTTCGCACAGCCCGCAAGGAGCAGACAGATCAGAATCATTGGAAAAAACCGGTAAAGTCGGAATCTCTTGTTCAATCGTATCACCTCTCTTTGTCTTCCGGATATTTTATTGTTTGCCTGATATTTTACTGTTTTCCTGATATTTTATCGTTTTCCTTTATGAATTGTTCTTTTTCAGCTTTTTCTCATCAAGCATCCCGACGCTCTCCGACGCAAGCGCTGCCTGGACCTGCAGGCAGGCAACGCCGGCAGCCGTCATAAAGAAATCCAGGATCGCGTTGACCGCGACCGCCAGGGCGAGCGCCCCTTCGGGAATGCCAAGCTGTGCAAACATGACCGTAAACACGGAAAGCGCCCCGCCGGGGATCGGCGGCAGCGCCATGGAAAGAAGCCCTGCCGTCAAAACCGACATGAAAAGGAACAGCGGCGTAATGGGAATGCCATAAGACTCCGCCATGCACAGGCCCAGAGAAAAAAGACCGATCACAAAGCCCGGCTTGTAGAGAACCTGTCCCAGCGGGATGGCAAAATCCGCGATCTTTTTCGGGATGCCTAGCTCCTTTACGCAGGTCTCCAGATTCGTCGCAAGGGCCGCGGCCGAGGAAGCCGTCGTCAAGGCGATCAGGTAAGTCGGCAGCATTTTCCTCATCAGAAGGACAGGGCTGACCTTCAGCCGGAACGCCGCCACAAAGACATAAAACAACGTCAGGATAAAACACCCCGGTACCGTGATCGCAAACACCTTGAGCACGCTTGAAAATCCGCTGTCAAAATCGGACAGGATAAGGTTGAACAGGCTTAAAAACACGAACAGCGGAATGGTTTTTCCCAGCACGCTCATCAGAAACTGTACGGCCTCGTTCACCTGCAGCAGGGTAGCCTGGGCTGCCGATACCCGGTCGCCCAGGATCAAAAGGGCGGCCCCCACGCAGATGCCCAAAAATACAAGCTGCAGCGCGTTTCCATTCAAAAAGGGCGACACGATATCCGAGGGCACGATCTCCAGCACCATCTGATAAATCGCCGAAAAATTGCCGGATATCTTATTTCCCGATTCCGCGGCGACCGGAAACAGCAGGCTGCCCGCTAATGCCATGACCACCGCCAAAGCAAACGTCCCCGTGAGCATTCTTAAGATCAGTTTTTTACCGACTCTGCCTACTACCGTCAGATCGCCGATGCTTACGATCCCGCAGCAGACGGCCAGAAACACAAGCGGCGAGGATACCGCGCGCAGCGCCCCCAGAATCATGTTGAACAGGGGTTCTGTGACCGCAAGAGCCGTCTTCTGCACCTCCGGGAAGATCCTTGCGCCGGTTCCCAGCGCAACTGCCAGGAAAACCGCAGCCAAAAGCAAAGCCATCTGTCCCACGGATGATTTTTTCCGGGGATTGCAGGTCAGGCAGTTTTTCCCGTTCTTATAAGCGTATGTAAACGACAGCCCTGCCTGCGAGAGCATACGGCTGCTGAGTATGAATTCCTCGTTATCCTCCCATGCGCCCATGGCCGGACCATCTACGCTGACTTTCAGAAAGACCCGCCCGAATCTCTTCCCGCAGTCCACATGGACCAAAGCTCCCCTCAGGGGCTCAAGCCAGGCGCCGAGGATCTCCTCCAGGGACAGGTGGATGCGGATAATATCCTTTTTATCCGCCCCTGCCTCAGAAAGCGTCTGCACGCAGATTATGGACGCTGCGTCAATCGTCTGTTCCGACAGATTGAATTTTTTACTGCGATTGCTTACCATACCTATGCCTCCACAATGGAATCATTTTTATTCTTATCGTTCATCTTCAAGGGCGGAATCCATCCAGTCGCAGGACGGCATAAAGCTTCCGTCCGTATAGGCGTCCTCCGCTACATCCGAAAGATTCTTTACCGTAATATCCTGTCCGGACATGACCTGCTCTTGCGTCACCACCACGGACGGGATCTCCATCCACATCCCCGGGCTTTCACAATAGCTGGAAGCCGCCTTGATGTCGTCATACTGTCCGGCCATTTCCAGAGCCAGCACCCGGCAGGCAAACTCTCCGTTCAGCGTCCAGTTGGTCGTGGCGCAGGCCTTCCAGTTTTTGCCTTCTGCCATAAGCCGGATATCCTCGTCGCAGATATCTGCCGATACCATGGGAATATCGCTGTCCAATTCCCGCAGAGCCTGATATACTCCCCTCGCATAGGCGTCATAGCAGCACCATATAGCGTCTATTTCACCGTCATCGTATTTCCCAATGATCTTCTCCGCCGCTTCCTGCATGGAAGATACCGGGCTCAGATGATCCTCCGGAGCCATCTGCTCCAGCGTCCTGATCCGCCCCTCCGTCTCATAAGGCTCATAGCCGGCCTGGCGGCGGTCAAAGGCAATGATGTAGTTCTCCTCCTGTACCTGCAGGACATTGACCGCTTCCTTTTTCTCCGTTTTGTCCGGATACATGGCCAGGATCTCTTCCACCAGGGCCGACGCAAGCCCGGAATCCTGCTGGAACAGCTGGACCACGCTGTCGATCGTTTCCGTTTCCCCGTTTTCATCCCTGAAAGAGGTGTCAAAGGTCGCTATCTTCAGATCCGGGTATTCTTCCAGCACGCCCGTCAGAAATTCCCACGCGTAATCTACTCCGCCATGCGATACCAGCAATCCGTCATAGCCGTCTTTCGCGCATTGCAGGATCCTGTCCTTCCATTCCTCGTCGCTGTCCTCGCAGAAAAACGTGTCCGCCTCCATGCCGAGGGCTTCCGCCGTCCTGGTAAAGGACTCCGACCACAGCTCAAAAATGGGCGAGGAAGACATATACATGATATACGCTACTTTTTTCCCTTCCACCGGACTGTTTTCCTTTGGGGAGAAGCCTGCCAGACAGACAACTGTCAGGACGGCCGCCATAAGCATTGTAATTATTTTTCTCATTCCTGATCTCCTTCCTGGTTCTTTAAGTATTCTGCAAACTCATCTGTTGTCAGGGTAAACGCGATCTCTGTCCGCGACGGGTCGCGCACCAGAAATTCCGTCAGCCCGTATTCCTGCGTTCCGCCCCAATCGTAGGTATAGCCCAGTCTTGTCCATGGGTAATCGCTTTC
>CANQDA010000018.1 GCA_947591155.1 uncultured Lachnospiraceae bacterium
AGCGTAATCCCCATCAAGTATGTCAGGCAGCCAAAATCACGAAGTGAGTTTTGAGCGGCTCTGGCGTAACTTGCTCTTTCAGTTTTGAAAAATTTCCTTTATAATAAAGCCGATTTGAGAAGAGATATGATAAACATTATACGGAAAAGCAGCTTATAGATTAAAAAATATGATGTTAAGATTTGAACGGGTTGTTGAATGAAAAGAAAAACAGATAGTTGAAGCAAGCAAGAGAGTAGTTATCGTTAGCTATGCTGGGAGTTGCTATGCTTTGAAAGTGTCGTATGTTAAGATGATTAGTATTATTTTGCGGGAGGGCAATATGAAGTTGCACGAATTTTACTAAAGCGTTATATTATATTTTGGTTCGCTTGGTGTCGCAGAGCCCGATTTTCTGAGCTTAGTTTTGACTGAAAACTCTTGTTACCATTTTGTTTACATGTCTTATGCAGGGGGTTTCTTGCATTTGTGGACAGTAGGTTATATCCTGAACCTGTACTGCAGGAAATCGAACAGAAAGGAAGGATAACAATATGGTGGAATTTGGTGAGAAACTGAAAATGGCAAGAGAAGACAAGGGAATAACGCAGCAGACTTTGGCAGATCATCTTTATGTCACTCGTCAGGCGGTATCACGTTGGGAATGCGGTGCTAGGTATCCGGACCTGTTGACAGCAAAGAAGTTGTCGGATATATTAGAGGTGTCTCTGGATGAATTGCTGTCTGGAGAGGAAATTAGGAGATGTGTGGAGAAGAATCAAATTGTAGAATCGCAAGTACCAGGTCGGATGCAATCTGCGTTATATGCACTTACAGGGATTGTGTACTTGCTTATGAGCATTATGGCAATTAAGTTTTTAGCACTGCAATTCAGGGAGATGAAATTCCCGGAAGCTGGATATGCTAGCACATATTTAACCGGATATGTGTTGCTTATGATTCTTATGTTTTTCGGGATGACTTTTTCAATCCGTGGAAAACTATCTCCTTCAAAAGTAGGGGTGATTTTAACGCTCTATTTTGGAGTAGCATTGTGTTCAAATATTTTTGAACTATTTCAGATACCCGGTAGATGGATCGCTGTATTACAAAGCCTTATTTTTATGGCTTGTATAACGATTATTATCAGATATTTTATCCTTGCGAAGATCGCTTCACCTATGCCGATCTATCTGGTAGCTTTGTTTGAGCTGTTCAGGAATGGAATGATGTTTTTCCAAATGCTTCCGTCAGGGAATGATCTGGCATTTGCTGTGCGGATAACACATTTTGCAGCGATTGCCGGATATATGGTTCTGATGGCGTATCAGGCTGATGTATTAGAGAAAAAGAGAAAATTGGCATTAAGATAATCTGGGAAATATTATTGTAGAACGAAACTTATAGAGGAGATACTATGGGAAAAAGAAATGGTATTGGAATTACAAAAATGATGTTTGGCTTGTCGAGTGTATTTTTAGTAATGGTCATAGTTGGATTTTTGGAGTCAGCTACTATAGCCCAGAATATGAGAAATATAAACTATGCGATCTCTGATACTTCGGAGTTAATTCTGTTTGAGCAAATGCTTATTGAGAACGAAATACCTTATAAAAGAATATCATCAACTACTTTTTCCATTGAACCGGAATGGAAAAATGAGGCAGACAATGTGTATCTAACTCTCTTTGAGAAAACCGGAAAGTAAAATTTCCGCTTTGTTTTTGTCTCTAGAATGATAGACATTTTATAAATAGTGGATAAAACAAAGAGGGGCGTCCAATGAAGATAAAAGAAGTCGAAAGCCAAACAGGTATTACAAGTCATAATATTCGTTTCTATGAGAAAGAAAAGCTGATCATTCCTAAAAGAAATCTGGTCAATGGATATCGTGAGTATACAGAGCGTGATGTTGAGCTGCTGAAGCGTATTAAACTATTGAGAATGTTAGACATTCCGGTCTCTGATATACGGGAATGTATAGAAGGAAGAGAAAATTTGCCAGATATTTTAGTAAGACATTTAGGCAGCATTAAGGCAGAAGAAAACAGGATCAGGCAAAATCATCTCCTGTGTGAACAGTTGGCAGACATGGAAATAGGGATGGATGATTTGCCATTAGATCTTATAGAGCAGATCTTTCATGATAAGGATGCATATTTATATCGCCTGGAGAAGTTAAAGAAGCAAGACCGGATAAAGAATTTCATATTTACCTCTGAGCAGGTGATTTGTATTCTGGGATGGGCGTTGGAGATTATTATGTGTATGCTGTTTTACTTTAAACTCTGCACCACATATATGAGCAGGCCATTTCAGATTATTACATTCTTAATGATAGCATTCTTAGTCGGATGCATTTTTAGAATCATAAATTATAATGAGAAAAGAATGAAAGAACGTTAAAAATTAATAAAAAATAAGGGAAGGAAGGACAGATTGTAAAAAATTTGTCCTTTTTTCTTGACCTTAACCCTTCTCTAAGGTGTACGTTCAAAGAAAAAAACAGGATGGGAAGGAGTATATTCTATGTATGTAACGGTAGAAAACATTAATTTTGCTTATGATGAAAGGACAGTCCTGCATAATGTGAGTTTTGGATTGGAAAGAGGAGAGATAACGGGGCTGATTGGTTCCAATGGGGCGGGGAAGTCAACTACGCTGAAAACGGTGATCAAGAAATTGAAACCGCAAAGCGGAAAAATAACAGTTAGAGGAGAGGATATATTTTCTTTAAACAATGAGAATTTTCCGGTTACATTTGTGCCGGATATTCCAGTGTATTATGAGGAACTTACTGTGTGGGAGCATCTGCAGTTTGTAAAAGCATTATATCCGCAAAGTGGCGTTACAGTTGAAGCAATAATTGAACAATTCAACTTACAGGAACATCTGCTTAAAATACCGGGAGCTTTATCAAAAGGAACTCTGCAGAAATTAATGATTGCGCTTGCATTATTGCGCCAGTATGATGTGTTCCTTGCTGATGAACCCTTTACCGGACTTGATCCAAAACAGATACATGGATTCAAGCAGATTCTGCAGGAATTGAAACAGCAGGACAAGACGGTTCTTATTTCAACACATTTACTGGATCTGGCGGAGGGTATTTGTGATAAATATATTTTCCTCCATGATGGGAAAATACTTGCGGAGGGAAGCAAAGCAGATGTGATAAAGCATTGCCATCTGGACACGGAATTGTCATTGGAGGAGCTTTATATGTTTTTGACTGAGGGAGGCGAATACCATGCATATATATAAAATGTTATGTTTGAACAGATTCCGGGAGTATAAGAGATTGATAAATAACATGCTGCTTCCGGTATTGTCGTTGGCCTTCATAGCAGGATTTATTGGATATCAGATGATCGTTTTGTTTTCCCCGGTTCTCCTGAGAGTGAAAAATTTTAATATAAGGGCGTGGTATGGTCTTATCTCAATTTTGGCGATCTATTCCGGATATTGTTGCTTTATCAAAATAAAACCGGTTATCACGGTCAAGCCAGCATCCATATTTTTCCTTAGTGAAAGCAGATTGAATCGGTTGGTACATATAAAGTTTATGGGTGAATTCTTAAAACACTTTATACTGGCATTTTTTCTTGCAGTCTGTATCAACGGGATAAAGTTCGACAGGATGTTCTGCCTGACAATCATATCTGTTTTTGGTTTATTAAACGCTGGATGTCTGCTTAGATGGAAAGTATATCATAGAGGGAAACGGATATGGCAGGATGCAGGTGTTTGGTCTTTGCTGTGTTTTCCGGCTATGCTATTGAATATATGTCCGTATGTGGCTATTTTGACCGCCGGAGTATGGTTTTGGACAGCATGGTATGATTTGTTTGTACTTAAATTGAATATTGTAAAATATGAAGACGAGATGCAATTTGCAGAAAAAGTACTGGTTGCCCAGAATTATAATAATACGGTGCTGTTGACTCAATATGCAAAAGAAAAAAAGGTTCGGTATCTTTCTAAGAGGGAAAAAGTATCAAAACTGCTGTTAAGGGCGCCGTTAGTTTGGAAAGCCAGAATTTCCATTTACAGGCTGAGCAAAGATTTTATTATCGCGGGGATAGTTTTATTTGCATTCGGTCTGTCCATTTACAAAATCCCCTTTTTCTGGTCAATGCCATTTCTGGCACAAAAAGAGATCCGTTATTTTTTGTTAATCGGAAGCATATTTGTTGTATTCCAATTAACGCTGCAGAGCATGGTGCGGCAGTTAGACAGTATTCTTGAAAAGGCACAGGATGGGTTGTTTATTCCGGTTCCGCAAAAGCAGATCATAAAACAGTTTGCAGCGATTCCTGTCATGATTATCGGCGGAGAGAGCCTTGTGCTGGCATTTATTATGCAAAGCAATATATTTCATCTTTTAGTAGGATGTGTCCTATCAATGCTTATAACTATTTTAGTTTTTTGGCTTGATGTGAAGTATAAAGGGCTGCTATCAAAAGTACATTTTGTTTTAAGTGTCGCCATATTTATTATTACATTGGTTATTTCTGGATAAGATATATACGATATTGAGTATTAGCGTATGCTTGCTATTTAATCTTCCTTTATTGAGAGAGAATGGCGGGAGCAAGGCATTTTATGCAGAGTTGTGTCATTAGAGGGGTGCTAAGTATTGCTTCATTTAATAAGATGGGAAGGTGATACTATCGGAAAACTGATACTGCTATCTTTCGATGATAGTGAAGATGATGTGATAAATGCTATTCTGTCCGTACTGGAAAGTGGGCGGAAAAAATTCAAGGTAGAGGAAAATTTATTGCCATCAGAAATTCACTATGGCGATTTAACGATTTTATCAGATAAACGGGAAGTAACTTGTCATGGAAGGAGTGTTGACCTTACATATACAGAGTTTGAAATCCTACAACTTCTGGCGCAGAATCCGGGACAGGTATTCAGCAAAGAGCAGATCTACGATATAGTCTGGAAAGAGCCATATGAAGGAGATTACAATATTGTCATGAGCCATATCAGCCACATACGGGATAAGATTGAAGATGATCCAAGTCATCCGATCTATATCCAAACAGTTTGGGGAGTTGGGTATCGGTTCAATAAGAATGTAAACGGTAAAGAAAATTCAATGAAGCATATAGTATAGTTTTACTCAGCATTTGCTGTGTGCAGTCAAATGCCGCAGAGACCTGTTTGCGAGGTCCTGCCTGCGGCATTGACTTCAAGCTGTGTGTTTATAAAAGCTCTAAGGAATCTTCCGCATTAACCCACATCTGCAGATTCCCGTCAAGATAGAGACGGGCATATTCGAGCGGTTCATCGACTGCAAGCCTGCTTAGGGCATATTCAGATCCCGAAGTGGTTTGCAAATCCTTTTCTGCTTCCCAACAGTCAATCCGCAGAAGATAGCCTGCGGTGGTTGCTATGTCAATGCTGTTATGGTTCATATTATATTCGGCATATATGATGTTCATTTTCAGTCTACTTTCTTTGTTAGGCTTTTTGATTTTGAAAGCATTTCAATCAGTTCTTTTCGCCCTGTTCATAATGTGTTATAATCTGTTACAAGTTTTTCTTTCCCTTGATTTTGCCCTTATGAGGCTTCGTAACACGAGGGAAAAGGATATAACATAAGGGAAAGTCTAAGGGCAAACACACATGCTACAAATTTAGTATTTTCAAGGGTTTGCGGATTTTTTGAAGATAAAATATAACGGTTATTAAATGATTAGGATTTTATGAAATCCCAATCGGGGTTTGAATGGGAGAATCAATGTATGATTCAAAAAGAAGATTTATATGGCGGAAGAAAAGGTAAAATATCAAAAGAAGAAGATAAAGTAATCCGTCCGGGAAATAAATGGACTCCTCATGTACAGTCATTTTTATCGTTTATGCATGAAAACGGGTTCAATAATATTCCTAAACCATATGGAATTAACGAATCTGGAATGGAAATGGTTTCTTTTGTGGATGGAACTGTTTATAACGACAACTTGTCGAGTGAGATTCTAACAGATGAGCTTTTGATTGAAGTGGCAAAACTACTTCGCCGATATCATGATATAGGAGAAAAGTATGTTCAGCGATTAACGGGAGAAGAAGTTTGGATGTTATCTCCAAAATTACCAGTAGAGGTTATGTGTCATGGGGATTTTGCACCTTATAACATAACTTTTGTTGACGGGTGTGTACACGGGATAATCGATTTTGATACGTTACACCCAGGACCAAGAATTTGGGATGTTGCATACGCAGTTTATAGATGGATTCCATTTGTTTCACCGAAAAATCCTGATTATTGTTATAATTTGAATAAGCAAATACGTAGATTAAAGTTATTTGTAGATACTTATGATTTAGAGAATAATGAAAAAGAACAGTTGCCCAATATGATAATTGAACGGGTAAATAGTCTTGTTGCATATATGAAAAATGAGGCGGATTCTGGGAACGAAGATGTTCAGAAAAATATAGAAGATGGGCATTTGAATTTGTATTTGGATGATATTCAATATATAAAAGAGTTTCAAAAGGATATATTGGAAGGAATATTGTAGTGCTGTTATTGGATGGTTCCTGGAGATTGGAATTGCCGAAACCGTATTCCACATCACAAGTCTGTCGTTTGGTCTTCCCACCGGGGTGTTTGCTGATGTGTTTGGCAGGAAGAAGATGCTGATCGCAAGCAGTGTGATGCGGATGATCGGAAAACTGATCATGGTCGCTCTGTTATCACTTGCGGGCGTTTTGTTCTCACGATGGTGAACATGATTCGATAGGACTGAAACCTTGCCCCCCGAATGTATTTGAAGGGGCAAGGTTTCTTGTTTTGCGGCGAGTGAGTACTGTCGATTATATTTTTCTTTCTATTTTTCCTAACGCAAATAGCAGTTGCAATTCCCGACTGCGTTGATTATAATGAAGAAGCAATAAAAACTCAAAAATAACTGAAAAAGGAAAGCGTATGTTCTGGAAGATGACGAATCTCCAACTGAAAAAAGGTTACATTTATCCCTTTCAGGGGGATAGTGCGCCCTTTTTCAGGGAGATTTTCTGAATTTTAGCTGAGTTTTAGTCAGGCTTCTCCTTTTCATACGGCGCAGTATCTCCTTAACGATCACCAAAATACAGTTAAGGAGATTTTTTATGTTTCAGATTAGAAAACAGATTAAGAGATTATATCTATCCTCTGTGTTGGGGAATTTATCCCTCACGGGCGCATGGGTGTCGTTGCTTGCCGCCCGCGGTTACAGCCTGATGGAGATTGGAATCGCCGAAACCGTGTTCCACATCACAAGTCTGGCGTTTGAACTTCCCTCCGGCGTGTTTGCCGATGTGTTCGGCAAAAAGAAAATGCTGATTGTAAGCAGTGTGATGCGGATAATCGGGAGCTTGTTCATGATTGTTTCCTGCAATCTTCCGATGGTGTGCGCATCCATCGCGTTTCAGGCGCTGAGTTACAATTTCGCGTCAGGGTCAGACGACGCGCTGGCCTATGATTCGCTGAAGCTGGCCGGAGAGGAGCGGTATTTTGAAAAGTATGCTTCCAACCAGCTGATTCTTTACAGACTTTGTGGCGGAATATCGACACTATGCGCGGGGCTGGCCTTGTTTATCGGGCACAGGCTGGCATACAGCGTGGATGTCTTGTTGTCCGTGCTCCAGATTCGGGTGCTTGCGTCCCTCCGCGAAGCAGGCGGCCGGACAGATGGGCGCAGCACGGGCGGGATCCTGCACGAACTCGCGGACTGCTTTTGCGGGAGCTTTACCTTTCTGAAAGACGCGCGCCGCGCCATCGGCCTGATGTTCTGCAATTCACTTGTGGGCGCGACGGACACTTTACTGCTGTTTTTCCTGCAGGCGAAGCTGCCGATGGCGTCGATGCCGAATTGGGCGCTGGGAATGGCTTTGCTGTTCATGGAGCTGGGTGGTATTCTGGGCTCCCGGCTGATTTTGAAATGTGGAGGATTCCGTTACCGCTGGGTATTCTTTTTCATGGCGCTTCTGGTGTCTGCGGGAGTGTGCCTGGAGCACAGCGGATCGTATCTGGTCATGACGGCAGGAGGTTTCCTTGCCGCCCTCGGGGACGACGCGCTTCAGGTGCGCACAAACACAGTTCTGCAGGATATGTTTCCGTCTGAGCAGCGGGCGACCTTGATATCGGTAGAGTCGTTCACATTCTCCGTGATCATGGTCGTTCTGTCTCCGCTCGCGGGAGTTTTGTTTTCACGGTGGTGAGTAGGATTTGATAGGACTGAAACCTTGTCCCGAATGTATTTGAAGGGGCAAGGTTTCTTGCTGTGTGGCAAGTGAGTGCTGTTGATTATATTTTTCTTTCCATTTTCATCATTTGCACCTTGCAGATCGTATTTGAATTTGTTATAATAAAAAGAACATATGTTCTTGCACGCATATAGAGAACAGTTGATATAGGGAAAATATGAAGGCATATGAGAACGAAGAAACATAAGAACATTTTTAAGGAGTAAAGATAAAATGAACAGTTCCAATATCATCATGTATACTACAGAAGATGGACTGACAAGGATTGAAGTTACCTTTGATGAAGATACTGTTTGGCTGTCACTGGAACAGATGGCAGAATTGTTCCAGAGAAATAAATCGACTATATCAAGGCACATAGGCAATGTATTTGCGGAAGGAGAGCTTCGGAGAGATTCAACTGTTGCAAAATTTGCAACAGTTCAAAGAGAGGGAAACCGGAGCGTATCCAGAGATATCGAGTATTTTAATCTGGATGTTATTATTTCTGTCGGCTATCGTGTGAAGTCTTTGCGAGGTACACAGTTTCGTATTTGGGCAAGTTCTATTCTAAAAGAATACATGAAAAAAGGATTCGCGTTGGATGATGACCGTTTAAAACGATTGGGCGGAGGAAATTACTTTGATGAACTATTGGCTCGTATTCGAGATATTCGCACTTCAGAAAAAGTTTTTTGGAGAAAAGTATTAGAAATCTATGCTACCAGCATTGACTATAATCCCAGCGCAGAAGCTTCTATTCTGTTTTTTAAACAAGTGCAAAATAAAATGCACTGGGCGGCACATAAGCATACAGCCGCAGAAATTGTTTATCAGCGTGCAAATTCGGAAAAAGAAAATATGGGATTGACATCATGGGAAGGAAAGCAGATCAAACGTTCAGATACTGAAATTGCTAAGAATTATCTGACACAGGCAGAACTGGATGCTTTGAATAAAATTGTGTCGGCATATCTTGATATTGCAGAAGTACGTGCATTGGCACATGAACCAATGTATATGAAGGATTGGCTTGAGACGATTGACGATTATCTGAAAATGACCAGACGGGATATTTTGACAGCAAAAGGACGCGTGACGCATAAACAGGCGATTGACAAAGCACATGAAGAATATGAAAAATATCGAAAAAGGCAGGATGATTTGTTGTCATCGGTGGAACAGCATTTTATGGAGAGCATCAAAGAATTAGAATCGTTAGAATAAATATCAGTATACGTATTAGTAAAGGCAAAATCTATGCTGAAAGGGCAAAATACATAAATAACTGCGAACGAAAGGAATTACATTTTATGAAAAAGGAAAAATTATATACTTCATTCAACGAAAAGTATGGTGAATTACAAAAGGTTTTAGCCGGAACAGACGTCGAAAAAATGAGAGAGCTGGCCTTGGAAGTGCATGCCATGGTGCATCCGGCTGAAATATCCGGGAGAACGGAAAAGACGATTGCGGATTATGTCCTGGAGTATATGCTGGCGGGGAATCAGAACAAGGTGGTGCCGAGAGAGGATCACGATGTGGACCTGCATTATGCGGGGACGAATCGAGTCCCCATGTGCTGGCAGCTTTGGCATACCTACCGCATTGAAGACTTGGTGAGCAATATTCTGATGGCAGACCAAAATCAGATCTTTAACGCAGAGTGGCAGAAAAGGATCGGGTCGCCGATTACCGACACCGGAAATGCGCTTGAATTTGAGGAAGCGGTGGAGTTTGGAAAGAAGATCGATGTCTTTGCTCTCCGCGATTATATGATCGAGGTGGGCAAGAACACGCGCTGCATATTAGAAAGCTTAACACTGGAACAGATCCAGTCCATGGTGCCGGAGGAATGGGTCATGCGGATTCTGGAAGAAGGCGGCGTGACCACTGATTTTCGCTCCGTGTGGCTGCTGGTATTTTGGGGAAGGCTGACGAGAGGAGGCATGATCTTGACTCCTATGACGAATCATCATATGATGCATTTGCCGCCCTGTCTGAACAATCTGCCGATATTGGATGAATGAATAAGAAAGCCGGGACGCGGGGTTAAAATATCATCTGATGAAGTGGAGCGGGGAGATATGAGAATAGAACATATTGCCTTATATGTAAAAGATTTGGAAGCTGCCACAGAACAACGGGGATGGATATTATGAGAGTTGCATCGTTGCGATAGAAGGGAACCAGATTGAGATAACGATATGAAAGATAAGTTGTACAGCATATTGCTTTGCCTGCTTGAGATAATATAATTAGTAATTTCATTTCTATTTAGTGCAAAATTTGCACCATTGGATTGACAGGGTGCAAAATTTGCACTAAAATTAATTCGGAGGTGCAGAAATGGACGATTTGAAAGGACTAAGAATAGAAAAGAAACTAACGCAAAAGCAGGTTTCAGAATTGGTGGGAATTTCTCTCCGCTCTTATAAGACATACGAAAATGATGCTGATAAATCAGGAACATTAAAATACAATTATATCGTAGAAGAATTAAAAAAAATTAATCCCGTCGATGAAAGCCACGGTGTTTTGGATGTGGAGGATATAAAGCGTAAATGCACACAGGTGTTTGAAAAATATGATATTAGCTTTTGTTATCTCTTTGGGTCCTATGCCAAGCACAAAGCAGTGCCGACCAGTGATGTTGATCTTCTTATTTCAGCCAATATAAGGGGCTTAAAATTTTATGGATTGATTGAAGAGATAAGAAATGTCCTTCATAAGAAAGTAGACGTTCTGGATATGAATCAGCTGAAAGACAATCTGGAACTGACGAAGGAGATATTGAAAGAAGGAATTAAGATATATGGATAATGTGAAAACTGATAAATTTTATATTCAAAAAATAAAGCAGGACTTGGAATTTATCTCAAGACATATGAAAAATGTGGACATTGAGGAACTTAATGCCAATGAGGTATTACTGGATTCCATGCTTTTCCGCATGATTCAGATTTCAGAGAACGCAAGGAAGCTGACAGAGGAATTTAAACAGACAAGAGAAAATATCCCATGGAGTGCATTATATGGTTTGAGAAATCGAATCGTGCATGATTACGGTAATGTTGATTTGAATATTGTATATGAAACCCTAAAAGTTGATATTCCGGATTTATTGGAATTACTGGAATAAGAAATCTCAGTTGATGCTGAAGGAGGTGTCTAAAGCAAATGGAAAAAATCATCAGAAATTATTTTCTTGCGTGGCTTAATAAAGACATAGAGACAGTGCGAGGCACGTTTGCGGAAGATGCGATATATAGCGAGTGTTATGGACCGGAATATCATGGCTTGTCTCAAATATTGAAATGGTTTGAGGACTGGAATAAAAAGGGCAGTGTTCTGGAATGGTCGATTAAGCGGGTGATTGAGAAAGACCGAACGATCATAGCAGAATGGTTCTTCAAATGTGACTATGAAGGTACATACAGTGGATTTGACGGTGTAACGATAGCTGACTTTGATATGAATATGAAAATCATAAAACTTTGTGAGTTTCAATCCAAGGCGGAGCACTGTTATCCATACGATGTTTAACGGAGGACAAGGCATTGAATTTGACATATAAAAGAGCAACGCTTGAGGATATAGATGTATTAACAGAGACGAGAATAGAAGAAGAGGGATTGCATACAAAACATTAGATTTACTGGTCAAAGATGCGAAAAGCATGGGGATAACGGATATTTCCCTGGAAGCAACCGATATGGGGCGCCCTTTGTATGAAAAATATGGTTTTGTTAAGATGAATCATGAAATGGAGTTGCCGGAATGCATGGTTTGCTGCTGAGGGAGACCCTGAAACCTGTGGACATCCATGAATTATTGACGTATATTTGCTGATAGATTATAATTAGGACAATGGACAAGAACTTGTTGGTGAATGGGAAACTGTGAACTAATATCACGAGTTACCAATTAAAAAATACGAAAGGAGCCCAAAATGAAAACAGTTCTTACTCTTAAAGATATAAAGAAAAGAGTTTCTGATCTTGGCTCTCAGTATGGAGCAGATCGAATTTTCCTTTTTGGCTCTTATGCAAGAGGGGAAGCTACTGTTGACAGTGATATAGATTTGCGTATCGATCGCGGGCGTATCAAAGGCTGGGCGATTGGCGGATTGTTGATGGATTTGGAAGCATCCCTGAATAAGAAAGTTGATCTGCTCACTACAGGCAGCCTGGACAATACTTTTCTGGATGCTATTAAAAATGAGGAGGTTTTATTATATGAACGTAAATCGGGATAAAAATATTTTATCTCATATGATCAAATATTGTGAACAAATAGAGGAAACGGTTGCATTATTTGGCGCGGACTATGATATTTTTTGTGCAAACAATACTTTTCGGAATGCCTGCTGTATGTGCCTTTTGCAGATTGGCGAACTGTCTAATTCCCTGTCAGAAGAATTTCGTACTGCGTATACAGCAGTACCATGGAAACAAATTCGTGGTTTCCGCAATATAATTGCTCATGCTTACGGTACAGTCGAGCCGCAAATTGTATGGGAAATTATTACAACCGAATTGTCGGAGTTAAAAGACTACTGCCGGAAGTATATGGCGGAAGAATGATTATACATAATTGGAGATGAAGATCGATATGGCACGAATCGATGAGCTGATCGTCTATCGCGAGCCGGAGAACGGAGAGCTGCTTCGCGAGATGGCGTGGATCATGGAGAATTACGGAAAGAATGAGCTGTACGGAGAAGTACGCGCAAGGTTTTTTGCGTGCATGCATCGTCTGGTCGAACTGGCCGGAACGTATGGCTTTGAGCGGAATCTCTGGCAGGACTATCTGACCTTCCTGCTGGTGAACAACGAGAATGTGTTCAGCACCGCCTGTGAGATCAAGGGCATCACGGAGGGGAGCCTGCTGGAGCTCGCGCGGCATGATTTCGCGATCTTTCGGGAGCTGTTCGCCTATGATTTCTCTGAGGTGGAGCGGACGCTTCAGGCGGGATTTTTTGAGGAGATATTGAACTACCGGAGGGCGGGCGTCGCGAGCCGCGTCTTTAACCGCCGTATCCGGGACCGCATCAGCGAGCTGTCCCTGCAGCTGGCGGGCGCGCGGGACGTTGAGGAGTTCACGCAGTACATGATTCGCTTTTACCGGGAGTTCGGCGTCGGCAAGCTCGGACTGCACAAGGCGTTCCGGGTTGAGCATGATGAGTCGGGCGTGCAGATCTGCCCGATCACGAACATCGCGCACGTGAACCTCGACGACCTGGTGGGCTATGAGATCCCGAAGAAGAAGCTGATTGACAACACGGAGGCCTTTGTGCAGGGCAGGAGGGCGAACAACTGCCTGCTGTTCGGCGACGCCGGGACCGGGAAGTCCTCGAGCATCAAGGCGATTTTGAACCGTTACTACGATCAGGGGCTGCGCATCATAGAGATCTACAAGCATCAGTTCAAGGATCTGAACGATGTGATCGCGCAGATCAAAAACCGCAATTACAAATTTATCATTTACATGGACGACCTTTCATTTGAGGAGTTTGAGATTGAATACAAATATCTGAAGGCAGTGATCGAAGGAGGACTGGAACGGAAGCCGGAGAACGTCCTGATCTACGCGACGTCCAACCGCCGCAACCTGATCCGAGAGCGCTTCAGCGACAACTGGGAGGAGCAGGACGGCGATATCCACAGCAACGATACGATGCAAGAGAAGATGTCGCTCGTCTCGCGCTTCGGCGTCACGATCTACTTTGGGGCTCCGAACAAGAAGGAGTTCCAGAATATTGTTCGTACGCTGGCGACTCGCTATGGCGTGACGATGCCGGAGGAGGAGTTGCTCCTGGAGGCGAACAAGTGGGAGCTGAGCCACGGCGGGCTTTCGGGACGGACGGCGCAGCAGTTTATCGATTATCTTCTTGGACAGACGAAAGAATGATTGACACAGTAAGCGAAGCGTTTTACGCCGCTCACCTGCCTAGCCGGCGAAATAAGCGGGAAACGCAGACAGGATTAACAATTTTCTATAGCAGATTTGGGCTTTAAGCGAAAGGAAAGGGAGAGGCATGAGCATCAAAATGTTTGCCGCGATCGCGATCGGATCGACTGTGACGGAGATGAAGATCTTCGAGTTCGGCGGCCGGAAGGCGATGAAGGAGATCGAGTGTGTCAGCGCGAGACTGAACATCGGACTGGACGCGTACAGCATGGGGCACATCAGCAGCGGAAAGATCGAGGATCTCTGCGAGGTGCTGAACGATTTTCGCAGAACGATGCAGAGCTACAAGGTGACGGATTACAAAGTCTGCGCGACCAGCGCGTTCCGCGAGTCCCGGAATATGCTGATCATGCGGGATTATATCGAGAAACAGACCGGTCTGAAGATCGACGTGCTGAGCAATTCCGAGCAGCGTTTCGTCGATTACAAGTCCATCGCTTCCGTCACGGCGGAGTTTGAGCAGATCATCCGGAACCCCGCCGCGATCGTCGACATCGGCGGCGACAGCCTGCAGATTTCGCTCTTTGACAAGGACAGGCTGATCACGACGCAGAACATCCGCGTGGGAAGTGTGACGACCAGGGAACGCCTTGCGCCTCTGGTGAAGAACCGCGCGCATTTCGAGAAGATGGTGGTGGAGATCCTCAGCCACGAGCTGGCCGGTTTCGGCAAGCTGTACCAGAAAGACCGACAGATCAAGAACCTTATCGTCATCGGCGGCGGTCTGGCTGAGCTGACGCACCCGTATGAACAGCAGAACAAGAAAATCACTTCCGTGACGCTGGATCAGTTCCAGACGATCTATGACCGCATCATCGGGATGAACCCGGAGGAGATCGCGGAGCGCTTCGAGATATCTTCGGAACAGGCCGCTGGCGTTGTGCCGTCTGCGATCTTCTGCAAGTGCATGATGAACGACTTTGGCGCTGAGACGCTCTGGGTGCCGGATTACAGTCTCTGCGACGGACTGGCCTACGACTACGCGCTGAAGAATCAGTATATCAAGAGCACGCACAGCTTTGAGGAGGACATTCTTGCGTCGGCCCGCAGCATTTCCAAACGCTATAAATGCAGCCAGGCGCATATCCGCAATCTTGAGGAGCTCGCCCTGCAGGTGTTTGACCGCATGAAAAAAATACACGGCATGGGCAAGCGGGAACGGCTGCTTCTGCAGATCGCTGTGATCGTGCACAACTGCGGAAAGTTCATCAGCCTTGAGGACGTCTCCGAGTGCGCGTACAACATCATTATGGCGACGGAGATCATCGGCCTCTCGGACGTCGAGCGTGAGATGATCGCCTACACGGTGAAATTCAACACAAGCCGTTTTATCTACTATGACGAGCTCTCCGTGCGGACGGGGATCAGCAGGAATGAGTACATGTCGGTGGCGAAGCTGACCGCGATCCTGCGTATGGTAAACGCCCTCGACCGCACGCACCAGCAGAAGTGCAAAGATGCCGTGGTGACGCTGAAGGAACATGAGCTGAAGATCACGGTCGCGAGCAAGGAGGATTTGTCGCTCGAAATCGGGACTTTCAATGAGAAAGCGGAGTTCTTTGAGGAAGTATTCAACGTGCATCCGGTTTTCAAACAGCGTAAGCAGCTCTAAGACTTTATAACGGACGCCCTTGCAGGAATTGGCCAATGCCACGGATTTATAGGAGATAGTAAAAGGGAGGAAGAAACATGGCGATGATTGATTTTGAAAAATCAGAATATTATATCAACAGAGAATGCAGCTGGCTGGGCTTCAACAGCAGAGTGCTCTCGGAGGCGCGGGACAAGAGCCTTCCGGTGTTGGAGCGCCTGAAATTCTTAAGCATCACTTCCTCCAATCTGGATGAGTTTTTCATGATCCGTGTCGCGTCGCTGAAGGATATGGTGCACGCGAAGTATACGAAGAAGGACATTGCGGGGATGACGCCGCAGGAACAGCTCGCGGCGATCGCGGTGCAGGCGCACGAGCTTGTGGCGCAGCAGTACAGCACCTACAACCGCTCCCTGCTTCCGCTGATGAAGCAGTGCGGACTGGAGCTTGTGACGGAGCACGAGAAGCTGACGAAGCAGCAGAAGGCGTTTGTGGATCAGTATTTTGAGGAGAACGTCTATCCGGTCCTGACGCCGATGGCGATGGATTCGGCGCGGCCGTTCCCGTTGATCCGCAACAAGACCCTGAACATAGGCGCCCTGATCTCGAAGAAGGGCGAGAAAGAGAAGACAAAGGCCGAGTTCGCGACGGTGCAGGTGCCGTCGGTGCTTCCGAGGATCGTGCAGCTCCCGGACAGCTCGGATGGTAAGCGCTGTATGATCCTGCTCGAGGAGATCATCGAGCGGAACATTGACAAGCTGTTTCTAAATTACAACGTGGTCTGCGCGCATCCGTACCGCATCATGCGCAACGCGGACCTGGCGTACGACGAGGACGAGGCGGCAGATCTGCTCAAGGAGATCGAGAAGAAGCTGAAGAAGCGCCAGTGGGGTGAGGTGATCCGTCTGGAGATCGAGGAGAAGATGGAGCCGAAGCTTCTGAAGATCCTCAAATCCGAGCTGAACGTTAAGGAAGAGGACATCTACAAGATCAGCGGACCGCTGGATCTGACCTTTCTTATGAAGCTGTACGGGACGGAGGGTATGGACGAGTACCGCAACCAGCCGTACAAGCCGCAGAACGTGCCGGGCATGAACGACGAGGAGGACGTTTTCACGCAGATCCGCAGAGGCGACATCCTCCTGCACCATCCGTACATGACCTTCGAACCGGTCGTGCACTTCGTGCAGCAGGCGGCGAAGGATCCGGACGTGCTCGCGATCAAGCAGACGCTGTACCGTGTCAGCGGACATTCGCCGATCGTGGCGGCGCTCGCGCAGGCGGCGGAAAATGGCAAGCAGGTGACGGTGCTCGTGGAGCTGAAGGCGCGCTTTGACGAGGAGAACAACATCCTCTGGGCGAAGATGCTGGAGCAGGCGGGCTGCCACGTCATCTATGGCCTGCTGGGCTTAAAGACGCACAGCAAGATTACGCTGGTTGTCCGCCGCGAGGAGGACGGGATCCGGCGCTATGTGCATCTGGGTACCGGCAACTACAACGACTCTACGGCCAAGCTCTACACGGACTGCGGGATCCTGACCTGCGCGGAGCCGATCGGAGAGGACGCGACGGCTGTGTTCAATATGCTTTCCGGATATTCGGAGCCGAAACACTGGAATCGACTGGTGCTCGCGCCGCTCTGGATGCGGGACGCGTTCATGCGGCTGATCCAGAGGGAGACGCGCCACGCGAAGGCCGGGGAACCGGCGCGAATTATCGCGAAGATGAACTCGCTCTGCGACAAGGGGATCATCGCGGCGCTCTATGAGGCGTCCGCGGCAGGCGTGGAGATCGACCTGATCATCCGAGGCATCTGCTGCCTGCGTGCGGGAGTCCTGAAGGTCAGCGAACACATCCGGGTGCGTTCTATCGTCGGAAACTTCCTTGAGCACGCGCGCATTTTCTACTTTGAGAATGGCGGGGATGAGGAATTCTATATGGCGAGCGCCGACTGGATGCCGCGCAATCTCGACAAGCGCGTTGAGATCCTGTTCCCGGTGGAGTCGCCGGAGATCCGGGAGAAGGTGCGCCACATTCTGCAGATTCAGCTCGACGACAACGTGAAGGCGCATGTGATGCAGCCGGACGGCAGCTATGAGAAGATCGACAAGCGCGGCAAGGTGCTGCTCTGCGCGCAGGATTATTTCTGCGAGGAGGCGGTGAAGCAGGCGCAGACGGAGCCGGAGGAGACGAAACGACGCGTGTTCATTCCGGCGGAACCGGCGGAAGAGTGAAGCATTTGTGGAGAAGCCAGAGAGACTGTTTGACCGCACTGATCGTGCGACCTGGAAATAAATTTGGCAGATAAAATACAGTGAAGCTGTAGAAATAGAGAAGACTGGGAAGATCGCACGACATAAAAAACTGTAAAAGAGAAGGCAGCGAAGCAGAAGAAAACATAGAAAGCAGGCGAAAAAGATGTACCGTGACAATACAAAAACCGTGAAGATCGGCGACCGCGTGATCGGGGGCGGCAATCCGATCCTGATCCAGTCGATGACGAATACGCGGACCGAGGATGTGGCGGCTACCGTTGCGCAGATCAAGAGCCTTGAGGCGGCAGGCTGCGATATCATCCGCTGCGCCACGCCGACGATGGAGGCCGCGCAGGCGCTCGGAGAGATCAAAAAACGCATTTCGATCCCGCTGGTGGCGGACATCCATTTTGATTACAAGCTGGCGATCGCGGCGATCGAGGCCGGGGCAGACAAGATCCGCATCAATCCGGGCAACATTGGCAGCACGGAGCGCGTGCGAGCGGTGGTCGACGCGGCAAAAGAACGGGGTATTCCGATCCGTGTCGGTGTCAACAGCGGCTCGCTGGAGAAGGAGATCGTCGCGCGGGATCACGGCGTGACCGCGGAGGGTATCGTCGAGAGTGCGCTGCGTCAGACGGCCGTGATCGAGGATATGGGTTACGACAATCTGGTCATCAGTATTAAATCCTCAGACGTGCTGATGTGCGCGAAAGCGCATGAGCTTCTGGCAAAGAAGACCGATCATCCGCTGCACGTCGGCATTACAGAGGCAGGAACGCTGCTGTCCGGAAACATCAAGTCGGCGATCGGCCTCGGGTTGATCTTGTCTCAGGGAATCGGAGATACGATCCGCGTCTCGCTGACCGGCGATCCGCGCGAGGAGGTCAAGTCCGCAAAGCTGATCCTGCGCACGCTCGGCCTGCGCAAGGGCGGGATCGAGGTGGTTTCCTGTCCGACCTGCGGGCGCACGCGCATCGATCTGATCGGTCTGGCAAATCAGGTAGAAGAGATGGTCGAGGACATTCCGCTTGATCTGAAGGTGGCTGTGATGGGCTGTGTCGTGAACGGTCCGGGAGAGGCGAAGGAGGCGGATATCGGGATTGCCGGCGGAATCGGCGAAGGACTGCTGATCAAGAAGGGTGAAGTGGTCCGCAAGGTGCCGGAGGTCGAGTTGCTCTCTACGCTGCGGGAAGAGCTGCTGCACTGGGAACAATAAGCGGGCGTGCGCAGAATTGTTTGCATAAAATTGATTATTGGGATTAATGTGAAAAAATTTTGCAGATTTGTTCAAAAACAATTGACTGGATGCGAAAGCTATTGTATAATTTTTTCAGAATTTTATGAACACAACGGAGAAACGATGCGGCAGGATCTGTCGTGTGTCGATCACATTGACATAAGCGTCCCGGCATGACGGGAGAAGAGGCAGCTTGGGCCGGGACTTATGTCTTGTGTTCATATAAGAAAGAGAGTGCTCGGGAAACAGGGCAGGGATACCGGAGAACGGTTCTTCTGCAATGATTTCCGGGCACTCTCTTTTTTGTACTCTATTTTCTGCCCTTTCCGTCTCAGTGAGCGGGCGTAACGCTTTCGCGATGCGTGGCTGCTTCTGTGCTGTTGAACTTGCATGTCTGTGTGTCATTGCTTCAGTGCAGTTGGATTCCCATGATCCGACAGGCGCGTGTGCCGATCACGGCAATGTCTTCATAGACGGCGGGAGAGGCCTCAATCGAGCCGTCGCTGATCTGGCATATGTCCAGGACGTCCCCGGTAAGAGGATCCATCAGGTACATATATCCCTCGCAGCTGCAGTAGATCACGCGGCCGCTGCCGTCGGAATTGTAGACGCAGACCGGGGAAGACCAGGCATAGTAAGCCTTGTGTTCCCAGACGATCTCACCGGTGGAGCGATCCAGACAGGCGAGCACGCCGTCATAGAGGCCGCCCGTGCGGGAAACCGTGACATACAGGTAATCGGAGAGATCGTATTTGCCGACCGCGACGGTCGACTGTACGCCGCCGGACACTCCGTCGACCGTATAGCACTCATAATCGGTCTGCCAGACGATCTCACCGCTTTCCGCGTCGATCTTCCAAATCGGGACGGTTGCGGAAGTAGTGCTCCTCCAGCCGAGGTGGAAGGAGGTGCTGACATAGAGATACAGGTGACCGTCCTCAAAGGCGAGGACCGGCGTGGAGTTGGTGTCGTCCAGCGTATCCTGCACCCAGACAAGCTGAAGCGTGTTCAGATCCAGGCACATGAGATTGCCGCCGTTGTCCGCGACGAACAGATAGCCCTTGTAGACGGCGGCGCTCGTCTCCATGCCGACCCAATAGGAGCCGACCGTAGTCCGCACGCCGCTGTAGCGCCACTTGACGACCGGGTCGGGCGCGATCGAGAGCGTGCCTGCGGCTTCGTCGTAGACCGTGTTGAGCTTCATCAGATAGAGGATTCCGTTTTCGCCCGGGTAGATCAGCGTGTCTGTCTCCGCGTCCACAAGGGCGGAGGAGTCAAAATAACTCAGAGAACCGCGCAGGGAGAACGGGTCGTTGTTTCCGAAGGTCAGCATGACGCTGCAGTCCAGAAGATTCACAACAAATACGCGGGCTGTCCCCTCGCCGCTGTCGTAGCCGGCGCCCAGATACAGGATCGGATAGCCGCGCGGGTCCAGCGCTCCGCTTCCCTTGAAGGTAAAGCCGAGATACAGAGGATCGCGGGTCTTTTCGCCGCTGCGCAGATTCAGGAAATAAACGTATCCGTCCATGCAGGCATAGATCACCTCGACGAGATCGTCGTCCGATTTCGCTTCCTCGTACATATTCATGTGCTCCTTGACCGCCCGCGGCCATTTCATCATCAGAGGCTGGCCGGTCCAGCCGCTGCCCGTCCACGTCGCGTTTCCGTAGCTGAGGCCGCCGGTGCTCTGCGTCCAGACGCCGGACATCGTGTCGACCGACATCTCCGCGAAGCCGTAGGAGGGACTGTTGCGGAAGTTGTCGCCGCGGAAGGTCACGATGCCCTCCACGTCGGTGTAATCCTCGCCGGGATCGAAGCTGATCTCTGAGACCGGAGCGTATTCCGAGACGCTCTCAAGGATCGTATCGTTCACCTCGATCTCGGTATATTCGATCAGGCGATCCGGGTCTGTCGCGTCCGTACAATAGGGGAAAAATTCGGGATCGGGCGCCTCTGTCTGGAGTTCCTCCGCAATATTCAGAGCGCTGTCCGGCTCGGTCTCCGCTTCCGTGGCTGCTTCCGGTTCTGTTTCTGTTCCTCTGGTGTGTCGGGAGAAGCCGATCCGGCCTGATGCAAGGTTCGAGACCAGTGTGATGGGATCGGTTTTCTGATGAATGCAGGCAAACGCCAGAACAGCACACAGCAGCAGAAGAATGCATCCAGCTGTGAGAAGGGAGATGCGCAGCGCGCGCGATTTTGGCTTCACGGACTTTTCAGATTGCTGCGCTTTGTTCTTCTTGTCGGCGTAACGGCTGAACTGTCTGTCGGAATCTGCTTCCGTGAAAGGTGCAGGTTGTTCCTTCTTATCAGCATAGCGGCTGAATTGTCTGTCGTAATCGTTTCCTGTGGACATTGTTTTTGCTCCATGTAACGAATTTAAAAAATAAAATGCCAAATCAAAAATGCCAAATCAAAAATGTCAAATCTAAAATGCCAAATCTAAGAATACAGAATCTTAAAATATCATGATAAATTATATCCTCAATGTGGGGCGCTGACAAGACTTTTGTTGAAATCGATGACTCCCTGCGTTTGCAGAATAGGCGCACGAAGATCCGCTTCAGCTTCGTGTCAGATAGAACACGGCGAGCTGCGTGCGGTCCCGCAGATCAAGCTTTGCGAGGATCGTGCTCAGATAATTGCGCACGGTCCCCTCGCTGAGATAAAGGGATTCCGCGATCTCGCGGTTGCTTTGCCCCGAGGCCACGCCCTTGATGATGTCGATTTCTTTTTCCGAGAGCCGGAATTCGTTCAGATCCGGTTCGCCGCTGCCACGGAGGAGCTCCGGGAGACGGCCGGTGATCTCGGTCCCGAACACGGTCTGCCCGTTGTACACGGCTTTGATCGCCGGGATCAGATGGCTGTAGTCCTGTTTCAGAAGATACCCTTTTGCCCCGATCTGCAGGGCTTTGACAATGTATTCGTCGTCGGAGAAGGTGGTGAGGAGAAGGATCCTTGCATCCGGGTATTTTGCCAGGATCGCCTGCGCGGCCGCAAGACCGTCCGTGTCCTTCATGCGGATGTCCATCAGGAGAATATCGGGGCAAAGTTTATCGTAGAGGGAGATCGCTTCGACTCCGGAGGCGCCTGTGGCCTGCACATGCAGCTCTGGGTCGGATTCAAGTATTGTCTTCAGGGCGGTGGTGACCAAAAGGTCGTCGTCGATTAGTATGAGATTCATATGAGTTCCTTCCTTTCCCGTTTCATATATTCCGAATGCTCTTACAGAATTAATTCAATCACCTGTGCATACAATACGAGACGAAATGCGAAATATCCTAGGCATGCGGAATCGTAATATAGATACGAAAACCGTTGGCAGTCTGGATGCTCAGGTTTCCGTTCAGGGCGTCTACGCGGGTCCGCATATTCTCAAGACCGATGCCGGAAGAACTTGTCATGGACGCTGCCCGGTCGGTATCGGCTAGAGTTCCGTTGTCCTGTATGACAAACTGATAAAAGCCGGGATGCTCGATCGCCGTGATGCTTGCAGATGTCGCGTTGCTGTGTCGTGAGATATTGACGAGCGCCTCTTTCGCGATCGCGATGAAGCTGTATCTGAGCTCACGAGGCAGATCAGGCGACATTCGGTACTGCAGGCGAACCGGGCAGAAGTGGAAATCCCGGATCAGGGCCTGAAGCGATTCTTCGAGATTTACAGAACTGTCATGCAGATCGTGAACACTGCTGCGGATGTTGTTCATCGCGTCGTCAAGTGTGTCTCCGAGCCGCGCGAGCGGGTCTTCGGCCGCAGGGTCGTGCTGTACGGTACGGATCGCGCCGAGCATCAGGATCGCGCGGGTCAGCAGATGGCCGACATTGTCGTGGATCTCTCTGGCGATTCGATTGCGTTCACGCAAGGTGGCGGCGTAGATCTCACTGTCCTGCTTTTCGCGGAGGGAGCGGTTGCGCTCCTTCAGCAGAAGCTGCATTTCGGTGCCGTCATCCTTGACCTTCAGAAGCTGTCTGTGCAGAAGGAGAGAGCGGTCTGTCTTCCGGCGAAGCAGTATGGCGGCGGCACAGCCGACCAAAATCAAAAGCAGTTGATAGCGCAGGGGAAGGAACGGATGTGGCGCGCCGAAATTTTTTCGGAAGAAAGCGCAATAGAAAAGTCCGCCGAGTGCCGGAAGAGGAGCTATGAAACCCCAATCGTAGGAGATGAGCGGGAGGAAGATGCAAAGCGCCGGAAAGAGGAACTGCAGTGCTCCGTACCCTGCGGGCAGAAGCCGTTTCATGCGACAGTCGGAAAGCACAGGCAGGACGGCGCTCACCGCGATCGCGAAAAGAGCGGCGCACACGTTTGCAGGAGCAATCCCGTGAAATGGAAAAGCCAGAAGGCAGAAGCAAAAAAGTACACATTTGTCGATTAGATAAGACATAAACTCTGCCTCCCTGTTTTTTCTTCCGCCATTGACCGCAGCGACGGGCGATACTGCACAATGAGGCGAAAAGGCGGAAGGATCTTATAAAATATCGTACCATAGGACTTTTGGAAAATCAAATGACATTTGTCACCTGCCTCGCTGACATTCGACACTAAAAATTGCAGAGAAATCATGTTATACTGTCTGCGAAAAAGAGCATGATCTCAAAGTGTGCGCAGTCTGACGCGGGCATGATCCGCGGAACAGACACAGCGTACAGGTGAGGAGGAAGAGATGATCCATATCAAAAATCTTGTGAAACGCTACGGACAGCTGACCGCGCTCGATCATTTTGATCTTGACATTCAGGAGGGAGAGATCCTGGGTCTGCTCGGTCCGAACGGGTCCGGGAAGACGACGGCGATCAACTGTCTGCTTGCGCTTTTGAAGTACGACAAGGGTGAGATCACCGTGTTCGGACAAAAGATGTGTCCGGACAGCTATGAGCTGAAGCGGCAGATCGGCATTGTTCCGCAGAATGTGGCGGTGTTCGATCAGATGACGGTCAGCGAGAACATCGATTATTTTTGCGGACTGTATGTGACGGACAAGGGTAAACGAAAAGAGCTCGTGGAGGATGCGATCCGTTTTACCGGTCTGGAGGATTACCGAAAGATGACGCCGAAAAAGCTCTCTGGTGGACTCCTTCGCAGGCTCAACATCGCCTGCGGGATCGCGCACCGGCCGAGACTGATCATTCTGGATGAACCGACCGTCGCTGTGGATCCGCAGAGCCGCAATCGCATTCTGGAGGGGATCGTAGAGCTGAATAGAAACGGCGCGACTGTGATCTATACTTCGCATTACATGGAGGAGGTCGAGCAGATCTGCAGTCGCATCGTCATCATGGATCACGGGCGCGCGATCGCTTCCGGCACGACGGACGAACTCAAGCAGATGATCCGGACGGCGGAGACTGTGACGATCGAGGGAATCTCACTGACAGAACAGCAGCTTCAAACGATCCGTGAGCTGCCGCATGTCTTCCAGACAGAGCTCTCGCAGGAACATACGCTGAGCGTAAAGTGTACGAGCGGTCGGCACAATCTGGTCCGTATCCTGAGTTACCTGCAGGAGCAGGAGCTCACGTTCGGGCGCGTCTACTCGGCGCCGCCGACGCTGAACGACGTATTTTTGGAGATCACGGGCAAGGAACTGCGCGATTGACTGCTGCAGGTTTCGGCTTGACCGAAGATCAGCCTGTGAGACTCGCGCAACTTGTCTGGTTGGGGACAGCAAGGAGGTAATGATGGGACGTTTGTATCGATACAATGTGCTCCAAATACTGAGAAACCGGGCGGATCTATTTTGGACGCTGGTGTTTCCGATCATCATGGCGACGCTTTTTTACATCACGTTCGGGAGCAGCCAGATTGAAAACATGAAGCTGATCCCGGCCGCGGTCGTGGAGGGTGGAAATCAGATTTTTGAGGCGTTTCTGGACGGACTTGACGGGGAGGTGCTGGCTCTGAGCCGGATGGATGACAAAGCGGCGCAGAAAGCCCTGAAGGACGGCAAAGTGAACGGGATTTTTTACAGCGAGGGAGATCCCTCGCTCGCGGTCGCCGGGACACAGATCAACGAGAGTATCCTTGAGATGCTGCTGAACGGGTATCGGCAGAATCAGGGTCTTGCGGAGATGATCGGCGCGAAGAACCCGCTTGGACTTATAAAGGCGTCGAAACAGATGGCGGAGCAGACAGACTTCATCGAGGCGGTCGACGCGGGAGGAAGTACGCAGGACTCTGCGCTTGACAGTTTCTTTTCGCTGGTTGCGATGACCTGCCTCTTCGGGGCGCTCATGGGCGTGGAGTCGGCGATAAAGTTGCGCGCAGATCAGTCGGCGCTTGCGGCGAGGCGCAGTGTCACGCCTACACAGCGATTTCGTCTCATCGCAAGCGAGATGCTTGCCGTGTTCACGGTGCAGTTCGCGAACATCTGCATCCTGCTTCTGTACCTTCATTTCGGACTGGGGATCGGCATGGGACGGCGATGGCCGCTGTTGCTTCCGGTCTGCGCGCTTGGGACGCTCTGCGGAGTGGCGGCCGGGTTCTTCCTCGGAGGGACAAGGCTGAAAGAGGGAATTAAGATCGGCCTCGTCATCGCGGGAACATTGTTTTTATGTTTTCTCTCCGGAATGATGTACTCCGGGATGAAGGCGGAGGTCGAGCGTTTCGCTCCGATCGTAAACCGCTTGAGTCCGGCGGCGCTGATCGCGGACGCGTTTTACAGCGTGTCGGTCTATGAAAATTCTTACCGCTACGGGAGAAGCCTGATCCTTCTGGCATTAATAACGATCCTCCTGACCGCGGCGGCCTATCTCAGAATGAGGAGGGAGCGCTATGACAGTATTTAAGGGATATTTCCTGACGGCTCGTCGGAACTTTTACAGCCTGGTGATCTACATCGGTATCTTTATCGGCGTCTGTATCATGATACAGGCCTCGCTCGGGAAAGTGCTGCCGGCGGAAGGTTTTTCCTCGTACCGGATGAAAGTGGCGGTCATCGACCGCGCGGGAAGCACGCTGTCTGAGGCAATTCGCGGGATGGTCGAGGAAAAGCACGATCCGGTGGAGGTCGCTGACGATTCGCAGGCGATCCAGGACGCGCTGTATTACCGCGACGCGGAATATGTGCTGATTCTCCCGGAAGATATGGAAGAGCGATTTAAGGACGGTCGGCAGGCGGTGGAGCGGGTCACGGTGCCGGACTCCGTCATGGGCTTCTATGTCGATATGCAGGTGAATATGATGCTGAATCAGATTCGTGCCGGAATGGCGGGCGGGTTAACGGAGGACGAGGCCTGCCGCGAGGCCAAAAGACTTGCTGCGCTTCCGGGGAATGTCACGTTGTATGACCGAAACGGAAAAGCGGGACAGCTTCCGCAGTATAATTTCTTCTTCCGCTACATGCCGTACGGACTGCTCGGTTCGGTGATCTGGACGATCAGTTTGATCCTGATGGAATTCAAACGAAAGGAGATCCGGAGCAGGATGCTGGGCTCCGCCGTATCCTTCCGCACGCAGAATCTGGCGGCGATAGGGGCTTTCCTGAGCATTGGATTTGTTGTCTGGCTCGTTTGTGTGCTCTTCGGCGTTCTTCTGTACAGGAGGGAACTGCTGTCGGATCGCAATTTCATCTGGTATCTGTTGAACAGCTTCGTTTTCATGCTGGTCGCCCTGTCGCTCGGATATCTGTGCGGGATCATCTCAAGCGGGCCGCAGGCGCTGAACGGGTTTACCAATGTCATCTCGCTCGGCCTGAGCTTTCTCGGAGGCGTTTTTGTACCGCTTGAGATGCTTGGAAAGGTGGAGATTTTTTCGCAGTTCCTGCCGAGCTACTGGTATACGAGGATCAATGAGATGCTCGGCGCCTTTCAGACGGTTGCGGTAGAGCAGTACACGCTTGTGGCGCAGGGGATCGGCATACAGCTGGCTTTTGCGGTCGCCTGTCTCGCCGTGACACTGGCGATCCGGCGCGTACAGGCGCAGGAAAAGGACTGAAACGAGCCTGCGAAGTTACAGTTCGCTGATCCAGTGAACTGTAACACGGAAACAGGCGGCAGAGAAAAAAGACAATGTGCTCCTTTTAAAAACAGAACATTTGTGCTATAATGACTCCCGGGGGAAACCGAAGGAGTCATTTTTATGCTGAAAGCTTTTTTTGAAGTGTTTCCGGTGCTGGACTTAAACGACGAGTTGCACGGTCTGTTGGAGTTCGCGCAGGTGAACCGTGTGACGACGAACCGGGAGCGCACGATGCTGCATGTATATCTGGAGAGCGAGAAGCTGATCCGAAAAAAGGATATCTACGAGCTGGAGGAGGCGATCCGCGGCCAGCTTTTTTCGGATGTCCAGATGACAGTCAAGATCATAGAGAGATTTCACCTGTCGAAGCAGTACACGCCGCGGAAGCTGATGTCCGTCTATGAGGACAGTATCGCTCTGGAACTGCGGCAGTACAATGCGCTTCTCTACAGTCTGTTCCGGGATTCGCAGCGTGACTTTACAGACGAGGAGACGCTTGAGCTCGGAATACCGGACAATGTGCTCGCGGACGGAAAGGAAGAGGAGCTTCTCGCGATTCTTGAGAAGATCTTTTGCGAGCGCTGTGGATTTGACTTTCATGTCAGCGCGCACCGTATAGAGCCGAAGGAAAATAAGAAGAGAAAACGTCAGGAACTGGAGCTGGAGCAGGAGGTCGCGGCGATCGCGAAGCATTACGCGGAGGCGAAGGCCGGGGACGGCGCAGGGGCAGAAAACGAAGCGGGCAAAGAAGACAAGGATGGTTCCGCGCGCGCCGGGGAAGCCGCGAAGGCGGAAAACCGCGCGGTTGGAAACACAGCCGATGCGCGAAGGGTTACAAGATCCGGCAATGCCGGAGGAAAAAGCCAAACGGCGCCGAGGGCGGCGGGCAGCGCGCGGCCGGGACAGGGCGAATTTTACCGCTCGGCAGGGCGCTCCGGGAATTTGCGGCGCTCTGCGGATCCGGATGTATTCTATGGAAGGGACATCGACGGAGCGATCACGCCGATCGAAGACATTACGGGAGAGATCGGCAGGGTCGTTGTGCGTGGTCAGGTCATGAATGCGGAGCAGAGGGAGTTGCGCAATGAGAAGATCCTGTTCACGTTCAGTGTTACCGATTTCACCGATTCGATCGGTCTGAAGCTGTTCCTCGACAAGGAGCAGGCACAGGAGATTGCAAAAGAGATCAAGACGGGGGCGTTCCTGATGATCGCCGGCGTGACGACGATCGACCGCTTCGACAGTCAGCTCACGATCGGAAATATTTCCGGGATCAAAAAGATTGCGGATTTCCGGGAGAAGCGACTGGATACATACGCCGAGAAGCGCGTGGAGCTGCACTGCCACACGAAGATGAGCGATATGGACGGCGTATCCGATGTGAAAGATATCATAGCGCGCGCGATGAGCTGGGGACACAAGGCGATCGCGATCACGGATCATGGCGCGGTGCAGGCGTTCCCGGACGCGAATCACGCAGTGCCGAAGGACAGCGACTTCAAGGTGATCTACGGCATGGAGGCGTATCTGGTCGACGACCTGAAAGAGATTGCCACCGGCACAAAGGGACAGAGCCTGGACGATGCGTACGTCGTGTTTGACCTTGAGACGACCGGATTTTCGCCGGAGCAGTGCCGGATCATCGAGATTGGCGCGGTCAGGGTGGAGAAGGGGCAGATCACGCAGAGGTTCAGCACGTTTGTCAATCCGGAGGTGCCGATCCCATTCCGCATCGAGGAGCTGACCGGCATCAGCGACAACATGGTGATCGATGCTCCGACGATTGAAAAGATCCTGCCGGAATTTATGGAATTCTGCGACGGCTGTGTCATGGTGGCGCACAACGCGTCGTTTGACATGAGCTTTATCGAGAAGAATTGTGAACGGCTGGGGATTGTCTGTGAGAAGACGGTCGTGGATACGGTCTCGATGGCACGCGTGCTTTTGCCGTCCCTCAACCGCTACAAGCTGGATACGGTCGCGAAGGCGGTCGGCGTTTTGCTTGACAACCATCACCGTGCGGTGGACGATGCGGCGTGTACCGCGAATATATTTGTGAAATTTATCGCGATGCTGAAGAAGCAGGAGATAGGGACGCTGGAGGGATTGAACGCGCTCGGCGCAGCCTCGAAGACGCAGATCAAGAAGCTGCCGACCTACCACGCGATCATCCTCGCGAAAAATGATATCGGCAGGGTGAACCTCTATCGTCTGGTCTCGTGGTCGCACATCGATTATTTCCATCGGACGCCGCGCGTTCCGAAGAGTGTGCTGCAGAAGTACCGCGAAGGGCTGATCCTCGGTTCCGCCTGTGAGGCCGGCGAGCTGTATCAGGCCCTGCTGCGGGACGCCCCGGAGCCGGAGATCGCCAGGCTCGTGAATTTCTACGATTATCTGGAGATCCAGCCGCTCGGCAACAACATGTTCATGACGCGCGAGGACTATTCAGACCGCAAGACGGTGGAGGATCTTAAGGACTTGAACCGGCGAATCGTGGAGCTGGGCGAGCGCTATCACAAGCCGGTGGTGGGAACCTGCGACGTGCATTTTCTAGATCCAAAGGACGAAGTCTATCGGCGTATCATCATGTCGTGCAAGGGGTTTAAGGATGCGGACAAGCAGGCGCCGCTCTATCTGCGCACGACGGAGGAGATGCTGAAGGAGTTCGAGTATCTCGGCGAGGAGAAGGCCTACAAGATCGTGGTCGAGAACACGAATAAGATCGCGGACATGTGCGAGAAGATCTCTCCGGTGCGGCCGGACAAATGCCCGCCGGTCATTGAGAACTCCGATCAGATACTGAGAAATATCTGTTATGAGAAGGCGCATGAGATCTATGGAGAGGAGCTGCCGGAGGTGGTGTCGGAGCGGCTGGAACGCGAGCTGAACTCGATCATCTCGAACGGTTTCGCCGTGATGTACATCATCGCGCAGAAGCTCGTGTGGAAATCGAACGCGGACGGCTATCTGGTCGGCTCGCGTGGGTCTGTAGGTTCTTCGTTCGTGGCGACGATGGCCGGCATCACGGAAGTGAATCCGCTCAGTCCGCATTATTACTGTCCGAACTGTCATTACAGCGATTTTGACTCGGACGAGGTGAAGAAGTTTGCAGGTATGGCCGGCTGCGACATGCCGGACAAGGACTGTCCGGTGTGCGGGGCGAAGCTGAAGAAGGAGGGCTTTGATATCCCGTTCGAGACATTCCTTGGCTTCAAGGGCAACAAGGAGCCGGATATCGATCTGAATTTCTCCGGTGAATACCAGAGCAAAGCGCATAAATACACCGAGGTGATCTTCGGGGCGGGGCAGACGTTTCGCGCCGGGACGGTCGGCACGCTGGCGGATAAGACCGCGTTCGGCTATGTGAAGCGGTACTATGAGGAGCATGAACAGCACAAGCGAAACTGTGAGATCGATCGCATCGTGCAGGGGTGTGTCGGCGTGCGCAGGACGACCGGGCAGCACCCGGGCGGCATCATCGTGCTGCCGATCGGAGAGGAGATCTACTCGTTTACCCCGGTACAGCATCCGGCTAATGATACGGAGACGGACATCGTTACTACGCATTTCGATTATCACTCGATCGATCACAACCTGCTCAAACTCGACATTCTCGGACACGATGATCCGACGATGATCCGCATGCTTGAGGATCTGACCGGGATCGACGCCAGACAGATCCCGCTCGACGACCCGCAGGTCATGTCGCTGTTTCGCAGCACGGAGGCGCTCGGCATCACGCCGGAGGACATGCGCGGCGTGCCGCTCGGTTCGCTCGGCATCCCGGAATTTGGCACCGAGTTCGCGATGCAGATGCTGATCGACACGAAACCGCAGTACTTTTCGGATCTGGTGCGGATCGCTGGTCTGGCGCACGGCACGGATGTATGGCTCGGCAACGCGCAGACATTGATCCAGGAGGGCAAGGCGACGATCTCCACAGCGATCTGCACTAGGGATGACATCATGATCTATCTGATTGGAAAAGGCATGGACAGCGAGCTCTCGTTTACGATCATGGAGAGTGTCCGAAAGGGCAAGGGTCTCAAGCCGGAATGGGAGCAGGAGATGATCGCCCACGAGGTGCCGGATTGGTATATCTGGTCGTGCAGGAAGATCAAGTACATGTTCCCGAAGGCGCACGCCGCGGCTTACGTCATGATGGCGTGGCGCATCGCGTACTGCAAGATCAATTACCCGCTCGCCTACTACGCGGCGTACTTCAGCATCCGCGCGTCGGGCTTCGACTATGAGCTGATGTGTCTCGGATTAGACCGACTGCTCTATCACCTGGACGACTTTGAACGGCGGATGGACACGCTGAGCAAGAAGGAGCAGGATTCGTACAAGGACATGAAGAGCGTGCTTGAGATGTACGCGAGAGGCTATGAGTTCATGCCGATCGACATTTATAAGGTACAGGCGGTGCGCTTCCAGATCATTGACGGGAAGATCATGCCGGCGCTTAGCGCGATCTCCGGCCTCGGAGACAAGGCGGCCGCGGCGGTGGTGGACGCGGTGAAGGACGGACCGTTTTTGTCGAAGGACGATTTTATGGCGCGGACGAAGGTCAGCAAGACGCTCACGGATCTGCTCTGCGATCTGAAGATCCTCGACGGGCTCCCGGAGACGAATCAGCTGTCGATCTTCGATTATGCGGTATAGGCACGAGCCATGCCATGGACGGAAATATGCAGGAGCCGAATGGAAGCGGAAACCCTAAAGAAGGAAAACCCTTGCGAATTTCCAGACGTAAGAGTAGAATAATTATATCATAAAACTTCTTTTATCTGTTCTCACAGGGATATATTGAGAAAGGAGGAACTGCAAATGGCACAGGCGGTGCGTTTTGGAAAACCATGCATGACGAATTTGCCTGGTGAACTTGGAAGAAAAATTATCGGTGAGATCATGAGTGCTGTGCCGCCCGATGATCTTGAACTGCGGGAAGAGAGCCAAAAGCTGATGGAGAAATTAAAGAAAGCCGAGACGGAGAAGAATGATGAAAGGGATACTGGAGAATGAACTTTTCTACTGTGATCATCTTGGCGCGTCAGAGCATGATGAAAAAGATATCCTGTATTTTTCTGTAAAAAATGAGGATACAGGCGAAGGACTTGTAGATTATATCAAATACTATGCATTTCTCGAAGAAGCTGCGGGTGTTATGAGAACGTATCTTGTCAGATACAGGAGTACAAATGAGCTGGTTGGATATTTTTCACTGAAAGCCGGTCTTGTGTCGACTAACGAGGTAAGGACTGAAGAGGGAATCCTGTTTGATACGGTTCCAGGTGTTGAATTGGCTAATTTTGCCGTAAATAATGAATTTGTAAAAAAATATGATGCGCATGGTGTTGGCATTGTAATTTTTAAGGATTTTGTGAAGCCAATCATAATGGAATCCAGTAAAAACATAGGGATTAAGATTATTTATATATTTGCTCTTCCATATGATCGTCTGATCAAAACGTATCAACATTATGGATTTGCACGTCTTTCTGAAAAGTCGGAGGCGGAACTCCATCAGCGTCTGAAACCTGTTTATGATCAATCGTGTATTTTTATGTTTCAGACGCTGCGTACATAGTTGCTGAGAAAATCCATCCGGTTACTGTGATACTTTATAATCGGATGGGTTTCTTTCGTGAATCAAAAAGTTTCTAAAGAGGAGGCTTTTATGTTTCAGAAATTTTATCCGGACGAGTACCTGGATTCCACTTATGTCATCGACTTTGACGCACTTTACAGGAAAGGATATCGCGGCATCATTTTTGACATCGACAACACGCTGGTGCCGCACGGAGCCCCGGCGGATGCGCGGGCAAAGGCGCTCTTCGCGCATCTGAAGGAACTGGGCTTTCAGTGCTGCCTGCTGTCGAACAATCAGCGGCCGCGTGTGGAGATGTTCAACGAGGAGATCAAAGTGCATTTTATCGAGAACGCGCACAAGCCTTCGCGGAAGAGCTATCACAGGGCGATGGAGCTGATGGGCACGGATCTGAGGACTACGCTGTTCGTGGGCGATCAGCTGTTCACGGATGTGTACGGCGCGCGGCGCACGGGAATCTACTCGATCCTCGTGAAGCCGATCCATCCGAAGGAGGAGATTCAGATCGTGCTGAAACGCTATCTGGAGCGGATCGTGCTGTATTTTTATAAGCTGCGCCGCCTGCAGGGGAAGGGATAAACGAGCAGGGAAAAACGCGTTTATGGATGTGTTGCTGAAGCCAGATGTAGAGCAGATGAGGGAAAAACCGTTATAGAAAGAAAATAGCATAGAAAGAAAACAATATGGAAAGAAGACGGTTGTAAGAAAAAGGAGTGTTTTCAGTGCTGGGACAGATGAGTTTGTTTGACGACCGGGAGCAGATGGCGCCGCTGGCGAGCCGGCTTCGCCCGGAGTCGCTGGACGAGTATGTGGGGCAGGAACATCTGGTCGGGCCCGGAAAGCTGCTGCGGCAGCTGATCGAGCGGGACCAGATCTCCTCGATGATCTTCTGGGGACCGCCCGGGGTCGGCAAGACGACCTTGGCGCGCATCATCGCGAAGCAGACGCAGGCGGAGTTTGTCGAGTTCAGCGCGGTCACGAGCGGGATCAAGGAGATCAAGGAAGTGATGGCGCAGGCGGAGCAGAACCGTCGCTGCGGCATACGGACGCTGCTGTTCACGGACGAGATCCATCGCTTCAACAAGGCGCAGCAGGACGCGTTTCTGCCGTGGGTGGAGAAGGGCAGCATCATCCTGGTGGGTGCGACGACCGAGAATCCCTCGTTTGAGATCAACTCGGCTCTGTTATCTCGATGTAAAGTGTTCATCCTCAAAGAGCTCGGCGAGGAGGATCTGCTGAAGCTGCTGCATCAGGCGCTGAAGAGCCCGAAGGGTTTCGGAAACCAGAACATCTCCATCGATGAGGACAGGCTTGCGGGGATCGCCCGCTTTGCGAACGGGGACGCGCGCACGGCGCTCAACACGCTGGAGATGGCGGTGCTGAACGGCAGGATGGAAGCGGACGGCGTGCTGTATGTGGACGAGGAAGTGCTGTCGCAGTGTATGAACCGGCGCTCGCTGCTGTACGATAAGAGCGGGGAGGAGCATTACAATCTGATCTCCGCACTGCACAAGTCGATGCGCAACAGCGATCCGGACGCGGCGGTCTACTGGATGTACCGCATGCTGGACGGCGGGGAAGATCCGCTGTACATCGCGCGCCGCATCGTGCGCTTCGCGAGCGAGGACGTCGGAATGGCGGATTCGCAGGCGCTACAGGTGGCGGTGGCGGCTTATCAGGCCTGCCATTTCCTCGGCGTGCCGGAGTGCGACGTGCATCTGGCGCACGCGGTCGTGTATCTGTCGATGGCGCCGAAATCCAACGCGCTCGACCGGGCCTGCATCGCCTGCCGCGAGGATGTGCGCAATCTCCCGGCGGAGCCGGTGCCGCTGCAGATCCGCAACGCGCCGACCAGATTAATGAAGGAGCTGCACTATGGCGAGGGTTACGTCTACGCGCATGACACCGAGGAGAAGATGGCCCGGATGCAGTGCCTGCCGGACAGCCTTGTCGGACGGCGCTACTACGAGCCGACGACGCAGGGCGCGGAGGCAAAAGTGAAAGAGCGTTTGGAGGAGATCCTCGCGTGGAAGAATGCGGAGAAGTGATTTTTCAATTTCTGGAAGAATACAGAAAAGCAATTTATCGATTTTTAGAAATACAGATTTCATCATTTGATGACAGAAGCGGAGGAGCACAATGATCCGGATTGATGAGAAAAGAAAAACGGCCCGTCTGGATACGCCGGGTACAAGCTATGTACTGGGAGTGGTGGACGGGAAATATCTCTGCCACCTGTACTACGGGAAACGAATTTCGGACGACGACATCCGCTATCTGCTGCGGACGCAGGAGGTTCCCTATACCCCGGAGGTCAATCCGGGGGAGAAGCTGTCCTTCTACGGGCGCTGCCGTTTTGAGTATCCCTGCTTTGGTGTAGGCGATTTTAGGGAATCCTGCCTGAATGTCCGAAACGCGCAGGGGCAGTTGGGGACGGAGCTCTGTTTTCAGAGCTTTAAGCTCATGCAGGGGAAGCCGCCGATCCCGGGACTTCCGGCCTCGTTCGGGGAATCCTGCCAGACGCTGGAGGCGCTGCTTGCGGATCCGGTGCTTGGACTTGAAGTGCGCTTATATTATACCGCCTTTGACGACGCCGACGTGATCACCCGAAGCGTTTCCGTCACGAACAAAAGCGGGACGCCGCTTTTCCTCACCCGGGTGCTGTCTGCCTGCCTGGATATCGACGATACGGCCTCTGGCGGACAGGGATATAGGCATGGCGGATTCCGGGCGCTGACATTCGGCGGCGCCTGGTCGAGAGAACATATCCTGCAGACGCAGGAGCTCGCCTGCAGCAGCGTCGTCACGGAGTCCCTGCGGGGAGAGTCCGGGCATGAGTCGCAGCCCTTCCTCGCGGCCGTCTCAAACGACTGTACGCAGGAGAGCGGAGAAGTGTATGCGATGCACTTCGTCTATTCGGGCAATTTTATCGGGAAGCTGCAGAGGGACGCGTTTGACTCGCTGCGCATGGTGCTCGGCATCCATCCGGAGACCTTCGAGTGGAAGCTGGAGCCGGGAGATGTCTTCCATGCGCCGGAGGCGGTGCTGACTTACTCCGTGGACGGACTCGGGAAGATGACAAGGACGCTACATAATTTCTATCGGGAGCATCTGATCCGCAGTCCGTGGAAATACCGGGAACGGCCGATCCTGATCAACAGCTGGGAGGCGGCCTACTTCGACTTTGATGAGAAGCGCCTGATGGATCTCGCGGTACAGGCAAAAAAGTGCGGGATCGATATGCTGGTCTGCGACGACGGCTGGTTCGGAGAGAATCGAAATGAGGCGAAGGGCGGCCTCGGAGACTGGTATGTGAACGAGAAAAAGTTGAAGGGCGGATTCAAGGCGCTGACAGATTATCTTCACGGGAACGGGATGCGCTTCGGCCTCTGGTTCGAGCCGGAGATGATCACGCCGGAATCCGTGCTGTTTCGTGACCATTCGGACTGGGTGCTGAAGCTGAACGGGCGGGAGCCGGGACTCTGCCGCTCCCAGTGGGTGCTGGATCTCAGCAATCCGGAAGTGCTCGATTACCTGTCTGCGCGCATCGCGGCGGTGGTCCGCGAGAACGGGGTGGACTATATCAAGTGGGACATGAACCGCCCGCTCGCGGACGTGGGGAGCGCATACCTGCCCGTGGACCGGCAGGGCGAGCTCTGGCACCGGCATGTGCTGGGACTCTATGAGCTGCAGGAGCGCCTGCTCGACGAGTTTCCGGAGCTTCTTCTGGAGAACTGTTCCTCCGGAGGCGCGCGCTTCGATCCGGGCATGCTCTACTATAGTCCGCAGATCTGGTGTTCGGATGACATGGACCCCATCGAGCGGCTTGCGATTCAGGAGGGAACGGCCCTTCTGTATCCGCTGTCCGCGATCGGGGCGCACGTGTGCAAGGGGCACAACGACATCACGCACCGCGAAGTGCCGTTTGAGACGCGCGCTCTGACGGCGACGCTTGGCACCTTCGGCTATGAGCTGGACATCACGAAGCTGCCGGAGAAAGAGCTTGCCGAGATCCCGAGACAGATCGAGCGGTACCGCTCGGTTCAGAATATCATTCAGCAGGGCGATTATTACCGTTTGGCGTCCTGGAAGTCAGGACAGGACTGGGATATTGTTGAGGTTTTGTCAAAAGACCGGGCGGAGGGGTTTGTACTGCTGGCGCAGCCGATGGCGACGCCCAACATGCCGAGCCGACGGATCTGCCTGCGCGGGCTCGATCCGGATGCGCTGTATGAAGTGAGCGGCGCAGGGATCATGGGGAATGTGGTATCTGACGCGTACACCGGAGGCGATGGGACAGAGACGACCGAAAAAGAAACAAGCTCCAGCTGTACGAATGATACCGTCCGCCTGCACGGGGACACGCTCATGCATGCCGGGTACATTGCGCAGCGCCCGCAGGGGGATTTTCAGGCTGTGATGCACTGCATACGGAAGCTGGGATAGTGTCTGTTATCGGCAAAAATATGTGAAATTTGGAGAATGAAATTTATTTATTGCCGATAATGTGATATACTGTTCCTATGAAATTTAACTCGTTGCGGAATAGATGCTTGCCGGAGGAATTCATATGCGATATCTTTCAGTTGTCGATACAGCGAAAAAATGGGACGTGTCCGAGCGCAGTGTGAGGAATTACTGTGCTCAGGGTCGTGTGAGTGGAGCATTCCTCAGCGGAAAGACATGGAATATTCCGGAAAATTCCCGAAAACCGGAACGCACAAATAAGCGGAAGGAACGGCCGTTGACACTATTGAATATTCTGCGGGAACAAAAGAGGAGCAAATTCCCCGGCGGCATCTACCATAAGACACAGATAGAATTGACCTACAATTCCAACCATATCGAGGGCAGTCGGCTTACCCATGATCAGACCAGATACATTTTCGAAACCAATATCGTCGGCGTGGAGGGCGAGGCTCTGAACGTGGACGATGTGATCGAGACGGTGAACCATTTTCGCTGTATCGATACAATTATTGAGAATGCAAAAACAGCATTGACGGAGAAGTTTGTGAAAGAGCTTCACCGGATTCTCAAAAGCGGTACCAGTGATTCCGGAAAAGATTGGTTTGCCGTCGGCGAGTACAAGAGACTGCCGAATGAGGTCGGCGGCAGGAGCACAGCGCTTCCCGGGAAAGTCTCCGCACGGATGAAGACGCTGCTGACGGAATACAACGCCGAAGAGAAAAAGACGCTGGAGGATATTTTGGATTTTCATGTAAAATTTGAGCGTATTCATCCGTTTCAGGATGGGAACGGGCGTGTCGGAAGGCTGATCATGTTTCGCGAATGCCTGAGGCATGACATTGTCCCGTTCATTATCGAGGATGACCTGAAACTGTTTTATTATCGCGGTCTGAAGGAATGGGACAGAGAAAAGGGCTATCTGACAGATACCTGTCTGACGGCACAGGATAAATACAAGACGTATCTGGATTATTTTGGGATTGCGTACTAGTACAGCAGTCCCTTTTTATGACTATTTTTGCACGTCGGGCAATATTTAAAAGTGTACATTAACGAAATCTTAATAAATTCTCAGTGGAATTTACAGAAACGCTCCAGACAGATCTGATACAATAAATCCATTAGGACGAAGGAGAGCGGATGATATGCCAAATAAAATACTGGTTGTAGATGATGAAAAGGAGATCGCAGACCTGGTAGCGCTTTACCTTGAGAATGAGAATTTTACGGTTTTCAAATTCTATACGGCGAAGGATGCGCTTGCCTGTGTTCAGAGTGAAGAATTGGATCTGGCAATTCTGGATCTCATGCTTCCCGGGACAAGCGGGCTGCAGATCTGCAAGACGATTCGCGAAAAGCACAATTACCCGATCATTATGCTCACGGCGAAAGCGGAAGAAACGGACAAGATTACCGGGCTGACGCTCGGAGCGGACGACTATGTCACGAAGCCGTTTCTACCTCTGGAACTTGTGGCGCGGGTAAAGGCACAGCTGAGGAGATATAAGAGATATAATGCGGCAGGGGCGGAGAAGCAGGAGGAAATCCTGGAGCATGCCGGACTGATCATGAATATCAAAACACATGAGAGTTTTTTGAACGAAAAGCCGCTCTCCCTCACGCCCACGGAGTTTTCGATTCTTCAGATTTTATGCGAGAAAAAGGGCGAGGTAGTCAGCGCCGAAGAATTGTTCCATCGGATCTGGGGAGATGAGTATTTCAGTAAAAGCAGCAATACGATCACGGTTCATATCCGGCATCTGAGGGAGAAGATGGGGGATTCCTTTGAGACGCCGAAATACATCAAGACGGTCTGGGGGTGCGGGTACAAAATTGAAAGCTAAGGGCAGGATAATTCTGAAATTGGTTCTGGCATGTGGCTGTGGCGTCCTGATCTGTGACGCCATCTATTATTTTGTTGATCAGGTGTTCAACGGGTTTTTTGTCGACTGGTTCATGGCAAACTGCATGTATGAACACTACGATATTTATGAGGGAACTGAGAGGCTTGTAAGGGAACCTTTCTGGCCTTATATAAAGACCCTGCTTATTACCGGCCTGTGCGTGGCTGCCGTGATCGTGGCGATCCTGGTATTCGCGGTATCGTATTTTTACGCGGCGGCGGAGCGCAAAAAGACGGTTACGGAAATAAGCCGGGAAATACAGGACTTCATGCGGCAGGATGGGGAAAAACAGGACATATTTAAAAAGGAGCATGAGGAAATCTCTGCGCAGATGTCGGAGATCAAATCAATTATGCGGCGCCACGAACAGGTTCTGAAGGAGGAGGCGGCGCGAAAGAATGATCTGATCACTTATCTGGCGCATGACTTGAAGACGCCGCTCACTTCGGTGTTGGGTTATCTGGGCCTGCTGGCTGAGATCCCGGAAATGCCTGCGGAGCAGAGATCGAAATATGTGAATATTGCGTTGGATAAAGCGCAGCGTCTGGAAAAGCTCATCAACGAATTTTTTGAGATCACGAGATACAACCTGCAGCGGGTCGAACTGGAGAAAGAAAGCATAAACTTGTCCTATATGCTGCTTCAGATGACAGATGAATTTTACCCGCTTCTGAGTGAGCATGGAAATACCATAAACCTGCAGACGGAGGAGGGGATAACGGTTCACGGTGATCCGGTGAAGCTTGCGCGTGTGTTCAATAACATCCTGAAAAATGCGATCGCGTACAGCTACCGTGAAACTGTGATCGATGTCTGGATAGAACGGGCGGGGAATGAAGTCAGGATTTGCTTCCGCAACCGTGGTCAAACAATCCCTGCAAGGGAGCTGGACTCCATATTTGAAAAGTTTTTCCGGTTGGATGAGGCGAGGGCGAGCAATACCGGGGGAGCGGGGCTTGGGCTTGCCATTGCAAAAGAAATCGTGGATCTGCATGGAGGAACCATAACGGCGAAAAGTGAGGACGAGCTGACTACTTTCTGTGTATCGCTGCCGGTCGGGAAAGCGGATAAATACGGATGATCAATCCTGCCTTAGCATAATCTCCAGGTTTCCTTAACTTTTCCTTAGGATATAAACAACAGAATATTAAAGCACAGGCAGCCCCTGTTCAGTAATATAACAGCTGAACAGGGGTTGTTTCCATATTCAGAGAAGGATGGTGGACATTATGACCGAAAGGGAATATGAAAGGATGAACAGGCGCAGACGAAGAAAGAAACAGCATAGAAAAGAGATTTTCTTTCTGATGATTGTCCTTGTGCTTCTGATTGCAGGCGGAGGGATGCTTTTGAATTCTCTGCTGGGACAGCCGCCGACTGTGCTGTCCGGGATGGAAGATAAGGAGGAAGACAGTCAGCAGCCTGATGGGACGGTTATAGCAGGGCAGCTGGATCAGGAGCCTCCGAATGGCTCTGTCCCAGATATTGCTGTGGATCTGGCGCATTTATACAGCCGTTACGCGGTTTTGGTTGACTGTGGGTCGGGGAGGATTCTGGCGCAGCATGACGCACAGGATAGAATTTATCCGGCGTCAATGACGAAGATCATGACGGCTGTCCTTGCGGTGGAGAACACATCCGACATGGAGGAGGTGGTCACGGTTCCCGAAGATATTTTTCCACAGCTGTATGCGGAGGATGCGTCGATGGCGGGTTTCCTTCCGGGAGAGAGGGCACGGCTGCGCGACCTGCTGTACGGGATTCTCCTTCCGTCCGGCGCGGAGTGCTGTCAGACCTTCGCCAGAAGGATCGCCGGATCGGAAACTGCATTTGTGGATCTGATGAATCGGAAAGCGGAGGAGCTTGGCCTTGTGAACACGCATTTCTGCAATGCGACGGGTCTGCACGATCCGGATCATTACTCTACGGCAGAGGATATCGCGAGCCTTCTGCGTTACGCCCTGCAGAACCGGACTTTCCGGGAGGCATTCACAGGCAATCGCTACAGCGTTGCTCCGTCGGAGCTGCACCCGGAGGGGTTCACCTTTGTCAGTACGATGTTTCCGTATATGGACAGCGCGGATGTCACCGGCGGAAGGATTCTTGGCGGAAAGACCGGGTATACCGAGGAAGCGGGACAATGCCTGGCGAGCCTAGCTGAGATTTGCGGAAAGGAATATATTCTGGTGACCGCAAAGGCGGATGGAACGCATGAGACGGAGCAGTTCCATATCTTGGATGCGCAGAACGTGTATAATCAGATCGGTGCAGGCATCGGGTTAAATACAGATGGTGCAAGCGGCGCAGGCAATGAGGGAGACCATTGGTGGGAGGACGAACAGAATGAATAAAAGAAAGACGGTTGCAGTGTTTTTTGGCGGATGTTCGGCAGAGTATACGGTTTCTCTGCAGTCCGCCGGCGCAGTGATCCGAAGCATAGACAAAGACAGATATCAACTGGTTTTAATCGGAATGAACCATAGTTTCGGGACATGGCTCTGGTATCGCGGATCTATAGAAAGCATCGAGGACGACAGCTGGGAGCAGAAGTCAGAGTGTGTGCAGGTATTTGCGTCATTTGACAAAAAGGTGCATGGACTGTGAATGGATGTAAAGTGCCTGTAATCGGGCGCGTCTGTATGGATCAGCTCTCGATTGATGTTTCAGATATTCCTTGTGTATCTTCGGGAGATGAGGCTGTATTGATCGGCAGGGAAGGAGACGGACAGATCACCGCTGACGAGTTTGCGGATATGGCCGGGACAATCTCAAATGAAATATTGAGCAGACTGGGGAACAGGCTGGAGCGGATAGTGACCATCTGAATTTTTTATCAAACAAATCCGTTGTTTTATCCATCTAATAGGTGTAAAACAAAAAAGAGGCCGGTCTCTTAAATGGAATGAGGTGATTTTGCGATGAATCTGCTGGTAAAAAGAGCGAGAAAGCATGACAAAGCAGCATTTCAGCAGCTGATGGAGCAGGAAGGGAAAGCAATGTATAAAATTGCGAAGGCGATTTTGAAAAACGATGACGACGTCGCGGACGCGATGCAGGAGACGGCTTTGGCCTGTTGGGAAAAGATCGATACTCTGAAAAAGGACAGATATTTCAGAACCTGGCTGACACGCATTTTAATAAACAACTGCAATGCAATCTGCCGACAGAGAGAGCGGATGATCCCTGGGGAGGATGTCCCGGAAACGTGGTTTCAGGAGACGGGATACGCGAACGCGGAGTGGAAAAGCTTCCTGAACTGTCTGGACGAGAAATACCGCACGGTGATTCTGCTGTATTACGTACAGGGATTCAAGACCAGAGAGATCGCTGAGATCCTTCAGGTAAATGAAAACACCGTCAGAGGAAGGCTGGTGACTGCGCGGGAAAAGCTGGAGACACAGTATACAAAGGAGAAAAGAACGGTACGAAAGGTGAATTTTGAAGCGCCAAAGGAATTTGCGTACGACCGAAAGGAGAGCCTGATATGAGTAAATTCGACGACATGATTTATGGATTGCGACAGGAGATTGAGATTCCTGCTGATGTTTGGGAGCGGTATACGGACATGCTTTCGAGGCTTCCGGAGCAGAAGGCAGGGAGGATGTCCCGCGGATTTTCAGGGAGAAGGACATGGTATGCAGCGGCGGCAGCCGTATTGGTGATTGGTACGGCGAGCGTCAGCGCGGCGGCGTATCTGCAGTGGAGCAGAAGCCTGAAAGAGCAGCTTCAGGTGACGGAGGAACAGCAGAAGGCTTTGGAGGACGATCATCTGACATCTTATGTCGGTCAGTCGGTGACGCAGGGGGACGTCACAGTGACGGCGCAGCAGAGCATTGTAGACAATCACTGTGCGCTTTTATCCTTTAAGGTAGAGGGATATGAGGTTAAGGACGGAGTGCAGCCTGCTTTCGGCAGCACGGAAGTTCAGATAGGCAAAGAAGGTTACGACCCGTTTGCGCTCGGTGGCAATATGAGCTCTGATTTTTACGATGGACTGATTCCGGGACCGGACGGAAAAGCGGTTCATGCGAACGACGGGACGCCTCTTGGAGAAGATGAAGTGGTCAGTTATACGATGGAGGACGGCGGTCTGGAATATCAGATTCGTATGTTCTCAGATGCGGAGGGAAGCTTTATTGATCAGCCGATCCATGTGGAGCTGAAGGATCTGGGCGTTTACCCGGGCGAGGCGATGTCACCGGTGACAGACACGGAGGGTGTATGGAGCTTTGACTGGACTTTGCCGGGGAACGACAAAACAAAGAAGTTTGTGCTGAACGCTCCTCTGGGAGACAGCGGCGCGACCGTGCTTGAGGCGGAGCTTTCCCCGATTTCCATATCCCTGAGCGATGACTTTCCCAGACAGGAGATCGAGGAGAAAGGAATCGATGAAAATGGGGAGGAGACTACATGTACGACTTATAAGGAGCCTCCGCTGTTCGCCGGAGTATGCATGAAAGACGGAACCATTTACACGGCCATTACCGGTGCGGGAAGTCTGGGATACGCAGGGGAAGACTCAGATCTGTATCAGGAGATGTGGGCGCTGAACCGGGTGATCGATGTGGAGCAGGTAGAAAGCCTTCTGTTTGTGAAGTCTTATCCGGAGGGTGAACAGCCGCTTGCAAAGGAGAACCTGTATTTCGTGCCGGTTGAGACGGAAAGCAGATAACAGACGGCAGAAATGAGGCATAAAAGATATTGAGAAGAGAGACGCATGGGCGCGCTTGCTTCCATGCGTCTTTTGCGGTGTTATTCAGAGAGTTCTTCCCATTTCTCATACAGGCCGTCCAGTTCAGAGAGCAGGTCGGCCTTTTCCTGACTCAATTCTGTGCATTTCTGCACGTCGGTGAAGACCTCTTCCTGTGCCATCAGCGCGTCGATCTCTGCACTGCGTTCTTCCAGAGAGCTGATGCGTTCCTCTGTTTTTTTCAATTCATTTTGGCGTTTGCGCGCAAGCGCCTGCTCTTCCTTGCGGCGCGCCCAGTCTTCTTTGGACGAGGAAGGAGCCGTGGGCTGATTTGTGACGGAAGCCGGGGCGGAGGAGTAGACCTTTGTCAACTCCTCGACTTTTTCCAGATAATAGTCATAATTTCCGATGTAATTGATCAGCATCTGATTCTTCAGTTCCAGGATACGCGTCGCGGTCTGGTTGATGAAGTAGCGGTCGTGCGAGACGTAGAGCACCGTGCCGGTATAGTTGCGCAGCGCCTCCTCGAGAATTTCCTTCGAGACGATGTCCAGATGGTTCGTCGGCTCATCGAGGATCAGGAAATTTGCCTTCGAGAGCATGAGGCGCGCCAGGGCAAGCCGTCCGCGCTCGCCGCCGCTCAAGTCGCTGACGCGCTTGAACACGTCGTCCCCGGTGAAGAGGAAAGATGCGAGCACATTGCGGATCTCGGTGTTCGTCATGTCCGGGTAGACGTCGGAGATCTCTTCCATGAGCGTCTTCTCCATGTGGAGGAGCTGATGCTCCTGATCGTAGTAGCCGATATGCACCTTGCTGCCCAGTGTGAACGCGCCGGTATCCGCCGGGGTCAGCTCGTTCAGGATCTTGAGTATCGTCGTCTTGCCGGTGCCGTTGTCGCCGATGACCGCGACGCGCTCGCCGCGGCGGATCGTGAAATTCAGATCCGAGAAGAGCGGGTTGCCCGGGAAGGATTTGGACAGATGCTCGACGGTCAGCACGTCGTTGCCGCTTGTGATCTGCGGAGTAAAGTGCAGATGCATGTCCGAGCGGACTTCTGAAGGCTTCTCCAGTACTTCGATCTTGCCCAGCATCTTTTCGCGGCTCTCCGCGCGTTTGATGGATTTCTCGCGGTTGAAGGATTTCAGCTTCGCGATGACGGCCTCCTGGTGTTTGATCTCCTGCTGCTGATTCAGGTACGCGCGCCAGGCAGCCTCGCGCAGCTGCGCCTTTTTCTCCGCGTAGGCGGTATAGTTGCCTGAAAAAACGGAAAGCTTCCCATTGTCGATCTCAATGATCTTCGTGGCGACACGGTTCAGAAAATAGCGGTCGTGCGCGACGATCAGCACCGCGCCGCTGTAGGTCATCAGATAGTTTTCTAACCATGCGATCGAATTCAGGTCCAAATGGTTCGTCGGCTCGTCGAGCAGCAGGATGTCGGGCGCGGAGAGCAGCAGCCGTCCGAGGGCGACGCGCGTCTTCTGCCCGCCGGAGAGCGTGCAGATCTGCTTGTCAAATTCATCTTCGGTAAAGCCAAGCCCTTTCAGGATGCCGACCACCTCGCTGCGGACGGCATAACCGTTGCCGTGCTCAAATTCCACCGAGACGCGGTTGTACTGCTCCATGAGATCGGAGAGCGCGTCGCCGGTGAGATGTTTCATCTCGTGCTCCATCGAGCGCAGCCGCTGTTCCATCTGCAGAAGCTCCTGCTTTACGCTGAGCAGCTCGGCATAGATGGTCTGCGTGCTGTTGACGTCCTGATGCTGTTCGAGGTAGCCGAGCGTTTTGCCTTTCGTGAGCGCGACGACGCCCGTATCCGGCTCTGATTCGCCGACGATAATGCGCAACAGCGTCGTCTTGCCCGCGCCGTTGATGCCGACGATGGCGGCCTTCTCGTGGTCCTCAATGTGAAACGAGGCGCCCGAGAGGATGACGTCCGTGCCGAAGGATTTCGATATATTCTGACAGGAAAGTATCATGAAGATGCTCCTTTTATATTTGTGTGAAAAATGCGAAGCAAATAAGCTTCAGACATAATTATACAGAAAATCAGGAAAAAGACAATAAGCAAAAGAAATCCTGCTTGAATAAAATGAAGCAGATGTTATACTGTATATATGTGGCTTTTGTGAAGCAACACTATTTGCCTGTGGATATGAGGTTTTTTATGTTTGACGGAATAAAACAGAAGAAAAAACGCATTTTTGACATCATCCAGATTGGCAATGCCGGGGATTTCCCGAGCATTCTGTTTGACGTGCTGATGACGGTCGCGATCCTGTGCAACCTGTTCATCGCGATCTTCGACACGTTCGAGGCGTCTGCAAGCTACAAATGGCTGCTCCATACGCTGGAGTGCGTCACGGTGGTCGGGTTCACGGTGGAGTATGTGCTTCGTGTCTGGACGGCGGATTACCTGTATCCGGGGATGTCGGTGGCAAGGGCGAGGTGGAAGTATGTGCTTTCCTTCACCGGGATCATCGACCTGCTGTCGTTCCTGCCGTTTTACCTTCCGATCTTTTTCCCGGCGGGGATCGTGGCGTTCCGCATGTTCCGCGTGATCCGGATCTTCCGCTTGTTCCGGGTCAATCGATACTATGACGCCTTCAATGTCATCTCGGACGTGCTCCGGCGCAAGAGGGGGCAAATCGTGTCGTCGGTCCTGATCATATTGATACTGATGACGGCGTCCTCCCTGTGCATGTACGGACTGGAGCATGAAGCGCAGCCGGAAGTGTTCAAGAATGCGTTCTCCGGCTTCTGGTGGTCGGTGTCCACGTTGTTGACGGTCGGATACGGGGACATTTATCCGGTCACGGTGGCCGGGCGCATTTTCGGTATTATCATCACCTTCCTCGGCGTCGGCATGGTGGCGATCCCTACCGGTATTCTCTCCGCCGGATTCGTTGAGCAGTACGCGACGATCCGTGAGTCGGCGAATTATCTTCTGAATGAGGAGATGCGCTTTGTACGGCTGCAGATCGGACATGGGCATCCCTGGATCGGACAGAAGGTGGACAGCCTGAAGCTTCCGAAGGGACTGTTTCTCGCGATGATCCAAAGACCGGACGGAACGATGCTCGCGCCTTACGCGGACACGCTGGTCGGGGAGGGCGACGCGGTCGTTTTGAGCGCAGAGTCCGGCGCGGATCACAGCAGTCTCACTCTGCGAGAGATCATTCTCGGCGAGACGCATCCGTGGAACGGCTGCAGGATACGCGATCTCGACCTGTCGCGCCAGACGCTGATCGTCATGATCCGCAGGGACGGCGATCCGCTTGTGCCAAGGGGCGACACGGTGCTGCAGGAGAAGGACGAAGTATTTCTGTGTACGAGGAAGAACATTGCGGATTCGAAGCTGATCCGGCTGTGATTGACAAGAAATAGACAGGCAGTTATAATATTTCTGAATGATAACGTGTTGCTTGTGGAGAGAACGGTTGCGGAAGAAGAGGACAGAACGTGGAAGATCATGAGATTTCAAAAGTGGTAGTCAAACGGCTGCCGCGCTATTATCGATACCTGGGAGACCTGCTGGAGAAAAAAGTGGAGCGAATCTCATCGGGCGAGCTGAGCGAGCTGATGGGCGTCACCGCGTCGCAGATCCGCCAGGATCTGAACAATTTCGGGGGCTTCGGACAGCAGGGTTACGGCTACAATGTGAAGTATCTGTATACAGAGATCGGCAAGATCCTCGGATTGGACAAGGTCTACAATATGATCATCGTCGGGGCGGGCAATCTCGGACAGGCGCTTGCCAACTATGTGAAATTCGAGAAGCGCGGATTCTGGATCAAGGGAATCTTTGACAACAATCCGAAGCTCTGCGGGCGTACGGTTCGCGGAATCGAGATCCGCATGACGGACGAGCTCCCGCAGTTTATCCGGGAGCATAAGATACAGATCGCCGCGCTGACGCTCCCGAAGAGCGGCGCAGAGGTGATCGCTCCGATCCTTGTGGAGAACGGGATAAAGGCGATCTGGAATTTTGCGCACACGGACCTGCACGTGCCGTCGAATGTCATCGTGGAAAACGTGCATCTCTCGGAAAGCTTGATGCAGCTGTCTTACAACCTGAACCATTTGGAACCCATGAACTGAATGATCTGTATGAAGTCAGCGGAATCGACAACACAGAACAGGCGACGACAGGCCGGCGGGAAAGAGCTCTGCCGGCTTTCCTTTTACTTATGGTATTGTAGAAAAGTGCCGAACGATATGCAGAAACAATGAGCTGGAGGAAAGGAGAGCGGCAGATGGAATTTTTACTGAACGCGGAACAGATGAAGCATTGCGACAGCGACACGATCGAGAAGATTGGGATTCCGTCGCTCGTGCTGATGGAGCGGGCGGCGCTCTCCGTCGTAGATGAGATCCGCCGGGCAAACTGCGATCTCCGGTCGGTGCTTGTGGTCTGCGGCTCCGGCAACAACGGCGGGGATGGTTTCGCCGTGGCGCGCCTGCTTGACGAACAGGGCGTGCGCGTGACGGTCGCCTTTGTCGGGAACGAGGAGTCGATGACGGAGGAGACCGCGACACAGAGACAGATCTGCGAAAATTGCGGGATAAAAATCAGCAGTAATTTCATGACACGTGAATATACTGTTATAGTAGACGCCATTTTCGGCATCGGGATGTCACGGACAGCGCAGGGAAGGTACGCACAGGTCATCGACTGGATCAACCAGCAGTCCGCGTTCAAGGTGGCGGTGGATATTCCGTCCGGCGTGAGCGCGGACACGGGCGCGATCCTCGGACTTGCCGTGGAGGCGGACCTAACGGTCACCTTTGCGTACCGAAAGATCGGTCAGGTATTGTTTCCGGGGACGGAGTTCTGCGGAAAGGTCGTGCGCCGGGAGATCGGCATCACGGCGGATCGCTTTCAGCGCGGGATCCCGAGCGTCTTTACTTATGGGGAGGAGGATCTCTCCAGGATCGCGAGGCGCAGACCATACTCCAACAAGGGTACTTATGGGAAAGTATTGCTGATCGCAGGCAGCCGCGGGATGAGCGGGGCCGCGTGTCTCTGCGCGATGGCGGCCTACCGCAGCGGGAGCGGACTGGTGCGCGTGTTCACGCCGGAGTGCAATCGTGAGATCATACAGACATATCTCCCTGAGGCGATCGTCACGACTTACAGCGACGACTGCATTTCGACAGGAGGACAGACCAACGGGATCGGTGAAGGAATCCCGCATTATAGCGAGGATCGCTTTCCCGCGAGAGAACTGCAGGAAGCCCTTGCATGGTCGGATGTGACAGGAATCGGCCCTGGATTCGGGACCGGACACCTGTCGGAGAAGATCCTCACGACGGTGCTTTCAGAATATCAAAAACCGCTCGTGATCGACGCGGACGGTCTGAACCTGTTGTCTGGACACATGGAGCTTTTATACGAAACAAAAGCGTCTGTGATCCTGACGCCGCACATCGGGGAGATGATGCGGCTCACCGACAGCACAAAGGAGGAGATCCTGGAGGATATTCTGCGGACGGCGAGACAGTTTGCGCGGGAGTACGGCGTGGTCTGCGCGCTGAAGGACGCGCGCACGATCGCCTCGGACGGATCGAGAGTCTACGTGAATACCTCGGGCAACAACGGAATGGCGGTCGGAGGCTCCGGAGATATTCTGACCGGCGTGATCTGCGGATTGCTGGCACAGCGGATGCCGGCGTTTGACGCGACTGCACTCGGAGTTTACCTGCACGGACTGGCGGGGGACGCCGCGCAGGAGAAGCGCAGCGCTTACGGCATGATCGCGCGCGACATCGCGGATCAGATCGGCGAAGTGCTGAAGCGGATCGATGAGATAGAGGACAGAAAGGAAGAATGACTGAGCAATGCGGGACAGATGGGAGCATAAAAGCCCCGCGACCCGCATTGAAATGGAGGACAGAAGGATGAGCAACGGAAGAGTCAGCGCATATATTCATATGGGAGCGATCGCCGAGAACTTTCGGCGGATGAAGGACAATCTCCGGGAAGGCGTACAGATGATTGCGGTCATCAAGACAGACGGTTACGGCCACGGCGCGGTGCCGATCGCAAGGATGACAGAGCAGTACGACTACATATGGGGATATGCGGTCGCGGCGGCTTCCGAGGCGTTTGTGCTGCGCGAGGCTGGGATCACAAAGCCGATCCTGATCCTCGGCTATACCTTTGCGGAGGATTATCCGGCGATGGCTGCGCGGGGCATACGCCCGACGATCTTCACAGTCGATATGGCGCGGGAGTTTTCGGAAGCCGCGGCGGCGGTCGGGGTACATGCTCCGGTTCATCTGGCGGTAGATACCGGGATGTCGCGCATCGGCGTGGCGGACAATGACGACGGAGCGGAGATCGTCCGACAGATCCGCGCCTGTTCGCAGATTCAGATCGAAGGCGTGTTTACCCACTTCGCTCGGGCCGACGAGACGGACAAGAGTTTCGCGAGACGACAGCTGGAGCGCTTCTCTGCCTTCTGCGATCGTCTGGAGAAAGATGGGTTGAGCGGATTTTTGCGGCACTGTTCGAACAGCGCCGGGATCATGGAGCTGCCGGAAGCGAACATGGACCTTGTACGTGCCGGTATCAGTATTTACGGAATTTATCCCTCCGGGGAGATGGATCGAAGCTTTGCGCTTTCTCCGGCAATGGAGCTGAAGTCGCATGTGGTCTATATCAAGACATTGGAAGCGGGAACGCCGATCAGCTACGGCGGAACGTTTGTGACGCCGCGCGCAATGCGTGTGGCTACGGTTCCGGTCGGCTACGGCGACGGCTATCCGAGAAGTCTGAGCAGCAAGGGCCATGTTCTGATACGCGGGAAGAAAGCGCCGATCCTCGGCCGCGTCTGTATGGATCAGTTCATGGTGGACGTGTCTGACATAGAGGACGCGCAGCTGCTCGACGAGGTGACGCTTCTGGGGCGCGACGGGGACGCGCAGATCACGATCGAGGAGCTGGACGCGCTCTCTGGGCGCTTTCCTTATGAGTTTGTCTGTGATATCGGAAAGAGAGTGCCGCGAGTCTATATTGATTAAATGTTTTTATACTCACATGAATATACAAAAGAAACAGGGAGATACTTAAGGTAACAAACGGAAAAATCCTTGTATCGGAGTGTGAGTTTTGTGAATATCAGAAGAGGCGACATTTTTTACGCGGATCTGAGGCCTGTGGTCGGTTCGGAGCAGGGCGGCGTACGCCCGGTGCTCATCATCCAGAACGATGTGGGTAACCGTCACAGCCCGACCGTGATCTGCGCGGCGATCACATCGAAGATGAACAAGGCGAAGCTGCCCACGCATGTCGAGATCGAGTCGGGACGCTATCAGATCGTCCGGGATTCCGTGATTCTGCTGGAACAGCTGCGCACGATCGACAAACGGCGTCTGAAGGACCGGGTGTGCCATCTGGATATGGAGATGCTCGAACGCGTTGACAAGGCCCTTCAGGTTAGTCTGGAGCTGCTTACATAGGGCGAATAGTAAAACTTGACGAACGCAGATGAAGATGTTATATTAAATCAATGTACCTGAGGATACAGTTTTATTTAAGGAGTAACACATTTTATGGACAGTGACACTGGCCGATTGGCCGGTACGATTCTTTTGGCAGCGCTGTTGCTGACGGATTTTATCATGACCGCCTTTCACGCGGCGATGGACGCCGCGTCGGACGCGGAGCTTCAGTCGATTTGTCAGGAGGCGGGAAAGACACCGGACAGGGTTCTTGAGCTGAAGGATCGCCCGGGGCGCATGGTCTCCGCGAACTGGCTGACGCACACGGCGGCGTGCATTGCCGCAGGCGTGTTGGGAGTGTGCGTTTATACGGGCGCGCCCCTGTTTCTGACGCTCCCGATCCTTCTGGTCGTGTGTTATCTGATCGGGAATTCTGTTCCGAGAATGTTGGGGCGCAGATACCTCCGACGTTTTGTGTTATCCGGGTTTTCCTCTGCAGGCGCTGTGATGACGGTGCTTTTTCCGTTTACATATCTGCTGACGCTTGTGACAAACCTCTTTGCGAAGCTGTTTGGGATCGATCCTCATGCTTTCGAGCAGGAAGTGACGGAGGATGAGATCATCTCAATGGTGAACGAGGGGCATGAGCAGGGCGTACTGGACGCGAAAGAGGCGGAGATGATCCAGAACATCTTCGAGCTGGACGACAAGAAAGCAGAAGATATCATGACGCGCCGCAAGAATATCATTGATATCAGCGGGACGACGAATCTGCGCGACGCGATCGCTTTCATGGTGGAGCAGACGGTTTCGCGCTTTCCGGTCTACGATGACAACATTGACAATATCATCGGCGTGCTTCATTTCAAGGACGCGATGAAGTTCCACACGATGAACGAGTACGACGACTGGCAGATCCGCGATATCCCGGAGCTTTTGCGCAAGGTGCGTTTCATTCCCGAGACGCGCGGCATCCACGACCTGTTTCGCAGTATGCAGGCGGAGAAGCTGCAGATGGTGATCGTGGTCGACGAGTACGGCCAGACGGCGGGACTCGTGACGATGGAAGATATTCTGGAGGAGATCGTCGGAAACATTCAGGACGAGTATGACAACGAGCAGCCGATGATCCGGCGGGAGGCAGACGGCGTTTATCTGATGGACGGCATGGCGCCGCTGGACGAGGTTGTGGACGAGCTCGAACTTTCCCTCGAGGACGATGAGAAGGAGTACGATACGCTGAACGGACTGCTGATCTCAAGGCTCGACCGGATCCCCGCGGACGGGGAACAGGCTGAGGTCATGGCAGGAGGCTATCGATTCCAGATCGTGAAGGTAGAGAACAAGATGATCCGTCTTGTCAAAATAACAAAATACGAAGAACAGGAAAAGGAGTGACATTTGGCTTATGTCAGGACATTCAAAATTTGCGAATATCAAGCACAAGAAGGAGAAAAACGACGCGGCGAAGGGCAAGATCTTCACGATCATCGGCCGTGAGATCGCGGTGGCGGTCAAGGAGGGCGGTTCGGATCCGGCGAACAACAGCCGTCTGCGCGATATCATCGCGAAGGCGAAGGCCAACAACATGCCGAACGACACGATCGACCGTGGCATCAAAAAGGCGGCCGGCGAGCTCGGCTCCGTAAACTATGAGTACGTTACATACGAAGGCTACGGCCCGGGCGGCATCGCGATCATCGTCGAGGCGCTGACCGACAACAAGAACCGCACGGCTTCCAATGTGCGCAACGCGTTTACGAAGGGCAGCGGCAGCATCGGCACGCAGGGATGTGTCTCCTACATGTTCGATCAGAAAGGCCAGATCATCATCGACAAGGAAGAGTGCGATATGGATGCGGACGATCTGATGATGACCGCGCTTGACGCCGGAGCGGACGACTTCTCCGAGGAAGAGGACAGCTTTGAGATCCTCACGGCGCCGGACGACTTCAGCGAGGTGCGTCAGGCCCTTGAGAACGCCGGCATTACGATGGCTTCCGCCGAGGTCACGATGATCCCGCAAAATTATGTCGCGCTGACGGATGAGAACGCGCTGAGACAGCTGAATCGGACGCTCGACATGCTTGATGAGGACGACGACGTCCAGGCGGTCTACACGAATCTGGAGGAGTAGACGGACATGAATTACTATCTGACCGGGATCGAGGGCATGCCGAAGCTTCTGGAGTGCTGCGAGGATCCCCTGCCGCATTTTAAGAGGAATCTGTACGCGTCCCATTTTCAGCAGCTCTATCAGATGAATTTCCAGACGTTCGACGCAATCGAAAAAGGGTATAATTCTGTCATAGACAAGGAACAGTTTATCGCGAACATGGCCGGAGCGCTTGTCGAGTACGCAAAGTCCCGGATGGACGCGTGCGGGCGCAGGAGTGAGAAAGACCGCAGGATGATGGATCTCAACATGGCGATGGTGGCGTTCGTTTTTCCAATGATTCTGGAGTACAAAGGAAATTCTTCTGCGCCGCTCGCGGACAGGCTGACCGCGGCGTGGAAGGAAGCGTTTCCGAAATCGGCGATTCAGGCGACGGGTTTTGCGGAGATCGAGCAGGGTTTCCACAAAAAATTCTGCTATATTACGACCGCTGTCTGCCAGACGTTCGGTAAACCGGACGACTGCTATGAGCTGACGCTTCTGCGCAATTACAGGGATACCTATCTTGCGTCCCTGCAGGGCGGAAGAGAGATGATACAGGAGTATTACGATGTCGCTCCGTCTGTCGTGAAGCATATCGGGCAGAGGGAGGACGCGGACGAGATCTATCGTTCGATCTGGGAGGACTATCTGTCCCCATGCATCCGCATGATCGAGAACGGAGAGAAGGAAGCGTGCCGGGAGCGGTATGAGGACATGGTCCATACGCTGCGGGAGCAGTATTTCTATCACTGAGATGTGTAGCTGGAACAGAATCATTTGCCTACAGGCCGGAACAGCCGCCGCGATTTGCGGGGTGAAGGTTCCGGCCCCTTTTATGTGTGATTTCGTATGCTTTTTCGCTTTTGGGAAATACTGAAGATAAATGCGTTTTTATATCATTGGGAGGTACTGAACATTCAAAAGCGCGAAATATAATGAAAAGGAGACGGCAAATGATAGAGGATACACAGAGACAGGAAAGCGAAAAGGAGAACGAATCGGAGTGTGGATCGCAGAAAGAACAGCGCGAGGCGATACGGGAGACCGGAGAGGTGGTCTTGAGCCACAAAATCCATCTTCTGAGTGTGATCGGAGAGATTGAAGGACATGAGTGCCTGTCCGCCAACTCCAAGACGACAAAGTACGAGCATGTGTTGCCGCGGTTGGCGGCGATTGAGGACAGCCAGGAGATCGAAGGCCTTCTGATCCTGCTCAATACGGTGGGCGGAGATGTGGAAGCCGGACTTGCGATCGCGGAGATGATCGCGTCCTTAAGCAAGCCCACTGTGTCGCTGGTACTCGGCGGGAGCCATTCGATCGGCGTGCCGATCGCCGTGTCGACCGATTATTCGTTCATCGTAAAGACAGGCACGATGGTGATCCATCCGGTGCGCATGAACGGCACCGTGATCGGAGCCCCGCAGACCTACGATTATTTTAAGCAGATGCAGGATCGCATTCTCGGTTTCATCTCCGAGCACTCGCGGGCGGGGCGGGAACGGCTTGAGGAACTGATGCTCGACACTGGGATCCTGACAAAAGACCTCGGCACGATCCTTGTGGGCGGCGACGCGGTCAACGAAGGACTTATCGACGCAGTCGGCGGGATCAGCGACGCTTTGGGGAAGCTATACAAGATGATCGAGGCGTGAGAACAGAAGAGAGACGACGGGAAATGAAAAAACTTGTCTCTTCCCGAATTCTCTGCTATAATATATCGGGTATTTTTTGATCCCATCATTTTATTTATGAATATCGGAGGATGGTATGTCAGTTTTAGAATCGATCTTTCTCGGAATCGTGCAGGGCGTGACGGAGTTTCTGCCAGTCAGCAGCTCCGGACACCTTGCTATTTTAGAAAATATTTTTCACATCGAGACGAACGGTAGCATGCTGTTTGACATCATGCTGCATCTGGGAACGCTTGTGGCGGTGTTCATTGTCTATCACAAAGACATCTGGAATATGATCAGAGAAGCGCTGTTCATGGTCGGGGATATCTTCTCGAACCTGCATACTTTTCTCCTGAACAAGATACATAAGACTTCCCTGAAATATAAGAAGATAGTTCACAACAGCTACCGCAAATTCGTGGTGCTGATCCTTGTGTCCACCGTGCCTACCGGCCTCATCGGCGTGCTCGGCAAGGATATCGTGGAGGGAGCGGGCGAGACGCTTTTGATCCCGGGCATCTGCCTTTTGATCACCGGCGTCCTGCTTCTGATGGCAGAACTCAAAAAAGAGGGGAACAAGACCCCGAAGACAGTCAGCTACGGGAACGGCCTTGTGATCGGCGCGGCGCAGGGGCTCGCCACTCTGCCGGGGCTTTCCCGCTCGGGGACGACGATCGCAACCTGCCTGTTTTGCGGCTTGGAGCGGAAATTTGCGGTCAAGTATTCTTTCATTCTTTCGATCCCGGCGATCCTCGGCGCGGCAGTGCTGGAGATCAAGGACGTAATCGCGGAACCGATTCAGACATCACAGATCGCGGTCTACGCGGTCGGTATGGTGTTCGCGGGAGTGGTCGGATATATCTGTATCAAGACGATGCTGATCATTGTGCGCAAAAAGAAATTCCATTATTTCGCGTACTATTGCTTCGCAGTGGGGATCGTGGCAATCGTCGGACATTTTCTGATTTAATTTCGTGAAATCATTGGGCCGCGCAAAGATAAGCGAATGCGCAGTCCATAAACAAGGATAAAGGGGAGAAAAAATTGGCAGCGAATACGGCAAAGAAAAAGACGACGCCGACGAAGGGGAGCGCGGCGTCCCAAAAGAGCAGTGCTTCGGGCAGCCGGACTGCAAAGTCGGCCCGCTCTGAGGCGAAACGCGTAAGCCCGACGCCGGTGCAGGAGCCGGAGCGCGCGGACGCGAATCCGATGATCATGCGCGAGGCAGCATTGTGGCTCGTGCTGGCAGTCTGTATTCTGATCTTTATCAGCTATCTCGGCATAGGCGGTTATGTGGGCAACGTAGTATCCGACATCAGTTTCGGAATCTTTGGGATCACCGCGTACCTGTTTCCGTTTTTGCTGTTCATAGCGGCGGCATTTCTGATCTCGAACCGCGGCAGTCGCGTCGCGGGTGTGAAATTCTTCTCCTCGCTGGGACTGTTTGTGTGCATCTGCAGTTTTGCGACACTTTTTACAAAGGATTATCAGGATATCAGGGATATTGCGGAAATCTACGAACACAGCGCTTCCTATAAAAACGGCGGCGGTGTGATCGGCGGTATGATCTGTGGTCTGTTTCGCCCTGCGTTCGGGGCGATCGGCACAGGGATTGTCCTTCTGATCCTCACGATCATCTGCCTTGTACTGATTACTCAGAAGTCGCTGATGCGCAGTGTGAAGCGTCAGGGCAGCAAGGTCGTCCGCTCCGCGAAGGAATCGAACGCCCGGCGCAGGGAAGAGTACCGCAGGGAGCGGGAGCGCAGGGACGCGTGGGATCTGCCGCAGGAGATGCTGGACGCTTCCGAAGGGATTGAGGGATCTGATGGATTGCCGCAGGCGCAAAGAACATCAGGACAGTCTCTGAATGTCGGTACATCGGGACAGATGATGCCGGGAATGCATTCGTTACCGGGACAAACTATATTGGGAGCACAGCCGTGGCAGAGACAGATTTCTCAGGGACAGGATGTTTTGCCGGGGCGTGACAGAAAACGAAAGGGAAAACGCGGGGAGCAGCCCGCGAACTATGCGCAGCAGGCGTCCATGTATCAGCAGGGGGCATATCCGCAAAACGGAGCAGTGGGACCGCAGGGCTCTGTGTATCCACAGAGCAGATCGATGAATCAGCAGGAAACTTCTTCGCATTCGCAGAGGACGCGGATCGACGTTCCGGTACTGTTCCCGGTGAACAGCCGTGAACATCATAAGGTGTCGGGAGTGACGACAGATACAAAGATCCAGGGCGATCCGTTCAGGGTCGGGATGGAGGTCCACGAGATCACGCCGAAGCGCGGGACAGACAGAGGACGATCCGCCAGAAGCACGGCTTCCGCAAATACGACAGGCCGGAACAGCTATATTGAGCTGGGCGAATCGTCTGCACAGAAAAAACAGCCGCAGAACACTTCCGGTTTAGAGCTGTATCATGATACGACAGATGTCTCCCGGATACATATCGAGGGAATTCAGACCGAGACGGATGCGAAGAAAAGCGATTCCCCGGACAATTCGGACAGCGCTTCGGCGAAAACAGTCTTGCGCGGGACAACTGTTCTTGAAGACAATATGAAAGAGAGAAAAAAGCCGGCAGACAGGGAAGCGTTACCTTCCGCTGCAGTTTCAGACGAGACCGATGGACAGGAAGAAGCGCAGCAGCCTGCCGTGGAACAGGAACACGCATCCTCGAAGCGCAATCCGCGCTCCTCACAGAAAGAGATCGAGGAGGGGATCGCCTCCGTGGAGGCTGAGATGGCGAAGACCGCCGAGGCGGTGCGCCCGGAATACATTTATCCGCCGATCGATCTGCTGAAGAAAGGCAAGGGCGGCAAGGGCGGCAATCAGGAGCAGGAGATCCGAAGCACGGCTGCGAAGCTTCAGCAGACGCTGGACAGCTTCGGCGTACACGCGACCGTGACGAATGTGAGCTGCGGTCCGAGCGTGACGCGCTACGAACTGCTCCCGGAGCAGGGCGTAAAGGTCAGCCGCATCGTGGGACTTTCCGACGATATCAAGCTCAATCTGGCGGCGGCCGATATCCGCATCGAGGCTCCGATCCCAGGCAAGTCGGCCGTGGGCATTGAGGTGCCGAACAGTGAGAACAGTGCGGTATCCCTGCGCGATCTGCTGGAATCGGACGAGTTCAAAAACCACCCGTCTAAGCTCGCCTTTGCGACCGGCAAAGACATCGGCGGCAAGGTGGTCGTCTCGGATATCGCGAAGATGCCGCATCTGCTGATCGCGGGTGCGACCGGTTCCGGTAAGTCCGTGTGTATCAACACAATCATCATCAGTCTGCTCTACAAGGCTTCGCCGGAGGAGGTCAAGCTGATCATGATCGACCCGAAGGTCGTTGAGCTGAGTGTGTACAACGGCATTCCGCACTTGTTCATCCCGGTCGTGACCGATCCGAAGAAGGCGGCCGGGGCATTGAACTGGGGCGTGGCCGAGATGATGTCGCGCTACGACAAGTTCGCGGAGGTTGGCGTGCGTGATCTGAAAGGCTACAATCAGAAGATCGAGGCTCTGAAGGACATCGAAGACGAGAACAAGCCGCAGAAGCTTCCGCAGATCGTCATCATCGTGGACGAGCTCGCCGACCTGATGATGGTCGCGCCGGGAGAGGTCGAGGATTCTATCTGTCGTCTGGCCCAGCTTGCAAGAGCGGCGGGCATCCATCTGATCATCGCGACGCAGCGTCCGTCGGTCAACGTCATCACAGGACTGATCAAGGCGAATATGCCGTCCCGTATTGCGTTTTCGGTTTCCTCGGGCGTGGATTCGCGCACGATCATCGACATGAACGGCGCGGAAAAGCTGCTCGGCAAGGGCGATATGCTGTTCTACCCGCAGGGCTATCAGAAGCCGGCACGCGTGCAGGGCGCGTTCGTCTCGGACGAGGAGGTCGCGGACGTAGTCGACTTCCTGAAGAATGAGAACACGGCCGTGTCCTACGATGCGCAGATGGAGGAGCAGATTGCGAAGGTACAGCAGGCGGTCTCCGCGGCAAAGGGCAATGAAGATACCGATGCGCTCTTCGCGGACGCCGGGAAATTCATCATCGACAAGGATAAGGCTTCCATCGGCATGCTGCAGCGTGTGTTTAAGATCGGTTTTAACCGCGCGGCGCGCATCATGGATCAGCTCTCAGACGCCGGCGTCGTCGGGCCGGAGGAGGGCACGAAGCCCAGAAAGATCCTGATGTCGGCAGAGGAGTTTGAGAACTATCTGGAGCAAAATTAGTATTGCGAGTATCCGGACAAAACCGTTACTGTTCACTCCGTGACCAGCGACGCGAAGCTAGTCCTGAATCACTTTCTTACGGCCTCAGCAGCAAGTGCTTCGGTCTGGCCTGAACAGTAACCAAAAACTTGCGGTATGATCCGTAAATTTGCCGTTGAATTTTTCAAATGGTTGTAATATACTGTATAGGATGTGAACCGCCCGCGTCATATCTGAGGAGTAATCATCGGGAGAATGGGCGGCAGTAAGGGCAGGGGCTTCCCTGTAAAGTACGAATATGGAGGTAGGGTATGTACAAGATTTTGAAAGCAGGGCAGCTTGCAGCCAACATCTACGAGATGGTCGTGGATGCGCCCCGTGTTGCAAAGCGCTGCCTGCCTGGGCAGTTCATCATTGCCAAGGCGGATGAGGTTGGCGAGCGCATCCCGCTCACGATCTGCGACTACGACAGAGAGGCGGGTACGATCACGATCGTATTCCAGCCGATTGGAGCTTCCACGGAGAAGTTTGCGCAGCTGAAGACGGGCTATTCCTTCCGCGATTTCGTGGGACCGCTGGGACAGCCGTCCGAGCTGTGTCTGGAGAGCGAGCTCGAGGAGACGAAGAAAAAGAGGATTCTGTTTGTGGCCGGCGGCGTCGGCACGGCTCCGGTGTATCCGCAGGCGAAGTGGCTGCATGAGCATGGCATCGACGTGGACGTGATCATCGGCGCGAAGACGAAGGATCTCGTGATCATGGAAGACAAGTTCAAATCCGTTTGCGGCAACCTTTACATAACGACGGACGACGGCTCCTACGGCAGAAGCGGTATGGTGACGAAGGTCATCGAGGATCTGCACGAGAAGGAAGGCAAGAGCTACGACCACTGCGTCGCGATCGGTCCGATGATCATGATGAAATTCTGCTGCCTGACCACGAAGAAGTACAACCTCAAGACGATCGTCAGCATGAACCCGATCATGGTGGACGGTACTGGCATGTGCGGCGCCTGCCGTGTGATGGTCGGCGACGAGGTGAAGTTCGCCTGTGTCGACGGGCCGGAGTTCGACGGACATCTGATTGACTTTGACGCGGCGATGAAGCGCCAGGCGATGTACAAGACGGAGGAAGGCAGAAAGCTGCTCGAGTTCCGTGAGGGCAAGACGCATCACGGCGGATGCGGGAATTGCGGAGGTGACAAATAATGGCAGACGTATTGAAGAAGGTTCCGGTGAGAGAGCAGGAGCCGAAGGTGAGAGCGACAAATTTTGACGAGGTATGTCTCGGTTACAATAAGGAAGAGGCAGTCGAGGAGGCACAGCGCTGCCTGCACTGCAAGAACGCGAAGTGCGTGCAGGGCTGCCCGGTCAACATCAACATCCCGGATTTCATCGGAGAGCTGAAAGAGGGCAATGTCGAGGAGGCCTACAAGGTGATCTCCGAGTCCAGCGCGCTTCCGGCGATCTGCGGCCGTGTATGTCCGCAGGAGAGCCAGTGCGAGGGCAAGTGCATCCGCGGTATCAAGGGCGAGCCGGTTTCCATCGGCAAGCTGGAGCGTTTCGTGGCTGACTGGGCGCGTGAGAACGGCATTAAGCCGCCGACTCCGCAGGAGAAGAACGGCAAGAAGGTGGCGGTGATCGGTTCCGGTCCGTCCGGGCTGACCTGCGCGGGCGACCTGGCGAAGCTTGGCTACGACGTGACGATCTTCGAGGCTCTGCATGAGCCGGGCGGAGTGCTCGTCTACGGCATTCCGGAATTCCGTCTTCCGAAGCTCGACGTAGTGGCAAAGGAAGTAGAGAACGTCAAGTCCCTCGGCGTGAAGATTGAGACGAACGTCATCATCGGCAAGTCGGTCACGATCGACGAGCTGATGGACGAGGAGGGCTTCGAGGCAGTGTTTATCGGTTCCGGTGCCGGACTTCCGATGTTCATGGGTATCCCGGGCGAGACCGCGAAGGGCGTGTTCTCCGCGAACGAATATTTGACGAGAAACAACCTGATGAAAGCGTTCCGCGACGACTATGACACGCCGATCGTACACGGCAAGAAGGTGGCGGTCGTCGGCGGCGGCAATGTTGCGATGGACGCGGCCAGGACGGCGCTTCGTCTGGGTGCTGAGGTACATATCATCTATCGCCGCAGCGAGGCAGAGCTCCCGGCGCGTGCGGAGGAAGTGCATCACGCGAAGGAGGAGGGCATCATCTTTGACCTCCTGACGAATCCGACCGAGATCCTGACCGACGAGAACGACAATGTGTGCGGCATCCGCTGCATCCGCATGGAGCTTGGCGAGCCGGATGCGTCCGGCAGAAGACGTCCGGTGGAGATTCCGGGCTCTGAGTTCGACATCGAGGTGGACACGGTGATCATGTCACTCGGCACCTCGCCGAACCCGCTGATCTCCTCCACGACGATCGGTCTGGACGTAAACCGCAAGAAGTGCATCATCGCCGACGAGGAGACGGGCAAGACATCCAAGGACGGCGTGTATGCGGGCGGCGACGCCGTGACAGGCGCGGCCACGGTTATCCTCGCGATGGGGGCGGGCAAGGCGGCCGCGAAAGGGATTCATGAGTTCCTGAACAACAAAAATTGAAGCATAAAGTAAGTGCGTAATTAGGACGGGGCTGCGGTGAGCATTTGTTCGGTATCATTCCGGCGTATTTCCAGCCAAAACCGATGAAACGGTTTGTGGCTGAAAACACTTGGAAATCCAAACGAATGTTCACTTGCAACCCCTGATTCATGTAGGCATAAATTTGGGAATACAATGCATAACGGTCGGCGAGAAAATATTTTTGTATTTTGGTGGATCATATGAAGATTACATTGCTCACGGTGGGGAAAGTGAAGGAGAAATATCTACGGGACGGAATCGCGGAGTACAGCAAGCGGCTCGGAAAGTATTGCAGACTGGAGATCGTCGAGGTGACGGATGAACGGACGCCGGACAGGGCGTCGCAGGCGGAGGAGGAACAGATTAAAAGGATCGAGGGAGAGCGGCTGCTGCGCGGTATCCGGGAGACAGACTATGTAATCGCACTCGCGATCGACGGGACGATGCTCGATTCCGTGGAGCTGGCTGAGAAGATGGAGAAGCTTGGCGTGCAGGGGGAGAGCAGCCTCGTGTTTGCGATCGGCGGATCCTTGGGGTTGTCCGATGAGGTACTGCGCCGTGCGGACTATCGGCTCAGTTTTTCCAGCATGACTTTTCCTCACCAACTCATGCGCCTGATCCTTCTGGAGCAGATCTACCGGGGGTTTCGCATCATGCGCGGGGAGCCGTATCACAAGTAAAATCTTTATGCCGCAATATGTGGATGCCGGTCTGGGCTCCATGTTCTGCGGCATATTTGCGTCTTTTGGGACATAGATTGTAGGAGATAACCCTACCGCAAAGGCGTGAGCTATATGAGGAAACCGCATTTGAAGCAATCGATGAAGGCCCTTGTGGAGGCGGCACAGATCCCGGAAGATTTTCTGAAGGGAAATGTTCTTGTTTCGATAGAAGGGCAGGAGCGCGTTGTCATCGAAAATTTCAAAGGAATCTCGTCCTATACGGAGCAGGAGATAAAACTTATCACAAGCAGAAGAAAGGTCTGCGTTTGTGGGAAGAGACTGCGGATCGTGAACTATACGAAGGAGGAGATCGAGATTTTCGGAAAGATTGACAAGGTAGAGTACATATGAAGAACTGAAATGAAATATTGAAGCTGAAACAAAACAGACATTCTGAAATGAATATGTCCGGGAGGGGTGGAATGAGAGGACAGTTTTCAAATCTTGTGAAAGGATATGTGCGCATCCGAATCAAAGGAGACTCCTATGACCGTTTCCTGAATCTATGCGCCTATCACGGGATCCGACTGTGGGAGCTTCGGCCGGTGGAGGAGGTCTACGAGGCATATGTGGATCGAAAAGACTTTAAAAAACTGAAATCAATTGTTAAGAAGAGCCATGCTTCCGTCAAAATAACGGAGCGACACGGGCTTCCTTTTTTTATGCACCGATATCGGAAGCGCAGGATCTACCTTGTGGGGATTGCCTCGGCGTTCGCGCTGATGCTCTGGCTGTCCGCGCACATCTGGAACATCAGCATCGACGGAAACCTGTCGCAGACGGACGATGTGATCTTCGAGTATCTCACGCAGGCTGGAATCCGTCACGGCATGTGGAAGGCCGGGGTGGACTGCAAAAAACTGGCGGCGGATGTGCGCAACTATTTTACGCAGTTTGCCTGGGTGGCGGCGGAACTGAAAGGGACGCGTCTGCTCATTCATGTGAAAGAGGGAATCCTCGGTACGGAAGGCGAGGAGGAAAAGAATATGGAACAGGAGTCGTGCAGCCTTGTGGCGACGCGCGCGGGCACGGTGGTATCTGTCTACGCGAGAGCCGGACTCCCTGCCGTGCACGCCGGGGACAAAGTGAAAAAAGGCGATCTGCTGGTCTCAGGCGCGCTGCCGATTCGCGACGACAGCGGCGAGGTCGTCTCCTGGCAGCATGTCGCGGCGGACGCGGATATCGTAATACAGAGGAAACAAAAATATTTCGACGAGGTTCCGATTGTTGCACGGCAGAAACATTACACAGGCAGGGAGAAGACTTCCTGGATGGTACAGGCCGGAGATCTGCCCTTCGCCCTGCCGGAGCATTTCGACGCGCTGAAGCAGTATGATCTGCTCTCCGAGCTCACACAGTGCCGGCTGAGCGAGAACTTCTATCTGCCGCTATATATCCGGAAATATACGGCAAAAGAGTACGAATCCGTGGATGTGGTGCGCTCGAAGGAAGACGTTTTGGGGATTTTGCGGGACGATTTTCAGGATTTTTATAAAAATTTACAGGAAAAGGGGGTTCAATTATTTGAAAATGATGTTAAAATAGAATGGAATGAGAAGTCCGCCATCGCGTCAGGAACGTTGCTTGTCGGGGAACAGGCGGCGCGGCGCACGGCGGTGGAAGACCGTGAGGAGGAATCGCCAGACGATGAGTATGGTTGAGGTGCCGCTTAATATTCCGGCGGGACAGGAGCAGAATATCTTCGGCCAGTTCGATCAGTATGTGAAGAAGATCGAGCGCGCGCTGACCGTCACTGTGCTGAACCGCGACGGGGAGACGAGGATACTCGGGAGCCCGGGGAGCGCACAGAAGGCGAAGAAGATTTTTGACAGCCTGTGCGCGCTCTCGGCCAGAGGGAATACCATCACAGAGCAGAACGTGGACTATGCGATTGCCCTTTCGATGGAGGAGAAAGAGGACTCTCTGGTGGAGATGGACGGCGACTGCATCTGCCATACGGTGAACGGCAAGCCGATCAAGCCGAAGACGCTCGGACAGAAAGCGTATGTCGACGCGATACGCAGGGATATGGTCGTGTTTGGCACGGGTCCGGCCGGCACCGGCAAGACCTATCTAGCGATGGCGATGGCGATCACCGCGTTTAAGAACGACGAGGTGGGACGGATCATTCTGACAAGGCCTGCGATCGAGGCAGGCGAAAAGCTTGGATTTCTTCCGGGAGATCTGCAGAGTAAGGTCGATCCCTATCTGAGACCGCTCTACGACGCGCTGTATCAGATCATGGGACCGGACAGCTTTCTTAAGAATATGGAAAAGGGTCTGATCGAGGTAGCCCCGCTCGCCTATATGCGCGGGCGTACACTGGACAACGCGTTCATCATTCTCGATGAGGCGCAGAATACGTCCCCGGCGCAGATGAAGATGTTTCTGACGAGGATTGGGTTTGGCTCGAAGGTGGTCGTGACCGGCGACCTGACCCAGAAGGATCTTCCGTCCGGAAGTCCTTCGGGACTCGATGTCGCGATGCGCGTGCTTGGCAAAGTGGAGGGTATCAGCTTCTGCGCGATGACGAGCAAGGACGTGGTGCGACATCCCCTCGTGCAGAGGATCGTAAACGCCTACGAGGAGTATGAACAGCGGGACAAGCAGCGGGAAAGGGCCAAAGACAGGCGCAGGGGTTCAGGGAAGCGATAGCTTCTCAAAGGAAAACCCATGCCGCCATATTCCGGCGGAACGGAGGATGCTATGACGGTCGATTTTGAGAATGAATACAGCGAACTTTCCCTGCCGGATGCGGAAGCGCTCGCTCGTGAGGTAGTCGAGGGGGCGCTGGATTACCTGGACTGCCCGTACGAGGCGCAGGTGAATATTCTGCTCGTGGACGATGAGGAAATTCACAAGCTGAATCTCGCGCACCGGGGTATTGACCGTCCCACGGACGTCCTGTCGTTCCCGATGACGCAGTACAAACATCCGGGTGATTTTTCCATATTTGAGGGGGATTGTGTCGGCTGCTTCGAGCCGGATTCCGGTGAACTGCTGCTCGGGGACATTGTTCTTTCGATGGATCGTGTATCTGCGCAGGCGGAGGAATACGGCCATTCGGTCAGGCGCGAGTTTGCATTTCTGATCACACACAGCGTGCTTCATCTGGTGGGATACGACCACATGACGGGGAATGAGGCGAAAGAGATGGAGCGTCTTCAGGAAGAAATACTGAATCAGCTTAATATTTCAAGGGAGGAATCAAAATGAGACACAAAAAAATGAAACGACTGATCGCAACAGTGAGCGCAGTCGCAATGTTGACGGGAAGCATCGTCTGCGGTATGACGGCATCGGCCGAGGAGGGCAACGGCATGGTGCGCAGCTTCCTGACCGGTAAGCTTGTGCCTGAGAGCATCGGACGGACGAGACCGATCTCTGTCATGCTCAACAATATCTACGACGCGCTTCCGCAGTCCGGTATCGGAAACGCCGCCATCGTATATGAAGCCCCCGTGGAGGGGGGCATCACCCGCCTGATGGGTATCTTTGAGGATTATCAGGATGTAGAGCGCATCGGATCCGTGCGAAGCAGCCGTGAGTACTATGTCTATTTCGCGCGCGAATTTGATTCCTTCTACCTGCATTTCGGACAGGCCTGGTACGCGCTGGAGCTCCTTTGGAGAGACGAGACGCTGAACCTGAGCGGCCTTGAAGACGCGGGCCACGGGGAAGGCGAACTCGTCTACTACCGCGGCGACGATTTCCCGGCGCCGCACAACGTGTTCACGAACTATGATATGATCCAGGCCGGCATTGATTTCCGCGGATATTCCCGTGAGTATTCCGACGAGTACCTGGCGAGAAACGGCCACTATCAGTTCGCCGCGGACGACGCGCCGGTACTTCTTGCCGACGGCCAGGACGCCGGATACGTGGCTCCGGGTTATGACTACAACAACGCGTACTTTGTCTACGACGCTTCGACGGAGAAGTATACGCGCTACCAGTTCGGCGAGCCGCAGATCGATCTGACGACGGGTTCTCCGCTCACCTACGACAACATCCTGTTCCAGTACTGCCAGTGGAGAGATCAGGTGGATTCCGATACATATCTTGACATCGATGTGTTGACAGGCGGAAGCGGAAAGTACATCACAAAGGGCAAAGCGATCGACATCACATGGAAGAAGGAAGACGGAGGAAGCTGGGACGACATGTTCGCGCCGGGGAATTTCTCACCGACCAGGTATTACGATGCGAGCGGGAACGAGATCACATTGAACCAGGGCAAGACCTGGGTCTGCATCGTGCTTGACACGGAGAGCGACAAGGTTCAGATCAACGCCAACTAAAGCACAGGAAAAGCCGCAGGGCTGCAGGGCGCTGTGTGAAGCGGGGCAGCCCATGAGCTTTTCTATGTTTTGTCTGTATGAGGTTTGACGTGAAAGAGAAAAAGAAGAGTGGAAACAATTTTTTAGTTCAGGGGACGATCCTGGCGGCCGCGTCGATCATCGCGAAGATTATCGGTCTGATCTATCGAATTCCCCTTCTCAATACACTGGGGAACGAGGGGATCAGCTATTATTCGACCTCGAATGAGATCTACGCGATCATCCTGATGATCTCCTGTTTCAATCTGCCGCTCGCGATTTCCAAACTTGTATCAGAGCGCGTGCATCGCGGGGAATATCGCAACGCACACAGGGTATTTCTGTGCGCGGTGCGGTTCGCGCTGCTCTCAGGGGGATCTCTGGCGCTTTTGACGTATGTGTTCGCAGGCGTGATCACGAAATATCTGATGTCCTACGAGCTCGCGAAATACAGTCTGCGCGTTCTCGCCCCTGCGATCTTCATCTCGGCGATCATCGGCACGTTCCGCGGGTATTTTCAGGGATATTCGACGATGGTGCCCACAGCGGTCTCGCAGGTGATCGAGCAGATCGCGAACGCGGTCATCACGCTCGTCTGCGCGGGTATCATGTTCAGCTACGGCGAGACGCTTGCCGAGGCTGAAGGAAACGCATCTCTGGGGCCTGCCTGGGGCGCGGCCGGAGGTACCTTCGGCACGGTCGCGAGTATTACGATCGCGCTTCTCTTCATGATGCTCGTCTATACGGCGCAGAAGAAGACATTGATGCGGAACATCCGCCGGGACCACAGCGGGGTACAGGAATCGACGGTGATGATCTACCGTCAGCTGGTACTGACAATCCTGCCGGTCATCCTGAGCACGGTCGTCTATAACATCAGCAATGTCGTGGATCAGGGCATATTCTTCAAAGTGCTGAAAGGTCAGGGCTATACGGACGCGCAGTACGGGACGATCTGGGGGATCTATTCCGGACAGTTTCGCGTGCTCATGAACGTGCCGCTCGCGCTGGCATCGTGCCTGGCGCCGTCCATTGTGCCGAGCCTGACTGCTGCGATGGCGAAGCGTAGTCGTTCTGAAGCGCGGCAGAAGATCAAGGTTTCCATTCGCTTTACGATGCTTCTGACGATCCCGTGCGCGGCAGGCATGGCGGCGCTCGCCAAGCCGATCATCACAATGCTGTTCACGCAGAAGAATGGCGTGCCGCTCTCGGTCGGGATCATGCAGGCGGGCGCGCTGATGATCATTTTCTATGCGCTGTCCACGCTGACGACCGGCATCCTGCAGGGACTCGGACGGCTCAGAACCCCGCTCATCAACTGTTCGGTCGCGTTGGTTCTGCACTTTATCCTGTTGTACGTGCTTCTGACTACCGCGAATCAGAACATCTACGCGGTCGTCTACGCCAATATCTTCTTCGCACTGGTGATCTGCGTGCTGAACGGGATTGCGATCGCGCGCTGCATGAGCTATCGGCAGGAGTGGTACAAGACCTTTATCGTACCGGCGCTCGCTTCGATTATCATGGCGGCGGCTGTGTATGTGGTCTACAACGTGTTTAACACCTTTGCGGGCAATACCTTATCGACGGTGTTCTCTGTTCTGGCGGGCGTCGTGATCTACTGCGTCGGTCTTGTCTCTCTGCGGGGCATCACGATCGACGAGCTATCAACCTTTCCGAAGGGACACCTGATCATCAAGGCGCTGCGCAAGATCGGATTGGCGAGGTAAGGAACTGAACAGATGGGAGTTTTTTCATGGGCAACAGAGAGGGACTGAAAGACAAAGAACGTATTATCGTGAAGATCGGAAGCTCCTGTATCACGCACAGTGAGACAGGAGCTCTGAATCTGACAAAGCTCGAGATTCTGGTGAGGGAGCTTTGCGATCTGAAGAATATGGGCAAAGATGTGATCCTGGTGTCCTCCGGTGCGATCGCGGTTGGCCGGCAGACGATCGGTTTCCATCACAGGCCGAAGAATGTGGCCGAGAAGCAGGCGTGCGCTGCGATCGGTCAGGCACAGCTGATGATGATTTATCAGAAGCTGTTCAGCGAGTATGGCCATCAGGCGGCACAGGTCCTGATGACAAAGAAGACGATGGTGGACAATCTGAGCAGGAAGAACGCTTCAAATACCTTCGAGGAGCTGCTTTTGCTGGGTGCGATACCCGTCGTGAACGAGAATGATACGGTCGCCACCTATGAGATCCAGTTCGGTGACAACGACATGCTCTCCGCAATTGTGACCGCGCTGGTCGGCGGGGATATGCTGATCCTGCTCTCGGATATCGCGGGACTCTATACAGACGATCCGCGCGAGAATTCGGACGCGCAGTTCATCGACACGGTGGAGGAGTTTGACGATGAGCTGATGCGTATGGGAAAAGGAAGCGGCAGCGATGTCGGTACCGGCGGGATGGCGACGAAGCTTTCGGCCGCGAAGGTCGCCACAGCCGCGGGCGCGGATATGATAATCGCGAGCGGAGAGGACTTCCATGTACTGCACAAGATCGTGCGCGGAGACAGGATCGGTACGCTGTTTCAGGCGCATCCGCGGGAGGAGTTCCATCTGATCGATATACTGGAGGATGAACTGTGAATTCCTGTTTAACAAACATCGGACGGAATCGCACGGTACCCTTCCTGGGTATTTCCCGTCAAAACCGCAATATCG
>CANQDA010000019.1 GCA_947591155.1 uncultured Lachnospiraceae bacterium
GGCGCAGGGTTCATCGTGGCTCTGACGGGCGAGATCATGACGATGCCGGGACTTCCGAAGGTACCGGCTGCGGAGCGTATTGACGTGGACGAGACCGGCAAGATCTCCGGATTGTTCTGATCTGCGGGCAGATCAGAAGCGCTTTGCGCGAAATGCGCACGATGTGCATGGGAAGGCTGCTTCGCAGCTGCACATCGGCGCGCAGAGCAGACAGGCTGCGAGACGATTCATGAGATGAAATCTGTGTAGCCAGTCTGCTCTGATTCTCTGATAAATTTATACGGGAGGTAGATAGCAATGGGATTTTCAACCGTACCATGTAACGAATTTGTGGAAGTGCTCGCTTCCAAGGCCCCGGTACCGGGCGGCGGCGGTGCGTCCGCACTGGTAGGCGCAGTGGGGATCGCGCTTGGCAATATGGTGGGCAGCCTGACGGTCGGCAAGAAGAAATATGCGGACGTTGAGGCGGAGATGTATGAGCTGAAGGAGAAGTGCGACAAGCTTCAGGCGGATCTGCTTCGTCTGATCGAGCGCGACGCGGAGGTGTTTGAGCCGCTCTCCAAGGCGTACGGCATGCCGCGTGAGACCGAGGAGGAGAAGGCCGAGAAGGCGCGTGTGATGGCGATCGTGCTGAAGGACGCCTGCTCCGTGCCGATGGAGATCATGGAGAAATGCTGTGAGGCGATCGACATCATCGCGGTGTTCGCGGAGAAGGGCTCCACGCTTGCGATCAGCGACGCAGGCGTCGGCGCGGCATTCTGCAAGGCGGCCTTAAAGGGCGCCAGCCTGAACGTATACATCAACACAAAATCCATGGCTGACAAGGAGCTTGCGGCGCAGCTGAACGCAAAGTGCGACAAGATGCTGGAGGACTACACCGCGAAGGCGGATAAGATCTTTGACAGCGTGTTGGGACGCTTGAGATAGCCGGAGGCGAAAAGCAGTTGGGCAGGACAGAGCCTGCAGGGAAACCGGTGGCATGATCTGTCTGGCTGGAACATAGTTTGGAAAGGAGCACAAAATGGCAAAACAGTTACTTGGAAAAGAAGTTACGGCTGCCCTGAATGAGAGGATTAAGGCAAAGGTAGCCGAGATCGAGGCAAAAGGCATCAAGCCGACGCTCGGGATCATCCGCGTCGGTGAGAATGAGAGCGATATCTCCTACGAGAGAGGCGCGACCAAGCGCTGCGAGACGCTCGGCGTCGCGTGCGAGAAGATCCTTCTCCCGGCGGACGTATCTCAGGAGGAGCTTCTGAAGGTAATCGACGAGGTGAACAAGAACGACGCGATCCATGGCGTTCTGCTGTTCCGTCCGCTCCCGAAGCATCTGGACCAGAGCGTGATCGAGAACGCGCTGGATCCGGCGAAGGACGTGGACTGCATGACCGACGGATCCATGTCCGGTGTTTTCACGGGCAAGGCGATCGGGTATCCGCCGTGCACGCCGCAGGCCTGCATGGAGATCCTTGACCACTACGGCATCGACTGCACGGGCAAGAAGGCCGTCGTGATCGGCAGAAGCCTCGTGGTAGGCAAGCCGGCGGCGATGATGCTGGTCAAGAAGAACGCGACCGTCACCATCTGCCATACGAAGACTGTGGATATGCCGTCTGTGGCGCGCGAAGCGGATATCATCATCGTGGCCGCGGGCCGCGCGGGCGTGGTCGGCGCTGAGTATGTGAAGCCGGGCCAGATCGTTATCGACGTAGGGATCAACGTCAACGCGGAGGGTAAGCTCTGCGGCGATGTGGACTACGCGGCGGTGGAGCCGATCGTGGACGCGATCACCCCGGTACCGGGCGGCGTCGGCAGTGTGACGACCTCCGTCCTCGTGAGCCATGTCGTGGAAGCTGCAGCAAAGTGTTGCTAAACGCTTTTGCTGATGGCAGACGCGCACTGGCTGCGCAGCTGCTTGAGAATACGACTCAGGAATGGCACCCGCGGATCTGTCAGAAACCGTTGACGGGGTCGCCCGAATGTGGTATAGTTTCAGTGTGTAATTGAAAATTGCCGTGCCAAGTGCAGAAGTGATTCTGAAGAGGGAATCAGGTGCGATGCCTGAGCGATCCGGTCACTGTATACAGGGAGTGAGCCTCAAGATCCATTGCGTACCCAATTGAAACGCGAGAAGGAGAGGCAAGCGTCGATCTGTGAGCCAGGAAACCTGCTTGGTATGAGAGACGGGGCTGCCGAAGATGGCCCGACACTCCAATGCGCTTTGCGAATTTTCTGACATGCGTCGTTTTTAAATATATGTCGCCTGCGAAGAAAATCCGCGAGCCGTACCGTCCGCGATGGGGAAGCGGATGTTTGAGAAAGAAGAGAAATGGAATGTTATCTCTTGGCAATGGAGAGTACACGACATACCTCCTTATGTTCCGCGTATCGGCCATATTTTTGCAGTGATATGACCTGCGGGACAGCGTACAGATAACGTTCCGCAAGCTGATCTGTACGATGACGCAGTCCGCTGCCTGACAGTCCGCAATGTCAGACAGAGGGCTGTGTTTTTGCTTGCAGAGATTTTGCCGCCAGTCGTTCTATGAAGATTTACCCCGACATATATTTAGGTAGTATAACTGTTCAGTGCAGGTCGAAGTATCCTGTGCTGAGACTGTAATAACAAGATGCAGGGGGTCTGACATGGAAAAATATGACTTATACAAGGACATTCAGATGAGGACGGGCGGCGAGATCTATGTCGGCGTCGTGGGCCCTGTGCGTACAGGGAAATCGACGTTTGTCAGAAAGTTTGTAGAACAGCTCGTGCTGCCGGAACTGGACGATCAGGAGCGCACGAGGACGCAGGACGAGATACCGGCGAGCGCTTCGGGGAAAACGGTCACGACGGTCGAGCCGAAATTTATCCCAAGGGAGGCGGCCCAGATCGAAGTGGGGGACGACACAAAGATGCGCGTGCGGCTGGTGGACTGTGTCGGCTTTCTGGTGCCGGACGCGGAGGGAACACAGGAGGATGGAACGCCCCGCATGGTGAAGACGCCCTGGCAGGAACAGCAAATTCCCTTTCCGGAGGCAGCCAGAATGGGGACGCAGAAGGTGATTACGGACCATGCGACGGTCGGCATCGTGCTGACCACGGACGGGAGCTTCGGCGAGCTTCCGAGGGAAAACTTTCTGGAGGCGGAGAAGGATGCCATCATGCAGCTACAGCAGATCGGGAAGCCGTTCCTCGTCATCGTCAACTCTGCCAGACCTTATGGTGAGGAAGCGCGCAAGGTGAAAGAGTATATCGAGAACACCTACGGCGTGAACTGCATGGCATTGAACTGTGAACAGATTGGAGCGAATGAGATTCAACATGTATTCGAACAGTTTCTTTATGAGTTTCCGGTCACACGCGTCGTCTTCCAGATTCCGAAGTGGACGGAGACGCTGGAGAACACGCACTGGCTGAAGCAGGATCTGTTCCGCGCGGTACAGAAGTCTATGCAGGGTTTGCACACAATCCGCGATATATACAAAGATACATTTGCCTTGGACAGCAAATACATAAAGCGCGCAAAGGTCGAAAACGTGGAGCTCGCGAACGGAAACGCCGAGGTGTCCGTTGTGATGCAGGATCCTCTCTACTATGAGATTCTCAGCGAGATGACGGGAGCGGATATTCGAAGCGAATACCAGCTGATCTCCATCGTGCGGGAGATGGCGAAGCTGAAGAAGGAGTACGAGGCTGTGGCGACCGCGATGACCGCCGTCCGGCAGACCGGGTACGGGATCATTACGCCGCAGCGCGAGGAGATCCGTATGGAGGATCCTGTGGTGATCCGGCAAGGCAATAAGTATGGGGTGAGGATACGGGCGACTTCCCCGTCCGTTCATTTGATTCGGGCCGAGATCGAGACCGAGATCGCGCCAATTGTCGGGAGCGAGAGTCAGGCGCAGGACCTGATCGCGTACATGCAGCAGAGCGAGGCCGCGCAGGATGGCGCGTGGAACACACTGATCTTCGGAAAGTCCGTTGAACAGATGGTCGAGGAGGGGATTCGTTCGAAGCTGTCGGCGATTGGAGATGAGAGTCGCCAGAAGCTACAGGACGCAATGCGGCGCATCGTCAACGAGTCAAAAGGCAAGCTGGTCTGCATCATTATATGATATATTTCGGCAAAACAGGCAACAAATTCTTCAAAATGTGGGAGAATTTGTTGCTTTTTGCGTTTATTTTTATTTGACAAATGTTAAAATGTGCCATATAATATTAATTAAATATTACAGAAATATTATGTACCTTGCAGAGACACAAAGGAGATGAGTCATGAATACACGCAACAAAACCAAAAAAAGGCTTCTTCTCGCGGGCACGTTATTTCTGATGCTTTTTTTTGGGTTAGCGGCGCAGGCTGACGCATCCTGGATTGAGAATGCGGACGGTACATATTCTTACCAGAAACCAAATGGAGAGATTGCGAAAAAGACATGGATCAAAAAGGTATTTTATGTCGATGCGGCGGGAATCCGTGTGACTGGTATGCAGAAGATTGGGAGAAAATGGTATTATTTTTCTCCTAAGAGTGGAAAACTGAAAAAGGATCGCTGGGTCAGGATAGAGGGAAAATACTATTACTTTGATGAAGACGGCGTCATGCAGACGAAGCGCTGGCTTGAGGACTACACCTATTATGTGGGGAAGGAAGGCTTCCGGGCAACGAAGCGCTGGATAGACGGGCGCTATCTGAACAAAAAGGGCGTGGCGTGTTCGGGACTGCGCAAGATTGACGGAAAATACTATTATTTTGACCTGAAGACACACAAAAAGATCACGAACAGTACGCTTACAGTGAAGGGGAAGCGCTGGCAGTTTGATGAAACGGGCGTGGGAAGAAAATCCAGCATACAGGCGCCCAGCGCCGGCGTAAGCGTTCAGCCGGAGTATTATACGCATCCGGCGATGAGCGATGAGAAGCTGTTGTCTTATCTCATATATTGTGAAGCGGGCAATCAGCCTTACGAGGGTAAGGTCGCGATTGGCATGGTGGTTTTGAATCGCGTATACAGCAGGAAGTTCCGCGCGTCGACCGTGCGCGAGGTAATCTACGAGAAAAATCAGTTTAACCCGACGTGGAACGGCGCGATGGCGCGGGTCATAAAAAAGCCGTCCCTGGTGAACGCGGAGTGTAAGAAAGCGGCAAAGTATGTGCTAAAGCACCGCGCAAGATTCGCCGCGGGAAAAACGATCAGGTTGAAGTTGAACGGAAAAAAGATCAGCTTCCCCTATTTCTATTACATGTCGCAGGGGTCGTATTATAGTTTCGGCCTATCGGTCGCCTGTACAAGGATTGGGGATCATGTTTTCTTTAAGTCATGGTATTAGGCGGTTAGCGGCCAAATATCGATTTGGGTTCGTCAAGAGAGCCAAAAAGGATGAAATCGAACGTATGATTGATTTTATCCTTTTTTTATGTTAGAATATCCGCGGTGATTTTATGAAAAGAGCGGATGTGATCCTGGGCGCCGCCGTGCTTCTGATCTGCGCCGTCTGGATCTGCGTCAGGACATTTTGGGGCAGGGAGGGCGCGTATGCCGTCGTGGAGCTGGACGGACAGCCATACGGGAGGTACGCGCTTGATGAAGATCAGGAGATCGATATCGGTCCGGGGAATCATATCTCGATACGAAACGGCGCGGTGCGGATGACGGACGCGGACTGTCCGGACCATATCTGCATCCGTCAGGGGAGGATCTCCCGGGACGGCGCGATGATTACCTGCCTGCCGAATCGCGTCACGGTGCAGATTCTGGCGGACGGGAAGACAGAGGAAGACGCGCCGGATGTGATCGTATACTAGTATAACGTATCAGTTATTTGACGAACGTTATATCAGGCAGGAAGCCGATATATTTGGAGGAGAACTATGATCGCCTTTTTGAGAGGGAATGTAATCTCGGTCACGCAGACCCGTGTGGTGCTTGACGTGAACGGGGTGGGATATCAGGTATTGATCAGCGTGCGGGATGCGCAGCAGATGCCGGGACGGGGCAGCGAGGTGCTGATCCATACCTATCTGAGCGTCAGGGATGACGCGATGCAGCTGTTCGGATTTCTGGATGAGGACGATCTGGAGATGTACCGCCTGCTATTGACGGTGAGCGGGATCGGTCCGAAGGCAGGCCTTGGCGTACTGTCGGCCCTGACGGCCGACGAGCTGCGCTTCGCGGTGCTTTCAGACGATGCAAAGACGATCTCGAAGGCGCCGGGGATCGGTGGAAAGACGGCGAAGAAACTGATCCTTGAGCTCAAGGACAAGCTGAACCTTGAGGACGCGTTTGAGAAAAAGCTCGCGCACAGCGAAGCCGCGGCGGGGACACAGCTCGACGATGCGAAGTCTGAGGCAGTCCAGGCGCTGGCGGCGCTCGGCTATTCAGGGAGCGACGCTCTGCGCGCGGTGCGAAGCGTGGAGATCACGGATGACATGGATACGGAGGCGATCCTGAAGCTTGCGCTTCGGCAGATCTCATCTTTGTAACAGGACACGGGGACGAAGATACTGTCCCGGGGAGATTCTATGGCGAAAAGAATTATCACGACCGATACGACGGAGGAGGATATCCGGCTGGAGCCGGGGCTCCGCCCGAAGCTTTTAAATGAATACATCGGCCAGGAGAAGGCGAAGGACACGCTGCGGATCTTTATCGACGCGGCGAAAGGGCGGAAGGACGCGCTCGACCATGTGCTGTTCTACGGGCCGCCCGGGCTCGGCAAGACGACGCTTGCCTGCATTATCGCGAATGAGATGGATGTGAACATCAAGATCACTTCCGGTCCGGCGATCGAGAAGCCGGGAGATATGGCGGCGATACTGAACAATCTTCAGGAGGGCGACGTACTCTTCATCGACGAGATCCACCGTCTGAACCGTCAGGTGGAGGAGGTGCTGTACCCGGCGATGGAGGACTTCGCGATTGACATCATGATCGGCAAGGGCGCGGCGGCGCGCTCGATCCGCCTCGATCTTCCGCGCTTTACCCTGATCGGCGCGACGACCAGGGCCGGTATGCTCTCGGCGCCGCTGCGTGACCGCTTCGGCGTGGTGAACCATCTGGAATATTACTCGGAGAAGGAGCTGCAGACGATCGTACTCCGCTCCGCGAAGGTACTCGACGTGGAGATCGACAACCGCGGCGCGCTCGAGATCGCGCGCCGGTCGCGCGGGACGCCGAGGCTCGCCAACCGTATGCTCAAGCGCGTGCGCGACTACGCGCAGGTGCGCTACGACGGAAGGATCTCCTCCGCAGTCGCGGCGGAGGCGCTCGACCTTCTCGAGGTGGATCGCTACGGACTCGACCGCATCGACCGCGCGATTCTGGAGCTGATGATCGACAAATTCGGAGGCGGGCCGGTCGGACTCGATACGCTCTCGGCGGCGATCGGAGAGGATTCCGGGACGATCGAGGACGTCTATGAGCCTTATCTGCTGAAGAACGGCTTCCTGAACCGGACGCCGAAAGGCCGTATGGTGACGGATCGCGCATACGAGCACCTGGGGAGGGCCAGAAGCGACGCTTAGCGGAAAACAGTTGTATTTTTTTCATTTTCGCTTATAATGGATTTAGAACCAATGAAAGGAAGGCTTCCCATGTCATCCAAGATCAAAACACAAGTGATAATCGCGGGAAAGATCTATACGCTCAGCGGCTATGAGAGCGAGGAATACCTGCAGCGCGTCGCCACGTACCTGAACGGTCGGATCTCCGAGTGCAGGAATCTGGAGAGCTATCAGAGAATGTCGCCGGAGCTCAAGGGCATATTGCTGGATCTGAACGTCGCGGACGATTACTTTAAGATGAAGAAGAAGGTGGATGAGCTGGAGCAGGAGCTTTCCCGGAAGGATAAAGAAATCTACGAGCTCAAGCATGAGCTGATCACGGCACAGATCAGTCTTGAGAATGCAGGGAAAGACGCTGCGGCGCTCGAGGAGAAGAACGCGCGGCTTGAGAAAGAGAACATTCAGATGGAGACGAAGCTCCAGAACCGGAAATGACCGGAAATGACGAATGGACGGCTGCAGTGATCCGCATACGATTTTTCGTATATGAAAGTCGTGAGGATTCTTGCAGTCTTCTTCATATCAGGAGGTATTATGTGCGAACTGCTTGCGCCGGCCGGCTCATATGAAAGCATCAAGGCAGCTGTGAACGCGGGCGCGGACGCCGTGTACGTGGGAGGACTCCGCTTCGGGGCGCGGGCCTATGCGGACAATCCGGATGAGGAGCGCCTGATCCGCGGGATCGAATACTGCCATCTTCACGGGCGGAAGCTGTACCTGACGGTAAACACCCTGCTCAGGGAACAGGAGCTCGAGACGGAGCTCGGCCCGTATCTCCTTCCGTACTATGAGAACGGTGTGGACGGGCTGATCGTGCAGGATCTCGGGGTGCTGCGCTATGTGCGGGAACACTTTCCGGGACTTCCGGTGCACGCGAGTACACAGATGACGGTCACGGGGACGGACGCGGTCAGGCTTTTGCAGGCTGAGGGGGTTTCCCGCGTCGTTGTCGCGAGAGAGCTGTCCCTGGAAGAGATCCGCAGGATCATAGAAGAGACGGGCGTAGAGGTGGAAGCGTTCATCCACGGAGCGATGTGCTATTCCTATTCGGGGCAGTGTCTGCTCAGCAGTCTTCTGGGCGGCCGCAGCGGCAACCGCGGGCGCTGCGCGCAGCCGTGCAGGCTTCCCTATCGTGTCGCGGGCGCGAAGGATCGGGCACAGTATCTTCTCTCCATGAAGGACATGTGCGCGATCGACCTCCTCCCGGAGCTTCTGGAGGCCGGGATTGCCTCGCTCAAGATCGAGGGGCGGATGAAGCGTCCGGAATATACGGCCGGAGTAGTGAGTGTGTACAGGAAATATCTGGACCGCTACAGAGAGCAGGGAAAGGAAAACTACCATGTGGAGGACGCGGACCGCGATCTCCTGCGCGAGCTTTACAGCCGCAGCGGCTTTTCACAGGGATATTTCCACACGCACAACGGCAGGTCCATGATGACGATGCAGCGACCGAGCTATGAAGGGACAACGGAGGTGCGGCAGGATATCCGGGAGCGCTTTCTTGAGCGCGAGATCCGCGAAAAAATCTCAGGCGTGCTTTCGATCCCGGCGAAAGGACCGGCGGTGCTGAAGCTGGAGTGCAGGGGCGTACATGCCGAGTACTCGCTTGAGATCGCGCAGCCGGCGCAGAACCGTCCGACCGAAGCGGATACGGTGCGGCGGCAGATGAGGAAGACAGGGAATACGCCGTTTGAGTTTGAAAATCTGGACATTGCTCTGGCGGAGGGACTGTTTGTCCCGATCGCCGGATTGAATGAGCTGCGAAGGACAGGACTGGATCTGCTCAGGCAAAAGATTCTGGAGCGCGGTCGGAGAGATTGCGCTAAGGCCCGCGAGGCTATAGAAAAAGAGAGCAAAACAGGGACTTGTGAAGCGGCCAGGCGCGGGAGAACGGATGCACGTTCTGAACGCGCCCGGGCGAACAGCGGGAATGACGGACCGTATATCAATCTGCTCGTGACCGATGAGGGGCAGCTTCGGGCAGTGCTGAAGAGTGGTCTCCGGGAGAAGATCGATACGGTCTATCTGGACATTCTTCTCTTCGCGATGCTTACAAGGGGCGCGGGGCAAAGCGCCGGACAGAGTGAGGAACAGGGCGCGCTGCGCAGGGCGGAAGAACTCCTCGCGCAGCTGAGGCGAAGAGGCTGGCGTTGCTTCCTGAACGCTCCCGCGGTGCTGCGCGAGCGGGAACGCACGTTTCTGGCCGGGAGTCTGATGCGGACGGTGCTGCGCGAGATGGACGGTTTCCTGCTCCACACGGTTGATGAACTCTCTTATTTCGGGAATTATATTCGCGAGAGTGGGACGTCGGCGCAGCTCGCCGCGGACGACAGCCTTTACGCTTATAACAGGCGGGCCGCCGTTTTTCTGCGCGACCATGGAGTCGCGAGGTTCACGCTCCCGGCGGAACTGAACTACTGGGAGCTTCGGGAGCTCGGGAGGGAAAACGCGGAGCTTTCCGTCTACGGATATCAGGCGGTGATGCAGTCCGCCCAGTGTGTGGTGAAGAATACCAGAGGCTGCACGAAGATTCCGGCAGTCACATATTTGAAGGATCGAAAGAACGCGGAGTTTCCGGTGCTGAACCGTTGCCCGTTCTGTTATAATACGATCTACAACAGCGTTCCGCTGATGTTGCTCGGATGCGGGGAGGAGATCGGACGGCTCTCGCCCTCGTATCTGCGCCTGTCTTTCACGGTCGAGTCGGAGGAGGAGACGGGACGCATTCTGGATGCCTGCGCGAAGGCTCTGCCCGGGGAGACGCAGGCGCACGGTCCCTCAAACAGAGGGACGAGAGGACACTTCAGAAGAGGAGTGGAGTAGCTATGATGAACCTGATCATTCAGATATCAAAATATCTGATCCTGCTGTTGATGGCGCTGTATACGCTTCAGTGCTTTACGGTTTTCCGCCTCAGGGACGAGGAAGCGAAGCGCTATCTTTTTCTGCGCCAGAATATGCTGATGTTCTCCATGCACTTTGTGGCCTTCATGGTACTGTACCTTGAACTGACGGAGACGACAATCCTGCTGTTCTACGGGGCGCAGGTGCTGTACCTGGCGGCTGTGCTCGTGCTGTTCGGAAATCTGTACCGCAGGGCGTCGAGGCTTTTGATCAACAACATGTGCATGCTGATCTGTGTCGGCTTCATCATGGTCACGCGGCTTTCCTATGAGCAGAGCGTAAAGCAGTTCAAGATCGCTGTGCTCTCGTCGGTCGTCGCGCTGTTGATTCCGGTCATCATCCGAAAGCTGCGCTTCATCACGCGCATGTACTGGGCGTACACGCTGCTCGGGATCGGCCTGCTCGGCCTTGTGGCGATCGCGGCTCGCGTGACCTACGGGGCGAAGCTCTCCTTCGAGCTGGGAGGGATCTCTGTACAGCCGTCCGAGTTTGTCAAGATCATCTTTGTCTTCGCGATCGCCGGTCTGCTCACACGCGCGCGGGATTTTCGCCGCATCGCGATCGCCACTGGTCTCGCCGCGGTCCATGTGCTGATCCTCGTGATCTCCAAGGATCTCGGGAGCGCGCTGATCTTTTTCATCACTTATCTTGTAATGCTGTTTGTGGCGACGCGCAATCCGTTTTATGTGCTCGCCGGTGTGCTGTCGGGTTCGGTGGCTGCCGTGGGCGCATTCTTCCTGTTCAGCCATGTGCGCGTGCGCGTGGAGGCATGGAAGGATCCGTTTAAGGACTATCAGGGGGATGGGTATCAGATCGGCCAGTCGCTCTTCGCGATCAGCGCAGGGAGCTGGTTCGGCACCGGACTGTGTCAGGGGTCTCCGGGTGCTGTTCCCCTCGCGGCGCAGGACATGATGTTCTCAGCGATCTGCGAGGAGCTTGGCTGTGTTTTCGGCATCTGTCTGATCCTTGTGTGCATGAGCTGCTTCATCATGTTTGTCAATATCGCGATGCAGCTGACGAACCGCTATTACCGGCTGGTGGCGGTCGGACTCGGGACGACCTACGCGGTGCAGACTTTTCTGACCGTGGGAGGAACGATCAAGCTGATCCCTCTGACCGGCGTGACGCTGCCGCTTGTCAGCTACGGGGGAAGTTCGATGCTGAGCACGCTGATCATGTTTGCGATCGTGCAGGGACTGTACATGCTGCAGCGTGACGAAGAATATAAGGTGGAACAGAAAAAGCTGCAGGAGCAGCCCTATTATGGAAGAGGAGATCATACCGGAGTGCAGGAGGAATACTATGAGGAAGAAGGATACGCCGGAGCGCAGCAGACAGGCTACGGGCAGGGACCGCAGGACGGGTACTACGGACAGAACGGATACTTCGGCCCGCGCTACGAGTACTATGCAGACGACGGGGCAGACTTCCGGCAGGAACCGTACCAGGACGAGGAGTACGAGGAAAGACCGCGAAGAAAATAGGATCCCGCTGCGCGTAAAAGAGGTCAGCTTCGAGCAGGAGCCCGAGCCGATCTCAGGGAGCGGGCGCAACACGGAGCTCGGGATCGTCACTTACACCTTTGTCTTCCTCTTTCTTGTGATGATCGGCTATCTCGTCTACATCAACGTGTGGAAGGTGAAGGAGCTGAACTCCAGCGCCTACAACACGAAAGACATCGCAAATATGGACAAGTACATCCGCGGGTCGATCCTCTCCGCAGACGGCAGCGTACTCGCGCAGACCGATGTGACAGAGGATGGGGAAGAGGTGCGCATCTATCCGTTTGCGAATAAATTTGCCCATGTGATCGGCTACTCGACGAACGGGCAGTCCGGGCTGGAGGCGGCGTGCAACAAAGAACTGCTTTCCTCCCACGTCTCGGCGCTCTCGCGCTCCGAGGAGGAAGAGGACGTCAAGACGAGGGGAGATTCTGTCGTCGTGACCTTGAACGCGAACCTGCAGAGCGTCGCGTACGACGCGCTGGGTTCCTACAACGGCGCCGTCGTCGTGATGGAGCCGGACACCGGAAAGATTTTAGCGATGGTCTCGAAGCCGGACTTTGATCCGAACACGATCGGGGAAGTATGGGAGAGCCTTGTGACGGACAACACGAGCAGCGTGCTTTTAAACCGCGCGACGCAGGGCCTCTATCCGCCCGGCTCCACGTTTAAGATCCTGACGACGCTCGCGTACATGCGGCAGAAGCCAGGGGAATTTCAGAATTTTCAGTATGACTGCATCTCGCAGCTCACGGTGAATGACGTCACGATCAACTGCTACAACAACACCGCGCACGGGCAGGAGGACTTGAAGGGCGCGTTCTCGCACTCCTGCAACACGGCGTTTGCCAGCATCGGAATGGAGTTGGACAATGAAGATTTTGTCAGCCTCTGCGAAGAGTTTCTCTTCAACAGGGCGCTCCCCGCGTCGATGCAGCACAGCACCTCGCAGTTCGCGCTGAGCAGGGATTCCTCCTACGGAGACCAGATGACGACGGCAATCGGGCAGGGGGATACGCTGATGACGCCGCTGCACATGGCGATGATCGCGGCCACGGTCGCGAACGGTGGAATTATGATGAAGCCGTACTGTGTCGATCATATCCAGACCTATGACGGAGATTTTGTGTCCTCCGAGAAGCCGGCCAGATACAAGCGCCTGATGACGGAGGAGGAAGCGCGCATCCTCACGGAATACATGCGCGAGACAGTCGTGAGCGGAACGGCGACGGAGCTCGGCTGGTACAATTTTACCGCGGCGGGCAAAACCGGTTCCGCGGAGTACAAGAGCGGGGACAGCGAAGGGACGCATTCCTGGTTCGTCGGATTTTCGGACGTGGAGGATCCCGATATCGTCGTCGCCGTGATCGCCGAGAACGGCGGTACCGGGAGCCAGACGGCGGTCCCGATCGCCTCGCAGATCTTTCAGGCATATTACGGCATTTACGGCAATTAGGGGCGGGAAGGTCAGCTTCCGCCCGCGGTTTTGACGGCTTTACCGCCGCCTGTTGATTTCAGGTTGCACGATTCCCAAAAAAGAGTTATACTGGTTGCAGTCATACATGGCACGCGCAGACAGGAGGGATTGCAATGATCGAGGCAACAAGCTGTGGCGGTGTGGTGATATTCAGAGGAAAGATACTTGTTTTATACAAAAGCTACAAGAACAAGTACGAAGGTTGGGTTCTGCCGAAGGGGACAGTGGAGGAAGGCGAAGAGTTCAAAGACACTGCCGCCAGAGAGGTGCGGGAGGAGACGGGAGTCACAGCTTCCATCATAAAATACATCGGAAAGAGTCAGTACACGTTCAACGTGCCGGAGGATACGGTCGCGAAGGATGTACACTGGTATCTGATGATGGCAGACAGCTATTACAGCAAGCCGCAGCGAGAGGAGTATTTCATTGACTCAGGGTATTACAAATATCATGAAGCGTATCACCTTCTCAAATTTGCCAACGAGAAGATGATCCTCGAGAAGGCGTACAATGAATATTTGAATCTCAAAAAGAATAATCTTTGGGGAAACAGAAAATACTTTTAGTCTACAAGATGCCGGGATTTCGCTGCCTGCGGGATCTCGGTGATTTTGTATTTCGGCGGGAGAAGAAGCATGATCTGGTATTCGGAACTCTATCTTGGGAAACTTGCCCGGGAGAAAAAAGAAAAACTGATTCAAAAGATAGAATCGGGGAAAACTCCAGTCAATACCTATCTTGTGACGCTCGCGTCCGGGGAGTCCAATCAGCTGGAGATCGTCCCTGCATGGAACCTGAGGTTCGCGCGCAACCGCTCGGAGCTCTCTGTGATCGTCGGGGTCGGCTGCGGCAGACGCGAGGCGTTTGAGCTTGTGCGCAGGATCACCGAAGAGGTGTACCGCGAGACGGGGGGAGCCGATCTGAGGGGATACTTCGCGCAGAGGATCTGAAAACATTCACGATTTCAGAGAGGTCGACAGGAAGAATATGCTACATATGATTCTGGGTATACTAAAAGTAATCGGCTTGATCATAGGGATCCTGCTTCTGCTTCTGCTCTCCGTGCTGCTGGCGCTCATCTTTGTGCCGGTCAGGTATAAGCTGACAGCGAAGGTGCTTCCGGGGCAATATGCGTTTTCCCTGCGGGGAAGCTGGCTTTTGCATATTGTCAGCGCTTCGGTGAGCGCAGACTCGGTGAACGGGCGAAGGATCGCGCTGCGGCTGTTCGGCATACGGTTGCCGCTGTTTCAGCCGGAGGACGATACCGGCGAGCGGGAGGATCGGGACGGCAGGGGTGAAATAGAGAGCCGCGTGAAGAAAAGAAAAACCCGGGATACAGAAAAAAAGGAAACTGAGGATACAGAGAAAAAGGAAACCGGGAATACGGAAAAGAAGAAGGGAAAAAAGAAAAAGGGAAGCGGGGAAGAAAGAGGGACAGACACAGAGCCGGATCAAAAAGCGTCGGACGTCACGGAACAGATCGAAGCAGAGCCGGAGCAGGCGAAGCGGAACATTTTACAAAAAATATGGTTTCAATGCAGGCGCATCTGTGGTAAAATAAGTCAGATCATACGGAAGCTCATACAGGCAGTCAGGGGCTTCCGGCGAACGCTCGTCAGTCTGAAGCGGCGGACGGCGCGGCTTGGGCAAAAGGCAATCACATTGCTGCGCAAGCCGGGAGAACTCAGGGAATTTATTGAAGAGTATGAGCTGCGGGATGTGTTCGGCGGACTGATCGGGCATCTGCTGTTTTTGGTCGGACATTACAAGCCGCGCAGGATTCAGGGTTATCTGCGGTTTGGCACGGATGATCCTTCAGTGACGGGGCAGCTCACGGGTCTGATATATCTTTTGCTCCCGGCGCGTGCGGACCGCTATTCGGTCGAGCCCGAGTTCAACGAGACGGTTTTTGAGACGGAGACGATCTGTTCCGGGCATATACGGGCATTGCATGTGCTGCGCGTTCTGTGGCGCGCCTTCCGGGACAAGAAGCTTAGAAGAATGATAGGCAAGCTGAGAAAGAGAGGAGATTCATAACATGGCGGACAATTTTCAGAGCACGGTGGAGTCCCTGTTCAGGGGAATGGATAATTTCATCACGACAAAGACGGTCGTCGGGGATGCGATCACGGTCGGCGATACGATCATCCTGCCGCTTGTGGATGTGATGTTCGGCGTCGGCGCCTCAGCGAAGCAGGAGGATCGCAAAAACAACGGCGGCGGCGGTATGGGCGGAAAGATATCCCCGAGTGCGGTGCTGGTGATCCAGAACGGCACGACGAAGCTCGTCAATGTCAAGAATCAGGACAGCGTGACGAAGATCCTCGACATGGTTCCTGATTTCGTCAACAAGTTCACTGCGGGAAGAGGCGGCGGAAAGACTCAGCCGGAGGACGACCCGGATGTAGAGCAGGCGATCCACGACGCGGCCGAGGGGGAATCCGTATTCTAAATCCATGCATGGCGCATACAATAAAGTAAAAGCGCGGCTGTCTGCCTGATGGGAAAGGAATGGCGGCCCAAAAGGGATGAAATGGTATCCGATGCGGAAACTGATAGGCTATACGATGTTCTGGATCGCGGTCGGCATGGTGTTGGGGCTGTTTATCGAGAATATCCTGATCAGAATGCTGATGATTTTGTTTTTGCTTTTGCTTGGGTATAATCTGTTCTTATGAGCCACGCAAATCTGCCGGAGCGCGAAACGATCTGTCCGTGTTGCATGGGCTTATAAATGAAATATATGATAAGAAGCCGCTGCATTGCACAGCGGCTTCCTTGTGTCTTTGCAAAATTAAGCTCTTTCCACCTTGCCGGATCTCAGACAAGAAGTACAAACATACATTCTCTTAGCGGCACCGTTGACCTTCACTTTAACGTGTTTGACGTTAGCCTTCCAGATCTTATTGCTTCTTCTATGAGAATGGCTCACATTGTTCCCAAAATGAACAGCTCTGTCGCAAATCGCACATTTCGCCATGACCGCACCTCCTTGGAATAGTATTAAGTCTGCCTTCCTTCGCAGACTCACAGCACATTGATTCTATCAGATGAGACTCTTTTTTGCAAGCAGAAATTGTTAAAATGAAAAAATAATTTGCCGAAATATGAAAATGTGTCTTTGCAACGACGTTCTTTTCTGGTAGAATATGCATGAAATGCGCAGGATGAAGAATTAACTATCAAATAGATGGAGGTTTCTGTTTATGAAAGGTCGTATGAGTAATGAGCTTGGCGCGATCGTGATCGATCCAAACGTGATCGCGACCTATGCGGGGAGTGTTGCGGTCGAATGCTTCGGGATCGTCGGCATGGCGATCGTCAATGTGAAGGACGGACTGGTCCGCCTGCTGCGCAGGGATAGTCTGGAGCGTGGCCTGAGTGTGAAGATCGAGGACAACCGCATCACGATCGATTTTCATGTGATCGTATCCTACGGCGTGAGCATTTCCGCGGTGGCGGACAATCTCTTTGGCAATGTGAAGTATCGGGTGGAGGAGTTCACCGGCATGGAGGTCGAAAAGATCAACATGTACGTCGAAGGCGTGAGAGTCATTGATTAAGGAGGAGCTGTCATTGAGTACAAATACGATAGATGCTTCCCTCTGTGCCAGAATGTTTCTGGCCGGGGCGAAGAACCTGGAATCAAAAAAAGAATGGATCAACGAGTTGAACGTGTTCCCGGTGCCTGACGGCGATACCGGCACAAACATGACGCTCACGATCATGTCAGCGGCGAGAGAGGTCACCGCGCTTGAGGAGCTTTCGATGGACAGCTTCGCGAAGGCGGTGTCTTCCGGCTCCCTGCGCGGGGCGCGGGGCAATTCCGGCGTCATACTCTCGCAGCTTTTGAGAGGTTTTACAAAGGTGATCCGCAGCGAGCGGGAGATCAATACCGCCGTGCTTGCCGCCTCGTTCCAGAAGGCCGTGGAGACCGCATACAAGGCGGTCATGAAGCCGAAGGAGGGCACGATACTGACCGTCGCCAGAGGAGCCGCGGAGCGCGCGGTCGAGCTGCTCGAGGAGAATCCGGATATCGCGATGGAGGAGTTGATCGCGGATGTCATCGCGCGGGCAGAGGAGGTATTGAACCGGACGCCTGAGATGCTCCCAGTGCTCAAAGAAGCGGGCGTGGTAGACTCCGGCGGACAGGGGCTTCTCCAGGTGCTCAAGGGAGCGTTTGACGCGTACCTCGGCAAGGAGACCGACTATGCGGTGGAGATTCAGCCCGGAAAGCCGTCGCAGGCGGCGTCTGCGGCCGGTGCGAAGGCCGAGCCAGTCGAGGCAGATATTAAGTTCGGCTACTGCACCGAGTTCATCATTATGCTGGAGAAAGAATATACGCACGAGACAGAGCTGGATTTCAAGGCGTTTCTCGAATCGATCGGCGATTCGATCGTGGTCGTCTCGGACGACGGCATCGTGAAGGTGCATGTGCACACGAACGATCCGGGCCTCGCGATCCAGCGCGCGCTCACCTACGGTTCCCTTACGAGCATGAAGATCGATAACATGCGCGAGGAGCACCATGAGAAGGTGATACGCGAGGCGGAGCGTCAGGCGGCAGGCGTGCCGGAGGCACAGAAGCCGAAGGAGGAAGCGCATGAAACGCCGGCGGAACTCAAGGAGACCGGATTTATCTCCGTGTCGATCGGAGAGGGGATCGCGGATATCTTCCGGGATCTCGGCGTGGACTATCTGATCGAGGGCGGTCAGACCATGAATCCGAGCACGGAGGACATGCTGAACGCGATCGAGAAGGTGAACGCGAAGAATATCTTTATTCTTCCGAACAACAAAAATATCATCCTTGCGGCCAATCAGGCGCGGGACCTGACGGAGGACAAGAACATCATCGTCGTGCCGACGAAGACGGTGCCGCAGGGCATCACGGCTGTGATCAACTACGTTCCGGAGAAGTCCCCGGAGGAGAACGCGGCGGTGATGGAGGAGGAGATCGCCCGCGTGAAGACCGGGCAGCTCACCTACGCGGTGCGCGACACGCACATTGACGACAAGACGATTCAGGCCGGAGATATCATGGGCGTCGGGGACCACTCGATCCTCGCGGTCGGAAAGGATATCCTGCCGGTGGCGGAGGAAACCGTCGCCCTGATGGTGGACGAGGAGACCGAGCTGATCAGCATCTACTACGGCGAGGACATCAGCGAGGACGAGGCTTCCGTGCTCAGGGACAAGATCGAGGAACAGTATCCGGAGTGCGATGTGGAGCTCAACTACGGCGGTCAGCCGATCTACTATTACATTATCTCAGCGGAATAGAGGTTGCCATGAATCTGGAATCTTCTCTCGACGTCCTGAAAGGCGTCGGTGAAAAGACAAGACTGACATTTGCGAAGGCCGGGATCGAGAACCTGAGCGATCTGCTCGGACACTACCCGCGCGCGTATGAGCGCTTTGAAAAGCCGGTCGCGATCCGCGCGCTGGCAGAAGGAGAAGTGGCCGCGGTCGAAGCGCAGCTCACCGCGCCGCTTGCCACGCGGCACGTGCGGGGACTTTCCATCTCCACCGCAATGTGCAGCGACGGGAGCGACCTGCTCGCGTTGACCTGGTTCAACATGCCGTATCTGCGGAACACGATCCGGGCCGGAGTTCCCTATGTGTTTCGCGGAAGAGTAAAATTAAAAGGACAGCGGCTGCTCATTGAGCAGCCTGCTGTTTTTCAGATAGAGCAGTATGCAGGGATGACGGAAAAGCTACGTCCGGTCTATTCGCTTGTCAAAGGACTGACAAGCCAGGCGGTTCAGAAGGCTGTGCGGCAGGTGGTCGCGGCGAAGAGCCTTCTGCGCGAGTACCTGCCGCTTGAGATACGCAAGGCATATCAGCTGGCGGAGTACAACTTCGCGGTGGCGCAGATCCATTTCCCGGAGGACGAGCACGCGCTGACGCTTGCAAGGCGCAGACTTGTCTTCGACGAATTTTTCTTTTTTATTTTGCAGCTGCGCTTTCTGAAATCAAAGCGTGAGGTTGCGCAGAACCGCTTCCATATCCGACCGTCGCAGGCGGCCTGTCAACTGATTCAGCAGCTTCCGTACGAGCTCACAAACGCGCAGAAGAAGGTCTGGGAGACGATCGGGCGGGAGCTGCGGGGAGAGGCCGTGATGGCGCGGCTGATCCAGGGCGACGTCGGCTCCGGCAAGACGATCGTGGCGATCCTGGCGCTTGTGACAGTGGCGGAGAGCGGTTATCAGGGAGCTCTGATGGTTCCGACCGAAGTGCTTGCCAGGCAGCACTATGCCTCGCTGACCGAACTGATGAAGCAAAACGGATTCCCATACGAGGCGGTACTTCTGACTGGCTCGATGACGGCCAGGCAGAAGCGGGAGGTCTACGAGAAGATCGCGTCCGGCGAAGCGTCGATCATTGTCGGGACGCACGCGCTGATCCAGCAGAAAGTCGAGTACCGAAATCTCGCGCTCGTCATCACGGACGAGCAGCACCGCTTCGGAGTGCGACAGCGCGAGATGCTCGCCCAGAAGGGCAGCGCGCCGCACACGATCGTCATGAGCGCAACGCCGATCCCCCGGACGCTTGCCGTGATCCTGTACGGAGATCTGGACATCTCGGTGATCAACGAGATGCCGGCGAACCGACTTCCGATCAGAAACTGCGTCGTGGATACGGGGTTCCGGAAAAAAGCATATGAGTTTATTCAAAAAGAGGTCGACGCAGGGCATCAGGCGTATGTAATCTGTCCGATGGTGGAGGAGAGCGAGGCGGCAGAGGAGACGGAGAATGTGATCGCATATACGGAAAAGCTCCGCACGGCGCTCTCGCCCGGCGTGTCGATCGAATATCTGCACGGGAAGATGAAACCCTCCGAGAAAAATGAGATCATGGAGCGGTTTCTGAACAATGAGATTCAGGTGCTCGTCTCCACGACGGTCGTGGAAGTCGGCGTGAACGTGCCGAACGCGACGGTGATGATGATCGAGAATTCGGAGCGCTTCGGCTTGGCACAGCTCCATCAGCTGCGCGGCCGTGTGGGAAGGGGCGACGCGCAGTCCTACTGTATTTTCATGCACACCCTCGACGGAAAGCAGATCCGGCAGCGTCTCGATATCCTCTGCAAGTCGAACGACGGCTTCGAGATCGCGAACCGCGATATGCAGCTGCGCGGTCCCGGCGACCTCTTCGGCGTGCGCCAGAGCGGTATGCTGGACTTCAGCCTGGCGGACATCTACTCAGACGCCGACGTCCTCGGGCAAGCCAACGAGGCGGTCGGAGAACTCCTGAAACGGGATCCGGAGCTTACGCTGCCGGAACACGCGGATTTGAAAGCACACTACGAGTTGTTGGTACGTCAGCAGAGCGATCACCTGAATCTATAGACAAGAAACAAGGAACGGACCGACTGGATTTTCGGCGTGCTTTCCGAAAAAAGCTTACAAACACTTTCCCGGGGGAAGCACCCGGAAAGGGTACCGGTCGTTCGTCCGGTAAAACAGTAAAACACAACCAACACAAGGAGCCCACATATGAGAACAGGATTCGACAATCAAAAGTACCTCAGCATGCAATCGGAAAAGATCAAAGAGCGCATCGCCATGTTTGACAACAAACTCTACCTCGAATTCGGAGGGAAACTGTTCGACGACTATCACGCGTCGCGCGTACTTCCCGGTTTTAAGCCTACCAGCAAGCTGCAGATGTTGCTCCAGCTCTCGGCGCAGGCGGAAATCCTGATCGTCATCAACGCGGAGGACATTGAGAAAAACAAAGTACGGGCAGATCTTGGTATCACTTACGATCTCGACGTTCTTCGGCTGATCGAGATCTACCGCAGTCACGGCCTGTATGTCGGAAGCGTCGTGCTGACGCATTACAGTGGACAGACGCTTGCGGACTCGTTCCGAAACCGCCTCGAAAAGCAGGGAATCTCGGTCTATTGCCACTATGTGATCGAGGGATATCCCAAGAATGTCGCGCTGATCGTCAGCGATGAAGGGTATGGACGGAACGACTATGTGAAGACGACGCGCCCGCTCGTCGTGGTGACTGCGCCGGGCCCGGGAAGCGGCAAGATGGCGACCTGCCTTTCCCAGCTCTACCATGAGCACAAGCGCGGGATCCGCGCAGGTTACGCGAAATTCGAGACTTTTCCGATCTGGAATCTGCCGTTGTCCCATCCGGTCAACCTTGCTTACGAGGCGGCGACGGCGGACTTAAACGATGTCAACATGATTGATCCGTTTCACTTGAGCGCCTATGGAATCTCCACGGTCAACTACAACCGCGACATCGAGATCTTTCCGGTCTTGAGCGCAATCTTTGAACGAATTTACGGGAGCAGTCCCTACAAGTCGCCGACGGACATGGGCGTCAACATGGCGGGGCACTGTATCGTGGACGACGAGGCCTGCTGTGAGGCGTCCCGGCAGGAGATCATCCGCCGCTGCTATGAGTCTATGATACGAAAAGCCGACATGGAAGCCACAGAGGACGAACTCGCAAAAATTGAGTTTCTGATGCAGCAGCTCTCCATTACCCGGGAAGACCGCCCCTGCGCGCACGCGGCGAACGAGCGCGCGAAGGTACAGCAGGTGCCCTGCGCGGCAATCGAGCTCGCCGACGGACGGCTTGTCACCGGCAAGACCACGGAGCTTCTCGGCCCTTGTTCGGCCGTGTTGTTAAATGCAATGAAAGTCGTCGCAGGGATTGATCACGAACTGCCTCTGATTTCCCACAAAGCGCTCGTTCCGATTCAGACTCTGAAGACGCAGTATTTCGGCAGCCGCAATCCGCGTCTACATACAGATGAAACACTGATCGCACTCTCAATCAGTGCCTCCGAAAACGCTGACGCCCAGAAAGCGTTGGAAATGCTCGGGGAGCTGCGCGGCTGTCAACTGCATTGCTCCTCACGCCTTTCGAAGGTCGACCTGAATACATTGCGTAAATTGGGCCTCAATGTCACAATGGAACCGTCATAACGGGCACGGTATTGTCTATTTGACGAACAACTTCACATATTTAATTGTAAATTTAGTCAGTTTACAGCTTGCAATGCGCGCTATAATGATATATGATGCAAATGACAGAACATAATGTCTGTGCTATGCTTGAATTCTGCACAGGTAAACGATACATTTTTTCAAGTTGAGGAGGAATTATGAAAATGAAAAAGACAGTGAAGGAAGTCGTCTCTGAAAAGATAGAAGAAAAGGCTGCAGAGGCGAAAAAAGAGACCGTGAAGCCGGAAGCCAAGAAGGCGGAGGAAAATAAGACGGAGACGAAGAAGACGCCTGGCAGGAAGCCTGCGCTCAGGAAACCGGCAGCTGCGAAGAAAGCAGCGGTGAAGGAGACGATCTACCTTCAGTATCTCGGCAAAGAGATCAACAAGGATGATATCGTGAAGCAGGTCAAGGAAGTCTGGACCAAGCAGATGAAGAATAAGGTGGGCGATCTGAAATCCGTAGATCTTTACCTCAAACCGGAGGAGAACGCCGTATATTATGTGATCAACGGCGATGTGACCGGAAGCCTGAACATCTAAATCTATCAAACGGGGAATCCCGTCTCAGTTCAACAAAAGAGGGTGCTGTCGGAAGCTTCTCGCCTGAAGCTGTGACAACACCCTTTTTCATTTCGCTGTTCGTTTGAAAGCTACAGATCGTTCGGATGAACATTCCGTCTCCAGTCAAGATCTCCACGCGCGAGGCCTAGGACCAGAGACTCCGCCGTGGCGATGTTCGTCGCGATGGGAATGTTATACTGGTCGCAGCTGCGGGAAATGGAAAAAATGTCCGGCGCGTTTGGGCTGGTCATCAGCGGATTGTAGAAGAAGATCACCATGTCCATTGAATTTCGCTCGATCATATCGATAAACTGCTTGTCTCCGCCCACGCTTCCGGGCAAAAACTTGTAGACCTTTAAATTTGTGACATCCTCTATCCTTCTTCCGGTGATACCCGTGGCATACAGATTGTGCTTCGATAAAATGTACTTGTAAGCGAGACAAAAATTTTCCATCAATACTTTTTTGTTGTTGTGTGCGATTAGTCCTATATTCATCTCTTCCACCTTTCAAGCAAATTATCACAAATATATTATAGCAAATATTTCTAAAAAGGCAATCTGTTTTTTGCTTTTTTTAGAAAAAATGACAAAGGCCGCTTTGAAACATTTACCAGTTTATAAGAAAATTAGATGCATATACTAGAAGTGCAGCAAAAAAGCTGCTGGACAATAAATCGACAGATAAAACAGAAAATGTAAACAAAGGAGGCGTTTTAAATGTCAACATCTAACACAACAGCAGTACCGGAAGCAAAGGGTGCACTGGACCGTTTCAAATTTGAAGTTGCGAACGAGCTGGGCGTGCCGCTTACGGATGGCTACAACGGAAACCTTACCTCCAAGCAGAATGGTTCTGTGGGCGGATATATGGTTAAAAAGATGATTGAGGCGCAGGAGCGCCAGATGTCCGGCAACAGCCAGATGTCCGGTACCACGATGCGCTAAGGGACGCAAAGACACAGAGATACTTGTATAAGCATGTAAAACAGAAAAGGGATGCTGTCTAAGGCAGCATCTCTTTTTTCGTATTGTTTCTTGTTGACAGGACTTTGCGAACTATTTATAATGTAGGCGGCAGTAAGGCAAAAGCGGGGGATGAAGGATGAGAGTGATCGCTGGAAAAGCGCGGAGGCTTCCGCTTAAGACGGTGCCGGGGCAGGATACGAGACCGACGACGGATCGCATCAAGGAGACGTTGTTCAATATCCTCCAAAGCGATCTGCAGGGCGTCCGCTTTCTCGACCTGTTTGCGGGAAGCGGCGGCATCGGCATCGAGGCGTTGAGCCGCGGCGCCGAGTACGCGTGTTTCGTGGAGTCGGCAAGGGCAGCGGCGGACTGCATTCGGGACAATCTCGCTTTTACGCGTCTGGCAGGTCAGGCTGAGGTCATGCAGTGCGATGTACTGACCGCGCTTGCGAGACTGGATGGCCGGGAGCCATTTGGGATTATATTTATGGATCCGCCCTATAAGAGCGCGCTCGAGCGCACGGCGCTCGAAAGGATCGCGCGACAGGGCTTTTCGCTTGTGGACACGGACACAAGGATCATTGTGGAAGCGGATATCAGAAATGATTTTTCATACGCGGAAGCGCTCGGATATGAGATCCTGCGTGAAAAGGAATACAAGACAAACAAGCATGTCTTTCTGAGACTTGCGGAGGAGAATCGATGAAACGTGCAGTTTACCCGGGCAGCTTCGATCCGGTCACAAAGGGACACCTTGACATCATCGAGCGCGCGGCGGCGCTCGTCGATGAATTAATTGTCGGAGTTTTGAATAATAATGCAAAAATACCGTTGTTTTCTGTCGAAGAACGTGTTAATATGTTAGTTGAGGTAACCAGAGACATACCGAATGTTCGCGTGGAATCCTTTTCCGGATTGTCTGTCGACTTTGTCAAGAGCTGTGACGCAAGGTTTATCGTGCGTGGTCTGCGCGCGGTCACGGACTTTGAGTACGAGCTCCAGATGGCGCAGACGAATCGGAGCATTGATCGTGGAATCGATACACTTTTCTTCACGACGGCACTTCAATACGCGTATATCAGCTCAACGATCGTCAAGGAAGTGGCCTTTTACGGAGGGGATATCTCCGGGTTCGTCCCGGAGAGCGTGGCAGGCCATATACAGCGCAAGATTTCGGAACAACGCAGGGAGAGCAAAGCATAATTAATAAGGAGTAAGGAGAGAAAAATCATGAGCAGCAGAATCGAACAAATCATTGAGGAGATCGAAGAGTTTATTGACAGCTGTAAGTTTCAGCCGCTTTCCTCGACGAAGATCGTCGTGAACAAGGAAGAGCTGGAGGAGCTTCTGCGCGAGCTTCGCATGAAGACGCCGGACGAGATCAAGCGCTATCAGAAGATCATCAGCAACAAGGACGCGATCCTTGAGGATGCACAGACGAAGGCGGACAACATCATCGCCGAGGCGCAGGCGCAGGCCCAGAAGATTGTCAGCGAAAGCGAGGTCATGCAGGTGGCGCTTCAGCAGTCGAACCAGCTGATCGAGCAGACGAACGCGCAGGCGCAGGAGATTATGGACAAGGCGACCGAGGATTCGAACAACATCCGTATGAGCGCGATCCGTTACACCGACGGGATGCTGGACAATCTCGAGAAGATCATGAGCCACACGATCGATTCCGCCGGCACGAAATACAACAACTTCATCAACTCCATCCAGTCTTGCTATGATATCGTGAGCAAGAATCGTTCCGAGCTTTCTCCGCAGGCAGAGCCTTCGAGCTATACGACGGTGCCGGAGCCTGAGTCAGCCCGGGAGGAAGAGACGGAAGAATAAGACGGATACCAGAGACATAAACAGTGAGAGCAGGGTGATCTTCACCCTGCTTTTTATGTAATGCACGGAAAGCCTGTGATCCATCCCGGCGATTGAGACGGTCTGAGCGAGCGCGGACAGTCCGCCGAATGATGCCACAACGGTCACAAGTATGTAACGCGCGTATAAGGGAAGAGGGGCTCCGGAGATCAGGTGCACGCCGTTGCTCACCTCGACGCAGGAGATCAGAAACAAGGCTGCAGGGTGATTCTGGGGGAGCAGGAGTGAGACGGCGCCGGATAAGAGGGAAAACATCACGATATAGGCTCCGAGTCGCACTGCGTTCTGGATCGTATCGTAGATGCAGTCGTCAATCCGGCGAAAGGCTTCCTGTATATCCGGGGACGGGTCGTTGCCTTTCTCCTTATGTTTGCCGTAGTCCGTTACAGGAAGATCGAATCGGCGCAGCTTTCGTCCGCTTAAGATACCGTACAGGAGTGCGGATCCAAGGATGTTACACAGGAACAGCCCGCCCCAGGCAGGCCGCTGCATCTGATCTGCGGCCAGAAAGGACAGGATGAAAGAGGGACTCAGATTGTTTACAAAGCCGTACAGGTAGTATGCTTCTTTTTCGCTGATTTTTCTCTGCCTTTGCAGGTCGCAGGTCACTTTTGCACCCATCGGGAATCCGCAGAGAAAACCGCACAGGATCGCGAACGCGCCGTAAGGGGAACAGCCGAACAGGCGACAGAGCGGACGGGAGAGCGCAGGGAGCGCATGCTCCAGCAGACCGAAACGGATCAGAAGACCGCACAGGAGCATAAAAGGAAACAGGACCGGGAGCACAGAGCGGTACCACAAAAGCAGGCCGGCTCTTGCGTCCGCGAGCGCGCGTACCGGGAACAGAAGCAGATACAAAAGCAGAAGGAGTAGCACCCAGAACATTTTTTTCATTGCAGACTCCTGCGGGGGCTCAATTACTGTATCGTATGAATTTGCGGGACGGATTATTCAATCTGCGTCGGCCGTTTTGCGGGGCGGGAACTTTGCATGAAGGTTGCTGTCTCGGGACAGTAAGCGAATGATCTTGAGCGTTCTGCGGGGCGCAGAGCTTTGCATATACTGTCAGGAAGCGATGACGGAAGTGTGCGTGATGCGAAGACTGGGAATTTATGCGACGTTTCTCTTCTTTTTGGCGATAACGGACGTGAAGCTCTCAGCGCTCTTATTCCAACAGGGCGTTTCGTGGCAGTTGTCCAGGGTAAATCCCTCGGACGACAACTTCCGACAGATGGCGATCTCAGAGGAAGAACTGGGAAGGTTGACTGTGGTGCGCCGTTATTCCGGGATGCCGTTCGGAGAGCTTCTGGCGATCCTGAGATCAGATGCGTCGAAGAGCGCGGGAGCATTGGGCGACCGACCTGCGCAAGATTATGTGAAGTGGAAAAACCTGATGCTGTGCTACAACCGGACAGGATATGAGAGACTGAGCGGGCTGTACGGCGCGATCTGGGACGATGTGAAATGTTTTCCTGTGATGGCGGACGGGGTCGTCTATGAAAACAGTTGGATGTTCGAGCGGAATTACGGGGGAAAGCGCGGGCATGAGGGGACAGATCTGATGCCGCCGGAAAACCTGCGAGGACATTATCCTGTCGTCAGCATGACGGACGGCGTGGTGGAACAGGTTGGCTGGCTGCCGCTTGGAGGATACCGCATTGGGATACGCAGTCCTTCGGGTGGATATTTCTATTATGCGCATCTCGACAGTTACAGCAGGACCTTCTGGGTCGGCGAGACGATCTCGGCCGGAACGATTCTCGGGCGGATGGGAGACAGCGGATACGGACCAGAGGGAACCCGCGGGAAATTCGACGTGCATCTGCACCTCGGCATTTACATCCGTACCGAGGACACGCGGGAGCTGTCAGTGAACCCGTACTGGGTACTGCGGTACGTGCAGAGCGTATGAGTTTACCGGCTCGCGCGCCGGATGGAAAGTACCTGAGCCGGGCTTTGGGAAGGCGTTCTGGTTTGCTTGCATCTTCCGCCTGGATATGTTAGAATTGCATCAGCAACACCGCTGGAGGTTATCGTTTTATGGAAACACAGTTATGGCGTGAGATACTGACACCATATGATCTGGCAGTAAAGGAACTCATCGTTAAATTTGAACATTTGATCTACGAGCACAGAAGCCGCGGATTGTATTCCCCGATCGAGCAGGTGTCGGGGCGCGTGAAGACTGTGGCGAGCATTCTGGAGAAGGCGCAGAAGAAGAATATTCCGATCGATGAGGTCGAGGAGAAGCTGATCGATATTGCCGGCGTGCGGATCATCTGCCAGTTCGTGGAGGACATCGAGCGCGTGGTCGAGATTATCCGCCGGCGGACGGACATGGAGGTCATCCATGAGAGGGATTACATCAACCACATGAAGGACAGCGGGTACCGAAGCTATCACATGATCGTCAACTACTGGGTGCAGACGCTCGAGGGAGACCGAAAGATCAAGGTGGAGATCCAGATTCGGACGCTTGCAATGAATTTCTGGTCGACGATCGAGCATTCGCTCCAGTACAAGTACAAGAAAAACATTCCGGATCACATCCGTGAGAAGCTGATGAATGCGGCGAACGCGATCATTCAGCTCGACAACGTGATGTCCTCTGTGCGAAGCGAGATCATGGATGCGCAGAATTCCTCACAGATCCACTCCAGACTGATCTCCGATATTCTGAACAACATACAGAATCTTTACCAGATTGCGAACAAGCGCGAGGTGCTGAAGATTCAGGATGAGTTTTACCGGATCTACGAGTTGGGAGACATCGATCAGATGAAGCGCTTCAGCAGGGAGCTCGACAACATCGCGGAGGGGTATCGCGCACAGTCGATCAACAGAGACGTATGATCAGATCTTCAAGCGGATACTGTCTGCTTGCGCGCGACGCCGGGACTGTGATATGAGGTTGACATGATAAATCTACCGCAGGACTTTTCAGAACGGATGCGCATACAGCTTAGCGAAGAATATGAGCCTTTTCTCCGAAGCTATGAGGAGGAAGGCTATGCCGGTCTGCGCGTCAACACACAGAAGATATCGGTGGAATCGTTCCTCGGGATGACTCCGTTTCACCTGACTCCGGTTCCCTGGACGGAGAATGGGTTTTACTATCAGAAGGATGAGCCGGTCACACGGCACCCGCACTATTTCGCGGGACTCTATTATATTCAGGAACCAAGCGCTATGCTTCCCGCTTCCCTGCTTCCGATCGAGCCGGGGGACATGGTGCTGGATCTGTGTGCGGCTCCTGGCGGAAAGGCCACGGAGCTTTCTTCGCGCCTGCAGGGCGAGGGACTGCTGGTCGCGAACGACGCAAGCGCGAGCAGGGCAAAGGCGCTGCTCAAAAACCTGACGGTCTGGGGCGCTGCGAACTGCTGTGTCACTGCGGAGACGCCGCAGAGGCTATTGGAATCCTTCGGATGCTTTTTTGACAAGATTCTGGTCGACGCTCCCTGCTCCGGCGAGGGGATGTTCCGCAGGGACGCGGGACTGATCGACTCCTGGATGGAGCGGGGACCGAAGCACTACGCTTCTTTGCAGCGGGACATCCTGTCCTGCGCGGCTCAGATGTTGAAGCCGGGCGGTTATCTGGTCTATTCTACCTGTACGTTCTCCTGGGCGGAGGACGAGGACGTGGTCGAGGAGATTCTGTTTCGTTATCCCGAGATGGAGCTCTGTGAGATCCCGATGCGGGAGGGGTTCGCCCCGGGCGGGACGCCGTGCGGGAAATGTATTCGGCTCTGGCCCCACCGCGTAAAAGGGGAGGGTCATTTTGCCGCGCTGCTGCATAAGCGCACGGATGTGTCCAAAGACGCATGCGTCGTGAAAAGAGATATTGCAGGAGGACGATACGGATCTTCACAGACGCGCTGCGGAAGGGATACCTTCGGAGAGGAAGATACATGCAGGAAGAACAGAAAGGCTGACATGCCGGGATCGGATCCGGTTGCGGACATGCCTCCGGAGGTTCTGGACTTCCTGAATTCGCTTCCGGGGCAGCCGCGGAAGAACTGCCGTTATGCACAGATCGGGGAGCAATGCCTCTTCGTTCCGCCGTACAGGCTTCCGAAAAGTCTTCGCTATCTGCGCACTGGTATCCTGGTCGGGACATTGAAGCGCGGCAGATTTGAGCCGTCGCAGGCGTTGGCGATGCTGCTTGACGCGAACTCTTATCCGAATATTTTGAACCTGTCTTCTGAGGACATGCGTGTGACGCGCTACCTGAAGGGCGAGACAGTCGATCTCGAAGCGGGAGACCCGAATGTGGAGAACGGCTGGGTGCTGGTATGCGCGGACGGGTTCGCGCTCGGTTGGGGGAAATGCGCGGACGGCAGGATCAAGAACAAATATTATCCGGGCTGGAGAATGCAGGCCTGAGAGCACAATGGGGCGGGTAATGCGCAGACGATGTGTCTGAAAGGTTTCCGTAAGATTCAGAAGATAAAGAGAATGAGGAAGATACGAAAGCTGAGCGGATGGGAGAGAGGATATGCTGAATGGGAAGCGAGCGGTCCTGTTTGATCTGGACGGGACTTTGATGGATTCCATGTGGGTGTGGGAGGATATTGACATTGAGTATCTCGGGCGTTTCGGACATGTGCCGACAAAGGACATGCAGAGGGCGATCGAAGGGATGAGCTTCACGGAGACGGCACAATATTTTAAGGAACGCTATGACATACCGGACTCGGTGGAGGAGATCAAGGCCGAGTGGAACCGTCTGGCTTACGACGTATATGCGAAGCGTGTGAAGCTGAAGCCGGGAGCATACGATTTCCTGCAGGAGCTCCGACGCCGAAGGATCGTCACGGGGATCGCGAGCAGCAACAGCCGGGAGCTGATCCGCGCCTGCCTTGCCTCGAATCGGGTCGGAGACTGCTTTGACTGCATCACGATCTCGTGTGAGGTTGCAAAGGGAAAGCCTGCCCCGGATATCTATCTGTCTGCGGCGGCCACGCTTGGCGTGTCGCCGGAGGAGTGTCTGGTGTTTGAGGACATTCCGATGGGGATACTGGCGGCAAAGAACGCGGGAATGCAGGTATGCGCGGTGGAGGATGACTTTTCGGCTGACCAGAGAGAGACGATTCGCGATCTTGCGGATTACTATATAAAGTCCTACGATGAGGTGCTCGGCGGAGGATTTGAAACACTCGGATAAGCGGCGGGGCGCGGATTTCGTATCCGGCTGGACAGTAAACGGTGATACATGTGCACGGGCATTTGTGACGGAGAGTGTATGGAGAGACGGTTTCTCCCGACGACGCGGCGGGAGCTTGAAGAACGGAATATCAGACAACTCGATTTCGTGTATGTGATCGGGGACGCGTATGTCGATCACCCGTCGTTTGGGCATGCGATCATCAGCCGTGTGCTGGAGTCGCGCGGCTATACCGTGGGGATCATCCCGCAGCCGGACTGGCGCGACCCGAAAAGTGTAACGGCGCTCGGGCGGCCGAGGCTCGGTTTTCTCGTGAGCGCCGGGAATATGGACTCGATGGTGAATCACTACGCGGTCTCGCGAAAGAGAAGAAAAAGGGACGCCTACACGCCTGGCGGGGAGATGGGAAAGCGTCCGGATTATGCGGCGACGGTCTACTGCAATCTCATCCGGCAGGCATACCGCGATGTCCCGATCATCGTGGGCGGGATCGAGGCAAGCCTGCGCAGACTGGCACACTACGATTACTGGTCGGATTCCCTGAAACGCTCGCTCCTGATGGACAGCGCCGCGAGCCTGGTCTCCTACGGGATGGGGGAGCGCTCGATCGTGGAGATTGCGGACGCGCTGAACGCGGGAATCGATATCCGGGATATCACCTTTGTGGCAGGGACCTGCTATCGGACAAAGGATCTCGAATCGGTCTACGACTATAAACTTCTCCCATCCTATGAAGAGCTCTGCGCGGATAAAGGGAATTACGCGAAAAGCTTTTATACGCAGTACTGCAACACGGATCCGTTTTCCGGGAGACGGCTTGTGGAGCCCTACGGGACGGTGTATGTCGTACAGAATCCCCCGGCAATGCCTCTCACAACGCAGGAGATGGACGACGTCTATGACCTGCCGTACTGCGGGACGTATCATCCGATGTATGAGGCGGCGGGCGGCGTTCCCGCCATCGCGGAGGTGAAGTTCAGCCTTGTCAGCAACCGGGGCTGTTTCGGCGGCTGCAATTTCTGCGCGCTCACGTTCCATCAGGGACGGATCATACAGGCGCGCAGCCATGAGTCGATCCTGAGAGAGGCGCGCGCCCTCATGGAGGATCCGGAATTCAAGGGATATATCCACGACGTCGGTGGGCCGACCGCGAATTTCCGCCATCCGGCGTGCCAAAAGCAGCTCGCGAAGGGCGCTTGCCGGGACCGGCAGTGTCTGTTTCCGACGCCGTGTAAGAACCTGCGCGCCGATCACAGCGATTACATCGCGCTGCTTCGAAAGCTGCGCACTCTGCCGAAGGTGAAAAAGGTTTTCATCCGCTCAGGCATCCGTTTTGACTATCTGCTGGCGGACAAGTCAGATACATTTCTTCGGGAGCTTGTGAAATACCATATCAGCGGTCAGCTCAAGGTCGCGCCGGAGCATGTGTCCGACCGGGTGCTCGACCGGATGGGGAAGCCGCGGCACGAGGTCTATCGGAAGTTTACGGAGCGGTTTGAGAAAGTAAACCGTGCCTGCGGGATGGATCAGTATCTGGTTCCGTACCTGATGTCTTCCCATCCCGGTTGCGAGATGTCCGACGCAGTCGAGCTGGCCTGCTATCTGAAGGAGACCGGCCACATGCCGGAGCAGGTGCAGGATTTCTATCCGACTCCGTCCACGATCTCAACCTGCATGTATTACACGGGTCTGGATCCGCGCACGATGGAGCCGGTCTACGTCGAGAAGAATCCGCATCGCAAAGCGCTTCAGCGCGCCCTGATTCAGTATCGGCGTCCGGAGAACTATGAACTGGTGTCCGAGGCGCTTGCCCTCGCCGGACGAAAGGATCTGATCGGCTACGGTCCGGACTGTCTGATCCGGCCGCGGAAAGACGTCGGCAGCAGTTGTGCCGAATTCAGAAAGAGATTAACTGACACAAGGAAGGGATCAGAGACCGGCAGCAGTCCGGTCGGATCAGGGAAGGAAAGAGCATCCGACGCGAAGAGGGGTCCTGGCGCAGGCGGCAGCGATTCAGACGTACGGACGGCCAAACCGCGAAAGAAAAAGAAACGCACGATCCGCAATATCCATAAAAAGAAAGGGTAGGAGTCGTCCGGTCTGAGAAAGGCAGGGGACGGAGGAATAGGAAGCGATATGAAGAAAAAAAAGAAGGGCAGTTACGGCTATATCAGATACGCAAAGCTCAGGACGTTTGCGATCACATTTATTTTGTTTGCGATCCCGCTCGTCATCTATGTGACCGGATATCTTCAGACAAAGACTCGGCTGAATCTGTTTACGTTTGTGGCGATTCTGGGCTGTCTTCCCGCCTGCAAGTCGCTCGTGGGACTGATCATGATCCTGATGCAGAGATCCATGTCGGGGGACAAGTACCGGGAGGCGAGCGCGGCTGCGGGTGATCTCGTGGCCGCCTATGAGCTGGTCTTCACGGCGTACGAGCACACGACGCCGGTCAACGCGCTCGTCGTCTGCGGCGATCAGCTGGTGTGTTATACGCCGGATGAAAAGACGGACATCGCCTATATTGAAAAGCATCTTTCCCGCATCCTCACGATGAACGGCTTCGCCTCCGTACAGCCGAAGGTGATGAAGGATTTTCACAAGTATCTGCAGCGCGTGTCGGAGATCGCGGGACGCGCGGAACACTATCGCGCGGATATTGAATTTACGCCGGATGAGCGCTACCCGGAGCTGTCACGCGAGGAGCTGATCCTGCACACACTGCTCGCGATCTCGCTGTGACGAGACAGAGCGGCCGCGTGGACGGCCGCGTGGCTTGAGGAAGAGGATAATGCGTGGAGTGCTGGAAAGTTTCGGAGGAAACAGGAAGCGATGAGACAGATCACAGTTACCCGAAGAGAGGCCGGGCAGCGCATGGACAGGCTGCTTGCGCGCTATCTGGACGAAGCGCCGAAGGGCTTTCTCTACAAGATGATGCGGAAAAAGAATATCACGCTGAACGGGAAACGCGCCCAGGGGAACGAATTGCTGGGCGAGGGAGACGTGATCTGCCTGTTTCTGGCGGAGGAGACCGTGGAGAAGTTTCAGAGCGGACCTGCGCGCTTGCGCGGAAAATCGGCAGGATACGCATCTACACAGGGTTTACCGACGTATGCCTCGCAAGAAAAAGCGCCTTTGAAACCAGTCAAAAATCCGCCGCTCGACATCCTCTATGAGGACGAGCATATTCTTCTGGTCAACAAGCCGGCCGGGATGCTCTCGCAGAAGGCCCGGCCGCAGGATATATCACTGGTCGAGTATCTGACCGGGTATCTATTAGAGTCCGGCGCGATGACCGGGGAGGAGCTTGCCGGGTTTCGCCCGGCGGTCTGCAACCGCCTCGACCGCAACACGAGCGGGATCGTGATCGCGGGAAAGACTCATATCGGCCTGCAGACGATGAGCCGTCTGTTGAAGGAGCGGTCGATCCGGAAATTTTACCGCTGCGTGGTCGTCGGGGAAATTTCGGAGGGTAGATATCTGAAGGGGTGGCTTAAGAAGGATCAGAATGGGAACATCGTCAGCGTGTCGGAACGCGAAGAGCCGGGCAGCCAGCCAATCGAGACAGAGTACCGTCCGGTCTCGACCCAAAACGGGCTGACGCTTCTCGAAGTGCATCTGATCACGGGCAGAAGTCATCAGATCCGCGCGCATCTTGCGCATGTCGGGCATCCTGTTTTAGGTGATCCGAAATACGGGAGCGCCGGAGTCAACCGCCGATACAGGGCGTCGCACGGGGTTCAGACACAGCTTCTGCATGCATACCGCCTGGAGCTTCCTGAGATAGAAGGGGCTCTGAGCTATTTATCCGGCCGGGTGTTTACCGCGCCGATGCCGGAGCTGTTTCGCAGGATAATGGAACCTATATGCATAATCGAGTAGGGCGGATTTTCCCATAGAAAAACTTCGGACGACAGCCGCAGGGCGTACGCTCCGAAGTAGATGATCCATATGACGCGTGGCGGGACAGCGCTCAGAATGACGCGCCGCCCTGGTTTGCGTAATTGATAAAGCTGCTCAGGATATTGTTGTAAAGATTTTTGCTGACCGGGATCAGATCGCCTGAAGAGAGGCGGATCTGATAGCGCGTGATCTCGGAGATGTGTCCAAGATTGACCAGATAGCTCCTGTGCGGGCGCACGAAAGTGAGCTCCGGGAGGAGCGGCTCCAGCCCTTTGAGCGTGCCGATACAGGTCTCCTTTGCGCCGTTCGCGAGATGAATGATGATCTCGTGACCGTAGATCTCGATAAAGACGATGTCGCTGACTGGGGCGTAGAGATGGCCCCTCGTCGTCATAAAATGAAGCTTCTGCGGAGAATTCTTTTCCAGAAAACGTGTCAGCGCGATGCCGAGCTTTTCCGGATCGATCGGCTTCAGCAGATAGTGAAGCGGAGCTGCGTCGTAGCTCTCCACCGCGTAGTCGGTGAGAGCTGTCATAAAGACGATGTCTGTCTGGTCGTTCTTTTCGCGCAGGGCCTTCGCAAAGCGGATCCCTTTCTCCGTATCGTAGTAAATGTCGAGGAAAAGGAGATCAAATTTTCGACCGAGATCCATCGCGTGCATCAGGACGGAAGGATCGTTGTAAAAGCTCAGGTTGTATGTCGCGCTTCGCGCACTCAAAGCCTCTTCCAGCATCGGCCTGAAAGAGGACAAAAAGGTGCTATCATCATCACAAACAGCAATTTCGTACATCATTTTTTGCTTTCTCCCAAATTTGGTAGAAGGAATACATTTGTAATAGTAATATCCTACACTGCTTTCGCATCCAATGCAAGTGCCTGTGATTCCCATTCATGCACTCAGGAAGACGATTCGTGTAAAATTGATTGTATTCTGTTCCATTTTATGTCATTCTTAATCTGAATGTTCTGACAAAATACATGCAGAAAGAGGAGGACGGGAACATGCCGGAGCAATTGGAGAAAATAGATGTTCTTGTAGTGGACGACAGCGCGATCAATCGAAAATTCGCGGAGCGGATCCTGAAGGATGATTACCATGTTGTCTCGGCAGAGTCCGGCAGGCAGGCGTTGGAATTTCTGGAAATTTACGAGCCGAAGCTGATCCTGCTCGACTTTCGCATGCCGGAGATGGACGGCGCGGAGACGATGGCGAAGATCCGGGAAAACCCGGCCTGGGAAAAGATCCCGGTCATTATATTGACGGCAGACTCCGCCCCGGAGACAGAGAAAGAGTTCTTTGAGATGGGCGCGGCCGATTTTATCGTCAAGCCCTTCGTGCCCATGACGGTCAAGAGCCGCATCGGGCGCATGATCGAGCTGTACGGCCTCCGAGTGGAGCTTGAGAGCAAGCTTGAGGAGAAGAGCAAGCTGCTCGAGAAGGTATCGCTCAACTCGATCCTCGCGATCGCGAACACGATCGACGCAAAGGACGCTTACACCTCGGGCCATTCGGTGCGCGTCGCCAAGTGCTCGGAGGAGATCGCGAAGCGTCTTGGTTGGAGCGAGGAGGAGGTGCGCAACATCTACCACATCGGACTGCTTCACGACATCGGGAAGATCGGCGTGCCGGATTCGATCCTGAACAAACCGACCCGCTTGAGCGATGAGGAGTTCGTGCAGATCAAGAAGCATCCGGTGATCGGCGGCGATATTTTGAAAAATATCCGTATGATTCCGGGCGTCGCTGACGGTGCGCTCTATCATCACGAGCGCTACGACGGGAAAGGATATCCGTTTGGACTCTCGGGTGAGGATATTCCGTATTGCGCGCGCATCATTGCGATCGCGGACGCCTACGACGCGATGACGTCGAACCGCATCTACCGCGCCAAGCTTCCGGATCTGAGGGTCGTGAACGAGTTTGAGCGCTGCTCCGGGACGCAGTTTGATCCGCATCTGGCTCACGTGTTTGTGAGCATGCTGAACGAGGGCTTCTACCTTCCGCCGGAGACCAAGCGGGAGGGCGATGACGCCGTGAACGAGCAGTGGAACATCGTGGACGACAACAGCGCGCTGCTCAACCGCATCCTCTCGGAGTACGGCTCCGGGAAGAACGCTCTGGATTCCCTCACAGGCCTGCACAACCGCGGCTACGGCGAGAAGGCAATCGACCAGCTGCTGACGGAGGGCCACAAGGGCGCGCTGATGATCGCGGATATGGACAATTTCAAAAATGTGAACGATACATACGGACATCTGATGGGGGACAAGGTGCTGAAGCTGCTCGCGTCGGCGCTGTCCTCCAATGTGGAGGACAAGGACGTCCTCTGCCGTCTGGGCGGAGACGAGTTTGTCGCGTTTTTTACGGACAATGCAGACAGGGAGGAGCTTCAGGAAAAAGTCCGGCATATCATGGATGTCTTTTCGGAGAGCTTAAAGGAGATCGAGTTGGAAAGCCTCACGCACATTTCCGCAGGACTTGCCCTGTGCCCGTCGGACGGAAAAAGCTTTTCCGCCCTGTACAACAATGCGGACAAAGCGCTGTACTTTGTGAAGAAGAACGGAAAGAATTCCTGCAGCTTCTTCCGGGGCGAGGCCGCGGCTCCGTCCGGACAGAGACCCGGGACGGATCTTGACCACATCCGCCATATGCTTGAGGGTGGCCAGGATGAGACCCGCGGCCTGTTCAAGGTGCCGTACGAGGAGTTCCCGAATCTCTACAATTATCTGTCCCGCTGTGTGAAGCGCAAGGGACAGATGGTCCAGACGATCCTCTTCACGATCGGCAGCGAGACGCAGGATTATCTGGACAACAGCGTGTGCGAGGAGGCGATGTCTACCCTGGAGGTGGCCGCCGCGTACTCCCTGCGCATGGTGGACGTGGGCAGCCGTTACAGCAGCCTGCAGTACATCGTGATCCTGGTGGATACAAACATCGAAAACGGTAGGATGGTGGCGGACCGCGTGGTGAACCAGTTCTATAAGATTTACGCCGGGACGAGCGTTACGCTGTCCTACGATATACAGACAATGGTGGTGAACGCATAGTTTATGGAAAAGCAGGCAACTTCGAAGAGATTCAGACAAAAAGGATATTATATTACGATCGCGGTCGCAGTTGTGCTGCTGGCTGTCATCATGTTTGTGAACATGCGCCTGATGTATGGTCTCGCGACCGAACAGTCCGAGGAGATCGGGAGCATGCGCATGGAGAACATCGTGACGAACCTCCAGCAGACGCTGGAACGCGCCCAGAACGCGGTGATCCGAGTGGGGGCCAATCTGTCGGAGCTTCTGCAGAATAACGCCGATCCGGATGAGATCCGTGAATTCTTAAGCGAACAGAAGGCCATGGAGGTCGAGCTGTCGGACGGAAGCTGTATGAATACCTTCTGTGTGGCCGATAATCAGGTCTATATTTCCGATATGGAGGCCCCGGAGGGATATGTGGTTCAGGACAGGAACTGGTACAAAGGGCTGATGGCGTTAAACCGCGGCGAGGTGTACATCTCGCAGGTGTACGACGACGCCTTTACCGAGAATATGTGCTTTACGGTCGCGCGGCTCTTAGACGACGGCCGGACCATCATCGGTCTGGACTACAGCATCGCGGACATTCAGGCCTCCGTGGAGGCAATGAGCGAGGACGGCTCGGGAGACGCGCTGATCGCGGATAAGGACGGGACGATCGTCGGGTATCAGGACGCGTCCCTGCTCGGCGAAAAGCTTTCCTCAAAGCTTCCGGAGTATCAGAGCGTCTTCACGAAAGCGCTGACAAGCGGAGGATCCGACGCGTCATTCAGCATGGTGTCGCGGGAGGGACAGGATACGGTATTCTGCAACCGCACGGAGAACGGCTGGTATCTGATGCTGCGCGTCAGCAACCGTCTGCTCTACCGGGACAGCTATATTCAGTTTTTCAGCAACCTTATCGTCATGGTGATCGTGGTGGCGATCTTCCTTGTGCTTTATCTGATCGCAAGCCGGCAGCGCGCGCGTGCGGAACGGACGCTTGAGGAGAGAGAGGAGCTTCTGGCTTCCATGCCGGAGTCCTTCCGCGCGTCGCTTGAAAAGATGATCGAAACTGGCGGACGGGGGAGACACGCGGAGAAAAAGGGCGAGAAGCGTGCGCTTCTCACGGCGAAGGAACGCCATTGGTTCGAGACGTCGATCATCGTGGCTCTCACGCTGACGATGCTTCTGACGATCACGATCACGACGATGATGACGATGCGCTGGGGACGTTCCAGACTGGAGGAGGAAGCGCGCGGTTACAACTATGAGGTGAGCGCGTGGATCCTCGAGCAGAAGAGTATTCTGGATCTGTTTTCCTACACGGTGGCGGCTCAGCCGGAGATGCTCTCTGACTACGACGGAATGGTCGGCTTTTTGGATCAGATCACAAAGCATTATAAGGGGATCTCTGCCACTTACATCGCGAATCCCGATTTTCCGCACGGCCATCCTATGGTGATGAACAACGGCTGGGTGCCGGAGGAAGACTATGTGGAGGAGGAGCGTGTGTGGTACACCGGGGCGATGGAGGCGGAAGACTTCAACATCACGGAGCCGTACTATGACGCGCGCACGGGCAAGTACTGTATCACGTTCTCGAAGAAGGTGGAGACGGACAGCGGTGAGTTCCTGGGCGTGTTCGCCATCGACTTCTATCTGGACGTCCTGATGGAGATTCTGGGAGACGGTTATTCCGGGACCGGGTACGCGTTCCTTGTGGACAAAGAGGGCAGGATCATCAACCACCCGAATCCGGAGTACCAGCACACGGGGGAGGGCACGCCGAACATCCGCGAGCTTGTGTACGAAAAGATCTATAATTCATCAAAGATCGTGATCCTGCGCGATTACGACGGCAAGCTGAAAGCGTGCAGCTCCATGGAGGAGAGCCTGTCCAACTTTAAGGTCATCGTGGTGAACGATTTCTGGATGATCTACGGGGATGTGGCGAAGTATGCGCTGCTGTTCCTCGTTTTGTTCGGAGCTTGTATCGGGGCGGTCGTTCTGCTGATGAACAATATGGTGCGCTGGCAGCACGAGACAGACGTACAGCTGCAGGAGGCGGCGGACGCGGCGCGGGCGGCCGATCAGGCGAAATCGCTCTTTCTCGCGCAGATGAGCCATGAGATACGCACGCCGATCAACGCCGTGCTCGGCATGAACGAGATGATCCTGCGCGAGAACAACGACGACAATATTCAGGAATACGCCGCGCAGATCCAAAGCGCCGGCACTACGCTGCTTGCGTTGATCAACGGAATCCTCGACTTCTCGAAGATCGAGAGCGGCAGGATGGAAATACAGCCCGTGGTGTACGAGACGAGCATGCTGATCTTAAATCTCGTGAATCTGATCTCGGATCGGGCGCAGGGCAAAGGACTCGCGCTGAACCTTGAGATCGACCCGACGCTTCCCGAGGAGCTCTACGGGGACGATGTGCGCGTGCGTCAGATCATCACCAATCTTTTGACGAACGCGGTGAAATATACGCAGGAGGGCAGCGTCACCCTGGAGATCGAGGGCAGACGCAGGGAGGGCGATGATCTCACCCTCTACGTCGAGGTGAAGGATACCGGCATCGGCATCCGCGAGGAGGACATGGATCGTCTGTTCGGCATGTTCCAGCGTCTGGATCAGGAGAAGAACCGCAACATCGAGGGAACGGGACTCGGGATCCCGATCGTGCAGAACCTCCTGCACATGATGGGCAGCGAGCTGAAGGTCGAGAGCGTTTACGGAGAGGGTTCTGTCTTCTCCTTTGAACTGGTGCAGCAGGTGATGTCCTCCAGGGAGATCGGCGATTACCGCCAGAGCTTCCAGCGGCTGATCGGGCGGGAGCAGAAGCAGCAGTATGTCTATGCCCCGGACGCGCGCATTCTGGTGGTGGACGATACGGCGGTCAATCTGCGCGTGGTCCGCAACCTGTTGGGGAGAAACGGCGTCCGGCTTGACACGGCGTCCGGCGGTATGGAGTGCATCGAACGGGTAAAGAACACGCATTACAATATTGTTTTTCTGGATCACATGATGCCGCAGATGGACGGGATCGAGACCTTTGCGAAGCTCAGGGAGGAGAAGCTCCTGCCGGACGATACGGCCGTGATCATGATGACGGCCAACGAGATCGTGGGAGCGCGCGAAGAGTACTTAAAGCAGGGCTTTACCGATTATATCTCGAAGCCGATCTCGGTCAAGCAGCTCGAGGAGATGCTCGCGAAGCATTTGCCGCCGGAGCTTGTGAGCTACCGCGAGGTGAGCAAGACGGCGGGACAGACGACAGACGGCGCGGAGAAATCTGCGCAGCCTGAAGAGAAAAAAGCCGAGAAATCCGCATCGGTCGAAGAGAAAAAGACCGGGAAAAAGTCTGCGCAGGCAGAAGTGGAAAAGACTGAGGCAGAATTTGCGCAGGTTGAGGAGGAAGAGATGGAGGCTGAGGCAGAGTCTGCAAAGCCTGAAGAGAAAAGGATCGGGACAAAGCAGGAAGGAGAGTCGGAGTCGGAGACAGAATCTTCGGCGGATGACAGTCCGATCCCGGGCGTCGATATGAGCGTCGGACTCACCTACTGCGCGGAGGACGAGGAATTTTACAGGGAGATGCTTGAGGAATATATCGCCGACAGCACGGCGGATGAGCTGGATGGCTACAGAAACGCCGGGGACTGGGACAACTATCTGGTGAAAGTTCACGCGCTGAAGAGCGCGTCCCGCACGATCGGAGCCGGCGAGCTTGGCGAGCAGGCATTTGCCCTCGAGACGGCGACGCGGGAGGGCGACCATGAATTTGTGAAGAGCAATCACGAGAAACTGATGCGGGACTATCGAAAGCTTCTCGATGATATCCGGGCATATCTGGATCCTGATTCTTCGTTGTAGGGCAATGCCGGATGGGCAATCCGCCAGATCAACGATGTACTTATGAGTAAATGTTTTGTTTCCCGGCAGTTAAACCTGCCCGGCAGCATTCAGGTTGAGTATGGTCTTTACCGAGAATTCAGAGGAAGTCTTTTCTATGTTCAGGATGCTTCCGTATTTCTCCGCGATGTTGGACATCGCCTTAAGACCGTATCCATGGGTGCGATTTCTAAGCTTTCGGCGTTGCTGCTCGGCGTCGGAAGCTTTTTCCTGTTCCGGCGACATGCTGTTGGTACAGCCGATCGCAAGATAGTTTCCGTGCACGTTCATGTTAATGTGGATATACCGCTCCGAGGCAGGATCCATGCGCTCGCAGGCCTCCAGCGCGTTCTGGAGCATATTGGAGAGGAAAACGCTGAGATCTTCGTCGAGGATCGCCAGCTTTTCCGGCACGGAAAGCTTGTGCTCAATCCGGATTCCATCCTTTGCTGCCCGGTCCAGATAGAATCCGGCGATCATGTTCACGATCGTATTCTGACTGTAGCGGAACACGGGCAGGCCGTTCAGCTCCCTCACGACAGACGTGATGTATTCGTCCGCGCGTTCACTTTCCCCTTCCCGTATAAAACCGAGGAGAGCGGTCATGTGATGCGACATTTCATGCCGCAGGGAATGGGTCGCACTCTCCGCGTCCAGCATCCGGTGATATTCCTCCCGTGTGGCGCGGCTGCGCTCCTCCAGCACGGTGACCATGGTCCGGGTCTCTGTATTTCTCCTCAGGAATTCCACCACGAGGACAATAATCGCCATCGCCGCGCAGACATTCTGTATCAGCGCCATCAGCGTGATAAAATACCCGTCAAGCGCCAGAGTAAAGATTACCTCAAGACATTCGAGCATATTGCCATCGTATGCACGGCATGCCTCCGAGAAAACGTACAGTGCAAAGACAGCCGCTGTCAGCGCCGCGTACATGAGCGCGCGCCTTCTGTCGACCTGCTTTCTTTTGCGGACGATGAAGTCGAGGAGAAAAACTGCCAGAAACAGCAGCGCGAGCAGGAAAGATCCCCTGCCCGCGGCATCCGCCGCGAAATAACCGCTCCCTGCGGTCAGCCTCAGCTGAAGGACGATGTACACGCTCCAGACCGCTGTGCCGCCAAGGAGCAGCCAGCGTTTCCAGCCGCCAAAAAGCAGCGCGAGGTAGAGACACAGAGGGAGAACATAAAACTCTCCGAGAATCTGGATCAGTGCGTGGTCGTCTGCCTCCGAGACGACGCTGACGGTCGGCCCCTTCAACGTGTAGATAAACAATAGAAGAAAGTACAGGGCAAGGAGAAAGATGCGGGGATCTTTCCTGTCGTTCGGAATATCCAGCACGAACACCAGAATCAGGATCACAAAGCAGACGGCGTAGAGGATCAGAGCCGCGATCGGCATCACGAGATCCGCCAGGTACGGGGCGTATCTGGACTCATAGCTTCCCAGAGACGGGTATACAGGTTCATAATTCGGCACTTCTCCGAAAAAGTAGGTGATGATCCTCAGAGTTTTGCCCTGATAATCGTCCGGGAGAGAAAGACGCACCGTATTTCCGTACGGGTAAAACTCGTGCTTCAGCGAAGTTTTCTTCTGAATAAGCGGGTTCGTCCCGTCAAGGAGCAGGAACCCATCTTTGTTTCGCTCTCCATCCGGCAGCTCGGAGAAGAGCAGAAGATCGTCCAGGAAAATCTCGATCAGCTGGTAGTTGTAGTGTACTGTCTCGATTTCCGGCGCGCGCTGGATTTCCTCCGTCATGACGCGCGAAATGCTCACGGCCTGTATGGATTTCTCAGGAAAGGATATCGCGTCATACTCGCCAAATTCCGGCGTTTCGACCGTCACATCCCCGTCCGAGAGGACTTCGTATTCCCAGCCAAAGCTCTGGTAGGAAACGTCCCGCAGATAGAAATCCGCCTTGTCGGTTCGCGCAAGCCCCAGGAGGATATTGAAGAATACAAAGACTGTGATTATGATAAAGACAAGTCCGATCACATACTGCGTCCGATATTCAGAGCGATTTTTCCGCATAGTAGATTCACCTTTCTGATATGAAAACGCCGGTAAGCGAAGCAATTCCGCGCTTGCGGCTGTTCAGGAAATTGCTTTGGCCTGTAAAAGCGCACACATCGACATTATAGTATACCGTTCGGATTTTTACAACAAAAAGCCGCTTCTTTTCGACTTGACGAAAACAGGCGGGAAAGGCATAATATTAAGGAAAATGAAGTTGACGATCCGCATCATAAGGGGAGAGCTATGGCGACATGGAAGACGCGCGGGCTTCGGGGCTCCACGCTGGAAGAATTGATCAATCGGACGAACGAGCTGTATCTGGAGAAAGGCCTGGCGTTGATCCAGAAGGTCCCGACTCCGATCACGCCGCTGCAGATCGACAAGGACAGCCGGCACATCACGCTGGCCTATTTCGATCAGAAGAGTACGGTCGACTACATCGGCGCGGTGCAGGGAATCCCGGTCTGTTTCGACGCGAAGGAGTGCATATCGGATACGTTCGCGCTGCAGAACATCCACGCGCATCAGGTGGAGTTCATGACGCAGTTCGAAAAGCAGGGCGGCGTCTCCTTTCTGATCCTTTTCTACACGGTGCGCAATGAGCTGTTCTACCTGCCGTATCGTGACATGATGCGCTTCTGGAACCGGGCGCAGGAGGGCGGACGGAAAAGCTTCCGCTATGAAGAGCTCGACCAGGATTATTATATCGAGCCGCACCACGGATTTTTTGTTCCTTATCTGGATGCGCTGCAGATCGATCTGGACGCGCGGGATTAGGAAAGACAGCATTCCGGCGCAGTCCGCCGCCCTCGAGACGTGAGATCAGGGAAACTGCCGTCAGACATCATTGTGCGAATGAAAAGAAAGATTTGACAGCCGTGGCTGTTGATATTAATATATATCCGTAACAGAATCCGGGATATGCAGGGGAGAAGGAAGATGCAGAAAATTTTACACACGCCGGAGGGCGTGCGGGACATATACAGCAGGGAGTGTGAGCGAAAGCTCGCCTTGCAGGATCGGCTTCACGCGGTCATCCGTTCTTACGGATACCGCGACATTGAGACGCCGACGTTTGAATTTTTCGACGTGTTCAGCAAGGAGATCGGGACGATCCCGTCGACAGAGCTCTACAAATTTTTTGACCGGGAGGGGAACACGCTGGTGCTTCGCCCGGACTTTACGCCTGCGGTCGCGCGGGCTGCCTCGAAGTATTTTCTGGGCGGCAATATGCCTGTGCGTCTGACCTATCTCGGACAGGCGTTTGTCAACAATTCGAGCTATCAGGGCCGTCTGAAGGAGACGACGCAGATCGGCGGCGAGCTGATGGGGGAGGACAGCGTCGATGCGGACGCGGAGATCGTTGCGCTCGCGGTACAGATGATGCAGGCCTCCGGACTGGAGGAGTTTCAGATCACGCTCGGACACGCCGGCTTTTTCCATGCGCTCGCGAAAGAGGCCGGCTTCGACGCGCAGGTCGTCGCACAGCTCAAGGAGCTGATCACCAGCAAAAATACCTTCGGCGTGGACAAGCTCGTCTCAGGGCAGGCGGTCAGCGAATCACTTGCGAAAGCGTTCGCGGAGCTCACCGGACTGTTCGGCACGGAGGAGATGCTCGCGCGCGCGGAGGCTCTGACGGACAATCCGCAGGCGCTTGCGGCGGTTTCACGTCTGCGCGCGATCCGGGAGACGCTTAAAGTCTACGGCGTCGAGAAGTACGTATCCTTCGATCTCGGTATGCTGAGCCGTTATATGTATTATACCGGTATTATTTTCCGCGGCTATACCTACGGAACGGGCGACGCGGTCATCAAGGGCGGACGCTACGACGATCTGCTCGGATACTTCGGACAGAAGGCTCCGTCGGTCGGCTTCGTGGTCGTCGTCGACCAGCTTTTGAGCGCGCTCTCCAGACAGAAGACGGCGCAGGACACAGCGGCGAACCGCTGTATGATCCTCTACGACGAGGCGCATCAGGCGGAGGCGGTACAGAGGGCTTCCTCGCTTCGGAATGCCGGAAAGAATGTGGAGCTTGTCCAGGTCGCGCAGGGACGCACGGCCCGGGAGTGCTGGGCGTATGCGGAAGCGGAAGGGTGCCCGGACGTGATCGAGCTATTATAGAAGATAAGAGGAATGATCTATATATGGACAGACAGACAAGATATTTGACATTTGCCCTGACAAAGGGGAGATTGGCAAGCAAGACGATGGAGCTTTTTGAAAGGATCGGGATCACCTGCGAGGAGATGAAGGATCCGGATTCGCGGAAGCTGATCTTCGTGAACGAGGAGCAGAGGCTTCGCTTCTTTCTGGCGAAAGGGCCGGATGTGCCGACCTATGTGGAATACGGGGCCGCGGATATCGGGATCGTCGGGCGCGACACGATCCAGGAGGAGGGCCGCAAGATCTATGAGGTGCTGGACCTCGGTTTCGGGAAATGCAGGATGTGTGTGTGCGGTCCGGAGTCTGCGCGCGAGCTGCTGAAGGGTCAGGAGTTGATCCGCGTGGCGACGAAATATCCTCGCATCGCGAAGGACTATTTTTACAATCAGAAAAATCAGACCGTGGAGATCATCAAGCTCAACGGTTCGATCGAGCTTGCGCCGATCGTTGGGCTTTCCGAAGTGATCGTCGATATCGTCGAGACAGGCTCCACGCTGCGGGAGAACGGCCTGACCGTGCTTGAGGAGATCTGTCCTCTGTCGGCGCGCGTCGTCGTGAATCCGGTCAGCATGCGGATGGAACAGGAGCGGATCGCGGGATTGCTGTCAAGGCTGAACGAGGCGATCTCTCAAAAGTAGGAGGAACGCCCAAAGCACCGCGTGTAATGCGGCGATATCCGCGCGTCAGAAGATTATCTGAACGATTTCATACTGAACCAAAAGAAATCGAAACGAAGGAGTAAACGAGATGCAGATCATAAAATTGACGTCCGAGACGAGAAAGAATATTCTTGAACAGCTCTTGAAGCGCAGTCCTGACAGCTATCAGGGTTTTGAGGAGCGCGTGAATGCCATCGTGGAGCAGGTGCGCGAGAAGGGTGACGAGGCGGTGTTCGGCTATACGAAGCAGTTTGACGGCGTGGATGTCACGGCGCAGACGGTGCGCGTCACGAAAAAGGAGATCGACGAGGCTTACCAGAACGTCGAGCCGGGTTTCCTTGACGTCGTGCGAAAAGCGCTCGTCAACATTCGGAGTTATCATGAGAAACAGCGGAAATACAGCTGGTTTGACAGCACGGAGAACGGTACCATGCTCGGGCAGAAGGTCACGCCGCTCGCCACGGTCGGCGTCTATGTGCCGGGCGGCAAGGCGGTCTATCCCTCGTCCGTGCTGATGAACGTCGTGCCGGCGAAGGTGGCCGGGGTGCCGCGCATCGTGATGACAACGCCGCCCGGAAAGGACGGCAGGATCCCGGTGAACACGCTGATCGCGGCCAACGAGGCGGGCGTCGACGAGATCTACAAGGTCGGCGGCGCGCAGGCGATCGCTGCGCTGGCGTTTGGGACGGAGAGCATTCCGAAAGCGGACAAGATCACAGGTCCGGGTAACATCTATGTGGCGCTTGCGAAGAAGGCGGTCTTCGGCCACGTCAGCATTGATTCCGTGGCAGGACCGAGCGAGATCCTCGTGCTGGCCGACGAGACGGCGAATCCGCGCTATGTGGCGGCCGATCTGCTCTCGCAGGCGGAGCACGACGAGATGGCCTCTGCGATTCTCGTAACGACGAGCGAGGCGCTTGCACAGGCGGTCTCGAAGGAGATCGAGGGATTTCTGAAGACATTGTCCCGCGCGGAGATCATTCGGAAGTCGTTGGAACAGTATGGATTCATCCTGCTGGCGGACACGTTGGACGATGCGATCGAGACGGTCAACGAGATCGCCTCCGAGCATCTGGAGATCGTGACAAAGGACGCGTTCCAGCTGATGACGAAGATCCGCAACGCGGGCGCGATCTTCATCGGGGAGTACAGCAGCGAGCCTCTGGGCGATTACTTTGCCGGGCCGAATCATGTGCTTCCGACGAACGGCACAGCGAAATTTTTCTCTGCGCTGTCCGTGGACGACTTTATCAAGAAATCGAGCATTGTCTATTATTCGCGCGAGGCGCTGGAGCCGATCCATCAGGATATCGTCGCCTTTGCCGAGGCGGAACAGCTGACGGCGCACGCGAACTCGATCCGGGTCCGCTTCGAGAAACAGAACTGATGTTATTTTGCGGCGCAGATTGGTCAGGGCAGGGAAAGGAAAGACAAAGCTTAGGGGTCAGATATGGATGGAATTGCAGGCGTTGTCGACATAGGAAACAGATAAGGAGAAAGAAATGGGAAGACAGGCGGAAGTAGTCAGGAACACAAAGGAGACGCAGATCAGCATCAAACTGGACCTGGACGGGACAGGCACATACAAGATTCACACCGGCGTGGGGTTTTTCGACCATATGCTGGAGGGATTCGCGCGCCACGGACTGTTCGATCTGGAGGTTGACGTGAAGGGAGACCTCGAGGTGGACTGCCATCATACGGTGGAGGACACCGGCATCGCGCTCGGACAGGCGATTCGCAAGGCGCTCGGCGAGAAGAAGGGCATCCGCAGGTACGGAAGCCGTATCCTGCCGATGGACGAGGTGTTGGTGCTCTGCGCGCTGGATCTTGGCGGTCGGCCGTACTATCGTTCGGATGTGAAGTTTCCGGCCGAGCGGATCGGGGATCTCGATACAGAGATGGTGCAGGAATTTTTCTACGCCGTGTCCTATTCCGCGGCGATGAATCTGCACTTTAAAATGCTCGACAGCGGAAACAGCCACCATATGGCGGAGGCCATGTTTAAGGCGTTCGCAAAGGCGCTCGACGAGGCGGTCGGGATCGATTCGCGTATCACGGACGTGCTGTCCACGAAAGGGATGCTCGGCTGAGACAGAAAAGACTGCGTTTGCTCTGACAGGCGGGCGAAAATCGTAGGGTAAATGAGAAAGAAACGTCGGGTATCCGGCAGAATGGATGATGACTTATATGGGAAAAAAGGAAATTATCGTGCCGCTTTATATAAAAGCGGGCCGTGCGGTCAGGAACTGTAAGGACCATACGCCGTATGCGTCGGGCGACGCGGTGGCGCTGGCGGCGGATTACGATCACGCCGGGGCGGACGCGCTCCTCGTATTTGACCTGTCGGAAGGCGACGCGGAGCACGATCAGTCGATCGGCGTCATCCGGGAGATGGCGCGCGCGACTGATATCCCGGTGTACGGAGGCGGAAATATCCGGCGCACGGAGGACGTGAAGAAACTTCTCTATGCAGGCTGCCGCAAGGCGTTTTTGAATTACACGAAGGAGGGCAATGTCGCTCTGACGCAGGAAGTGTCAAAGCGCTTCGGGCAGGAGAAGATCCTTGCCTGCGTGCGGACGGACCATGAGCTGTCGCAGGCGAAGGCACATGCAGAGCTGCTTGGCGGGATCGTAGTGCCGGAGACGTTGCCTTTGGATCATGTTTCTGCTGACATCATCTGCGTATGCGAAGAGCTTGAATACACAGAACATGCGGAAAAAGAGATCACAGTGGAGCGCTTCCGTCAGATCCTTTCTAAGGGCGACGCCGCAGCTTTGTGCTCACAGGAGTTTATGAATCCGGATTACCCGCTGATGGAGCTGAAACATGCGCTGAAAGCACAGGGGATCCCCGTGAATGTGTTTGAGTCGTCCCTGACCTGGGAAGAATTCCGGACAAACAGCGACGGTATGCTTCCGGTGGTCGTGCAGGATTACAAGACGTCGGAAGTGCTGATGGTGGCCTATATGGACCGCGAGGCGTATGAGACGACGGTCGCGACCGGCCGGATGACCTATTTCAGCCGCAGCCGTCAGGAGCTCTGGGTCAAGGGCCTGACCTCCGGGCATTTCCAGTATGTGAAGGAGCTTCGCATTGACTGCGATAACGACACGCTGCTCGCGAAGGTGGCGCAGATCGGGGCTGCCTGTCACACCGGAAACCGAAGCTGTTTTTACCGCACGATATTGAAAAAGGAATATGACGAGACCAACCCGCTGAAGGTGTTCGAGGATGTGTTCGCGGTGATCGAGGATCGCAAGCTCCACCCGAAGGAGGGATCCTACACCAATTACCTCTTCGAGAAGGGGATCGACAAGATACTCAAGAAAGTGGGCGAGGAGGCGACCGAGATCGTGATCGCGGCCAAGAATCCGGATCCGGAGGAGATCAAGTACGAGATCTCCGATTTCCTCTACCATGTGATGGTGCTGATGGCCGAGAAGGGCGTTAGCTGGGAAGACATCACGGAGGAATTGGCCCGACGTTGAATTCTTCATACGATACCGAAAAATATTATATAACAGATATATAATGGAAGATACAGAAGGCAGAAAAAACATGCTTTGCAAAGTTGGAAGGAGTGAGTGAGCATATGAAGCAGAAAAGATGGATCATCGGGGTGCTTGGCGCATTGTGCATCGCAGGATTTGGGGGAATGTACGCGCAGGCGGCGTTTGCCCCGGAGGTAGAGCAAGCCTACAACACGGCCGTGCAGGGACAGGATGCGTTGGACGGACTGGATGTGAGCGTCAGTGAGACGACGGTATCCTCCGCGACGAATCTGTCCGCCACGAAGAAAGTGCAGTTGAAGGTGTCCGGAATCGAGAGCAATTATCTGAAGGCTTCTATTGAGGTGCTCACGGATGAGAGCTCGGCCGAGAGTTATTATCTGGACGGATATTATTATACGACGACCTCTGACGGCAAACAGAAGCGGGAGATGAGCCGCGAGGATATCTGGACGCTGATCAACTCGGAGATCTATCTGGATATGACGAGCAACTATCTGAAGATGCTCTACTCCAAGAGCGATGCCGCCGGGACGACTTACTATTTCGCGGCGACGGGCGATACGCTTGGCGACTATGCAAAGAAGCTGCTGACCGGCGTCGGGGGCGACGAGAGCGTCTCGATCGACTCTCTTCAGGGGACGATGGAGACGAACGCGGAGGGACATGTGCAGCAGAGAAGCCTTCAGATCGTCTACAGTGTGACTTCCGGAGAAGACACGGAGACCTTTTGCACCCAGACGCTTGCGCAGTTCCACCAGGATGGGCAGGCCGTATCCGTAGACCTGCCGGATCTGTCCGACTACAAGGAACCGGAGCCGGAAAAGCCGGTGGAGACGATCACGCCGCTCGTCCGTACAGTCTATGTGACCGCTGACGTGAATGTGCGCGCGGCGGGTGATCTGAGCGCGGTGATTCTGGGCGGTCTTAGCGCCGGTTCCGGTGTCATGCAGACCGGCTATACGAGCGACGGTTGGATTCAGGCTCAGTACAATGAATCGACCGGATATATCTGGGGCGAATACATCAGCACGACGAAGCCGGTGATCACGAAGAACACGAGCGGCACAATGTACGCGACGACCGGCGTCAATGTACGCGCCAGCTATTCCTCGGACTCTGAGATCCTCGGCGGTTTGGTCAAGGGGCAGGCTGTTGAGATCACAGGTAAGACCGACAACGGCTGGATCCGTGTGAAGTTTGGCGGAAAGATTGGATATGTGTTTGCAGATTATCTGTCGTGGGCCAAACCTGTCGTAGATACCTATGTGAAGAACGGTTATGTGAGCGGTACAGTGATTGACGCGTCCTACGGTACGCTTCGTGTTCGCCGCGACGACGGTCAGGGCGATATTACATTCAATACAATGTACGCGGAGATGAAGCTTGCGGATACGATCTATACGGGAGACTGGGTGGAGATCAGTTATTCCGGCTCCGGAGCGCCGTACGCTGCGAGCAGGATCAACGATTACACGCGCCACGAAGGCGTCGAGGAGAGGTCATACAGTGTGGAGGGCGTCGTGGCGTCCTGCACGCCGTCGAAGCTGGAGCTTTCCGGTTCGGACGGCGTTTACCGCACGTTTGACATCTCCAATACCGACATCGAGATGGCCGGTATGCTTGCCGAGGGACAGATTGTCGAGGTCACATGGATGTCGGCCGCGAACGGGATCGAGACAAGAAATATCGACGCGCTGCGCGTGCGCGGATAGATACACTTCGGCGAATCAGGAATCGGATTCCTGATTCGTCGCATGATACGGGAAAAATAACAGGCTATTCCGGCAGAGGTAGATAGTTGAATGAGAAAACTTGCGTTGAGCGATGAGATATTGTTAAGCATCGAGAAGCCTGCCCGCTACATCGGCGGAGAGGTGAACTCGGTGATGAAGAACAAGGACGAGGTGGCGATCCGCTTCGCGATGTGTTTCCCGGATGTATATGAGATCGGGATGTCGCACCTCGGGATACAGATTCTGTACGACATCTTCAACCGGAGGGAGGACGTCTGGTGTGAACGTGTCTATTCGCCGTGGGTAGATCTGGATAAGATCATGCGGGAAAAACAGATTCCGCTGTTTGCGCTGGAATCGCAGGATCCGATCCGGGAGTTTGATTTTCTCGGGATCACGCTACAGTACGAGATGTGTTACACGAATGTCCTGCAGGTGCTGGATCTTGCCGGAATCCCGCTGCTTGCGAAAGACCGGACGGAGGACTGCCCGCTCGTGATCGGCGGAGGCCCTTGTGCGTACAATCCGGAGCCGCTTGCGGCATTTTTTGACTTGTTTTACATCGGAGAGGGCGAGACCGTCTACGACGAGTTGTTCGACCTCTATAAGAAATGCAAAAAAGAAGGCGTAACACGGCGGGAATTTCTGTTCAGAGCGGCGCAGGTTCCGGGCATCTATGTGCCTTCGCTCTATGAGGTGACTTATCAGGAGGACGGGACGATTGCGTCCTTTATACCGATCCGGCCGGATATCCCGGCGGTGATTGAGAAGCAGGTACAGATGGACATGACGGACGCGCCGTACCCGGACGCGCCGATCGTTCCCTTCATCAAGGTGACGCAGGACCGTGTTGTCCTGGAAATTCAGCGCGGCTGTATTCGCGGCTGCCGTTTCTGCCAGGCCGGGATGATCTACCGCCCGCTCAGGGAGCGGAGCTTGGATTGCCTGAAAGCGCACGCGGACAAAATGCTTGCGAGCACCGGACACGAGGAGATTTCTCTGAGTTCCTTGAGTTCCAGCGATTACAGCGAGCTGCCCGGGATCGTCAACTATCTGATCGACGAATATCAGGATGAGAAGGTCAACATCTCCCTGCCGTCTCTGCGCATCGACGCGTTCTCGCTCGACGTGATGAGCAAGGTGCAGGATGTGCGTAAGAGCAGCCTGACTTTTGCGCCGGAGGCCGGTTCGCAGCGCCTGCGCGACGTCATCAACAAGGGACTGACAGAGGAAGTGATCCTGCAGGGCGCGGATGAGGCCTTCCACGGCGGCTGGAACAAAGTAAAACTGTATTTCATGCTCGGACTGCCGACCGAGACGGAGGAAGACCGCAAAGAGATCGCGCATCTGGCGGAAAAGATTGCAGAGAAATACTATGAAATCCCGAAAGATCAGCGAGGCGGCAAGTGCCAGATTACGGTGAGCACATCGTTCTTCGTGCCGAAGCCGTTCACGCCGCTCCAGTGGGCGCCGATGTTCGAGCCTGGCGATTATCTCGGATTCGCGAAGACGGTCAACCATGAGATCAAGGCGATGCTGAATCAAAAAAGCATAAGGTATAACTGGCATCACGCGGATGTGACGCTGCTCGAAGGCGCGTTTGCGCGCGGGGACCGAAGGATCGACGACGTGATTCTGGAGGCGTATCGGCTCGGGGCATTGTACGACGCCTGGACAGAGTACTGGAACTATGACCGTTGGTTACAGGCGTTTGAGACGGCCGGCGTCGATATGGATTTTTACACGATGAGAGAGCGCAGTCTGGACGAGATCCTGCCCTGGGATTTCATCCGTATCGGTGTGTCAAAGGAATTTCTGAAAAAAGAGTGGCAGAAGGCGCACGAGGAGAGTGTGACGCCAAACTGCAGGGAGAAGTGCTCCGGTTGCGGGGCAGCGGCCTATCGCGGCGGCGTTTGTACCGCGAGGCGGTCATGATCTTAGCAGGCAGGGATGACTGGATCCAGCAAAGCGGTGAATACGGAAGGAGCTTCGGTATTGAAGGTGAGAGTGAAATTCTCCAAACAGGGGAATATGAAGTTTATCGGGCATCTCGATGTGATGCGCTATTTCCAGAAGGCGATCCGGCGCGCGGGAATCGACATCGCCTACACGGAGGGGTTAAGCCCGCATATGATCATGTCGTTTGCATCTCCGCTCGGCGTGGGATTGACGAGCGACGCGGAGTATATGGATATCGAACTGCGCACGCCGATTTCGTCAAAAGAGGCGATCGACGCGCTGAACCGCGTCGGCGTCGAAGGGATCACCGTGACCGGATTCTATGAGATCCCGGAAGGCAAAGCAAACAAGGCGATGACGCTTGTGGCAGCGGCGGACTACACCGTGCGGTTTCGGGCAGGATATGAGCCGGAACATCTGCCGCACAGCGCGCAGGAGGGCAAAAGTCTGGCCGGTTTCGGACAGTGGAAGGATCTGGCGTCCGCGGTGGAGTCATTTTGTGCGCAAAAAGAGATCCCTGTGTGGAAAAAGACAAAAAAATCCGAGAAGGAAGTGGATATCCGTCCGATGATTTATGAGATGCGCTATGTGCCTGCCACGGGGCAGAGCAAGGCACAGACAGAGTCAGACGTAGCAGAGGAGAAGAAAGCTGCGAATCCAGAAGCTGTTTTTCTGCGGCTCGCCTCGGGCAGCGCGGCGAACCTGAAGCCGGAGCTTGTGATGGACACGATGCTTGGGATGTACGGGATCGGGACGACGCCGTTTACCTATGAGATCAACCGCTGTGAGCTCTACGCGGATACGGCAGAAAAAACGAACCCGGGCGGCGACGACTTAAAAGCGGATGGAAACGATACAGACAGGGACGGCGAAAAGCCGCGCAGGCTGACGCCGCTTAGCGCGCTCGGCAGGGAGATTCTGTGATGGATGAAAAATATCTGATTACCCGCATGAAAGGGAAAATCTGCTCTTTCCTGTTGGACGGACAGCGGGCAGTGGAGATCCACTGCGATTCGCAGCAGTCGGATCATGTCCTTGGAAACATCTATATCGGAAAAATCAGGAATATCGCGAAAAATATTGGGGCGGCCTTTGTGGAGATCGCGCCGGACATGATATGTCATCTGGCGCTTGACGACATGAAGCGCCCTGTTTACACGAAAAAGGGAAGCTCAAAACTGCCGCAGGCAGGCGACGAGCTGCTCGTGCAGATCGCACGGGAGGGCATTAAGACGAAGCTGCCCTCCGTCACGACAAATCTTTCGCTGCACGGGAAATATGTACTTCTGACGACCGGAAGGGGAAAGAATTCAGTGTCCTCAAAGCTGCCGCGGGAAGAAAAAGAGCGGCTGCTGTCTCTGGCTGCGGAACAAACAAAATATAGCTGGCTTTTTCGGACGAATGCGGGCGCAGCGTCGGAGAAGCTGCTCCTCCGGGACATGACGCAGCTTCGGGAAAACTATGAGGCGCTGATGGCGCACGCGCAGTACCGCAGCTGTTTTTCCTGCCTGTACAGGGAACCTGCCGCGTATCTGCGCAGACTCTCGGATCTCTATGACGCGGAGGCCGGGCAGATTCTGACAGACGACGAGGAGCTGTATCGGGAGATCGCGGCTTATTTGGGGCAGCATCAACCGGAGGATCTTGCGAAGCTCTCCCTCTATCAGGATCAGCTGCTCCCCATGAAAAAGCTGTATTCTCTTGAGACTCAGCTTACACAGACGCTGCAGGAGCGCGTGTGGCTGAAGTCTGGCGGGTATCTCGTCATCCAGCCGACGGAAGCGCTGACCGTCATCGACGTCAACACAGGCAAGTATGAAGGAGGAAAGAAGCGCGAGGCAGCTTTTCTGCGGATCAATCTGGAAGCCGCAGCGGAGATCGCGCACCAACTGCGGCTGCGCAACATAAGCGGCATTATCATTGTCGATTTCATCAACATGGAAGAGGAAGAATCCCGGAAGCTCCTGTTGTCTGAACTTTCGGCCGCGCTGCGAAGAGATCCGGTCCGCACGGCGCTTGTGGATATGACGAAGCTGTTCCTTGTGGAAATCACCCGGCAGAAGCGGGAGAAGCCTCTGTCGGAATGTGTGAAATCCATATAGGTTCTCCGCATGCTCTGACGAACAGAGCATGCAGCGTTTTGCTCAGGGAAGCTTCACATTCAGATAGCTTCTCCCGGTGAGTGTGCGGTTCGTGCACAGCAGAATCAGCAAAAAGACACATCCTGCAATGAACCCGGGCAGGCCGAAGACAGCCGTCAAAATCAGAAGTATGATTCGCATGAATTTGAGCGCATATCCGAGTTCAAAATTCGGCTCCGTGTAGTTGGCAATCGCTACGAACGCCATATACAGCATGACCTCCGCGTTGAACCAGCCGGAGTTCACAGCGAACTCCCCGAGTACGAGTCCTGCGAAGATGCTGAGCGGGGTACTGAGCATGCTGGGCGTGTTCAGAGCCGCGAGCCTCAGTCCGTCGATCGCGATCTCAAGGATCAGAAACTGGTAGATGAGCGGGATGTTGACGGTATCCTTGACGGCGATAAATTCCAGAGGCGCCGGAAGCCACTGCGGATGGTTCATCAAAAGCAGAAACGTAGGAATCAGAAAGACCGTCATAAGCAGAATGAGCACCCGCGAGAGCTTGAGGTACAGAGACGTCCACGCGGGAAAGTAATAGTCGTTGGCTTCCTCGATCATGTCGAAGATGGAGGTCGGCAGGATCATCGCGGACGGAGAGTTGTCCACAAGAATCGCGATCTTTCCCTCCATAAGGCAGGCTGCAGTCGTGTCAGGCCGTTCTGTAAACTTGAATTTCGGGAACGGATTATACCACTTAGTTCCGATCAGGGCCTCGGCGAGGCTCTGCTGGTTCATACACAGATCGGGCACCTGAAGCGCTTCGATCCGTTCTCTTAAATTGGACAGCATCTGCGGATCGACCAGATTGCTCATGTAGCTCAGCACTACGTCGGAACGTGAAGACTCACCGACTTCGAGCATTTCCATGACAAGGTGCGGGTCGCGGATCCTCCGACGGATCAGGGCGGTGTCAAAGACGACGGTTTCCACGAAGCCGTCCTTGGAGCCGCGCAGGGATTTGTCTTTTTCCGGCTCGTCGACGTTTCTCGCCGGATAGGTCCGACAGTCGATCGCGATCCCGGCCTCGTACCCGTCTACAAACAATACCGGTACGCCGGAAAGCACATTTCTCAGGATCTGATCGAAATCCCCATAGATGTCGACTTCCGCGTAAGGAATCAGCTGTTGGGAAAAGCCGGTCGCGTCCTGCGGCATATCGCTGTCTTTCACCTTCTGGAACGAGTCCAGGATCTTGAACATCACTTCATCCTTCATCATGCCGTCCACAAAATAGAGCGAGCAGTCGCGCCCACCGATCCGGATGTCCCGTTGGATCAGGTCAAAGCTGTCCTGGATCGGGAGAAGAGCGCTCATCTGCTGTCGGTTTTCGCTGATCGGCATGCACACCTTTGGAATTGTCTGGGTATTATCCATTAAAAAACCCTCCGTGCATCTGTAGTTTTCTTTTCATACAGAATGCCCGAAGGGCGTTTCTTTTATACATAAACCATATGTGCGGGATCTCTGCATTCGCCGGGTTCACTCTGCCGGAAGTCAGGCCTCGCCGTTTGCGATGACAGGGGTCGGGCGGCGGGAGTCGAACACCTGCGAGGCGGCGAACATATCGTCGATCACGGTCGTCGCTCCCTGACTGGACTGATAGAGCATATAGCCGTCCAGGTCGATGCGGCCCTGCCGCACATAATCGTTTCGAATCTGTACCCAGTAGGGTTGGGAGCCGTCCACGTTGCAGAAGAAATTGTAGCCAGCGCTCTTGAAATACTGGTATTTCTCATTGTCCGGGCTGTAGTCCTGCCAGTCGCCGATGTCGTTGCCGTGCGCGAAGATGATCGTGTCGACCGGGCCGACGATATTCTGGACGTTGTTCACCCACTTTTCATTGTCGGTGCGGAGCTCGTCCACCGTCTTGTTTGTGACGCTCAAATGTCCCCAGGTGTGGCTCGCAAATTCCCAGCCGTCCGCCTTGATGGCCTCCGCGATCTTCGTTGCCTCCGCAATCTCGGTCTGGCGGTCGAAGTCAGGGTGTTCGGCAAGCCATTCGCTCTGATCGGACATCAGGTTTTCCTGCAACTCGTAATCCGCGTCGGTACGGTAGCCGAAGACGCCGTTGTAGCCCGTCATCGCAATCAGCCCGCGCGCTCCCTTGTACGCGCCGTCCGGATGGGTCTCGAGGAAGGTATTCAGACGCGGAACCACGTCATAATCGCCGACGTGCTCTTCGCCGTCTGACGTCACGTAATGGCATTTTACTTTACCGTTTTCGTCGAAGACCAGCTTGTCCGGGTAGCCGGCCGCCTCGTAGGAGTGGTAGTAGCTCAGGTCGTCGACCGAGAGCACCACCGGCTTCTTGCCGGGCGGGAGCAACAGGTTCGTGTTTGGGGTGAAACTCACGTTGCCGTTCTCATCCGTGGACTCTACGACGAGATCGCGCAGCCGCACGAAGACGTAGCCGTTGTCGTACATGGTCTGCGTGATTTTGTCGAATTCCTCGATCGTCGTCATCCAGGCATTCATACCGTCCACTGCGCCCTGTCCGAGTACCTCCACGTTGAACGCGCGGTCGGTGTCATTGATCAGTGAATGGTAGAAGATATGCGGAACCGTCGTCACGTCGACCGCGACGCAGCTGTTTTTCGACTCTTCCAGACTGCTGATCTCGGCGCTGATCTCAGCATTTGTCTCGTATCCCGGTACGCTCTGCAAAAGGGCGATCGCCCCGTCGTAATCATATCCGGCCGCGAGAAGCTTCGCCTGTTCAAGCGTGTCCGCAGTCTGTGTGTCCGTCGCAGGGGTCTCCGTCGCGGGAGCTTCTGTCTGTGCGGGGATCGTCTCAGCCTCGGTCACAGGTTGGACTATAACAAGCTCCTCCGTCTGGGGCTTGGGAGACTGTCCGCCAGAAGCCGGGCTTCCTCCTCCAAAAGACAGACCGCCGCCCGGCAGTATCCGCAGCGCGACAAAGACCGCTGCCGCCGCGACCAGGACCAGCGCGATGAGAAAGACCGCCTTCTGGATCGCGACCTGCCGTCTGCGCTTCCGGCGACGCAGCTTTCGCTGTTCCTCCGCCTGTGCCATTTCCTGGCCGCCATTATATTCTATTTCGTAATTTTCGTTGTTCTCATTGTTTTCGTTCATTTTGCCTGCTCCTTTGTGTCCAATGTTTCACAGTTTCTTTTTTTCAGTCTAGCACAGATAGATTGAAGTGGCAAACAGTTTCTATTGTAAGTATTGACTCGACGAAACGTTTTATTTATGATATGATAAAAAAGACAGAAACGCAGATACACAGCCGCATATCTATGGAACATGCGCTGCGGAAAGGAACATTCGCTATGAAAGGAAAAAATAGGATTCCGATATGGAACACCACGCTTCTTGTAATCCTCGTGCTCATGTTGTCATCCCTGACGGCACAGGCCGCTTCTTTTTCAAAAAAGGCGCTTGAGCCGACCGTGAAGGTCAAAGGGAATAAAGCGACGATCCGCTGGGTGAAACGCTCGGATCTGAGCGGGTATAAAGTATTTCAGTGTAACGAACTGGGAAAGAAGCGCAAGCTTGTCAAGGATACAAAGTCGTGTAAGATCACATTTAAGAATCTGCAGGAAGGCAGTACTTCTTACTATGTGGTCCGAGGATACCAGGAGAAGGACGGAAAGACGACGTACACCAGATATAGCAAAGTGGTCACTGTTCAGGTATGCCGGAAATCCACGTTGAAAAAATTTCTGCTGACCGCGCTCAAGCCGGTGGGCAGCACAATGTATGTCTGGGGCGGAGGCTGGGACAAAGCAGACTCAGGATCTGGCTCCGATGCGACGAGGATCGGCGTCAGTCCGAAATGGAAGAAGTTCTTCCAAAAGCAGAACAGCGGCTACAATTACCGCAACACGCGTTTCCAGATTCACAACGGGCTGGACTGCTCCGGCTATGTCGGCTGGTGCATTTATAATATTCTTGAGGTCGAGAACGGGCAGCCGGGATATGTGATGCTCGCGCAGAACATGTCGAAAAACTTTGCCTCGCGCGGATGGGGCAGCTACACGGCCGCAGGGAAGGTCAAAGACTATCAGGCGGGCGATATCATGAGCACCTCTGCCGGCCACGTGTGGATCGTCGTCGGCAAGTGCAGCGACGGCAGCGTTGTCATCCTGCACTCGAGTCCGCCGGGCGTACAGCTCGCGGGAACGCCGACGCCGGGCGGCAAGCAGAACAGTCAGGCGGTCGCGCTCGCGAGAAACTACATGCAGAAGTATTTCCCGGAATGGTTCGAAAAGTTTCCGGATTGCGCGAAGGGGAGCTCTTATCTGACGGACTACAGCCAGATGCGTTGGGACCTTTCCGGCAAGGTGATCATGTCTGATCCGGAGAATTACCGGAATAAGTCCGCGAACAAGATCCTGCGGAATTTGTTCCGCTCGCGATAAAAATGACTGAATTTTTGTGCAAAAGTGGGAATATTTGCTTGTATTTTGCGAAGATATTGTGTATGATAGATATATCATTACAGAGCAGGATTCGCACCGGGCCAATGTGCGATCGACTAAAACTTCGGAGGTAGCTTATATGGAGAGCAGAGCGACAAAGATTCATTCACAGGTCAATCAGAACGCGATCATCCGTGTGATTCCGGGACATTTCGCGACCAACCATTCCCATATCAATTACTATGTGGATATGACGATCATGAAGTCCAGAAAGAGCGAGGCTGCGGCTGCGGCATCCGTGCTCGCAAGAAAATATACGACGAGCACCTACATCGACACGATCATCTGTATGGACGGCTGCGAGGTCATCGGTGCGTATCTCGCGGATGAGCTGACGGCGTCCGGCATCATGTCGCTGAATCAGCATCAGACGATGTACATCGTCACGCCGGAGATGAATCCGGGCGGACAGCTGATCTTCCGCGATAACATGCAGATGATGATCGACGGCAAGCACTGTATTCTGCTTCTCGCGTCCGCGACGACGGGCCGCACGATTGCCCGCGCGATCGAGTGCGTGAAGTATTATGGCGGTATCGTGGACGGCGTATCCGCAATCTTCAGCGCGAGCGACTGCGTGCAGGGCATCGAGGTCAACTATATCTTCGGCGGCGCGGATCTGCCGGGCTACAAGACCTACGAGGCCAAGGACTGCCCGATGTGCGCGCACAATGAAAAGATTGACGCGATTGTGAACAGCTTCGGCTATTCCAAACTGTAGGACTTAGAAGATCGCCCGGGACGGCTGTATCGCCCGGGCGTTTTTTCCATCAGAGAGGAGACAGGGGTCAACGCAAGAGGTTGTTTCTGTGTGGGAAGAAGTATGAGAGGGCGAAAGAGAAGGATCGGGATCGTTTTCCTGTGCGCTTTTTTTGTCCTGTTTCCGCTTTCTGTCCGGGCGAGGGAGACGGTAACGGCGATCAGGTCCACGTCCCTGAAGAACGTGACGAGGGCAAAGAGCGTAGAGGGAGAATGGGTGAAGAAAGGGAGATATTTCCGTTTCCGCAAGACGAACGGGAAATATCTCAAAAGCAGATGGTTCAGGACAACGGACGGAAAAATCTGTTACGTGGATTCAAAGGGATACCGCGTGACAGGTTGGGTGAAGTATCGGGGTAATATTTATTATCTGGGGAAAAAAGGCGCGCTGCGCACTGCCTGTTGGCTGAAAAAAGGAAAGAAGTATTATTATCTCAAGAAGAATGGGTGCAGACGAGGACGCGGATGGCTGAAAAAGGATGGCAAGAAGTATTATCTTGATTCCGATGGCTCGCGCATGACCGGTGAAGTATGGATCGACGACAAAGGTTATTATTTTGGGAAGAACGGCGTCTATGATCCGTCCGTCAAGGTGAAACCCGAGGTCGACCCGAAGAAGCCGATGGTGGCGCTAACCTTTGACGACGGACCGGGACCGTACACAAATCGGCTTCTGGACTGCCTGAAGAAGAACCACGCGAAGGCTACGTTTTTCATGGTCGGGTCCAGCGTGCCAAATCATAAATCGACGGTGAAGAAGATGGCGGAGATGGGCTGTGAACTCGGAAATCATTCTTATAGCCACGCGGCGTTCAGTGGACTGTCGGATTCGGCGATCGCCTCCGAGGTGGCGCGCACGAGCGGCAACATCAAAAACGCTGCCAGACATGGGCCGACGGTTGCCCGCCTCCCGTATGGGGACGGCGCGTCGAACGGCAGGGTGCTCTCGGCGTTGGGGCTGCCGTCCATCTACTGGTCGATCGACACGAGAGACTGGGCAAACACCGGGAACCCCAGCCACACAGTGAAAGCGGTGCTTGACCACGTCAAAAACGGCGATATTATTCTGATGCACGATATCCACCGCTCGACCGTAGACGCGGCGGAGAAGATTATTCCGGCGCTTCGGAAGCGCGGCTATCAGCTTGTGACGGTGAGCCAGCTCGCGAAGTACAAGGGAAAGACGACGCTCCACAGAGGGAAGACGTATTATCATTTTTGATCAATCGGCAGGTTTTCTATCGTGAAATCATTTCAAAACAGTGGAAAATATGTCCTGTGTATGGTACAATAGATCGGTGCTATACGCAGGACATTTTGTTGTCCGGCGGATTCCATCAGCTTGAAATGTGCCGTGCATGAGATTATAGTTTTTTATAGAATTCGGACGGGACGGAGGAGAGACATGGTAGCGATCATCGATTACGACGCCGGGAATCTGAAAAGTGTGGAGAAGGCGTTCACTTATCTCGGGGAAGACGCGAGGATTACGCGAAATCGGGAGGAAATTTTATCAGCGGACCGTATCGTCCTGCCGGGCGTGGGCGCGTTCGGCGACGCGATGGATAAACTGCGTCAGTATGGGCTGGCCGAGGTGATCCGGGAAGCGGCCGCAGAGCGTATTCCGCTGCTCGGGATCTGTCTCGGACTCCAGCTTCTTTTCGAGTCGAGCGAGGAATCGCCGGGGGTGGATGGCCTTGGCCTGTGCAGGGGGAAGATCGTGCGCATCCCGGAGACTCCGGGCCTTAAAATCCCGCACATGGGTTGGAACTCGCTGCAGTACGATCATCAGGGCAGACTGTTTGACGGGATCCCGGAGGGATCATACGTCTATTTTGTGCATTCCTATTATCTGCGGGCGCAGGACGAGGAGATTGTGAAGGCGTCCACACAGTACGCGGCGTACATCCACGCTTCAATCGAGCAGGATAATCTCTTCGCGTGTCAATTTCATCCCGAGAAAAGCGGGGAGGTCGGACTGGCGATTTTGAGGAACTTTATTGGTATTCCCCGGGAAACCGTGTGAACGGGATATTGTTTGCATTTATCATAGTGTGAAGGACAGTACGCTTTAAAGAGAATTGTACAACAGGATAGTCTTGTTTAGACATAAACTGGAAAGCAGGGATTACTATGTTTACAAAAAGAATCATTCCCTGCCTCGACGTTCATAACGGACGCGTGGTGAAGGGGGTCAATTTTGTGGATCTGAAGGACGCGGGTGATCCGGTCGAGATCGCCGCGGCGTACGACAAGGCCGGGGCGGATGAACTTGTATTTCTCGACATCACGGCGTCCTCGGACGCGCGCAGCACTGTCGTGGACATGGTGCGCGAGGTGGCGAAAAAGGTCTTTATCCCGTTCACGGTGGGCGGAGGGATCCGCACGGTGGACGATTTTCGCATGCTGTTGCGCGAGGGAGCGGACAAGATCTCGGTCAATTCGGCCGCGATCCAGAATCCGGAGCTGATCCGGCAGGCGGCGGAGAAGTTCGGCCGCCAGTGCGTGGTCGTCGCGATCGACGCGAAACGGCGCGCGGACGGCAGCGGCTGGAACATCTATAAAAACGGCGGCCGTGTGGATATGGGGATCGACGCGGTCGCTTGGGCGGTGCAGGCGGACCGGCTCGGAGCGGGCGAGATCCTGCTCACCAGCATGGACTGCGACGGCACAAAGGCAGGCTACGACATCGAGCTCACCAGCACGATCGCGGAGCGCGTTTCCGTGCCGGTCATCGCGTCCGGTGGCGCCGGCACGATGGAGCATTTCTACGACGCGCTGACCGAAGGAAAGGCGGACGCGGCGCTCGCGGCTTCGCTGTTCCACTATAAGGAGCTGGAGATCCGCGAGGTGAAGCAGTACCTGCGCGGGCGGGGCGTGTCGGTGCGTCTGTAAAGTTCCTGTTTAGTGAATTAAAACGGATGTCCGATGTTTGTTAAACAGGAATTTATCATAGCAGGTGAGGTGGAAAGGACAGGAGACATGACACTGAATGAGTTAGACATCGGAAAGAGCGCGCGGATCACCGCCGTGGGAGGCGAGGGCGCGCTGCGACAGCACTTTCTGGATATGGGCGTGATTCCGGGCGCAGAGATCACGCTTGTGAAATACGCGCCGATGGGCGATCCGATGGAGCTTATGATCCACGGCTACGAATTGACGCTCCGGCTGGCGGACGCGGAAAATATTGAGATCGAGCTGCTTTCGGAGGAAAAAACAGATGAAGCAGCCGGAAAGAAACGCGGCGCACATCGTTACGCGGAGCATCCGGGCCTCGGCGAGGGCGGTCGTTATCATGTGAAGGCGGATGAGAATCCGCTTCCGGAGGGCGCGGTGCTGACCTTTGCACTGGCCGGCAATCAAAACTGCGGCAAGACGACGCTCTTCAACCAGCTCACCGGGTCGAATCAGCATGTCGGCAATTTCCCAGGTGTGACGGTGGACCGCAAGAGCGGGGCGATCAAGGGTTATCCGAACACAGAGATCACGGATCTTCCGGGAATCTATTCCCTGTCCCCGTATACGAGCGAGGAGATCGTGAGCAGGCAGTATATCATCGGCTCGAAGCCGACGGGTATCATCAACATCGTGGACGCCACGAACATTGAGCGCAACCTGTATCTCACGATGCAGCTCATGGAGCTGGATACGCCGATGGTGCTTGCGCTAAACATGATGGACGAGGTGCGCGGCAACGGCGGATCGATCTATATCAACGATATGGAGCGGATGCTCGGCATCCCGGTGGTGCCGATCTCTGCGGCGAAGAACGAGGGCGTGGATGAGCTTATCCGGCACGCGATCCATGTGGCACAGTATCAGGAACGCCCGGGGCGGACAGACTTTTGCAGCCAGGATGAGGACGGCGGCGCGGTGCACCGCTGCCTGCACGGCATCATGCATTTGATCGAGGATCACGCGAAGGCTGCCGGGATCCCGGTGCGTTTCGCGGCGACAAAGCTGGCGGAGGGCGACGAGCGCGTGCTGAAGCTTCTCGATCTCTCCCAGAACGAGCAGGAGATGATCGAGCACATCATCAGCCAGATGGAGGAGGAGCGCGGACTGGACCGCTCGGCTGCGATCGCGGATATGCGCTTCGACTTCATTCGGAAGCTGGTGGCCGAGACGGTCGTCAAGCCGAGAGAGAGCAAAGAGCATCTGCGCAGCAGCCGTATCGACCGCATCCTGACCGGCAAATATACGGCGATTCCGGCGTTCGTCGCCATCATGGCGCTGATCTTTTACCTGACCTTCAATGTGGTCGGGCTCTGGCTGCAGGGGATCCTGGAGACATTCATCGACTGGCTTACGCAGTCGGCGGACGTGCTGCTTAGCTCATGGCATATCAATGCGGCGATCCATTCGCTCGTGATCGATGGAATCTTCAACGGCGTCGGCACGGTACTAAGCTTCCTGCCTATCATCGTGACACTGTTTTTCTTTCTCTCACTGCTGGAGGATACCGGATATATGGCGCGCGTCGCCTTCGTGATGGACAAACTGCTGCGCAAGATCGGTCTGTCCGGGCGCAGCATCGTGCCGATGCTGATTGGTTTCGGCTGTACGGTGCCGGGCGTCATGGCGAGCCGGACATTGCCGTCAGAGCGTGACCGCAAGATGACGATCATGATGACACCGTTCATGAGCTGCACGGCGAAGCTGCCGATCTACGGCTTCTTCACGGCGGCGTTCTGTCCGCAGTATGCTGCGCTTGTGATGGTGAGTCTGTACTTTCTCGGTATCATCGTCGGCATTATCGTGGCGATGATCTCGAAAAACACAGTGTTCAAAGGGGAGGCCGTACCGTTTGTCATGGAGCTTCCGAACTATCGCATGCCGGGCGCGAAGAATGTTGCGCAGCTTCTCTGGGACAAGGCGAAGGATTTCCTGCAGAGGGCGTTTACCGTGATCTTTGTCGCTACGATCGTAATCTGGCTTTTACAGAACTTCAGCCTGCAGCTCAGCATGGTGACCGATTCGCAGGATAGCATCCTTGCGGTGATCGCCGGGCATATTGCGCCGATCTTTGCGCCGCTCGGCTTCGGCGATTGGCGAATATCCACGTCCTTGATCGCGGGATTTATGGCGAAGGAGAGCGTGGTCTCCACGATGACGGTGCTGTTCGGCAGCACGGCGAATCTACAGGCGGTGCTGACGCCGCTCTCGGCCGTGTCCCTCCTCGTGTTCTGCCTGCTGTACACACCCTGTGTGGCGGCGATCGCATCCGTGAAAAGAGAACTTGGCGCGCGCTGGGCGCTGCGTGTCGTCCTGCTGCAGTGTGCGATCGCGTGGGTCTGCGCGTTTCTCGTGCATCTGGCGGGAGGTCTGATACTGGGACTGTGATTTGGCAAAGGTGCGCAGGAGATGAAAAGAATATGACGCGTAAGACTAAGACGAATGTGTTGAGTTATTGGATTTGTTTAGGGAGAATGCGTTGATTGCTGGTTCGATCATATCAGAAAACATTGTATGATGGGTAGAAAGGAACCGATAAAATGGCACAGAAAACAAACGTGATGCGCGTGCTGGAGCAGAAGAAGATTGCGTATACGGCGCACGATTATTCTGCGAGCGGAGAGACGAACGGAGTCGAGGTGGCGCGTCTGTTGGGCGAGGATGTGCGACAGGTCTTTAAGACGCTGGTCGCGGTCGGCGCGTCGAGGCAGCACTATGTGTTCGTGATTCCGGTGGCGGAGGAATTGGATCTGAAAAAGGCGGCAGCGGCTTCAGGGGAGAAGAGCATTGCGATGATAAAGCAGAAAGAGCTGCTTCCGCTGACCGGATATGTGCACGGGGGCTGTTCTCCGATCGGGATGAAGAAGAGCTTTCCTATCTTTGTTGATGGAAGCGCAGAGAAACTGGATAAAATCCTGTTCAGCGGCGGGAAAGTCGGATTTCAGGTAGAGATCGCGTTTGAGGATATGGAGAAAGTAGTTGCGTTCAGGCTGGCAGATCTGACGAAATCGTGATATACTGAATGAGATATAGCTATATGCAGTGAAAAACTTACCGTGAATTTTGAGATAGAGATACATGTGAAAGGAGAGATGCCTGTGCCGCCGATCTCGAACGACTGGCTTGCCCCGCTAAAGCCGGAATTTGGCAAGCCCTATTACGCAAAACTTTATAAGAAAGTGAACGAGGAATATCGGACGGCGGTGATCTATCCGCCCGCGGACGATATTTTCAACGCGTTCGCGTTCACGCCGCTTTCCGAGGTGAAGGTCGTGATCCTTGGACAAGATCCGTACCATGAGCCGGGACAGGCGCACGGGCTGTGCTTCTCCGTGAAGCCGGATGTGGAGATCCCGCCGTCGCTCGTCAATATCTATCAGGAACTGCACGAGGACTGCGGCTGCTATATCCCGAACAACGGCTATCTGACGAAGTGGGCGAAGCAGGGCGTTTTGCTGTTGAACACGGTGTTGACCGTGCGCGCGCATCAGGCGAACTCGCATCGCAATATCGGCTGGGAGGAATTTACCGACGCGGCGATCCGTATTCTGAATGAGGTCGACCGCCCGATCGTCTTTATCCTTTGGGGGCGTCCGGCGCAGATGAAGAAAGCCATGCTGAACAATCCGAAGCACTTGATCCTTGAGGCGCCGCATCCGAGCCCGCTGTCCGCGTACCGGGGATTTTTCGGGAGCCGCCCGTTCTCCCGGACAAACAAGTTTCTGGAGCAGCACGGGATCACGCCGATCGACTGGCAGATTGAAAATGTGTGAACAGGAATTGACGCAAATAGGAAAATAAGGTAAAGTCTTAGATAGAAATCTATTATAAAACAGGAGGGATATCAGAATGAATGACGTTTGAAGGCAATCAACGAGCGCTTTTCCACGCGCGGCTACAGTGATGAGAAGCTGACAAAAGAGGAGATCGAGACACTGGTAAAAGCAGGTCTGCAGGCTCCGACCGCAGCGAACAAGCAGGAGATTCACATCACGGTGATCGAGAAGGGCAATCCGGTGCTTAAAGAGATTGAGGACGTCAAGAATGCGGGCAAGAGCGTGCCGGCCAATTTCTATTATGACGCGCCGGTCGTGATGATCCTAAGCGGCGACAGCAATTTCTACTGGAGTCCGGTGGACGCCGGGATAGCCGTGGAGAATATGGCTTTGGCGGCGGAAGGCCTCGGCCTCGGCAGCCTGATCATCGGCTGCATCAAGGACACCCTGCGCGGCGAGAAGAAAGATTATTTCGCGAAGGCGTTGAAGTATCCGGAAGGCTATCAGTACGAGATCGCGATCGCGTTCGGTCACAAGGCGACGAGCAAGGAGCCGCATACGTATGATTGGGACAGCCATGTGACGATGCTGTGAATTGAATGAGGTCGTTCCCAAATAAAGCGGAACAAACTGAGGAGCCAAACTGTGAAATGACAGCATGGTTCCTCTTTTTTGAAGCCGGTGAAATGCCGGAAGCGGAAGGTTTTATCAAACACAATCCCTCTCCAACCAATGGTTGAGTTTGATCATTCTACTTACAGTTCGTGTACAGAAACAAGTAAAGATTGTAAAGTGTAGCATGAAAGGAGGCATATTGGAATGAATCGAATTGATACGGGAAAGTTTATTGCCGGTTGCAGAAAAGAAAAAGGATTGACGCAAGCTCAATTGGCAGAAAAGTTAAACATTACCGACAGAGCTGTTTCTAAATGGGAAACGGGGGTTTCACTTAGATAAAGATACCACACCATTCCCACGCTGACTTTTGCTCAACCGATACAGCCGGAGGGCTGGATAACAAGAAAAGGCGGTATGCGCCCCGTGGAGG
>CANQDA010000020.1 GCA_947591155.1 uncultured Lachnospiraceae bacterium
AGATCATTATACCTCAGGGGACCAATACTCTTTTATTTATTTTTTATCAACTGACAATATCTTTACTCCAACTATGGACTTTTCGTGTGATTTGTAAATTTCTAACAATATGCAAATGAAACCGTTTTCGTAGCCCCAAAAAAGCCCGTGTAAATTGTCATTTTGCACAAAAAAAGAGACTGCCGCAGAGCTGCAGCAGCCTCAAAAGTCCTTTCCTATATTTATGTATCTCAGTCCTGGATCACACGCGTCGCCCACACGGCGTTCCCGCCGATCCCGGAGGTGATGATGCCCACCCGGCGTCCGGCCGCGTGGACCACCTGTCCGCCGCCGATGTACATGCTGACGTGGTACACATAACCGTTGCGCGCGTAGAAGATCAGATCGCCCGGCTCCGCGGACTCGATCGGGATCTGCATCCCGTACTGTGCCTGATCCTCCGCCACACGCGGCAGCGAGTAACCGAAATAGGAGTAGACGCTCTGCACGAAACCGGAGCAGTCCGCGCCCTGCGTCAGGCTTGTGCCGCCCCAGACATACGGGTTCCCGACAAACTGCAGAGCAAACCTGACCATCGCCTCGCGCGTCTTGGCGGCCTGCGACGCCTCCTGCACAGAGGTCAGCGTGAAGTAGCAGGCCTTGTTGTCCTCCGGCTCCACCAGCACGTCGGCGAGCGGCATGTTCTTCTCGCCCGTGTCGGACACCGTCCGGGCAGCTTTCTTCCCCGTCACCAGATCCTTCTTCTCCACGAATCCTCTCGCGTCGCCCGACTCGACAAACGCCCAGCTATCGTCCGCGTCCGCAAGAATATAGCAGAGATCTCCTTCCGACAAGGTCCCGACCTCTCTGGCAGAATCCTTCTTCTGCTCGTAGATGTTCACCTCGCCGGACGCGAGCGCGTATTCCGGAGAAGCCATGACGTCCTGAATCGTCGTGTGCGTGTAGGTGAACGCCTCGTTGTCCGTGCGCGCCAACAGCAGCCGCGCGGCGGAGAGCTCGTCCATACCCTTGATCTTCACGATACGCTCAGCCACCTCGTCCGCGACGACGTCCTCGCTTCGAACAAATCCGCGCACATTTCCGGACTCTATGTAATACCAGTCGTCCTTCTGATCGTCCAGAATATAGCAGCAGCCGTAATAGTTCAGCGTGCCGACTTCCCTGGCGTCCTCATCTTTCTCCTCATATACCGTAGCGCCGTCCGAATTGCTCACGATCGCGTAGCGCTTGTCCACCTTCGTGAAGCGGAATTCCTTCTCGATGTCCGGCGGGATCACGATCGTCTGACGCGCGATCAGCTCCTCGTTGGTAATGAAATCGCTCTCCGGTTCAAGCTCGGTTTCTTCTATGATCTCATCTATGATATCTGCCTCGAGACCTGCCTCCGTGGGAGCCGTCTCCGTAGGAACCGTCTCTGTAGGAACCGTCTCGACCGGCGCGGCGGGCGTCGTCCCCTCTGTCGCTGCGGTCTCCGAACTCCCGGTCTCTGTGCCTCCTGAGCCCTCCGTGCTCCCGGAATCGCCAGTACTGCCGGAATCCCCTGTGCTCCCGGAATCCTCTGTACTCCCGGTGTCTCCCGTGTTGCCGGAATCTCCTGTACTGCCGGAGTCTCCCGAACCGCCCTGGTTCCCGGAATCACCGGGGTTCGTCTGCGGCGGATCCGTCTGTGGAGGGTCGGTCTGCGGCGGATCCGTCTGTCCGCCGGAATCTCCCGGATTCGTCTCCCCCGGCTGTGAACCTGTCTCGCCGCCGGTCTCCTCGCTCAGCGGGCTGAGTCCGTCCGCCGATTCGGCCAACACATAGTTCATACGACAATAGTCACTGCCTACGCCCTGCGCCGCTACCGCGAGCGCCGCGGCCAGAACCGCAGTGAGCAATGTTTTTCTTCTCATTTTTATCCCCTTTTTGTATTGCTGCTCCCCATAAAACCCTTGTTTCCCAAACTTGGTTTTTTATTTTAACACACAACTCCTAAATTGTAAAGCTTATTTGGCAGTTCCTGTAATATTTTCGTAATATTTCCTCCGGGTATCGCTCCTTGTCCTCCCCTGTTATTTCGACCAGGTGCGCCGCGCGAAGAGCACGAGCACCGGGAACAGCTCCAGTCTTCCGGCCAGCATGTCGAAGGTCAAAACCAGCTTGGAGAAGTTCGAGTACGCCGCGAAATTTCCGGTCGGGCCTACCATCTCCAGTCCGGGGCCGATGTTGTTGATCGTCGCGGCCACCGCCGTAAAGTTCGTCGTGAAGTCGAAATTGTCGATCGAGATCAGCAGCACCGAGAGCGCGAAGATGATCACGTAGGACGCCAGGAAGACGTTCACGGCACGGAGCACGTTGTGCTCGACCACTCTGCCGTCCATCTTCACCTTCTTTACGTGATGCGGGTGCACGACCACGTCGAGCTCCTTCGCGATCGACTTGAACAGGATGATGATGCGCGACACCTTCATACCGCCGCCCGTGCTCCCCGCGCAGGCGCCGATGAACATGAGCATCACGAGGATCGTCTTCGAAAACGACGGCCAGAGGTTGAAGTCGGTCGTGGCGAAGCCGGTCGTCGTGATGATCGATCCCACCTGAAACGCCGCCTGCTGGAACGCCTTCGCCGCATTCTCGAACATCCCGGAGATGTTGATCGTGATCAGCACGATTGACGCGAGGATGACGCCGAGGTACACGCGCACCTCGCTCATCTTAAGCGCTTCCTTCGGCTTGCGGCACGCGATGAAGAAATACGCGTTGAAGTTGACGCCGAAGAGGATCATGAACACGGTGACGACCACCTGCAGGTAGGTCGAATAGCCGCCGATGCTGTCGTTGCGGACGCCGAAACCGCCGGTGCCGGCCGTGCCGAATACCGTCGTCAGCGCGTCAAACACGGGCATGCCGCCGATCAGCAGGAAAAAGAGCTGCGCGATGCTCAGCACCAGGTACATCTTGTAGAGCAGCACCGCGGTCGCCTTCACCTTCGGGACCAGCTTGCCCACGGATGGGCCCGGGCTCTCCGCCTTCATCATATACATGTTCGTGCCGCCGGCGAGCGGCAGCAGCGCCATCAGAAACACGAGCACGCCCATGCCGCCGATCCAGTGCGTGAAGCTGCGCCAGAACAGCAGACAGTGTGGCATGGATTCCACCTCCGGAAGGATGCTCGACCCGGTCGTCGTGAAGCCGGACACCGTCTCGAACAGCGCGTCGATGTAGGACGGGATCGCGCCCGCCACCACGAACGGCAGCGCCCCGAACATACTGAGCACGACCCAGCACAGCGCGACGGCCACAAAGCCTTCCTTCGCGTACATGCTCTTGTCGGTCAGCTTTCTCCTTGTGAGCAGCCAGCCGACGAGCAGGCAGAGCAGGGCGCACAGCAGCAGGGAAAATCCCGCCTTCTCCCGGTAGACCACCGCCACCAGGCAGGCAGGCGCCATGAGCGCCGCCTCGATCACCAGCACCCAGCCTATGATATTTCGAATGATCTTGTGATTCATATCTGTCGTCCCCGCCGTCTATTTCTCCAGAATGTCCTGAATGTCGTTCAAACCGCTAAACTGTGTGATCACGATAATTCCGTCGCCTTCCTGTATCGTGTCGGAACCGCGCGGGATGATCACCTGCCCCTTCCTGCTGATGCTCGCAATCAGGATTCCCTTGCGGATCTTCAGATCCTGAAGCGGGATGTCCGTCACGCGGGATTTGCTGCGGATCATGAACTCCAACGCCTCTGCCTTGCCGTTGATGATCTTGTGAAGCGTCTCGACGTTGCTGCCGGACGCGTTCTTCATGGATCGGACATAGCGGATGATGTGCTCCGCCGTAATGTCCTTCGGATGGATCACCGTGTCGAGATCCAGCTCGTTGATCACCTCGTCGAACACGGCGCGGTTGATCTTCGTGACCTGCTTCATGTTGCCAATCTTCCGGGCAAACAGGGAGATCAGGATGTTCTCCTCATCGATATTGGTCAGCGCGGCAAAGCTCTCGTACTTGTCGATCTTCTCCTCCATCAGCAGATCCTTGTCCGTGCCGTCCCCATGGACGATCGTGGCCTTCGGAAGCATGTCGGAGAGCTGTTCGCAGCGCTTCAGATCCTTCTCAATCAGCTTAACGCGCGCGCCGAGGGAGAGCATCATCTTCGCCAGATAATAGGCGACGGAGCTTCCGCCGACGATCATCAGACTCTTCACCTGGTTCGTGACGATCCCCGCACGGTGGAAAAACTCGTTGGCGTCCGCCGTCGTGCCGACGACAGAGACGAGATCCCTCGCCTGCAGGACAAACGTCCCGTCCGGAATAAATACCTCCTCGCCGCGCTCCACTACGCAGATCAGAACGTTCTGTCCGCTTGTAAACAAGTCGGAGATCTTTGTGTTGTTCAAAGTGGACTGCTCTGAGACACGGAATTTCAGCAGATCGACCCTGCTCTTCGAGAAGGAGTTTACCTCGATCGCGGAGGGGAATTTCAGCACCTTCGCGATCTCCCGCGCCGCCGTGAATTCCGGGTTGATCACCATCGCCAGACCGAGCTCTTCCTTGATGAAGCCGAGCTCCTTGCTGTACTCCGGATTGCGCACGCGCGCGATCGTGTGGCAGTTGCCGGCCTTCTTCGCGATCAGGCAGCAGAGCAGGTTCAGCTCGTCCGAGCCGGTCACGGCGATCAGCAGATCTGCCTGTCCGATGCCTGCCTCCATCTGCACGGAATAGCTCGCGCCGTTCCCCAGGATCCCCATGAGGTCATAGAGGCTCGCGACCTCCTCGACGACGTCCTCTCTCCGGTCGATCGCCGTAATGTCGTTGCCCTCGCGGCTCAGCTCGATCGCGAGCGACTGGCCCACCTTGCCGAGGCCTACAATGATGATCTTCATAAGCTGTATTCCTCCGCCAATTTCTTAAACTCCGGCAGCGCGTTCTGGATCGTCTCGTAGGAGACGCAGTACGCGAGCCGCACGTAGCCGGGGCAGGCGAACGAGCTGCCCGGCACCATCAGGATATGGTATTTCTTCGCGGCCGCCACGAACGCTTTCTCGTCCTCCACCGGGGACTTGAGCCACAGGTAGAAGGCGCCTTCCGGGCGCACGCAGGTGAAGCCGAAGCCGGTCAGCCCGTCGTAGAGAGCCTTGCGGTTCCGGTCGTAATAGTCCAGATCTACTTCAGCATCGACGCACTTCGCGACGGCGAGCTGGATCAGGGACGGCGCGTTCACACAGCCGCTGATGCGGTTCGCGATCGTCGCTGCGGCGATCGTGTCCTCGCTTTCCTCCACCTCGTCGGGGATCACGACGTAGCCGATACGCTCGCCCGGAAGGGAGAGGGATTTGCTGTAGGAGTAGACCACCATCGTATTGCCGTAATATTTCGTGACGAACGGCACTTTCGCCCCGTCGAACGCAAGCTCGCGGTACGGCTCATCCGAGAGCAGGTAGATCGCGTGTCCGTATTCCTGCTGCTTCTTCGAAAGGATCGCGGCAAGCGCTTTTATGGTCTCCTCGGAAAAGACGACGCCCGTCGGATTGTGCGGGTTGTTGATGATGACCGCCTTCGTCTTCGGGGAGAGCTTGCGCTCAAAGTCCGTAAGGTTTAGCTGGAAGGTCTTCGTATCCGGATCCACCTGCACGAGCACTCCGTCGTAGTTGCCGATGTACGCGCCGTACTCCAGAAAATACGGGGCGAAGACGATCACTTCGTCGCCCGGGTTCACGAGCGTCTTCAGGCAGACGTTGAGGCCGCTGCCCGCACCCACGGTCATGATCAGATTGTTCTCCGTGAAGCGCGTCCCGAAGCGCGCGTTCAGATTGTCCGCGATCGCTTTCCGAACATGCGGAAATCCGGCATTGCTCATATATCCATGCACAAATACCGGATCCTCCTCGTCGAGAATGGAGACGATTGCGTCCCGGATCTTCGCCGGAGCCGGAACGTTCGGATTGCCAAGGCTGAAATCGTAGACCTTGTCCGCGCCGAACTCGGCCGCCATTCTCTTTCCCTCTTCAAACATAGCCCGGATCGCAGAATTGTTCTGCAGGAAGGGCTTCATCTTTTCCGAAATCATAGCTTTTTCCTCGTTTCTGTATTTATCCAAATCATTATAGTCTTAGCAAACTGTACTGTCAACTGCCTTATCCAACTGTCGACACTAAGCAAAAGTTTATTAGCAAATTTAACTCATGTATTTTTATTTTAGAGATATTCTACACAGTTCATTATTGCGATTATATATTATTTGTTGTATGATTATGTCGTTACCGCCCCAATACTGGTGACAGAGAGGGGGTGATCGTGTGAATGGTTTTTTTACTTTCGTAATCGCTGTCGCGGCTGGTGTAACTTGTCACTACATCATCAAGTGGTTAGACAGCAAGATTGAACGGTAACTGGCCCGAACGGTTTACCTCTCCGCAAAAGAGGAAGGGACCCCGGATGTATCGCAACTACATCCGGGGTCCCGCCCTTTTTGATCGTGTGAATATATTTTTTACTTTCGTGTCTGTCGACATTATAGCATATGCCATTTTGAATTGCAATATACAAATTTCGGCGTCTGCCTAATACGTTCTCGCAAAGACTCTCAGAATTATTCAAACGGGAAGCGAAATTGCGTGAGTCCGAAGCGGTCGCGCAGTCCGGTGAGCTCCTTCTGGACGGCTTCGCCGACCGGCACGCCCTTGTCCTTGCGGAACTGCCAGACCTCGTACTCCTTCTCCCCCGCCGTGTAGATGCGGTCGCAGCCCGGCGCTTTCTCGGAGGCGCGCAGCTCGCGCAGGATATTCCCGGCGGTCTTTTTGAAGGACTCAGCGCCCATGAAGGCTTCCGTGTCGATCGCGATGAAGAAATGGCCGAGCGGATACGGGATCTTGTTGCCGTCCGCATCGAAGCCGGAGAGCATGCGCAGGTAACTGCCGGCCTGAAGCGCCGCGGATAGAATCTCCACCACGGTCGCGTAGCCGTAGCCCTTGTAGCCTGCGAGCTCGTCGCCGATCCCGCCGAGCGGGGCCAATGCGGCGCGCTTCTCGTTCAGCGCATTCAGAATATCCTCGCTGTCCGTCATCGGCTTTCCGTCGCGGCCGATCACCATGCCTGCGGGCGTCGGAAGTCCGGCGCGCGCGAAGTATTCAATCTTGCCCCTCTGGGAGATCGAGGTCGCGCAGTCCAGCACGAACGGGAACTCCTCGTCCGTCGGCATGCCGAAGGTGATCGGGTTCGTCCCCAGCATATTTTCCACGCCGAAGGTCGGCGCGATCGACGGGCGGGCGTTCGTACCCGTGATGCCGATCATGTTGTTCTTCGTCGCCATCGTCGCGTAATAGCCCGCGATCCCGTAGTGCGTCGAATTGCGCACGGCCACCATGCCCATGCCGTACTGTTTCGCCTTGTCGATCGCCATCTGCATGGACTTCGTCCCGACGACCATACCCATACCGTTGTGTCCGTCCACGACCGCCGTGGTCGGCGTCTCGCGCACGACCTCAAACTCTGTCACCGGGTTTAAGATACCGGCGTCGATGCGGTCGATATAGATCGGCTTGAAGCGATTGCAGCCGTGGCTCTCAATGCCGCGGCGATCGCTCTCCAGAAGCACTTCTGTGCAGACCTTCGCGTCCGCCTCCGGCACTCCCTCTTTCTGAAATACCTGTTCCATGAAGTCCCGCATCAGCTCCCACGGGACGAAAGGTCTGGTTTCCTGCATATGCAATTCCTCCTGTATTCTTGTCCTGGACGGAAGCGTGCGGTACCAAATCATGCGCTTCCTGTCCTTTGTATATCACATATCTACGACTGCATTCAGCTGCACAGCGCTGCGACAACCTGATTGATCACCTTGCCGTCCGCCTTGCCTTTAAGCTCCGCCATGACCGCTTTCATGATCTGGCCTTTGTTCTTCGTAGCAAGCAGATCCGCGAATTTCTCCTGCAGATACGCCTTCACCTCGTCCGCCGACATCAGCTTCGGCGCGTATTCCGAGATCACGTCGTAGCGGAACTGGTACTCCGCCTTCAGATCCGCGCGCGCGTCCGGACAGGTGTCGATCTGCTCCTTGACCGTCTTCATCTCCTTGAGGATCACGCGATTGCAGAGCTCCTCCGGAATATCGTCCCTGCAGCCCTCGTCGATCGCGACCTTCTTGATCGCGGAAATCAGCGAGGAGATCGCCTCCTTGCGCGGCTTATCCTTCGCCTTCATCGCAGCTACCATGTCTTTTCTCAGCAATTCAATGTCCATCTTCTACCTCCTATTAGTCTATCTAAATTAATTTATCGAATACCTCTTTTCCATACCTGCTGATACCACGCTTCAATTTTCTCATAATAATTTTCAAGACTCGTTATTCTGACGGAAAAATGCATATCATACCGCCCGCTTGCTTCCCAGTCCGTAATCGTCAAAGCATTATCTCTGATTGACTGCGGTACATTAAAATCAAAGTCTAATTGGTCTGCATAATTTATCAACCGCGTCAGATTATGAACATATAATTCCCTGTTATCATAATCCTTGCCGGACTGATAAATTTGGATTTTAATCAACTTCTCAGCCGCCTGCTGCAGATGATATGCCACAAGATTCTTTATCTGTTTTATATTGCAGTTCCGATATTGTTCTATCCCCTGCTTCGCCATAATCAGGTCAGCCTTAATCAATCCCATTGACAACTCGATCCCAATCACACCCTTTCATAAAGAACAGCACCATTTTCAATATCATTCATAATCATATCATTTTTTTGCTTTGTTGTATCAAAATATAACACATCATAATCCTGCCATTTCCCGAAAGAAACGACAGCATTCACAAAATCACGATAGCTTTTCAAACGAAGCATGGCATTCTTTTTATACTTTCCAAAAACCGCAATATCAATATCCGAGTTTTCCTGGCACCTTTCCTCAAGCGCTGAACCGAATAAAACAATTTTCTCTATCTTACTGCAAAGATGCGCATTACTGATAATATTTTCGATACATTCTTTTTTTATATCGGCAACCTTAATCTCCCGTTTTCCAATCTTCAGATCGACCAATTCGCACACGCGCATCCCTCCTTCCCGGACATTGTTTCCTAAATATTTCAATATTTTCCACGCAGTATTTTTCTCATTATAAGCCAAAAACCACGGTTTGTACACCGAAATCTCATCAAAAAGTGCCGGAGGCAGTCAGGGCGGTGCCGGATATCCGGCGCCGCCCTGTTTGTCTTCCGTTTTTGAGGTTTCGTTCTTCTGCTCTGTCTATGTAAGAAAATCCTTCAGCCGCTTGCTCCTCGACGGGTGGCGCAGCTTCCGCAGCGCCTTCGCCTCGATCTGGCGGATACGCTCACGCGTGACGTTGAATTCCTTGCCGACTTCCTCGAGCGTCCGGGCCCGGCCGTCCTCTAGTCCGAAGCGCAGCCGCACCACCTGGCGTTCACGGTCGGTCAGCGATTCGAGCGCCGTGCCGAGCTCCTCGCGCAGCATGGAAAACGCCGCAGAATCCGCCGGCGAGAGCGCCGTATCGTCCTCGATGAAATCACCGAGGTGGGAATCGTCCTCCTCGCCGATCGGCGTATCGAGCGACACCGGATCCCTGGAGATCTTGAGCACCTCGCGCACCCGGCTCACCGGAACGTTCAGGCGGTCCGCCACTTCCTCCGGGGTCGGCTCACGGCCGAACTCCTGGAGCAGCGTCCTCGTCATGCGCAGCGTCTTGTTGATCGTCTCGACCATGTGCACCGGCACGCGAATCGTCCTGCCCGTGTCCGCGATGCCGCGCGTGATCGCCTGACGGATCCACCACGTCGCGTAGGTGCTGAATTTATAGCCCTTCGTATAGTCAAATTTATCGACGGCCTTCATCAGGCCCATGTTGCCCTCCTGGATCAGATCCAGAAACGGCATACCCCTGCCGACGTATTTCTTGGCAATACTGACGACAAGGCGCAGATTGGCCTCCGTGAGCGCCTTCTTCGCCTCCTCGTCCCCGGCCTCCACGCGCTTCGCAAGCTCGACCTCCTCCTCGCCGGAAAGCAGGGGGACGTTGCCGATCTCCTTTAAGTACATCCGCACCGGATCCTCGGTGCTGACGCCCTCGAGGACGTCCACGTCATTGATCAGCTCGATCTCATCGTTGTCAGACAGCAGAATGTCCTCCTCCGATTCCAGAAGCAGGTCGTCCGCGGAATCCTCCTCCGCTTTTCCCTGCATGACGTCGATGTGGTTCTTCTCGAGATACTCGAAGATCTCATCCATCTTGTCCTCGGTCAGCTCGAGTCCCTCAAAAGCCTTGAGGATCTCATCGTAATCCAAGGTATTTTTCTTCGTCTTGGCAAGTGTCTTAAGGCTTTCCAGAGTCTTTACAAACTGCTCCTGTGCTTCATTCATCAACGATCTCTCCTCATCACTTTCGTGCACGGCTATCGCTTCGGCCTTTGCCGAACAGTTACTTTCGTACTCTTTAACATATCATTTTTGTCAAACGCTGTCAACGTCTGCCCGAAAATTGTCAGAAAAGTCCTGTTCCTGTCATATTGTGACAGTCCCACCCGCAGACAGCTGCGTCAGGCGTTTCCCGCAGGCGCGTCGGCCTGCGTCAGACATTTCCGACGGGCGCATCGGTCTGTGTCAACCATTTCCGGCGGACGTCCCGGCCTGCGTCAGACGGTAGCCGGAATCCCGAAGCGTGATCACGGGCCCGCCCGTGTGCTCGATGTACTCCCGCGTGATCGTGACCTTCCCGATGTTGTCGTCCTTCGGGATCTCGTACATGATATCCAGCATAAACTCCTCAAGGATCGAGCGCAGGGCGCGCGCGCCGGTCTTCTTCTCAAGCGCCTTCTCCGCGATCGCCTCCAGCGCCCCGTCGTCGATGTCAAGCTGCACCTCGTCGAGCGCAAGCAGCTTCTGGTACTGCTTGAGGATCGCGTTTCTGGGCTCCTTCAGGATGCGCACGAGCATTTCCTTCGTCAGGGCCTCCAGCGAAAAGATGATCGGAAGACGCCCGATGAATTCCGGGATCATCCCGAAGGTGCGCAGATCCTCGACCGTCACCTTTGTCAGAAGGTTCGGATCGTCGTCGTACTTGTCCTTGAGGTCCGCGAGGAAGCCGACCGACGCCTGCTTGTTCAGCCGCTCCTTGATGATGTCGTCGAGCCCCGGAAACGCGCCGCCGCAGATAAACAGGATGTTCTGTGTGTTCACCGTCACCATCGGCACCATCGCGTTCTTGCTCGCCGCACCCACCGGCACCTCCACCTCGCTGCCCTCGAGCAGCTTCAGCATGCCCTGCTGTACGGCCTCGCCGCTGACGTCGCGCTGGTTCGCGTTGCGCTTCTTGGCGATCTTGTCGATCTCGTCGATGAAGACGATCCCCTGCTCGGCCCGCTCCACGTCGTTGTCCGCCGCCGTCAGAAGGCGCGAGATCACGCTCTCGATGTCGTCGCCGATGTAACCGGCTTCGGTCAGGGAGGTCGCGTCCGCCATCGCGAGCGGCACATCCAGAAGCCGCGCCATCGTCTTCACCAGATAGGTCTTGCCGCAGCCAGTCGGCCCGAGCATCAGCATGTTCGACTTCTCGATCTCGACGTCGTCCGTGCCGGACGCGATCCGCTTGTAGTGGTTGTAGACCGCGACCGAGATCACCTTCTTCGCGTGCTCCTGCCCGACCACGTACTCGTCCAGGCTCGCCTTGATCTTGTGCGGCGCCGGGATGTTTTTGATGTCAAGCTCCTTCACCGGTTTCTTTTCTTTGTCCTTCTTCTTTTTGATCTGCTGGCGCGGGACGCCCATCCCCATGCCGCCTAAGATATCGGACAGATTGATCATGCCGATCGTCGGGATGCCGCCCGGGCGGTTCCCCTTGTTCTCTTTTTCCTTCTTCTCCGGGTCGTCCGGATCGCCCGAGCCCGAGCCGCCCTCGACGACCTCCTGTTTCGCCCCGTCATTTTTCCCGTCTTTGCCGCCGTTCTCCGACGCGCTTCCGCCCTTGGAGAAATCCGGCATGAAGTTCATGAAATCACTGTACGAGATCCCTGAAAACTTCATCGAGTCGACCGCCTTCTGCAGACACTCCTGGCAGATACAGACGTCGTTCCCCATCTCCAGCATCTTCCCGGCGCTCCGCTCCGGCCTCCTGCACATAAAGCATATTTTCTCGTATTCGTCTTTTCTGTCTTCTCCCATTTTGTACTCCTGCAATTATCGCGCAAATCGCCTGTTTCCGGCTTGTCGCCCTATGATCGATCAATCCCTGCCAGTGCCAGTCCGGCACCTTGCGATCGGCCGATCCCTGTCAATGCCGGCGTCTTATTATTCCACCGTGACCGACTTTGCGAGATTCCTCGGCTTATCCACGTCGCAGCCTTTGCCGATCGCCACATAGTAGGCGAAAAGCTGCAGCGGGATCACCGCGAGCGACGCCGTGAAATATTTGTGTGTCTCCGGTATATAGATCACATAGTCCGCGGCCTTCTCGACTTCCGTGTTCCCGACGTTCGTCACCGCGAGCAGGAACGCGCCGCGCGTCCTGACCTCGACCATGTTGCTGATCATCTTCTTGTAGAGATCCTCCTGCGTCAGCACCGCCGCCACGAGCGTGCCGTCCTCGATCAGCGAGATCGTGCCGTGCTTCAGCTCGCCCGCCGCGTACGCCTCCGAGTGTATGTAGGAGACCTCCTTGAGCTTCAGCGAGCCCTCGAGCGAGATCGCGTAGTCGATGCCGCGTCCGATGAAGAACACATCACGCGCTGCAATGTACCTGTTTGCAAACCTCTGTATCTTCTCTTTGTGTCCCAGAAGCAGATCGATATGCTCCGGCAGGCGGCGAAGCTCCACCAGCATCTCGTCGACCTCCGTCTGGCTGACCGTGCCGCGCGCCTGCGCGAAACGGATCGCGAGCAGATACTCCGCGATCAGCTGCGTGCTGTACGCCTTCGTCGTCGCCACCGCGATCTCCGGCCCCGCCCAGGTGTACATAACGTTGTCCGCCTCGCGCGCGATCGAGCTGCCGACCACGTTCACGATACCGAGCACCTTGACGCCCTTTTTCTGCGCCTCGCGCAGCGCCGCCAGCGTGTCGGCCGTCTCCCCGGACTGGCTGACCACGATCACGAGCGTCCCTTCGTCCAGGATCGGATTGCGGTAGCGGAACTCAGAGGCGAGATCCGTCTCGGTCGGGATCCTCGCGAGCTCCTCGAATACGTATTTCGCCACGACGCCGGTGTGGTACGCCGAGCCGCAGGCCACGATATAGATTTTTTTGAGCGCCCGGATGTCCTCGTCCGTCATCCCGAGCTCCTCGATCTCGATTTTTCCATCCACGATCCTCGGGTTCAGTGTGTCGGTCACGGCCTTCGGCTGCTCATAGATCTCTTTGAGCATGAAGTGCTCGTATCCAGCCTTCTCAGCCGCCGTCACATCCCACTGGATCGTCACGGATTCCTTCTCGATCTGCTCCCCGTCGATGTTGTAGAAGCGAATGCTCTCCGCGTCCATGCAGACAATCTCTTCGTTCTGAATGAAGTAGACGTCTCTCGTGTACTTCAGGACTGCCGGCACGTCGGACGCGATCAGATTTCCGTCCGCCGCCCTGCCCGTGATCAGCGGACTGTCCTTGCGCACCGCGTAGAGCTGTCCCGGATGGTCCTGAAAGATGATCCCGAGCGCGTACGATCCCTCGACACGGTTCATCGTCCGGATGATCGCCTGGAGCGGATCGCCCTCCTCCTTGTAATAGTTATCCAGAAGATGCGCCACGACCTCCGTGTCCGTGTCAGAGCTGAATTTATAACCTTTCTCGCTCAAGCGGTTCCGCAGCTTCTGGAAGTTCTCGATGATCCCGTTGTGCACGACCGCGATCGTGCCCGTCTCGTTGAAATGCGGATGCGCGTTCTCGTTGGACGGGACTCCGTGCGTCGCCCAGCGCGTGTGCCCGATCCCGCACATCCCCGGAAGGATCTGCCCGTCGTGGGTCATCTCCCGCAGGATCTTCAGCCTCCCCCTGGCCTTCATCCACTGAATGTTCTCTCCGTCAAAGACCGCAATGCCCGCGGAATCATATCCCCGGTACTCCAGCTTGTCAAGTCCGTCCAGAAGGATCGGCGCGGCCTGTTCTTTTCCCGTATACCCGACTATTCCACACATTCCGTATCTACCTCCAATACTCCTGATTCATTGTACATTTCCGTATCATCCACTCTGGAAGCTTCTGGTAATTCTTCCCGAGCCTGTAACCGAGATATTTTGCCCCGCTCTGTGTCACCAGCTTCGGGAGCAGCCAGACTTTTCCGTTCCTGCAGAGCCATCCGGCTGTCTGGCACACCATGCGCACGCCCTCGCCCTCCGACTTCAGTCCCTCAAAGATCTCCGGGTGCTCTGCCTGCGAGACGCCCAGATCAAAATTCCGGTGAAACTGCTGCGCGCTGCTGTAATTGTGGGAATGGATCACCCGCGCGTCCGCGCAGTACGCGATCGCCTTCCCGGCCTGAATGAGCTTCCCCGCAAAGATCATATCCTCGTTGAATATGGTATGACGCACGAATCCCCCCTGTTCATCGTATGCGCTTTTCCGATACATAGCACAGACATTGGAGCAGAAAAACGTCTTGATCCCGAGCTCCGGCAGATCCGCCGCGGTCTTGACCCGGCTCTCCGGGCCGTAATTAAATCCCCGCGTGTAGCGCTCAAGCACGCTGCAGTCGTCCGCGGGCAGCTGTCTCGCGTAGGCCGCGCAGACCTGCTCCTGCGCGAAAGGCTCCAGCAGCTTCTCAAGCAGCAGGTCGTCCGCGGGTACCGCGTCCTGCGTCATGAACAGCAGGAACTCGCCCTGCATCCTCTCCGCCGCCATGCGCCGCGTCCCGCCATGGTCGAACTCCTCCTTCCGGATGTGCACAACCTCCACGTCCGGCATCCCCTCAACCACACGCTCATCGAAAAGCTCCCGCTCCGTGTTTACCAGGAGAATCCGTGACGGCTTGATCGTCTGCTTCTCTAACCTCTCGAGCAATGTTCGGAGCTCGTTCCCCGGTTTATATACAGGAATTACTATATCAATCACAGGGGTGCTTTTCCCTTTTTCCATACTGTATACTCCAATATCTTCCTGTTTAATTCACTAAGTATACCGGACGCCCTCACAGGAATTGGTCAATACCACGGCGAAACCCGCTTCCGCTCGTTACGGTCACGCAACGGTACTAAGCTCATGCTACGCATTCGCTAAGTGCCGGCGGACCTCTACGGTTTGCCTTAGGTATTGCCAATTCACTGTACGGGCTGTGCAGTTTCCGCCTGAGAAGCTCCACCCGGCAGAGGACTGGGATGATCCGGCTGTTCCGACATGTCCGAGACAGATGTCTGATCTGAGGCGGACACAGTCCGACGCAGGCAGACAGATGTAACGAGGACTATCGGCGGACAGCGGATTATCACAGCCGACGCCGCTGCGATGCACTTGGCAGACATCTGGCTTGTGAACTAAACTGGAAAAGAACGGTCACTGTATCCCCGTATCCGAGATAATCTTATTGCTGATCTCCTGCACCGTCTGCGACGGCGTGTACCCCTCGTCTCCAAACAGGTACGCGTGCAGCTGCGAGACGTTCGCCGCCAGATTCACCGGCACGACACAGTCGCCCGCCGCAATATCCGCGGCCATCTGGTTGAACGGGAATCCTGTCGTGTCCTGGATATGGAAGCGCCCGATCTGCGCCGCAAGCGTAAGCAGCTCCGTGTTGCTCATGCTCGTGGAGACGTAGTCCATCATCGTGTTCACCATCGGGAGCAGCCCGGTGACGCCTTTTGCCTTCGCCTTCTCGAACAGTTTTTCGAGCACGATCCTCTGGCGCTCCGTGCGCTTGAAATCCCAGCCCTCCGTGTAGCGGATGCGGCAGTACGCCATCGCCTGGATGCCGGTCACCTGCTGCGTCCCCGCATACTCGATCTCGGTGTACGGAACGCCCGTCACCTGCGAGGTCTCAACGAGATAGCCGTTGAGCCACTGGCGCTCCTCCTCGGTGATGTCGAGCTCGATCCCGCCGAGCAGGTCCACCGCCTCGATGATGCCGTTGAAATCCACGGTCATGAAATCCTTGATGTCCAGATCGAGGTTTTTGTTCAGCATGTTGACCGCGCGCTCCGCGCCGCCGCCCGAGAAACACTCTGTCGCCTTGCGGTACTCCCCGTTCGTGTTGTCGAGATAAGTATCGCGGTACACGGACACCAGCTTCACGTCGCCGCTCCACTTGTTGATGCTCGCGACCATAATCGTGTCGCTGTTCGTGCCGCTCTCAAGCTCGCCCTCGCGCGAGTCCACGCCGAAGAGCGCGATGTTGCGGTACCCGGTGCTGATCCCTGTATTCACGAGAATATCCCTCAGTTTGATTCGGTCGATCCTTCCAAGCTGCGCAAACACAAATAACCCCACTCCCAGTATGATCAAGAGAAGCAGCTCCAGAACATATTTCAGCTTTCTGTGCTTCTTTTTCTTTTTCCGCCGCCCATCCCGCGGATCCTCGTAGTATCCCCGCGGATCATTGTAATATCCCTGCGGGTTTCGGTATTGTCCCTGCGGACCGTTGTAATATCCCTGCCGATTCCCGTACTGTTCCTGCGGATCCCGATATTGTCCCTGTGGATCGCTGTAATATCCCTGCCGGTTCCGATATTGCCTCTGCGGATCGCCGCGATATCCCTGCGGATCCTGATACTGCCCCTGAGAGCCGTTTCGATAATTTTGCCGACTGTCATAATACCCCTGTCGGCCATCATAATATCCCCGCGGATCGCTTCCCCGTCCGCGGCCGTTCTTTTTCCCCTTCATGATACCCCCTGCGGCAATTCAATGCCTTCTAAACAGCCGGTCCCCGACCGGCGCGAGACGTTTCTGCCCTTGCTTTCAATATGCGTTCTTGTTGATAAACCCCTTGAATACAGTCAGGATCAGGATCTTGATATCCAGTCCCACCGTCCAGTTTTCGATATAGTAGAGATCGTGGTCGATCCTCTTGCGGATCGAGGTGTTCCCCCGGTAGCCGTTGACCTGCGCCCAGCCTGTCATGCCGGGACGCACCTGATGCTTCACCATGTAGCGCGGGATCTCCTCGCGGAATTTCTCTACAAACTGCGGCCGCTCCGGGCGCGGCCCCACGAGGCTCATATCGCCTTTGAGTACGTTGAAGAGCTGCGGAAGCTCGTCGATGCTGGTACTGCGGATAAACTTCCCGACCGGCGTGACCCTCGGATCGTTCCTCACGGTCCAGCCGCTGCGCTCGCTCCGCCTCGTCTGTACCTCCATCGAGCGGAATTTGTACATCTGGAACGGCTTGTTGTGCAGTCCGACCCGCTCCTGCCTGAAGATCAGCGGCCCCTTTGAGGTCAGCTTGATCAGAACGGCCGCGAAGAGCATGACCGGGGAGAACAGAATGATCGCCAGCGTCGCTCCGACGATGTCCATCACGCGCTTCACCATCATGTTGAAGGTGTTGGACAGCGGGACGTGGCGGATGTTGATGACCGGCAGTCCCAGGATGTCCTCCGTGTACGGCTTGGTCGGGATGATGTTGCCGTAGTCCGGGATGAATTTTGTGTGCACGCCGGATTTCTCGCACATCGCGACGATGCGCTCCAGCTTGTCGTACTCCTGCAGGCCGAGCGTGATCGCGATCTCGTCCGGGCGGTTACCCTCGAGGATATAGCTGAGACTCTCAATGAATCCGAGCACCTCAACATTTTTGTAAAGCGTCCCGGGCGCAACGTTGTCGTCGAGGATCCCCATCACGCGGTAGCCCCACTGCGGGTTCTGTACGATGCGGTCGATATACTCCTCAGCCGCGCGGCTGTACCCCACGAGAATGATGTGCTTCTGGTTCATTCCGATCCTGCGGGCGTTCATCAGTACGATGCGCACGATGTTCCGCTCGATAACAGTCAGGGTGACGTTCAGGACAAGAAATACAACCAAAAGCATACGGGACGCGTCCATCTGATGGATCAGATAGAGCACGGCCATCGCGGAGAGACCCCCAATGATGTTCGCCTTCAGGATGTTGCTGCCCTCGAGACGTCTGCCCTGCATGCGCATCGGCGTGTAGAGATTGCACGCGTAATACATCAGCAGGAAGAACGGTACCAATACCAAAAGCACCAGCATATAGATCTCCGGGGGCAGAACGCCTACCTCCCGATTGCTGATGCTCGCCATCATGATATACCACGCGACAAGATAAGAAAAAATGATCACGCCGGCGTCCAGGACGACCTGAAGCCGGGTAAAATATTTCTGATTGTCCTTGATCAATGTTTTTCACCTCTGAAAAGCATGAGCCTCCGAAACGTGTTGATCCAGAGCTCCCATTGTATCTTCAGATAATGCGGCAGGTTCCTTTTGCGAAACCTGACCTTTTTGTCCCTGCTGCACAGGCGAAACCCTTTTTTGAGTCCCGCGACGTATTCCTTCCGATATCCCCTGCGCGCGAAAAAGACCAGCTTCACCGCGAATCCAACGATCAGAAACGGCAGATTCAACACGATCTGCGGCCAGGGCATATTCTTGTATACCAGATAAATGCTGTTCCTTGAGGAATAGCGCGTCTTGAATTCATTGTAAAGAGAGCCGCTTGTCGCGCTCCCCACATGGCGCACGACAGCCTCCGGGATGAAGTAATTGCGGTACCCGGCGATCTTCGCGCGGTAGGCGATATCGACGTCCTCGAGGTACGCGAAATGCGCCTCGTCAAACAGCCCGATCTCGTCAAAGACCGACCTGCGGTAGATCGCGGCTCCGGCACAGGCGGAAAAGATCTCGCAGCGCGACCGGTACCCGTCCGCACGTTTTCCCCTTCCCCTCGCGAACGCCCATCCGAGCGCGCAGTAGTAGTCGCCCGCCGTGTCGATCCGATCCGGCGCTTTCATCCGCACCATCTTCGCGGCGCAGGAGAACCATTTCGGCTTCTCCCGAATCGCGCACAGAAGCGCCTCCACGAACGTGGGCTCGCAGACCGTATCGTTGTTCAGCAGGATCACATATGGGGCCTCGCTCATGCGTATGCCCTCGTTTACCGCCGCGCAGAAGCCCCGGTTGGTCTCAAAGCGCCGCAGCGTCACCTCCGGGTATTGCGCCTCCACGAAATCGGCGCTTCCGTCCTGCGAACCGTTATCGACCAGGATGGTCGAAAAGCCCTGCAGAGTCTGTCTTCTCAGGGAATCCAGACACGCCTCCAGATACTTCATTCCGTTGTAATTTGGTATCACGACCGCGACATCCGTCATTCTGACTTCCCCGTTCTATCCGTCCGGCGCCTCACCGCGTCCTCACAGCCCTCCCCGCATAGGATACGGCCTGTTCGGAACACCCCTTCCTCATTTCTTTTTCAGGGAGTAATCGCAGGTCATCAGCGAAAAATTCGGGTTGTAGTAAGGATCCCCGGCTTCCAGAAATTTTTTCCAACGCTTTTTCATATACTCGATCTCGCCCTTGAAGCGCGCCTGCTTCTCCGGCGTATCCTCATAGCCGCGGCTCTTCGACTCATAATGGTACATCTCCACGTTCGGCTCGTAGACGATCAGATAATCCTGCGCGCGCACCTTCAGACAGAAATCGACGTCGTTGAACGCCACGGCGAGTCCCTCGTCAAAGCCTCCGGCCGCCTCCCACGCGCGGCGGTCCACCATCATGCAGGCCGCGGTCACCGCGCTCATATCCTGCTGCAGGATCGCCTTGCGAAGATAGCCGCTGCGCTCGCGCGGCATGCCGACAAACAGTGCGCCGGCCACCCCGCCGAGTCCCACGATCACGCCTGCGTGCTGGATCGTGTTATCTGGGAAGTACAACCGTGCCCCGGCGATCCCGACGTCGCGCCGCATGCACTGCCCGAGCAGCCGTTCAAGCCAGTCCGGCGTGATGACCGTAATGTCATTGTTCAGGCAGACAATGTAATCGCCCTTCGCATGCGCGAAACCGAAATTGTTGAGGGCAGAATAGTTGAAACCCTCTCTCCAATATAATACCCGAATACCGTCTTTTCCGTCAATCTCTTTGTAATATGCAAAAGTTTCCGGCTCAGTGCTGTTGTTCTCTATGATCAAAATTTCATAATTGTGGTAGCTGCTCTTCTGCCGAATGGAATCCAGACAATCCCGCAGCGTCTGCACCTGATCTTTGTTCGGAATCAGGATCGAGACCAGCGGTTCGCCGGGCAGGATATACTTCACGCGGTAGAAACCCGGAAACTTCGTGTCCGTCACCTCCGCATCCTCCCCGCAGCGCCGGATGTGCGCGAGCACCGCGCGCTTGCCCGCGTCGTATGCGTACTTCTTGCTCAGAGGATTATCCGCGGTCGAGGCCGCGTGCACTCTCCAGTGATAGAGCACCTTCGGGATGTGCGCGATTTTCTGCGCCCGCTCCACACAGCGGAACAGGAATTCATGGTCCTGCGCCCCGTCAAACGAATCGTCGAAGCCGCCCGCCTGATCAACCAGCGCCCGCCGCACCACCAGAAGATGGCAGATGTAATTGTTCGCACGCAGCAGATCCAGATTGAAATCCGGTTTCAGGTTCGGCTGATAACGTTCCCCAGTATCGCCCTTAATCTTGTCCTCGTCGGTGTAGATGATGTCCGCGCCGGAGCGCTGCGCTTCCGCCGCCACCTCGTAGAGCGCGTCCTGCGCGAGCAGATCGTCATGGTCGAAAAACGCGATGTACGCGCCGCTCGCCATCACGACGGCCGCGTTCGTGTTGCCCGAGATCCCGAGGTTCTTCTCCAGAATCTTGTATTTGATCCTCTCATCCGAGAGATAGTCCGAGACGACCGCGGAGGTCGCCGCCGGATCCGGACTCCCGTCCGCCAGACAGAGCTCCCAGTGCGGGTAGGTCTGCCGAGTGACCGACTCGATCATCTCCCGCAGATAGCGCTCCGGCGTATTGTAGAGCGGCACCACGACGCTGATTTGCGCCGGGTCGGTCCATTTTCTCTTTCTCTGCGCCTCGAGCTGCGCGGGCGTCGGCGCGTTCTGCGCGCACCACTGCTCATAGTCGACCTCGGTCTCCTCCATGCGCTCGGAAAGCCGCACGCGAAATTCCTGAAGGCCGTAGCGCTTCAGATAGACGAGACCCTTCCGGATCGTATAAAAATTTAAACTCTTCAACACCTTTCGGACGTCCATGCAGTCCTCCGTGATACGACATCATCTGCAACGTCCACTTTTTGTCAGACAGACAGATGTATGTACCGCACATTTTTATGAGAAAAATCCGTGGATCGCGTCCACCACCTTCTCGCGCTCCTCCTGCTTCAGCCCGTAGAACATCGGAAGCCGGAGCAGGCGCTCGCTGTCCTTCGTCGTATAGCGGTCTTCCCCGTGGAAACGGCCGAACTTCTGTCCCGCGGGCGCGGAGTGCAGCGGCACATAGTGGAACACCGTATGTACCTCCCGCTCGCGCAGATATTTGATCAGAGCGGCCCTTGTGGGCTCGTCCTTCAGCTTAATGTAATACATATGCGCGTTGTGTTTCGCGTAGTCGGGTACAAACGGCTGCTCCAGATACTCCTTGTCCGCCAGATCCTTAAGGTTCGCATGGTAGAAATCATAGGTAGCCATGCGGTCGGCGTTAATCTCGTCGGCGCATTCAAGCTGCGCCCAGAGATACGCGGCGTTCATATCGCTCGGCAAATAGGACGAGCCGTAACTGACCCAGGTGTATTTGTCGATCTGGCCGCGGAAAAACTTGCTTCGGTTCGTTCCCTTCTCCCGAAGGACCTCCGCCTCCTCGATCTTGTCGCCGCGGTCGAATACAACGGCTCCCCCTTCTCCCATCGAGAAGTTCTTCGTCTCGTGGAAGCTGTAGCAGCCGTAATCGCCGATCGTTCCGAGGGCGCGTCCCTTGTAATACGCGTCCACGCCCTGCGCCGCGTCCTCCACGACCTGCAGGCCATGGCGCTTCGCGATGTCCATGATCTCGTCCATCGCGCAGGCGACCCCGGCGTAGTGCACCGGCGCGATCACCTTTGTGCGCTCCGTGACGGCGTCCTCGATCAGTTTCTCGTCGATATTCATCGTGTCCGGACGCACGTCCACAAACACCAGCGTCGCCCCGCGCTGCACGAAGGCGTCCGCGGTCGAGCAGAAAGTGTACGACGGCAGGATCACCTCGTCCCCCGGGCCGATCCCGGTCAGGTGCGCGGCCATCTCCAGCGCATGCGTACAGGACGTCGTCAAAAGCGCGTGCCCCACATGGAAACGCTCCGTCATCCACGCGGAGCACTGTTTTGTAAATCTGCCATCCCCGCTGATCTTTCCCGCGTCGACAGCCTGTTTCATATATTCAAATTCTTTCCCCGTAAAAGGGGGCACATTAAAATACAGCATCTTTTCCTCTCCTGCATAAACGATAACCATAAATCGACATTTACAATAATAGTAAAAGAACGCATTCCTGTCAAGTCCGTTGCAGCAGTCCGTACATACCCGCGGAGCGTTTTGTGTAATAGAAAAACTGCCAAAGATGCAGGCGGCACAGTTCATGCCTCATGCACTTTGGCAGCATGGTCAAATTCATACTATGAAAGGCTTTCCCCTCCCTCGGGAAACGATCCCGTCAGAACACCTCCCTACTGTCATATGCTCTCAACGATCTCATTGATCCGGTTTGCCTGAGCAATAAACGCCGCGCCCGTCATACTGTTATTCTGCGTCCGGACCTGAATAATATGTAAGCTGGAATATAAGTTGATATGGATCAGATCGGACAGCTTCTTCTTCGCAAGATGCAACAGTTCTGGAAAATCCAGAATCAGAGCGCCTCCGACGAGTATATAGCTGGTATTGTACATATATACAAGATTTCGGATCAGCATAGCCAAGTCGCCCGCCGTCCTGTCGATAAATTCTACCGCCCATTCCTGTCCCGTCCGGTACGCCTCAAAAATCTGCTCCACCTTTGTAATGTCAAATCCGGCCTCTTGACATTCCTCAATCAGACTGTTCCGTGTCAGTGTCGTCTGTACGCAACCGCGCTGTCCGCAGTCACATTTCCTGCCATTTGGCTGGATGATCACATGGCCTACTTCCCCAAACGCATTGTCGCTTCCCCTGGCGATGATCCCGTGAAACATAACGGCGGAGCCGACGCCCATTCCAATGGAGAGATATGTCACATCCTCATCCATATATTTTTTTTCCTGCCAGACCACACTGGTGATAGCAGCCTTCATGTCGTTTTCCATGTAAACAGGTCTGCCAAGAGCCTGCCGCGCCCTGATCCCGAAATCAATATGATTCCATCCGAACTGGGGCGCGAAATAAATATCGCCTTTCTTGTAATCGACATTTCCAATACAGGAAATTCCGACCGCACCGATCTGCTCCTTGCCGTACGGACTTTCCCCGCAGACATCTGTAAACATTTCCTGTATCAGCGAAATAATTTCCTCCGGCTCATATTTCTGTTGCTTCAACATAAATTCCTTCGAGGCGACGACCCGATCCGCAAAGTCCATGATGCACAGCCCCAGCTTATCAGAATCAATCGACACGCCCGCGGTCAGGATGCCTTCCGGGATGACCTTCAGCCCCGTGCCCTTCCTGCCGGCTCTGTCCGTCGTCACCACATCGTCCTCCCGCACCAGACCTCTGGATATCAGTATGTCCACAATTCTGGAAATACTGGTCGGACTCATCCTCGTTATCTTAACGATATCGGCGCGCGAAATTTCCGTGCTCTGCCTGTCTTTGATGATCCCCAAGACCATTTTTATGTTATTGCTTTTTATATTCTGCTGCTTCTGAACCTGCATCCCAACCCCACATCCAAAATAATAATATAGAATATTTTAGATTATTTTAGCATATTTTGTAATTTTTTCCATCCTTTTTTCCGTAATCAGTAAAATAGCTTCCCTTTTGTCATACCGACATATTGCACCATTCCAGACATGTCAGCGCCACCGTCTTGCAACAGGTCACGACGTCCTCCACCCTACACCGCTCGTTAGTGCTATGCGCGAGCGCCGGGTTGCCGGGACCATAATTCACGACCGGAATTTCCGGCACTCTCATCAGCCATCCGGTATCTGTATGGAAACCGGAACCGATCAGCCTGCTCTCCCTGCGCGTCGTCCCTGCATTCTTCTCAAATACTTTGACGAATGGATGATCTTTGGGCACCTCAGAACAGTCTGCCTCGCATACCCAGTCGATAATGGGAGGATGTCCGCTCAGCCAGGGATCCGCCGCGCTTACCCTCGCAATGAAATCCTCGAACTCTTTTCTGACTCCGGGCCCCAGCCCCAGAGCATTCGTCTCATGAGGCAGGATCTGAATATTAAAGGAAAGTTCGCAGACAGCCGGATAGCTTGATCTGTGATGTCCTCCGTTTATCATGGCTACCTTGACCTGACAGGGCAGCTTCTCAAGAGGATGATTCTTATCCGGACGGCTGGACCACTCTTCATTCAGGCGATCGATCTGGTCCATGATATATCTCGCCTTTTTTATCGCGTCGACCGGCCCTCCCTCACTCCAGTGCGGCTGCCATTCCTCCAGATGTCCGGTTCTTCCAATAATCTTCATATCTCCCCAGGTGATATTCCTGCACAGGAGACTGATGTCCAGATCCGTCGGCTCACCCATAATCCCTGCGTCGATCCTGATTCCCCGTTTTTTCAGCCAGTCGGCTACTGCCAGCACGCCGGTTCCGCCCGACTCCTCACACACAACGCTGGAGAACCAGATATCTCCCTTCGGACGGCTGTCAGTCCTTATGATCGCTTCTATAGCGATCAGCTGACTGACTAGTCCGCCAAGCTCATCCACACAGCCCCTGCCATATAACACGCCATCTTCAACTTCCGCCGCAAACGGATGATGCTTCCATAATTCGGTATCGTCCGCGGCCACCACGTCGCAATGTCCGATCAAGAGGACAGATCTCCCGTGCTCCGGATCTGTCCCGGGCAGTTTCGCGACAATGTTCGGGCGGTTTCGGAAATCGATCTGATCTGTGTAGCCTGTGATAAAGCCCGGCATGTCCCGGTACTCTTCCAGCTTATCCAGTTCGACATCAAAGCTGTACAACTCCACCCCCAGCGTTTCCAGCTTTTCCATGATGATCTTTTCACATGCCGCCTCGTTATAGCCGTGCTGCGTGGCGTAGAGCGGATTTACCGGCTTTGACCGGATACACTCCTGAAGGAGACCGATAAGGTCGTCCTTATGCCTGTCAATATAATCGTAAATCACCTGCGTATTCATTCCAAACTCCTTTTCTGCTGCTGTCAAATGATCAGTTTTCTTCTCTCACTGTGCTGACCGCCACGGCAAGGATAATTACAATTCCTCTGACAATTGTCTGCTGATATACACTCAGCCCGTACATAACCAGCGCATTGTCAAGCATCCCCATCATAAGCGCGCCTACGATCGCGCCGTAGACGGAAACGACGCCGCCCATCATGGATGTCCCGCCAAGAACGGCCGCGGCGATCACCGCCGTCCCGGAATCTTCTCCCAGCGTATATCTTCCGCCTCCAAAACGGCCCGCCCACAGAATTCCGGCCAGGGCGCATAAGACCCCCATCAGTACCATTACCTTCATCTGAACCTTCGCGATGGGAATTCCCGAATATTTTGCGGAAGTCACATTGCCCCCGACTGCCAGCACTTTTCTGCCAAAAGGCATCTTATACATCACCAGAACTCCCAGAACAAAAATCACCGACATCCAGACAAACACAGATGGGATCATTCCAACACTGCCTCCGCCGAATATGCTGATAAACGTCTTGTCCGTGATCGGCACAGACTGAAGATTGGTTATCGTCCTCGCCACGCCGGTAAACACTGTCTGGGTTCCAAGCGTCGCGATAAACGGCGGCATCTTCAGATAAGCTACCAGGAAGCCATTCAGGACTCCGGCAAGCACCCCGAACATCAGCCCCGCGGCAACTCCCGCCACCAGGCCGAACCGTTGCAGAAACAGTCCACAGACCAGCGAAGTGCACGCTACCACCGGACCTGTGGAAAGATCGATCAGAGCCGCGCCCAGCACGAATGTCATTCCGACTGCCATAATAGCCACCAGACATGTCTGTCTGAGAATGTTCATCAGATTACTGACCGAGGCAAACCCGACTCCTACATCCTTAAGCGTGATGGAAAAAATCAAAAACAGAACTACAAACGCAATATAAATAACTGACTGCCGTATATCAAACCTCTTCCTCAACTCTCTCTTCTCCTTCTGTCACTGTATTGCTGCCGCCAGACTATCCTGGGTAACAGTCATATAGTCCTCGTTTGACAATTCTCCGACCAGCTTCCGATTCTTCAAAATGAAGATCCTGTTGCAGTTCTGGTTGATCTCCTCAATCTCAGAAGATGCCAGCAGGACCGTTCCGCCGCTCATCTTAAACTGGTCTATGATCTTCATGATCTCCGCCTTCGCGCCTACATCCACCCCATAAGTGGGGTCATCCATCAGAAGAATTCTGGGGGTTGTCGCAAGTGCCTTTGAGATGACTACTTTTTGCTGGTTTCCCCCGGAAAGGCTTTTCACCTTATCGCCGCGGCTGTTTGCCTTGATATGGACTCTCTCGATATAGTCGTCAACGACACGATTGCTCTCCCTCTCATCGACCAGAAACCGCCTGGTAAGCCTTTTCAGCAAAGGCAGCTCTATGTTGAACTTTATGGAATGGTCTACACTGAGTCCTTGGAACCGCCTGCTCTCCGGAATCAAAAATACGCCTGCTTTAACAGCGTCTGTCGTACTTTTGATATTCGCCTTCTTTCCGAAAATGTAGATTTCTCCCGATCTCAACCGGTCAAGCCCGAAAATCGCCCGGAAGACTTCCGTCCTGCCGCAGCCCTTCAGCCCCGCAAGGCCGACTACCTCCCCTGCGTAAACGCGTAAAGATAGCGGCATCTTTATGAAATCCGTCACGATCTCCCGCAGCTCCAGGACCGGCTGCGTCCTGTCGATATCGGAAATACTTCTGGAAAACGCCAGGTCCGTCTGTTCTTCGCCCAGCATCGCTTTGATCATAGCCTCCATGGACAGATTTTTCGTCTCCCCGCCAAGCGTCATTTCTCCGTCCCGGATGACCGCTACAGAATCACAGTTATCGATGATCTCCTGAAGATGGTGCGTGATTAGGAGAATGGTGATCCCCTCTTCTTTCAGCTGTTTCACCATCCGATACAGTTTCGCCGCCTGCTCGTCGTCCAGAGCGGCCGTCGGCTCGTCCATCAGCAGTATTTTCTTATTCTTTAAAACAGCCTTGCAGATCTCCACCATCTGTTTGTCCGCAGAGCTCAGCTTCTTTATCTTTTTATGGATATCTATGTCGATCTTATATTTCTTCATGAAAGAAACCGCTCTTCGCTCTTCTTCCCGGATATTTACAAGGTCGAATTTCCTAATTTCATTATTGAGAAAGATATTTTCCAGTACAGTCATTTCCGGAATTAGGCTGAGCTCCTGAAAAATCATCCCTACATATGCGAAGACCCTGCCGTGATTCTCCTTCACATTTTCTCCAAACAGTCTCACCTCGCCGGAGTTCGCGCGATAGAGCCCCTGTATGATCTTTAACAGCGTGCTCTTTCCGGCCCCGTTTTTCCCCACAAGTCCGCAAACCTCTCCTTTATCCAGGGAAAAGTTTATATTTTTCAGCACCTGCACGCCATTGAAGGCAATACAGATATTTTCCATATCCAGAGCTTTCTGATGCATTCTGTCTCTCCTCATTTTTGCAGCGGTCCGAATGCGCGGCAAAGCGACTGCCAAAGTCGCGCGTCCGGACCGCGATGATCCGCCGAAACCGCATTCCGGCCAGTATGTCTGTGATTACATGCCCAGCCCGTCAAGCGCTTCGGAAAGAGTATCCGGCACATCCGTGCCAAAGGACCATTGCCACATTTCTCTCATATTTTCGACTGTGACCTGTTTGCCCGGTCCAGCCAGAACAGCCTCTACCTCCTGTCCCAGATAGTCTTTTGCAAGACCGATCACTGCCGCGGCGGCATAATAGTACGCGGAATCGCATACGATACCGGCGATGTTGCCTTCATTGATCATATCCAGACAGCAGACCGTGTCCAGATCGATGGTGACGATCTTGAAATCGTTCATGCCAAGGCTCTTGACAATATCGAGCACCTCCAGGGCCGGAGTCGAAAATGTCACGAACATGCCGTCCGCTTCCGGATATCTGGCCAGCAGGCCACTTGCCACGGACGCCGCATCGCTCGCAGACTCGATTCCTCCTTCCTCCACCAACTCAATATCCGGATACTTCTCTTTTATCGTATCCACGAAAGCGCCGTCGCGCGTATTGGATACCTCATTTACGCTGGATATCGTGATAGCAAGAATCTGTCCTTTCCCGCCTATGGCCTCCGCCAGATAATCTGCTGCCAAAGCGCCCTCTTCCGCGAATTCGTCGGTCACCATCGTTACGTACTGATCACCGGCCTCATATCCTTGGGGCTTCGAGCCGGTAAACGCCAGTTTGATCCCCGCTTCCACCACCGGATCAAATCTCGACGCCGCCGTATCCGCGTCCTGCGGCTGACACACGATCCCATCCACGCCCATGGATATGAAATTTTCCATATTAGACTGCTGCGTGGCCGGATCCAGTTCACAGGCGGCTTCCCCGGCAACCTTAATGCCAAGCGCCTCACATGCGTCCTCAAATCCTCTCATCTGGCCGTAGCCAAATTCCGATTCCGTAGGTGTCTCAATGGCAAAGCTCAGATTCATTGCCTTGATCTCCTCAATTTCCTCCGCGGAAAGCCCCCACTGCTGCCCCGCCCATTCGATATAGTACCCGTCTGAGCCATTCTCTTCGGCGGATACCGGAACTGAGGCGAATGCCGCCGCCGCCAGAATCGCCGCCATGCCTGCTGCTGTCATTCTCTTCATCGTCTTTTTCATGCTTTTTCCTCCGTTCTTTGTTTTTTCTGCAGGTGCTTTTTCCCGCAGGTTTTTTGGGTTCATTTATATATATGGGTCCTGTGATATCCCCTCCCTTCGTATTGCCACCCACATAAATTACAAATACAGCGCCCGCTCTTTATCCAGCATATATGGTCTGAAATACCCGCACAGACCGGACATCGGCAGTACCTCGTCCCGGACAGGAATGTGAAGTATGTCCCTCATATATGCCTGCCGGCTCTGGATCCTTTCCCAGACATCCGGATACGTTTCCCGCAGCTCCTTCCTGAGCTCTTCATCCGCCAGAGCAATCCCATCTTCCGCGTTGGCGCTTCCATATCCGTCCACTTCTATAATGATGTCCATCTGCAGCAGCATACCGCTTTTTAAGAGAACCGGTGAATTCTCGTAAAACGGAGAGGACATCCACTCTTCGCCCGCAGTATAGTGTCCTGGATTCAGCTCCCATCCGTACGCGCTTCGGGGGATGGTCCTTTCGATCTGCTCATAGAGTTTCCCCGCGTTCACCCCGATTCCCACATGGGAATACCAGACTACGAGCGCCCGATAATACGGCTTCGCCACCTTCTCCAGATAGTCTTTTTCCTTTTCCGGCATCTGCTCCGTGCATGACACCGCATAGCCACATCGGTGCGTCAGGCCACCTCTCAGACCCATGGTCATAGTCACCCTGTCTCCCACTTGGACCGCCTTATTTCTCGGAGAAACCACCGCATTAGTGTACCGCTCTCCCGTAGCACAGATCGTCTGGACCGAAAACGGCTGTCCGTCCACCGCCAGATGATCCGCCAACTCCAACTCTGTCTTTCCTTCCGCGAGCTCATTTAACGTCCTATAAATACAGTGGCCGGCCAGAGACGCTCCGTATTCATAGTGTGCGATTTCATTGGCATTCATCTGAATCCGCACCCCGTACGCTGGATCTATGAACAATCTGGTGGCGTTGCTCACACAGCCGCTCTCCTGGCACAGCCGCTTGATTCCGTCTAATATGTAATAAGGCAGGTCAAACATCTGCGAATTATCTTCCAGCTTTCCCGTGAAGAGTTTCCACCCCACCGCCCCGATCCTCATGCCTGGCCTTATTCCCGTCTGTTCCAGCAATTCCAGCCATGTACGGGAAGTCCTCATCGGCTGGTTCGGCAGGGAAAAATGGGGCACATGGATCCCGACCACAGGAAGCCTGGCGTATTGATCCATCTTTAAGGACTCATTTCCAAGCATCAGATACGCTTTCCCGTCACGGTGAAGGACCAAAAGACTCTCTTCAAACCTCGGTTCAAATCCGGTCAGATATCCATAGTTCGTGCCATGCTCCCTGTCCGCGTAGATAACCAGCGCATCATAGTTCTGTTCTCTCATACGGTCTAAAATCTTGTTTTTATGCTCTTTCATGGTAGCCGCGGTCAGATCGACCGGCACACTCGCCGCCGTGACTGGTGGCTGTGGGATGATCCCATAATTAATGTTCCCTTCCTTCATCTTCTTCCTCCTCCTGCATTGCCAGTCTCGCCGCTCCGAAAATGCCGGCGTCATTTCCGAGAGAAGCTTTTATGACCTTCGCTTTTTTCTTTGACAAAGTGATATACGGGTCGTAGCATTTCTGGATCATGCGGATCAGATAGTCTCCGGCATTTGACACTCCTCCTCCGATCACAAAAACCTCCGGGTCCACCACGTATGAGATCGCCGCGATCCCCTTTGCAAGATAATCCATACAGAATCTCAACGTGCTCTCCGCCAGAACATCCCCCCGCTTCGCCGCGTCTATCACATCTTTGGCGTTCAGATTTTTTACCGCTCTCAGCGCTGAATTCCCTGGGTCGTTCCTCAACATTTTTTTCGCATAGCGCGCGATCCCCGTGGCGGACGCGATCTGATTGATGCACCCCCGCCCTCCGCAGGTACAGTTTTCTGTCTCGTCTGGATTAAACTGTATGTGTCCAAATTCGCCACTCAATCCATTTGCTCCGTACACAATTTTGCCGTCCAAAATAATCCCGCCGCCGACGCCGGTCCCCAACGTTATCATCCCCAGTGTCTTAAATCCCCTGCCGCTCCCTTTCCATTGCTCTCCCAGAGCCGCCATGTTCGCATCGTTTGCCGCCGACACCCTCACTGCCGGAAAGTTCTCCCTTAGAATGGCCACCGGGTTGAAATTGTGGAGCCCAAGATTTACGCAGACTTCAACAAAACCGTTTTCCAGAACCGGACCCGGTATCCCGATTCCGATCCCCGCCAGACGATTCGCAGATACGTTCTTCCTCACACTGTCCGATATCTGCCGCCACATTCTCCGGCCTTCGTCTCCGGAATCCGTTTTGATTGCCCACTTTTTCTCGAGCTCTCCCTCTGATGAAAACATGCCAAACTTCACATTCGTGCCGCCCACATCAATTCCTACATAATGCTTCAAGATGCCATCCTCCATCTTTTGTTTCTCCAGTGATGTTATAAATTAGATGAAAAAAAATTTCTTCTTTGCATGTTCAGCCTTCCTCTTCTTTTTTTATTTCTCCAGTGATGTTAATATTATACCATAACCTTGCGCTCTGTCAATTATATAAGTCTGACAATATTTTTTTACTGTTTCTGTCATTTTTGCACAAAACAAAGCTGAGCAAAGCTTTCCATTCCCGACATTCCGTGCTAAAATAAATATCATCGCCGCGTCCCTCCAGGGCCGCAATGCAAAATCCCTGTCACCGTCTCAAAATCATCCTGACGGTGCCCTACATAAAAGGAGAATCTTATGCCAAAGACAAAACATCTGATCTGCTCCCGGAATTTCCGCTCGCTGCTGATCCTGTGGGGAGCCATCGCGATCAGCGTTCTCATCATCTTTTTCCCGTTCTTCGCCGGGGACAGTCTCATCGTTTTCAACGACGCCGGCTCGGACACCAGACAACAATATCTGATGCACTACGCGACGATCGTCAATCATCTGTGCGACGGGAATTTTTCTCTCTGGGATATGAATCTCGGCTTCGGGGCCAGCATGTTCGCGCTGAATCTGTTCAACGTATTCCTGATCCCGGTCTACGCGGCGGGCGCGCTGCTCGGAAGCGGACACATCCCGACCTTTCTGCTCTACATGACAATCGCGCAGATCTTCCTTGCGGGGACGTTCTGCTACCTGTTTCTGAGCTGCTTTTCCCTGTCGGAGACCGGCAAGGTGATCGCTTCCTACATATACGCGCTCTGCGGCTATCTCCTCGTCTGGGGACAGCACTACCATTTCGGCGCTTACGTCGTGTTCCTGCCTCTTCTGCTCTGCCTCTTGGAGCGGGCGATGCAGAGGAAGCGCTTCAGCCCCGCCGTGCCGCTTCTCGTGGCGGTCATGGTCTGCAGCAGCACCTATATGTCCTATATGTCGTTCCTGATGGCGGGAGCGTATCTTCTCTATCGGGCGATCCTGGAGGACAGCGCTCCTGCTGTGCGCGTGCGGCTCTTTCTGGTGCGCTGCGGCGAGATCCTGCTCGGGATCGGACTGGGCGCCGTCATTTTTCTGCCCTCGGCCCGCTTCCTCACGACCGTCAGCGCGCGGCTTGATGCGGACGGTTCCCTGTTTGGGCGCATTCTGCGATACTGCTCTTTGTTCCCGGCCGATTTTTACCGGACTGCTTTCTTGCGTTTCTTCTCGACCACCTTCGAGGGCATCGCGCAGTACGGCGGCTACTCGAATTTCTACGAGGCGCCGGTGCTGTTCTTCTCTGTACTGTTTGTGATCCTGCTGCCGCAGTATGTCTTCACGATCCAGCGGCAGAAAGTCTCCCGGAAGGCAAAGATCCTGCAGTATCTTGCCATCCTGTTTTTTGTGTTCTGCATGTTTGTGCGGCTGGGCTCTTCCGTCTTTAACGCGTTCGCCTATCCGTTCTCAAGGCATTCGTTTATCTTCATGCCGCTGTTCGCGCTTGTCACGGCGCGGACGCTCGACGAGATCCGTATACATCGGCACATAAGCTTCCCGGCGCTCATCCTGTCAGCCGCTCTCACCCTGTGCGCGTGCTGTATGACGCTTCCCAAGCTTTCCGCTGCGGAGCCGTACGGCTGGAATATCGTGACCGATATCATCGCTACGGGAGTAATCGCGGCGCTGATGATCATACTGCTCGTGCTGCTCGCGTGCAAAGGGCGAAGCTTAGACAGCAGCACGATTTCCCCGAAATATCAGAAAGTGTATGTTCGTACGTTGGCAGATGGCGAAACAACAACTTCCGATCTGCTTTCCGGCGAGAAAAAAAGAAAAGGCGATCGGCTCCGCCGCGTCGCCACTGTCCTGCTTTTCCTCTGCGTGATCGCGAACGTCACCGGGGAGGGCTGGCTCTGTTATAACGCGCGCGACGTGCTCACCACCACAAACGCGGACTACTGGGGGCCTTTGTACGATCCCGATGTGGACGCCGCGCTCGCTTATCTCAAGGAAAATGATCCTTCCTTCTGGCGTCTGGAGAAAGACTATTACGCCGGAAGCTACTGCATGGACGGACTCGAGCAGGGATATCGCGGCGTCAGCGCCTACAACTCGACGCCCAACCGCAACATCGAGGAGTTTGTCAACCTCGTGATCCCGAACTTCCCGATCATGGCGCGCTATGAGTACACCTTCCGGCAGATCGGCTATTACAGCGGCCACAGTACCCTCTTCGGCGTCAAATATCTGCTCTCGAGGAGCACCGATCCGAAGCCGGACGGCTTCCGGCAGATCGGACAGTTCGGGAACCTCTATCTCTATCAGAATGAAGACGTGCCTTCCTTTGCCCGCTTCTACACAAAGACCGGCGACAGCGCGGTGTTGAAAAAAGCATACGGGAAAGCGGATCTGGAGACGATGCTTCTGGACGTGGCGCTGCTGGATGCGGACGATGCTGATACGAACAGCGCACCGGCATCCGTGCCGGGACTCGACAAAGAAGTTTTGCTTGGTTCCGATGAATTGCTCTCGCAGTACGCGCTGGAAGAGATCGCCGCACTCGACGATATCGCGGCAGACGGTTCCTCGGATTCCGTTTTCCTGCGTCTTAATCAGGCAGATTTTGCGGACTTTGAACATGTGTATCTGGAATTCGACATCGAGACCCCGAACGTCTGCGATTTTGCTCTGAATCCGGGCAGCACGATGGAATACCTCTTCCGGACCAAGGCAGGGGAGAGCACGCATGTGCAGATGCCGATACCTTCCTTCTGCGAGACCTTCCGGCTGCACAGTTACAGCGGTCCCTTCTCTGCGCAGATCAGCAATATCCGTCTGCTCGGCTCGAAGGCTGTTCCGGCGGAAGCGCCGCAGGCCGACATCGTCGTCAACGACACTGCAAACGACTCGCTGCTTACCGGCACCATCTCGACCGGAGAGGACGGTCTCCTGTTCCTCCCGCTCCCGTATGAGGACGGTTGGACAGCTTCCGTGGACGGTGAGAACGTTGAACTTCTGCGCACGGATATCGGCTTCATCAGCATTCCCGTGACGGCGGGCGACCACAGCTTCACGCTTACCTACCGTCAGCCATGGATGCGGGTGGGACTTTGCGTCAGCATCCTTTCGTTTGTCCTCTGGGTAATTCTTATACTTGTTCAGAAAAGAAAAAGGCGAGGGGTTTAAATCCTTGCCTTTTTCTTAGATGTTTTCTGTCTTTTACTTCTTCTGCAGTACTTTCTTCGCCTGCTTCTTGATCTGCTCCTTGAACGGAATGTTTGCGTCCGCAATCTTTCGCGCGACGCGGTAGGCCGACGTCCCCTTCATCACCTCAATCGACGACTTGAGCGCCGCATTCTGCTGCCTGAGCCGGTTCATCTCCGCGATGCCGCCCCTGCCGGCCACGCTCGGGTTCGCGAGCGCAAGCCCCTGGAAGATGAAATCATAGTCTGCCTCGCCATGGTCTGTCTCGCCCGCCTGCTGTTTCCCGGTCTGCTCGGCTTCAACTCCTTGCTCTTCATTGCGCATTGAATCAGGCTTTTTTGTATCCTGCAACAATCCCGCGTACAGCACGCGGTACTCGCTGCACATTTCCGCGACGCTCTTCAATTTGATCTGCGCGACCGCCGCCTTCTTCTGCGCGTAATCTTCCGGATCGTTCTTGATCCTATGCAGCAGCTCGAGCACTTCCTCCGGCTTCGCGTCGGGCTTCACCAGCCAGCCGCCGCCTGTTTTGCGGATGCGCTCTCCCACCGCGCCTATGTCGGTGCCAAGCACCGGAATGCCGTTCATCCAGGCCTCGGAGACCGTGTAGCAGAACGTCTCCGGCCAGACCGGCGGGATGCAGACCACATCGATCTCATTGTCCGAGAGGAGCTGCGGAAGCTCCTCTTTTTTGTAGGTGGAACTGAAAAAGCAGTTGTCCTGCCAGATCTCCCCGACGCGCTTGTCGCCGATCACGCCCAACACAAACCAGTTGATCTGTGTCTTGTCCAGCGGGATCAGACCCAGAGCCATCAGGCTGCCCTTCTGCGGCACCATTCCGCCAAGGAACGCCACGTTGAGCCGCCCCTCTTTTCCGAACCGGCGCCGGTAGACGCTCTTTGCGCCCTTGCCGTCCGTGTAGACTTTGCCTGCATGCTTCACGTAGACGTTGACCTTTACCGGGCCGTCAGAGAGCACTTCCGAACTGACACGCAGATTGATCCCGCACATCAGCGCGTCCGGATCCCCGAACGAGTCCACGATGTCCGGTCTCGCCTTCTTGTGCACGAGGAAACAGTCCTTCCTGCCGCCCGCGTCCACAAGCTCCACGAAGATCTCCGTCTCCGCGTTTGGCACGCCTTCCAGATATGCCCAACCCTCGATATCGTTCAATCCCTGCTCCGCGCTGAGCACACGATCCAGCCGTACTTTCAGCTTCGGATTTTTCACCGCACCCTCGGGCGACGGTACATGCGTCACCTCGCGCTCCAGCTTGTCCTCGCCGTGCTCAATTACGCGACAATTGTCCAGATCCGGGAAGTACTGAAGAAAGATTTTTTTCGCGCTCTCAGATGGAAAGATCAGCTCCCGGCACATGCGCAGCGCGTTGCCGTGCTCCCTGCGCCAGATTCTCAGGTAATCCGCCTGCGGCACGATCCCTTTCTTTTTCCACAGGCAGGTCGCGCAGCGCTTTCTGCGCTCCTCATCGGTCATGGTCGTATCCTGCGGCGCGCAGAAACTCCCCTCCGCGTCCAGCAGAAGGATCGTCGGACAGGCATAGTAATAATCGTGCATCGTCGCGATCACCGGGATTCCGAGCGCTGCCGCCGCGCCGTAAATCTCCAGAGAAAGGTCCTGCGTGTGGTGCACGTGGATCAGATCGATGAAAAACGCCCGCAGCACCTGCTCGCAGATCCTGCGGATCTCCTTGTCATGAAACACCGGGAACTTCGGCGCCTCCCCGATCTGAAATTTCAGGAGGAGCTCCTCCCGATCCGTGTAGGCCGTCACGCACAGCGCGTCGTCGTCACGTGCCATCACGAACACGTTATACTCGTCACGCAGTCCCTCCGTCAGCTCGCGCACATGGATCTGCGTGCCGCCGATGCTGTTGAACGCGTGCTCCCGGAAATCAAGGTGCAAAAAATACAGCAGGTTTTTCTTCCCGTTGTGCAGCTTTGTGTACAGAATGATATTGTCTCGGATTTCCTGATCCGGGTTTTCCATGCAGTACAGATGGTTCGCCCGCATCTGCTCCGGGTAGCGATCCTCGAGGATCGCCGTGTGCGCGTCCAGAAGCGCCTGCTTCTCTGCCGTGTCGAACGAGGCCGTCCCCTTGTGGTAGACGAAGGTGTCGTCGCACATCACATGATGGTATCCCGCCTGCTCCGCGCGGTTGCAAAAATCGTTCTCCTCGCCGTAACCGCGCCCGAAGGTCTCAGCGTCGAAGCAACCGATATCGTCGATCACACAGCGCTTGATAAACATGCAGAAGCCCACCGCGACCGTGATTCTGGGGTAACGTCTCAGGCTGCAGCGCTCGATCAGCGCCGCGTACTCGTCGATCGTCAGTCCATCCGGCAGCGAATTGTCCTGACACATCACAGGCACCGAGCAGAGCGTCGCGCTGTTGGACAGCGGTGTCACTGTCGCGATACTCTCATCGCGGTACGCGCAGGAGACGATCTTATCCAGCCAGCCTGCCGTGACGACCGTGTCGGCGTTCAGCAGAAGGACGTCCCGATCTTTTGTGAGCGCCATACCCTTGTTCACGTTCCCGGAAAAGCCCAGGTTCTTCTCGTTGTGCAGCACCAGCGTGTGCTCGTCCGCAAACGAGTCGAGATACGGCCGGATGCGCTCGTCCGGACTGCAGTCGTTGATCAGGACCAGCCTGTGCTTCGCAAGGTCCGTGTGCTTCTTTATGCTTGGGATGCAGCGCTGCAGATCCTCATATCCGTTGTAGACGGGGACAATGATATCCACCGCGTCTGTTTTTCTGTTCATGGTTTCCCTCCAGGTACTTAAATCCGGCCTATGTCTTTTGTCCGATTATAATGTCTTTTAGATGAAAAATCAATCTTCGTATCTCTGTTTCCAACTTTGGTTCTTACAATCCCAAATAAGACAATAATCTGTATTATTCTTTATACTCTCGACGACCGGCATAAGGAACTTCTTTATCGAATCTATTGCTTCCTCAAACTCTACATTCAACAAAGTCTTTTTCTTTCTCACAAATGCATTCCATCGCTTCTGATGAACCTCACTCTTTAAAAATTCATCTTCAAAAGCAATTATATCGTCGAATGTCGTTGCGCGATGCTCAAAAGTCTTTCTGACCGCCTCTTTTAATTTCTTTCCATCAAACTCATACTTGCAAGCCAGAATATAAATATCATAAAAATCTTTATATCTGCTATTCGCGTTACCCAATGAAACTATCGCTTCAAATTTCTCAGATATCACAGAATAGAGCGAATACGCGTAAACCAGCGGAGCCTTCATATCCAATAAAACAGGAAATTCCATCTTCACCCTGCCCGGATAGATCACATCGTTAAAGCCGATATCAATGGATATTGGTATTTTTGTTCTGTCCAAATATGCCAGGATAGACACATTTACGCCATGGTATTCCTTAAACTCTGTAATGGCTCTGGCTTCCAAAGTATTCAGATCATATCTCAGGGCATCATCATATTCTATGGAAAAAATTTTTTCAAATACTCTACGTATGTTTTCAACGCTATTCGATACATTTTTCGCCAACAGATCAATATCCCTGGTTGCTCTGGTGAACTCACCCTCAAAAAGCGCATAGAGAAAAATACCGCCCTTCAAAGTAAACTCTTCTGCATACTCAGAGACCGACAATCTATACATGGTTCTTTCCATTCCATATATCGTCAAAGCTTCCTGCATTGTTTTCCTGCCTGCAGCTGCCTGATTTTTCAACCTTGCTTTTACGGATACTGCGCTCGTCATACGAGTACCTCCAGATACTGTTTCATTGTTTTATCACATTTCATAAGCTCAGCGTAACGCAGAAGCCGGTTCAGATTCCGATCCTTTCTTTGCAGATATGTCACCAGAATTTCTTTTGTTTCTCCGATCCCAACCTTTTCTCTGTAAAATACAATATCGGCAACCGTTTTTTCCATATCATAGATCTGAAATTCGTTCTTCCCTTCTTTGATCTTCACGACTCCCAACTCATGCCGCTCATTCGTATAATGATGAACATTCATTTGCGGCCAGTCCGGCATCGTAGAGACTTTCGCCTTCCGCGGTATTGCTACATCCACGACATCCGGGATGAACGTTGTCAGATTATAATAGACTGCAGCACTAAGCAGGCAAATTACACCGTTCGGCGCATAGACCCCTGCGTAATAGAAATCGGATTCCTCCCCGCAATACTCTGTATTCTCATAATACCGCTTGTTCAGTTTTACAAGTTTTCCTTCATCGACCAGCTTACTGACTTTATACTGTGAAAAGCCCATTTCCTTCAGCTCTTGCATGGAAAAGATCTTCTGATCCCCAGGAAGCGTTACCATATTCGCCATTGTTTGTCTCCGTTGCAATCAATAAAAAGTGAATGTCTTACGGTTAAATAGCATTCCCAATTTATGTTCGATTAAAATTCGGCGTCTTTTTGTTTTGCCGAATTTTAATTAAATAATAAAACAAAGTCTGTTTTTTGTCAACCAAAAAACAGACTCAATGTTTTCTCTTATATGTCATCTTTTCCCTTAAATTTTAAGAAGACATCCTCAAAAACGGAAGCTTGCGGTGCAGTTTTGCAAGGATCGCGTTTGCCCGCTCCAACGCTTCTTCTGTGGACAGGATCTCGATTTCCCCGCAGACGGTGATCCGCTCCGGTACAGGGTTCAGCTTCACCTGGTAGATCGGATCGACCGTGAGGAAAAGGTCGCCCTCCGGGACGGACGCCGCCGCGTTCTCCGCCTGCAGCTTGCCTGTCGTCTGCGCCGCGTCGATCCGGCAGACACAGGGACGTCCCTCCAGCGGATCGAAGCGCACCGCGCGCACGTTCTGATACGCGCTTAGATCGAACGCTACGGAAAATTTCCCGCCCTTCAGCTTCGCTTCCTCGACCAGCTTCTGCTCCTCAGAGAAGCCTTCCCCGGTGTCCACGAACAGCTGGCTCACCATGTATTCTTTCTCCCGCAGCTTCCGGCGGAACTCCTCAAGCGAGATCCAGAGCTCCGGCGTGCTGTGGTTCAGCAGCCGGTTTGCCCCGACGTACTGCTCCGCGAAGTGCGTGGACCACGCCCAGAAGACCTCGTCCATCTCCGCGCTGATCCCGAACTCAGCCATAAATTCAGCCTTCTCGCAGAGCTGATGCAGCACCGGCTGGCTGCTGTACAGCTCGTTGACTGCGCGCCAGAGCAAAAACGGCGTCGGCACCGGGAAATCAAAGATCCACTCGCAGTCGATCACTTGATATTTCCCGTCGATCTCGAAAAGATTGTCCAGGATCAGGTCGATGTTCGCCGGACACACGCATGAGAAGTCTCCTGCAAGCTCTCGCGGGCCGAATGCCTCACGGAATTTTGTCCGCTGTTCCTCGGTCATATCACTGATTTTAAAGAATTCTGCGCAATCCGTATACAGCGCGGCCGCCTTTTTCACCAGCTCCTTCACCGCCGCAAGATCCCCCTCGCGTATGGCGTCCGCCGCCTGCTGCGCCAGACTCTTCTGCGTGAGATACGTATAGACGATGCCGTCGCCCTCCGCCTTTCCGCGCAGCGGCTGCCAGCAGCCGTAATCCCCGTCCATCTGCGCGAGCATTTTCTGAATATGTCCCTTCGCGGCCTCCGTCATCGGGCGCTTGAGGGCGACCCGATATGTTTCCTTGTTTGACCGCCCGCCCGCAATGGCAACATCCTCCGTCTCAGCCTGTCCGAACAAATCCTGCTTAACTCTCCGCTCCTCAATGATCGTCGCAATGGAAAACTCGTCCGCGCGGTCCGTGCTCAGTTTCACGTACTGGATATCGCCCGCTTTGCGCTTTCCGCCCAGCTCGGCGGCGCTCATCTCGATCAGGAACGAGTTCGCAAACCGATCCATCACGCCCTCCTCGGAGAGCGTCGCGGCCATCTTTGTTTCCCCGAACAGCTCCATGCGGTATTTCGTGAAGTTCCACGTCGGCCGCCCGTATTTCTGCTCTTTCAGCGAGGCGTCTGTGAAAATCTCCTGCGGGAATTTATAGTCCGGGTATGGATAGTAAAATTTGTAATGCGAAAGCCCGCAGCGCGTCATCAGCGCCTCCCACTCTCCGCGCGAGAAGGTGCGCGCCCCGCTGCTCTCCTCATATCCTTTAATGCCGTCGAAGTAACCGTCCGTGTGGTCCTCAGGCGCGCCGGCAAAATATTTCAACCCGAGACGGTTTTCGATCGCGATTAAGATCACGCCGTCCGGCTTCAGAAAGCGCCGGACATTCTTCAGAAACGTCCCGTAGGGATCGCTCCCCGGCGTAAAGCTCTCGGCATACTCAAACACGCCGTTTAGGATCACATAGTCGAACTGTCCGCCGAAATCCATGTCGTTCAAGTTGCCGACCCAGATCTCCAGATTGTCATAGCCCTTGTGCCGTTCGTAATTGATCTCCGCACGCCGCTTCGAGAGCTCGTTAGAGACCACGCGCGCCATGCGGCTGCAGAGAAGTCCCGTGATCGCCCCGCAGCCCGAGCCGATCTCCAGGCAGGACGCGCCCGGAGCGAACGGATACCAGTTCAGGATGTTCTCCCGCGCGCGCGCAAAATGATAGAGGACGGGGAATTCCACATCCTCCTGCTCTTCCGGACGGACGCCGGACTTCGCGATCGCAAGGAGCTCGTTTTCCACGTCCCCGTCCGAATACAGGTCTTTTCCCTTATAATAATCCAGCTTAAATATCGCCATCGTTGCTCCCTCTTCGCCTGTTACAGCAATTTTCCAAGTCCACCTGAGATTTGTACATACATTATTTGAGGGCTATGCACTCCATCCAAAGACTCATGTATAAGACATTTGAAATTCATATGCCAGACGTCACAACTGCTTCTCCGCTTTTTCACGACAACGTCACCTTGGAATTCATATCATAATACCCCACCGTGTTGCGGTCCGAGATCACCGTGAGACTGCACACATCGTAAAGCCTGTGATACACGGTGAACTCCCCGTTGCGGTAGCCGGTGCACCCGAGCGAGATCAGGTACTCGCCGCCCTGCAGATCGAGCGTCTGGGTGAACGTGATCTCCTGGCTCTCCCCGGCCTTCTTTCCCTGCACGTCTGCCTTCTCGTACATCGTGTTGGTGCCCGTGATCTCGATTCCCTGCAGGTTTTTGATCGTAAACGCGTAGATTGGCTCCTTGATCTCCTCGTGGAATTCCACCTTCATCCGCACCGAGAACTCCGTTCCCTTCATCAGCGTGTTCGTGATAAGTCCGTTCTCGTCGAGCACCGCGTAGTCCGTGATCTCCGCCGCCTTCTCCCCGTACTCGATCAGGTTCGGATTCGTCACCACGGAATCCTTCCAATCGCCGGAGAGCTCCTGTATCCCGGACTCTTTCCCATCGCCTCTGCCCTCCCCGGCGGCGCTTCCGTCCTCCTCCGGGTTGTACTGGTGCACGAGCACCTTTTTATAGATATCGACAGCCTCCTTCGGAGAGCCCTCGAAGATCTTTCTTCCCTGGTTCAGCAGGATCGCGCGGTCGCAGTACTTCGTGATGCTTCCGAGATCGTGACTCACGAAGAGGATCGTCCGCCCCTGCTGCTTGAATTCCTCAAATTTGCGGTAGCACTTCGCCTGGAAAAACACGTCCCCGACCGAGAGCGCCTCGTCGACGATCAATATCTCCGGATCGATGTTGATCGCCACCGCGAATGCCAGACGCACGAACATACCGCTCGAATACATCTTGACCGGCTGATAGGCAAACTCGCCGATGTCGGCAAAACTCAGGATGCCCTCCAGTCTGGCCTCGATCTCCTCCTCCGTGAATCCCATCATGGTTCCGTTCAGGTAGACGTTCTCGATGCCTGTATACTCCATGTTGAAACCGGCGCCCAACTCCAGCAATGCGGAAATGCGGCCGTCGACCACCGCCTCGCCGCTCGTCGGATTCAGCACCCCGGTGATGATCTTCAGGATTGTCGACTTGCCCGCGCCGTTCGTCCCGATGATGCCGACCGTCTCGCCCTTGCCGATGTCGAAACTGACGTCCGTGAGCGCATAGTGTTCCCGGTAGCGCTTCTTCCGCGTCAGACCGAGACTCTCTTTCAGGCGGTCGGAAGGCTTGTCGTAGAGCTTATACAGTTTTGAGAGATGATCCACGTGGATCGCGATTTCTTTCGCCATGTTTTATTCCTTCTGCAATCATTTAATTCCTGTTTAGTTTACTATGGCTATCCGAACGCCCTCACAGGAATTGGTCAATACCACGGCGAAACCCGCTTCCGCTCGTTACGGTCACGCAACGGTACTAAGCTCATGCTACGCATTCGCTAAGTGCCGGCGGACCTCTACGGTTTGCCTTAGGTATTGCCAATTCACTGTACGGGCTGTGCAGTTTCCGCCTGAGAAGCTCCACCCGGCAGAGGACTGGGATGATCCGGCTGTTCCGACATGTCCGAGACAGATGTCTGATCTGAGGCGGACGCAGTCCGACGCAGGCAGACAGATGTAACGAGGACTATCGGCGGACAGCGGATTATCACAGCCGACGCCGCTGCGATTTCACTTGGCAGGCATTTGGTTTGTGAACTAAACAGGAATTCACAGCACATCCGCAAAGTGAATCTTCAATCTTCGGAACACCCACATCCCGAACAGAAACGCTCCGACCGTGAACGCCCAGAAATACACAGTCCACAGCGGGCGCTCCCAGAACCAGTTCTTGTAGATAAACGCGTCGCGGTAGCCCGTGACGATGTAGTAGATCGGATTCAGCTTAAGGATCTTCAGGATCGTCGGATGCGCCGAGAGCATATTGTCGGCGATCCACATGATCGGCGTCATCCAGATGCCGACCTGCAGCGCGATGCTGATGATCTGAGAGAGGTCCCGGAAAAACACGACCACCGCGCTCGTCGCGTAGCAAAGCCCGAGCGTCAGCAGGAACAGTCCCCCCGTATAATAAAAGAGCTGGAGATAATACAGATCCGGGAAATGCCCGTAGAAACAGTACAAAAGCGCGATAAAGAACACAAAAAACAGGTGGACGAACAGCGCCGAGATCATCTTCACGATCGGAAGCACGCTGATGTTGAACACCACCTTCTTCACCAGATAGCTGTACTCGATCAGCGCGTTCGTGCCCCCGTTCAGCGCGTCTTGAAAGAAGAACCAGGGCACGATACCCGCCACCAGATACAGCACAAACGGCACCGGAAGTCCGCCCTGATCCGCCCGGAATCCCACCTGAAACACGAACCAGTACACCAGCACCGTCACGACCGGCTGAATGAACGCCCAGACGATTCCCAGATACGAACCCGCGAATTTCTTCCGGAAGTCATTCTTCGCCAGTTTATAAATCATCCGCCGGCTCTGATAGATCTGCGCCGGCAATGAATTTTCCTTCTTCATATTACAAAACTCCTGTCAGATGTCGCCTTTCCCTCACGGCAAATACCCCGGTTGCGCCAAACGATCACCTTGTCAAGATTTTTACTGCTGTATGCCTCGCTCCTGCATGTACGCGCGCAGTCCGCCCCATTTCGTGTCCTTCTCGGACATGATGAGCTCCATCCCCTGCGGGATCGGCCACTCGATACCGATGTCCGGATCGTCGTAGCGGATGCCGCCCTCGTCGTTCGGATGGTAGAAATCCGTACACTTGTAGGCGAACTCCGCATAATCGGAGAGCACGAGGAAGCCGTGCGCGAAGTTCTTCGGGATGAAAAACTGTTTCTTATTCTCCGCGGACAAAAGCTCTCCGTGCCATTTGCCATAAGTCTTCGATCCCTCGCGCAGATCCACGACGACGTCGAACACCTCTCCTGCGATCACCCGCACGAGCTTGTCCTGCGGATAATTGATCTGAAAATGCATCCCACGCAGCACGCCCTTCCGGGACGCGGACTGGTTGTCCTGCACGAAGATCTGATCGATCCCTGCCGCCTTGAAGTCATTGTAATTGTAAGTCTCCATGAAGTACCCCCGGTCGTCCCCGAACACCGCCGGGGTGATGACCTTCAGGCCATCGATCGCGCATGTCTCAACTGTTATCTTTCCCATATTTATAATCCCTCCGCAACCTCAAGCATATACTTCCCGTAAGCCGTCTTCAGAAGCGGCTGCGCCAGCGCGATCAGCTGCTCCTTGCTGATAAATTTTCTCTTGTACGCAATCTCCTCGATGCAGGAGACATAGAGCCCCTGCCGTTTCTGAAACGCCGCCACAAAATCGGAGGCATCCAGCAGCGAGTCGTGACTACCCGTGTCGAGCCACGCGAAGCCGCGCCCCATTTTCTCCACATGGAGCATGCCGCGGCGCAGATACTCGTTGTTCACGCTCGTGATCTCAATCTCTCCGCGCGCCGATGGCTTCACATTCTTCGCGATCTCCACGACGTCATTGTCATAGAAGTATAATCCCGGCACCGCGTAATTGGACTTCGGATGCTCCGGCTTCTCCTCGATGGAAAGAGCCTTCCCGTCCTCGTCGAACTCCACGACGCCGTACTCTCTCGGATCGCGCACGTAGTAACCGAAGATCGTCGCGCCCTCCTCGCGGGATGCCACGTCCAAGAGCAGCTTCGAAAAGCTCTGCCCGTAAAAAATATTGTCGCCGAGCACGAGCGCCACGCGGTCGTCCCCGATAAATTTCTCTCCGACCAGAAACGCGTCCGCCAGTCCGCGCGGGGTCTCCTGCACCGCGTAGGACAACTTCAGTCCGAGCTGCTCCCCCGTTCCGAGCAGTTCTTCAAAAACCGGCAGATCCCGCGGCGTCGAGATGATCAGGATCTCGCGGATCCCGGCCAACATCAGTGTCGACAACGGATAATAGATCATCGGCTTATCGTAGACCGGAAGGATCTGTTTCGATACCGCCTTTGTCAGCGGATACAGTCTCGTGCCGGAACCGCCGGCCAATATGATTCCTTTCATGGTTGTGCTATTCCTTTCTGTCCGACTGTTATCAATCCCTATATAAACCCTGTACCATCCGTCTTCCAACCGAAAACAGCTGCCTCACGGAATGACAATTCTTTTGCCCCTGCAGAACCCTGTCGTCTATTTTTCAGCAATTCTATCTCTTTCTCCAAGTCAGAGGGCTTTAAGCATATTATCTCTACTTCTGATACATTTCTTCATAATACTTCTGATAATCCCCGCTCGTCACGTTCTTCATCCACTCCTCGTTCTCGAAGAACCAGCGGATCGTCTTGCGGATGCCTTCCTCAAACATCGTCTCCGGCTCCCAGCCGACCTCGGCGCGTATCTTGTCCGGGGCGATCGCGTAGCGGCGGTCGTGTCCCTTGCGGTCCGTCACATAGGTGATCAGCCTCTCGCTCACCAGTTCCCTGCGAGGATCATCCTGCGGCAGCATCTCCTGCAGCGTATCCAGAATAATATGTATGATCTGAATGTTCTGCTTTTCATTGTGTCCGCCAATGTTGTACGTCTCAAAGAGGCGGCCCTTCTCCTGCACCATGTCGATACCCTTCGCATGGTCCTCCACGTACAGCCAGTCACGGACGTTCTTTCCGTCGCCGTAGACCGGGAGATTTTTCCCGTGCAGCGCGTTGTTGATGATCAGCGGGATCAGCTTCTCCGGGAACTGGTACGGGCCGTAGTTGTTGCTGCAGTTCGTGATGTTCGCCGGGAAACGATAGGTGTCCATGTAGGACTTCACCAGCATATCGGAAGACGCCTTGCTCGCCGAATACGGGCTGTGCGGATCGTAGGGCGTCGTCTCATAAAAGTACTCGCCCTCCTTCTCCAGGGAGCCGTAAACCTCGTCCGTGGAAACGTGCAGGAATTTCTTGTCCGGTTTGAACGTGCCGTCCGGCAGCTCCCAGGCGGCCTTCGCCGCGTTCAGCATCACGAGCGTGCCGAGCACGTTCGTCTTCACAAAGACCTCCGGGTCGCGAATGCTGCGGTCCACATGACTCTCCGCCGCGAAATGCACGACGCGGTCAATATCGTTCTCCTCAAAAATTTTATTGATCGCCTCTGAGTCGCAGATGTCCGCGCGGATAAAGGTATAATTGTCCCTCTCCTCAATGTCCTTCAGGTTCTCGAGATTCCCGGCATAGGTCAGCTTGTCCACGTTGATGATGCGGATGCTGTCGTCGTATTTTCGAAACATGTAATGGATATAGTTGGAACCGATGAAACCGGCCCCGCCTGTGACGAGATAAGTTCTCATGGTCGTCCTCCGTAATTGTCAATTTTAAAAGTCTGTTGTTCAGTATAACATTTATTCCGAGGGAGTGCAAGGATTACATTTCCGGTACAGGTGTCGGCCGCGCACTATCCCATACGCTGCTCACGTCGAAGAGATCGCTCAACATATCCGGGTTGTAGTACATGCGGTAACCGTCGAGATTGCGGCGGCCCTGGCGCATGAACGTGTCGCCGAACTGTACCCAGTACTGTGAGGAATCCACGTTGCAAAAAACATTGAAGCCCTGCCCCTTCAGGTAAGAAAAATATTCGTTGTCGCTTGTGTACGGCTCCCAGCCTCCGATGTCCGCGCCGAACGCAAAGATGATGACGTCGGTGTCCCCGACGACGGACGCCACGTTTCCCAGCCAGCGCTGTGTGTCCTGCACGACCTTGTCGTACCCGACAGCGGTCGGAGAAATGTGTCCCCAGGTGTGGCTCGCGAACTCCCAACCGTCCGCCTTCATTGCCTCCGCGACCGCGCGCGCGCCATCGACCTCCTGCTGCCATGCCGCCTCGTCGAAATCCGGGTGCGCGTCGAAGAATTTCTGCTGATACTCTGTGACGCGACCGGCCTCCTTCGTGCGATACACCTCGTCGGTGCGGTAGCCGAGCACGCCCTCATAACCGGTCAGCGCGATGATGCCCTTGTGCCCGCGGTACGAAAAATCCGGGTGCGCGTCCACAAATGTGTCGATCCACGGCACCAGATCGTAATCCCCGACGGAGATGCTGCCGTCGTCCTCCACATAAGTGTTCTTGACGTCTCCGTTTTCGTCGATGATCAGCTTCTGCGCGAAACCGTCGCCGTCCATGTAATGATAGTAGCTCACATCGTCCTGCGAGAGCACGAACGGAATCTTGCCCGGCGGAAGCAGGATCTCGCCGCGCGACACGGTCCCGTCGCCGTTCACCGTGCACATGTCGTGCAGGCTCACCATCACGTAACCCTTCTCGTACATCGATTCCATGATGCCCGCGAACTCGCTCATCGTCGTCATGACCTGATTGTAGCCGCCTTCGTCCTCGTCGCCGTCGAACGCCTTGGCCGTGTCCTTGATCATCGTGTGGAAGAACACATGCGTGACCTGATCCAGCGGATAGGCGGCACAGCTCTCTTTCGTGGCCCGGTAACCCGCCACCGCGTTCTGAAGCGCCTGACTGCTCGTGTAGCTCTCCGCGGAGGTCAGATAAGTGATCGCACGGTCATAGTCGTACTGGGACGCCATATAATCCGCGACCGCGATCCGGTCCTTTTCGCTTAAGTCCGCTCCGGCCGCCTGCCCGTCCTGACCCTGCCCGTTTCGCGCCGCAAGGATCTCCTCCGCGAGCGTCTGCGGCTTTCTCTTATTTTTCCCGCTCAGCTCCGGGATCAGCACATCCTTGACCAGTACGATCACAAGAATAACAGTGATCAGAAGCAAAAGAGAGATGATGCACTTGATGATCAGCTCGTTCTTCCTTCTTCTGCTTCTGCTCTTCAGCAATTTCAAATCCCGTTCGTCCATAACCCCTCTGCTCCCTTATATCCCTCATATACCTCTCATGTCTGTCGCGCCGATATACCTCTGTCCATCCCGCCGTCCTGCCGGTCGCTCCGTCTCCGGCGTTCCTTCCTGAATTTCCAATCGTTAGCCCTATATCTGCGGCACAGACGCCGGGCGCAGTGGGTCCCACGCCTGCGACACGTCGAACAGATCGCTCAGCATATCCGGATTGTAATACATCCGATAGCCGTCGATGTTCCGCCTGGACTGACGCACGTAGTCCGCCCCGACCTGCAGCCAGTGCTTCGCGGAGTCCACACCGCAAAAATAGTCGAAGCCGCACTGTTTCAGATAGTTGAAGCGGTCTCCCTCGTAGGGCTCGGCGCCCTTGATGTCCCCGCCGAACGCGTAGATCAGCGTGTCTGTCTCCCCGATCAGCGGCTCCACCCACGCCTCCCAGCGATCGGTGTCCTGCATGAATTTGTCGTAAGAGACCCCGTTCGTCTCGTGCATGTTCTGGTGGCCCCAGGTGTGGCTCGCGAACTTCCAACCGTTTGCCTTCATCGCCTCGGCGACCTTCTTCGCCCCCTCGCACTCGCGCTCAAACGCAGCCTCATCAAATCCGCCCGGATAGGAGTCAAAGAACTGCTGCTGAAAGAACGTGATGCGGTCTTCCTGCTTCGTCTTATAGACCTCGTCCGTGCGATAGCCGAGAATGCCCTCGTAGCCGGTCAGCGCCACATATCCCTTCTGCCCATGGTAGGAGAAGTCCGGATGCTGCTCGACGAAGCGATCGATCAGCGGCACCATGTCGTAGTCCCCGACCGAGACGCTCCCGTCGTCCTCGATGTATTCGTTCTTCACGTCGCCATTCTCATCGATGATCAGTCTGCTCGCGAACCCGTCCCCGTCCATGTAATGATAATAGCTCACATCGTCCTGCGAGAGCACGAATGGGATCCTGTCCGGCGGAAGCAGGATGTCCTGCTCGGCGAAGACCGTGTTCCCATTGGAGTCCTCGGTCTTTTTCACGACCTCGTCCAGAAACACCATCACGTAGCCGCGCTCATACATCTGCTGAATGATGCTGTTGAACTCGCCCTCCGTCACCATATATTGATTGTAGCCGTCCTGATACTGATCCCCGTCGAACGCCTTGGCCGCGTCATGGATCAGCGTGTGGAAAAAGATGTGCGTCACCTCAGACGCCGGGTACGGCACGCACGCCGCCTTCTGCTGTTCAAACTCGCTCACCGCAGCCGTAAACTCGGCGTTCTCCGAATAGCCCTCCGTCGACTTCAACAGCTCGATCGCGCCGTCGTAATCATACTGGGCCGCCTTGAGCTTCGCCTGCGACAGGGGATCTCCCGTCGGCGCGGCAGTCTGCCGCACGTTCCCCTCGCTCTGCGCGCTTTCTCCGTCCGCGGAATTTCCCTCCGCCTTTTTCGCAGCCGCCTCCTGCTGCTTCGCAAGCTCTTTCGCGCGCTTCTCGGCCTTCTGCGCGGCTCTTCGCTCCGACTCCTGCTGCGCGGCCACCTGCTCGTTGCGCGTCTTCTTCGTGCCGTGACCGAGTCCGACCTCGTAGATGAGCGCGGCGATCAGCAACACGATCAGGATCCCGAGTATGCCGCCTAGGATCTGCATCTTCCGTTCATTCTCCTGTTCGCGCTTCCGCTTTCCCGACACCGACGCATTCTCCGGCGCTGCCTGCTTCGGCTGCCCGGGCTTCTTCTTCCCCTGTACATCCTTTCCGACCGGCCGGCCTTCTCCCGGTTTTTCCTCAGAGACATGCGTATGCACAGATTTCAGCTCCTGATCTGTCCTTCGCCTGTTCTCCATCTTTCTGGCAAGATCGCTGACCTCGCCGTTGTAGATCTGCGGTCTTCCGGACGCGTTTCTCCCCTTTGGTTCCTCCATCATTTTCTCCCCCAGAGATCCGTTTATTCACAACATTTTTTCTCTTCGTATATGCCGGACAATAAGTTTCTTTCTTCCTGTTTTTCTCATTTTTTGGAGAAAATATTCTTAATAACAGAATAGTGTATTGTCCACTTTTTGTCAATTCCAAGCTGCGACGCTTTTTCTTAAGATTTTGTTATCAAACTTTACTATTTTTGCCTGTGATGGTATGATACCTTTAAATGCAAAGGAGGTGTTCCGCAATGCCGGAACCTTTTACACTCTATAAACTGATCGTCCTGTACATGCTGCAGAAGGTTGACTTCCCGCTGACAAACTCCCAGATCTCTGAGTTTGTGCTGGAGCGCGGCTACACCAGTTATTTCACGCTTCAGTCTGTCCTCTCCGAATTGTCGGAGAGCGGCATGATCCGTCAGGAAACGATCCGCAACAGCTCATACTTCACGATCACCGAAGCCGGGGAGGAGACCCTGCACTATTTCAAAAACCGTATTTCCCAACCGATCCGGGAAGATGTCGACCTGTACCTGCGGGAGAACGGGATGAAGCTGCGCGACGAAGTCTCTATCCTCGCGGACTACTACAAGAACACCTCGGATGAATACACAGTCCACTGTGTCGTGAAAGAAAAATATTCCAATCCGATCGAGCTGACCGTCACGGTCCCGGATGAGACGCAGGCCGACGCCATTTGCCGCAACTGGAAGCAGAAATGCCAGGGGATCTATGAGTTTGTGATGAAAGAGCTGCTCTGATCGCCAGGTCGCCGACGTAGGGCTAAAGATGCTGAAAATGCCGCTTTGTTCTGATGACAAAGGCATTTTAAATAAATTTAATATATCATTCAGGAGGATTCGCATGAAAGACACATTTATTTCCGATTCCGTCGTCTACGTAGGCGTGGACGACAAAACGATCGACCTGTTCGAGAGTCAGTACGTTGTCCCGAACGGAGTCTCCTACAATTCCTATATCATCTTTGACGACAAGATCGCCGTCATGGACACCGTGGATAAGCGCGGCACCGAGGAATGGCTCGCCAACGTCAAAAAGGCGCTCGGCGATAGGAAGCCAGACTACCTCGTCATCCAGCACCTGGAGCCAGACCACGCGGGCAATGTACAGACGCTCGCGGAGCTGTTCCCGGAGATGAAGCTCGTCGCGAACAAGAAGACGTTCCAGATGATGCCGCAGTTTTTTGATATGAAGCTGCCCGAGAGCCGCACTGTCACGGTCGGCGAGGGCGAGACGCTCTCCCTCGGCAGCCACACGCTGCAGTTCTTCATGGCTCCGATGGTGCATTGGCCGGAGGTCATGGTGACCTACGAGCAGAGCGAGAAGATCCTGTTCTCCGCGGACGGCTTCGGCAAATTCGGGGCGCTCGACGCCGAAGAGGACTGGACCTGCGAGGCGAGACGCTACTATATGAACATCGTCGGCAAGTACGGCGCACAGGTACAGGCGCTGCTGAAGAAGGCCGCGACGCTCGACATCGCGACGATCTGCCCGCTGCACGGCCCGATTCTCAAGGAGGACCTCGGCTTCTACATCGGCAAATATCAGGTCTGGAGCAGCTACGAGCCGGAGGACGACGGCGTGGTGATCGCCTGCGCGTCCATCCACGGCAACACGAGAAAGGCCGCGGACAAGCTCGCTGAAATTCTCGAGAAGAAGGGCGCGAAAAAGGTGTCGATCTTTGACCTCGCACGCGACGACATGGCCGAGGCGATCGAGGACTCCTACCGCTACGACAAGCTTGTGCTGATGGCGGCCTCCTACGACGCCGGCGTCTTCCCGTGCATGGAGGATTACCTGAACCACCTGCGCGCCAAGAATTTCCAGAAGCGCAAGGTCGCTTACGTCCAGAACGGAAGCTGGGCGCCGAGCGCCGGCAAGACCATGAAGGCAATCGTCGCGCAGATGAAGGACATCACGGAGGTTGAGCCGATGGTCACGATCAAGTCCACGCTCAAGCCGGAGAACATCCCTGAGCTCGAGGCGCTCGCGGACGCGCTGCTCGGCTGAGTCTCCTCTCACAGATCACAGATCATGAATACCGCCGCGGGACAGTTTTTCTGTTTCACGGCGGTTTTTACAAGACAGGGACAGATTTATCCATAAGTCTGCGGATTCGCACGAACGCACAGGAGGCGGCACCGGGTAGTGCCGCCTCCTGCATTCTGTAGATGAAACCATTAATAGAACTGGTGGTCTCCTAATTTAGTACCTTTTCCGGAACCCGTGTTGAAGTAAAGGGCGCTTCCGATCGGGTTCTCTCCGTTGATGGCCGCTGCTGCCGCATCATAGCAGGCGCTGGGGACGCCATTTGCCAGTGCGCTTGCGAGTCCGCCGCTCGAAGCCGGCGTGAACTGGCCGCTCTGATAGATAACCTCGCTGATCGAGTTCGGGAACGACGGGCTGTTCACGCGGTTCATGACGACCGCGCCTACCGCCACCATGCCATCGTAGCTCTGGTTGCCGGCCTCACAGTAGATCAGAGCCGCAAGCAGAGAAGTGTCGTCCGCGCTCGCGGAAGAAGTCGTCGTCGCCGAGGTATCCGTTGTCGCTGCGCTCTCAGCGGATGTTGTCGTGTCTGTCTGCTCAGAGGCAGTCGGTGTCGCCATCGGCGTCGCGATCGCCTCGTTCACCGGATTCCACCACGCGTCGTAGAGGATACCGGTCCCGGAATCGTAGTAGAGTCCGGTGCTCGCGTCGTAGTAGATGCCGGTCGCCGGATCGTAATAACTCTCTGTGCCCGTCCCCGGCGTCACTCCGGTATTCGCCGTCTCTGTCGAAGCCGTATCGGTATAGCTCGTATCCGTGTAGGAATCGTCCGTGTATGTCCCGTCCGTATAGGATGTATCGGTATAGCTCATGTCGGTATAGGATTCATCCGTGTATGCCGTATCGGTATAGGAATCCGTATACGTCGTGTCGGCGTAGGAGTCGTCTGTATACGTCGCATCCGCGTAAGAGTCGTCATAATATGTGTCCGCACTGCTCTCTGTGCTGTTGCTGTCCTCCGAATAGCTCTCATCGGCAGTCCCGCCGTCCAAATAAGCCTCGTCCACTGCCACCGCCGTGTCCAGAAGAAGCACCCTGGAGACATCCTCTGCGGAGACATAGGCCGTGCTGTCCGCGCCGTTCTGCACCTGCAGCCAGTTTCCCTCGTCCTGTGTCAGGATAAAGGAGTCTCCGCTGGCAAGCGAATCGAGCACCTGTGAACCCCCATCCGCGCCGGAAAAGAGCTTGACGTCGCTCCAGGTCGTCGCAACGCCCTCCACGCCGTGACCCTGGGCCAGTCCCTTCGCATCCTCGCCGCAGACAATATACTCATTTTTCACATATCCGGTCAGTCCGCCGGAGCTGATCTGCGTCCATTCCTCGCCGCGATCAAGCACCCACGCCGCCGCGCCCGGATACAGAAAGCCGACGATCGCGCCGTTCTCATCCGCCGCGCTTCGTATATTCACGCCGGTGCTCACGGTATCGTCGTTCGTAAGAGCGATCTGATCCCATGCAGTTTCCTGCTCATAGGGAAGCGCGATCGAACTCTCTCGCGCCATCGCCGCACTGCCGAACGTCAGGGACGCGCCCATGACGACCGCTGTGCACAACACACATTTTCTCCTTATACTCATACTTATTCTCTCCTCTCATACAAACGGGAAGCTCGTCCTCCCCGTCTGCCCTTCCACGCAGGGTACGCAACTCATCGCAACCGCACTCAATACGTTTCTGTTAAATTTATTACGTAATTATTAACTTATGTTACGACTGTATTGTAATATGTTTAATAACTTTTGTCAACCACTTTATTTAAAAAAAGAAAAGCCGGTGTAGGATGAGACTCGTTCGATACAAAAACCAAACGCTTTTCGTCCTGCACCAGCTTCTTTTATATTTCGGTAGGCAACAACGATTCAAAACAGTTATCACATCTTCATCGACGGCTTATTCACACATCCGGAACTACACATTCAGTCCCTCCTCTGGCGGTTTGCCTCGTACATCAGGATGGATGCGGCGACCGCGGCGTTCAGCGATTCCACCTGCCCGCACATCGGGATGCGGATGTACGCGTCGGCCATCGCGGCCGTCTCCTCCGTCAGCCCGCGGCTCTCGTTGCCGATCAGAAACGCGGACGGTTCCCGATACGAAATCCCGTCGTAATATTTTTCTCCTTTCAGATGCGCCGCGTACAGTCTCACGCCCTGCCGCTTCAGGCGATCCAGATCGCCCCGCCAGTCCTGCGAATAGCAAAACGGCACGCGGTAGACCGAGCCCATCGTCGAGCGAATCACCTTCGGATTGTAAATGTCCACGCAGTCGCGGCTCAACAGGACTCCCGTGACGCCTGCCCCCTCCGCCGTGCGAAGGATCGTGCCGAGGTTGCCCGGATCCTGCAGGTTCTCCAAGATCAGGATCAACGGCGCGCGGACCGCAGATGGCTGCCCGATCGTCGCTGTCCCCGCCATGCTTCCCGAAACGCTGTCCTCCCGGTATTCTTCAAGCAGGACCCGCAAAGTATGATGACACCGCCGCACAAGGCACAATACCCCTTGCGGCGTCTTTGTGTCGGACACGCTCTCGAACACGCGGTCGGACAGCTCCGTGAGCGGCTCCACGCCCTCGAACACGGAGGGATTTTTTCGGAGGAAGCTCTCGGAGACGTAGGTGTGGACGAGCCTGTCCTTCGGCGCCTCGCGGTACATCTTGACGCCCTCCACGACAAAGACGTCCTGAAGCTCGCGCTCCTTTGCCTTTTTCTGCAGCAGCTGCAGCTGCTTTACCTGTGGGTTGGATGTACTCGTAATCATATGGCCATAGCCCGGGAAACTCTCACCATATACTCCGGCAGGTCCTTCTGCATGGCGAGCGCCTCGTCGATATCCAAGTCTACATATTTTCCCTCGCGGAACGCCACGACGCGGTTCGATTTTCCCTCGATCAGCAGGTCCGCCGCGAGCGCTCCCATCACCGTGCCGTACACGCGGTCGCGGCAGGTGGGACTGCCGCCTCGCTGCATGTGTCCGAGGATCGTCGCGCGGGTCTCCAGTCCGGTCGCCGCCTCGATCCGACGCGCCATACTCGTCGAATGCCCGATGCCCTCCGCGTTGATGACGATATGGTGCTTCTTGCCTCGCTTGCGGTTGTTGATGATGTTGTTGATCAGAACCTGCTCGTCGTAATCGTACTGTTCCGGCAGAAGGATGTCCTCCGCACCGTTCGCGATGCCGCACCAGAGCGCGATGTATCCGGCGTTTCGCCCCATGACCTCGATGATGCTGCAGCGCTCATGGGAGGTGGAGGTGTCGCGCACCTTGTCGATCGCGTCCATCGCCGTGTTGACTGCCGTGTCGAAACCGATCGTGTAATCCGAGCAGGCAATGTCCAGGTCGATCGTGCCCGGCACGCCGATCGTGTTGATGCCGCGGGCCGCAAGCTGCTGCGCGCCGCGGAACGAACCGTCGCCGCCGATCACCACGAGGCCGTCGATCCCGTGCTTCCGGCAGATCTCCGCCGCCCGGTCCTGTACCTCCGGTCTCTTGAATTCGAGGCAGCGCGCCGTGTAGAGGATCGTGCCGCCCTTCGAGATCGAGTCTGAGACGGACCTCGCGTTCAGGTCCACGATCTCCTCATTCAGCAGGCCGCGATAGCCCTGATAGATTCCTTTCACATTGATCCCCTGCGACAACGCCTTGCGGACCACCGCACGGATCGCCGCGTTCATGCCCGGGGCGTCGCCCCCGCTCGTCAGCACGCCTATCGTCTTCACCTTGTCAGCCATATTTGCCTCCTTACTTCTGCACAATTTTAACGTTTTCCGTCCCGAATATCTCCGCCAGCCGCGCGATCATCGCGTCGTCGGCCTGCACGGTCCAGTTGTCGCCGAGCCTGCGGACCGCTCGCTCGCTGCGCACGTAGATCAAGACGTGGTCCTTGCCCTCCGAATGCCGCAGCACGTCGAAGAGTTCGCCCTCGCGCGCCTGGTATTCCTGCTTGTCGGCAAACTGCACCCATAGCTCGCGCGGAACCTCCTCGAACGGCCATATCTTCTCGCAGATCAGCTTGCTCGGCTTGTCCTCCTCGCAGCTCACCCGGCCGCGCACGAACACCTTGCGGTCCTCGATCAGAAGCTCGTGGTTCTTTTCATAGCTCTTTGGGAACACGATCACCTCGACGTTGCCGACCAGGTCCTCAATATTCAAAAACGCCATCGTCTGATTGTTCTTCGTGTATTTGATCTTCCTGCTCGTGATCATGCCGCCGATGACCGCGCTGCTGTTGTCCGTGACTTTCGAGGCGCCGGTCTCCTCGTCCAGCGCGAAATCAGTAGTCACATTCGTGATGCCGCGCCTCCACAGCGTCTCGTACTTTTCGAGCGGATGTCCGCTGACGTAGATGCCGAGCACTTCCTTCTCGTAGGCGAGCAGCTCTTCCTTGTCGAACTCCCCGACGTCCGGCAGCTTCACCTTGTAATCTGTCTTCTCCTCGTCGCCCATCAGGTCGAACAGCGACATCTGTCCGGATATCCCGCGCTTTTTCTCCTGCGCGATCTGATCCATGATGTCCACGTACACCTGCAGGAACTGTTTGCGCGTCCCGCCGAGGCTGTCTGTCGCGCCCGACTTGATCAGGCTCTCAAACGTGCGCTTCGTGACGTCCTTGCTCCCGGTCACGCGCTCGATAAAGTCCGAAATGTCCTTGTATTTTCCGTGCGCCTCGCGCTCCTGCGTGATCGCCTCGATCACCGGACGCCCGATGCTCTTGATCGCGGAGAGCCCGTAGCGGATGTTCTTCCCGTCCACGGAGAAATTGCCCTCGCCGACGTTGATATCCGGCGGCAGGATGCCGATTCCCATCTGGCGGCAGGTCAGCGTGTACTCCGCCACCTTGGACGGGTTGTCGATCACGGAGGTCATAAGCGCCGCCATATACTCGACCGGATAATAATATTTCAGATACGCCGTCTGGTAGGACACCACCGCGTAAGCCGCTGCGTGCGACTTGTTGAACGCGTACTTCGCGAAATCCGTCATATCGTCGTAAATCTTGTTCGCCGTGCGCTCGTCGATGCCGTTCGCCACACAGCCGGGCACGCCCTCCTCCGGGTTGCCGTAGACAAAATTCTGGCGTTCCTTCGCCATCACGGCCGCCTTCTTCTTCGACATGGCGCGCCGCACGAGATCGCTGCGCCCGAGCGTGTAGCCCCCGAGGTCGCGCACGATCTGCATGACCTGCTCCTGGTAGACGATACAGCCGTAGGTCGCCTCCAGGATCGGCTGAAGCTGCGGACAGTCGTAGGTGATCTCCTCCGGGTGGTTCTTCCCGCGGATGTACTGCGGGATGAAATCCATCGGCCCCGGACGGTAGAGCGAAATGCCTGCGATGATGTCCTCAAGGCTCTGGGGCTTCAGCTCCTTCATGAAGCTCTTCATCCCCGCGCTCTCTATCTGGAACACACCGTCCGTCTTCCCGGTCCCGATCGAGTCCAGCACCGCCTTGTCGTTGTAATCAATCTCTTCCATTATGATCTTTTTCCCGCTGCTCTTCTCGGCCAGCTCCACCGCGTTCTGGATCACAGTCAGCGTGCGCAGCCCCAGGAAATCCATCTTCAGAAGGCCGAGCTCCTCGAGCGTGGTCATTGTGAACTGGGTCGTGATGGTCCCGTCCGAACCGCGCGAGAGCGGCACATACTCGTCGGCCGCCTTCTGGCAGATCACGACGCCCGCCGCGTGCATCGAGGTGTGGCGGGGAAGTCCTTCCAATCTCTTTGACATATCAATGAGCTGATGGATCTGCGCGTCGTTCTCGTACATCGTGCGCAGCTCCTGGCTCATCGTCAGCGCCTTGTCGATCGTGATGTTCAGCTCCTGCGGCACCAGCTTGGCGATCGAATCGCAGAGCGCGTAGGGCAGATCCATCACGCGCCCCACGTCGCGAATGACGCCGCGCGCCGCCAGCGTACCGAAGGTAACGATCTGCACGACGCGATCCTTGCCGTATTTGCGGACCACATAGTCGATGACCTCCTGCCTGCGCTCGAAGCAGAAGTCGATATCGATATCGGGCATCGACACGCGCTCCGGGTTCAGGAAGCGCTCAAACAGCAGGTTGTAACGGATCGGGTCGAGCTGCGTGATGCCGAGCGTATAGGAGACGATGCTCCCGGCCGCCGAGCCGCGCCCCGGGCCCACGCTGATCCCGTTCTCCCGCGCGTAGCGGATGAAATCCCAGACGATCAGGAAATAGTCGACGTAACCCATCTTCTGAATGACGGAAAGCTCGTAATCCAGCCTCTCCCTGTGCGTCTCGGCCTCCTCCCCGTACAGCCTCTTCAGGCCCTCGTCGCAGAGCTTGTTCAGATATTCCCATGCCGTGTACGGCGCAGGCACATCGAACTGCGGCAGCTTCGTCACGCCGAACTCGATCTCTACGTGACAGCGCTGCGCGATCTTGTATGTGTTTTCAAGCGCCTCCGGCGCATAGGGGAACAGCTCCGCCATCTGCTCGGGCGACTTCACGTAGTACTGTCCGCCCTCATAGCGCATACGATCCTCGTCCGAGAGCTTCTTCCCGGTCTGAATGCACAGCAGGATGTCGTGCGCCTCCACATCGTCCTCGTAGGTGTAGTGGACGTCGTTCGTCGCGACGAGCGGAATCCCCGTCTCTTTGCTCATGCGCAGAAGCTGCTGATTGACCAGCTTCTGGTCCGGGATGCCGTGATCCTGCAGCTCGAGGAAATAATTGTCCTCGCCGAAGATCCCGCGGTATTTCAGCGCGATCTCCTTCGCCTCCTCGTACATCCCGCGCGCCAGATAGCGCGGCACCTCGCCGGCTAAGCAGGCGCTGAGCGCAATGATCCCCTCATGGTATTTTTCGAGAAGCTCGAGATCGACACGAGGTCTGTAATAAAAGCCTTCTACAAAACCCATCGAGACGATCTTGATCAGATTCGCGTAGCCCGTGTTGTTCTCCGCGAGCAGCACCAGATGGTAGTAGCGGCTCTCGTCGTTCCCGGTCTCGCGGTCGAAGCGCGAATTCGGCGCGACGTACACCTCACAGCCAAGGATCGGGTTGATCCCGGCCGCCTTCGCTTCCTTATAGAAGTCGATGACTCCGTACATCACGCCGTGGTCGGTGATCGCGGCCGAATCCATGCCGAGCTCCTTCACGCGCGCCACATATTCTTTTATCTTGTTCGAGCCGTCCAGCAGGCTGTACTCCGTATGGACGTGCAGGTGTGTGAAATTCACAATGTTTCTCCTATTCCACGTTGTCTTTCCGGACTGATCGACTGATCTCGCCTGACGTTTCAGGCCTGTCCGGACTGTCTCAAAATTCGCAAAACGCGACGCTGTTTCTCCACAGACAGTTTACCATATTTGCACAGCCATTTCTATAAAAAAATAGTGAAAAAGCGGACCCCGAAGAGTCCGCCGGTCTGAATTACTTTCTTACGGCCTCAGCAGCAAGTGCTTTGGCCTGGTCTGAACAGTACGTCCACCGTCCTGTTTTCCTTACTCTGACATCATGAAATTGATCAGTCTCTCGACATCCTCTTTCTCGTACGCGATGATCTCGAGCTCCGGGATCTCGCCGTTGGAGAAGATGTTTGCCAGAGATACATACTGGCTCAGCTTCGACTTGAGGTTCAGCCTGTCGCCCTCTCCCGTGACTAATTCTACCTTTCCCTTACAAGCATCCACTACCTGAAAAAACTTGTCGATGTTCGTGATATTCTGTACCTTCATGCTTGTTCTCCTTTCTTTTCCCTTTGATTTTCACAGCACCACTATACGCCGGTTCTTCGGAAAATTCAAGCATTTGTTGGTTTTTCGTCAGTTTGGAGCGTTCTCCGCTTCGTGTGGCGCTTATTTTGTCGCTATTGCCTCCACCTCGAGCAGAACGTCCTTCGGGAGTCTGGCGACTTCCACACAGGAGCGCGCTGGGAATACGCCGGTGAAATACTGCGCGTAGATCTCGTTGATCGTTCCGAAATCATTCATCTCCTTGATGAAGACCGTCGTCTTCACCACCTGCTCCATGCTTGTCCCGCTCGCCGTAAGAAGCGCTTTCATATTCGAGAACGCCTGCTTCGCCTGCGCCTCGACGCCCTCCGGGATCTCGCCCGTCGCCGGGTTCACCGGGATCACGCCCGAGGTGTACACCATGCCGTTCACCTCGATCGCCTGCGAATACGGCCCGATCGCCGCCGGAGCCTTGTCTGTGCTGATTGCTTTTTTCATAATAGAATCCTCCTTATTTAACTATTTTTCGAATCTTCCCGTCCCGGATCTCCACTTTACCCTGCTTCATGAGTCTCCCCACCGCGCGTTTGAACGCGTTCTTGCTCAGACCGAACTCTCTCTTGATGACCTCCGGCGAGACCTTGTCGTCAAACGGGAGCACGCCGTCGTACTCGTCGATCACCTGCAGGATGTCCTCCGCGTCGTCGTCCATCTGGAGATACGCTTTCTCTCTGATACTCAAGTCCAGCTTGCCGTCCTCCTTGACGCCCGTGACCCTCGCCCGCACGATCGAACCGACGCGCAGCGCGTCCGTGACCTCGTGCTTCGGGATCAGGCCGGAATAGCGGTCGTCCACCGCCACGAACGCGCCGAAATTCCCACTCACTTCGTAGACGCGCCCGCGCACCTGATCCTCGATCTGGTACGGCGAGCTTTTGCTGAGGTACGGGTAGACCTTCATCGTTGCACACAGGCGGCTGCTCTTGTCGAGGTACAGCGCAACCACGCACTCGTCCCCCGGATAGACCTTCGTGGTCTGCTCGTGAAACGGAAGCAGCAGATCCTTCTCCAGTCCCCAGTCGAGAAACGCGCCTATCTTCGTGACGTCTTTCACCTTCAAAAGCGCCGTCCGTCCAAGCGTTACAAGCGGCTCTCTGCGCGTCGCGATCAGTCTGTCCTGCGAGTCCTTATAAAGAAAAACCTCGACCCGACTGCCGCAGTCCATCCCTGATTCCACTTCTTTCCTCGGAAGCAGCACCCGCTCCTGCGCGTCGCGGCTCTCGGCCAGATACACGCCGAAATCGACCTTTTTTATGAGCTCAAGCTCCTGCTTTTTCCCTATACGAAGCATACCTTCTCCTTGTCTGCCATTTTCCGATTATTCTGCAAACCCTGCTGCTGGTTATTCCACAAGCTCTGCCGTCATTCCCTTTGCTTATTCCGCGACCTGTTGTGCCTGTATTGGCCGATCCGCCCCTTGCCGCCGATCTTCAGCGTGAATACGCGACGACCGCGTACGGCTTTCCGGCCTCGTCGCACAGGCCGACCGTGAACTCGTTCTCCCCGCAGTGCACCATCGGCACGATCACATCGTGGAGCTTCGCCTGCGCGCGGTACTCGACCCGCAGCAGCGACGCCTCAAAATCCTCCGGCAGATATTCCTCCGCCATCGCGATATACTGTCCGTTGTTCACATGGTCGTTCGTGTCCAGGTGATGCCTGCCCACCGGGAAGGACTCCAGCGCCACACAATCCTTCGGCATCTGGATCTTGCGGGAAAAGTTCTCCATCTCAAGCGGCGGCTCCATCTGATAGCCGGAAACGTTCTCCGGAAGCACCTTTGCGGGTCTCCCTGCCTCCATATTGATAAACGCCCAGACGCTGTTCGCCTTCACGAGATACGCGCCGGCTTCGTCCAACAGAGTGAAATTCCGATATCCGTAGAACGCCTTGAACTCGTAGGGCCAGGTCTGTACTGTAATCTTCTCTCCGAAGACCGGCCTGCGCAGAATCTCCATCTGCCAGGACAGAACCATCCACACGCGCTTGTGCTCCTTCAGATAATCGATCCCGTTCCCGCACGCCTCCGACTGAAACGAAGAACAATCCTGAAAATAATCCGTCACCGCGGCGAGTGTCAGCTTCCGATTCTGGCCGACCTCGCTGTAACGCACTCTGCTCTCAAACTGGTATGCCATAAACAGCCTCCGTCCTATGTCAAAATGAACCCTGCCTGTCTCAATCCGGCACGCAGCTCTCCGGGCTGCGCCCTCTCTCAACCCGAATTTCAGCTTCCGGGCTGCACCCGACCTATCATACCACGGCTATTTCATCTTTTCAAGCTGTGAGTTGATCTTCTTCCAGAGCTCATCCGCCTGCTGCTTTTCCTTCGAAAGTTCCTGAGCCGTCGATCCGTCCGCCTGCAGTCCTTCCTGTGAAAGTCCCCTGACCGCCTTGCCTTCCTGCCAGATACTTTCCGAATTATCCTCAGGCCCCTCCGGCAGGCGCTGCCTTTCGCGATATTTGCTCTGCAGCTCCGGGAATGTACCGATCAGCTCCCCGAGCTGCCGGACCGCTCCCAAATCCTCGCACTTTCTCACACACCGCTCAAAAATCTCCTGCGTCATCGGAATGATCCCATGTACTGCCTGCAGCTCCTCCTCGGAAAATCCGAACGTCACGTCCATGAACTCCTCCAATAAGCCGATTTTCAGTCCGGACGCTTCATTTTGTTGCATCTTTCCAGCCCTCCCTTTGCAAGATCTCTTATTATTATAGATATATTTTTCAGTATGTTCAATCATAAATTTGCCGTCGATAATGAATGTGACCCCCTGTCCACAATCCAATCGCAACGAATTGTTGCGAACCTTATACTTTTGCCAAGGAGAAAACCATTGATCAGCTATGAATCTTTGTGGAACACAATGAAACTGCGCGGGATCACGACCTACACTCTGATAAACAAGTACGGTATCAATCCCCGGACGATCAACAATCTGCGTCACAACAAAAGCATTACTATGTTTACGCTGGAACGGCTCTGCATGATCCTGAACTGCGATCCCAACGAAATCATTTCTTTTGTAGAAGAGTCGAAATAACAAGCGGCAATTCTGTTCCGATCCCTTTTCTCTGCATTTCCCCCATCTAATATATTCTTTTTATCGAAGGTATTCAAGTGAATAAATATCTTTTAAAATGAGAACATATCCAAAAAATGGAAGCGGGCGGGACTGTGATCAATTATTCACCGTTTTGGGAAACATTGAAGAATTCCAATGAGAACTGGTATACCCTTACGAACAAACATCATATGTCGCACAGCACGCTCCACCGACTGAAGCACGGGAAGGATATCAGTATGAAGACGGTCAACGATCTGTGCCAGATTCTGAATTGCAGAATTGAGGACATCGCGCAGTATGTCCCGTCAGAGGAAGACCAGAAATTATAAAAGAGCACCCATCCGGATGCTCTCCAGCAGGGCTACAAGGATTCGAACCTTGAAATGACGGAGTCAGAGTCCGTTGCCTTACCGTTTGGCGATAGCCCTATATTCTTATGCAATTCTCACATGCAAATGGTATTATAGCGCAAGTTTTCCCTCATTGCAAGCACTTTTTTCTTTTTGTGGTCATTTTTCAGGATCATAGTATTTTCAAATTTCGGATGCTAATTTCCGTCAAATATGGTACACTACACTACAAACACGTTTTCCGGAAGAAATTTGATCATTACCATAGACGAAATGAACAGTATCATTTTATCCGGAGAACGCAATCCTATACCGAAAGGGGAAAATTTATGAGCACACTCAACCTCACCCTGCTGACCGATCTGTACGAGCTGACGATGATGCAGGGATATTTCGAGAGCAAGTCCAACGAGACCGTCGTCTTCGACGCATTCTACCGTACCAACCCGTGCGGCAACGGATACTCGATCGTCGCGGGTCTGGAGCAGGTCATCGACTATATCAAAAATCTGCATTTTTCAGAGGAGGATATTGCCTACCTGAAAAGTCTCGGGATCTTTCACGGCGCATTCCTCGACTATCTGCGCGCGTTCCGCTTCGAAGGCGACATCTACGCGATCCCGGAGGGCTCGGTCGTATTCCCGTACGAACCGCTCTTAAAGGTCGTCGCGCCCATCATGCAGGCGCAGCTTGTTGAGACCGCGATCCTCACGATCCTGAATCACCAGAGCCTGATCGCCACGAAGTCGGCGCGCGTTGTGCGCGCTGCCCGCGGGGACGGCGTGATGGAGTTCGGACTGCGTCGGGCGCAGGGACCGGACGCCGGCGTCTACGGCGCGCGGGCCGCAATGATCGCAGGCTGCATCGGCACCTCGAACGTACTCGCCGGACAGCTTTTCGACGTCCCGGTCAAGGGCACGCACGCACACAGTTGGATCATGAGTTTCCCGGACGAGTATACCGCCTTCAAAAAATACGCGGAGCTGTACCCGAACGCCTGCACGCTGCTCGTAGATACATACGACACCCTGCGCAGCGGCGTCCCGAACGCGATCCGCGTGTTCCGCGAGATGCGCCAGTCCGGCATCGAACTTAAAAATTACGGCATCCGTCTCGACAGCGGCGACCTCGCCTACATGTCAAAGAAAGCGCGGAAGATGCTCGACGAAGCTGGCTTCCCAGACGCCGTCATCTCCGCGTCGAGCGATCTCGACGAGTACCTGATCGACAGCCTGAAATCCCAGGGTGCGGCGATCAGCTCCTGGGGCGTCGGCACAAACATGATCACCTCCAAGGATTGCCCGGCTTTCGGCGGCGTCTACAAGCTGGCGGCCGTCCTCGATGAGAAGACCGGCGAGTTCATCCCGAAGATCAAGCTCTCTGAAAACACGGCAAAGATCACCAATCCAGGGAACAAAAAAATCTTTCGCATCTACGATAAAGAGAGCGGCAAGATCCACGCCGACCTGATCTGTCTTGCCGACGAGACTTTCGACGCAGACAAAGACCTCACGATCTTCGATCCCCTGGAGACCTGGAAAAAGACGAAATTCAAAGGCGGCAGCTACACGTTGCGCGAGATGCTCGTCCCCATATTCCTGAAAGGCGAATGCGTCTACACCTCGCCCTCCGTCATGGAGATACGCGAGTACTGCGCGCAGGAGACCGAGACGCTCTGGGAGGAGACGAAGCGTTTCGCGAATCCGCACGAGGTCTACATCGACCTCTCGGACAAACTCTACGACATCAAGCGCGCGCTGCTCAACCGGATGGGACGCGATTAATCTTTTTCTATTTACATTCGATTCGAGACAGGAAATTTCTGCCGGACGGCTTGTCCGGCAGATTTCATTTCGACATATCCCCTGTTAGTTTCGTGCATAAACTCCGCTCTTTTACAGATACTACAAGTACCAACAATAACTGGCACACCGACGGCATATCGCCGCGTCAGTTTAAGATAAAAGTAAAAGAGATGATGGAGGAACACGATATGAAAGCAACAGGAATTGTCAGAAGAATCGACGATCTGGGACGCGTTGTCATCCCGAAAGAGATAAGAAGAACTCTCCGGATCCGCGAGAGCGATCCGTTGGAAATTTTTACCGACCGCGAGGGCGAGATCATCCTGAAAAAATACTCCCCGATCGGCGAGCTCGGCAGCTTTGCGAAAGAATACGCTGAGGCGCTCGCGTCCGCTTCCGGGCACAGCGTCTTTATCACGGACCGCGACCAGATCATCGCGGCGGCCGGAGGCATCCGCAAAGAAGCGGTCGGAACTCCGGTCACCGGACAGCTTGAAGCGGTGATGAACGACCGTGAAAACGTACTCAGTGACCCGCAGTCCAAGAAGCAGATCAAGATCACGAGCGAGGATCACGACGAGAGCATGCCGCAGGTCATCAGTCCGATCCTCTGCGAAGGCGACGTCATCGGCTCCGTAATCCTGCGCAGCAAAGATACCTCGCGGCGCATGGGCGAGACCGAGCAGGTGCTCGCGAAATGCGCCGCCGGTTTCATGGGACGGCAGATGGAGCAATGAGACTGACTCGAAAATATTCTATCATGGATTTCAAAAAGCTATAAAAATGTACCTTAAAAAATCGGATTCCGTTTGACAGCCACAACAAAGTATGCTAAGATATAAAACCGTAGCGGTCATCGTTACGTGCTGCTGTGGCTCAGTCGGTAGAGCGTCGCATTGGTAGTGCGGAGGTCACGGGTCCGATTCCCGTCAGCAGCTTGAAAAACCCCGTTTTTACGGGGTTTTTTCATGTCAAAAATCGTCAGGCAAGATCATTGTTGCGTCCCACACGATCCGCCTGTAATTCTCCCGGTCCGTGTCTCCCTCGGTCGAAAAGCAGAGGACACGGGAATTCCCATCCAGATACAGTTTTTCTTTCAGCTGCGTGTGCTCCGGGTTTGTGAGGATTTCGATCACAGCTCCGAAGGCGGCAGCACCGCTCTCCCCGGAGATCACCCGGGGATCTTTTCCAAACGGATTCCCTAATACGCGCATGCCCCGTGCTGCCACCTCGTCAGGCATGGAGACGAAACCATCTGCGTAATCCCGCAGAATCTCCCACGCGAGCGGACTCGGCTCGCCGCAGCAAAGTCCGGCCATGATCGAACGCATCTCGCCGGTTACCGCATGCAGTTTCCCATCGTCTGCTTCCGCCGTCCGGTAAAAGCAGTCTGCCTGATCCGGCTCGACGATCACAACAGTCGGGTGGTCTTCCCCGCCGACCGCGGCAAAATACGCGGCCACAGCCGCCGCCATCGAGCCGACCCCTGCCTGCAGGAACACATGCGTCGGCAGCCTGCCGCCGAGCTGCTCAAAAGCCTCCGCCGCCATGGTCGTATAGCCCTCCATGATCAAAGCAGGAATCTCCTCATAGCCCTGCCACGCGGTATCCTGCACAAGAATCCACCCGTTTTTCTCACTTTCCGTCCTCGCGAGTCTCACCGTATCATCGTAATTCAGATCCGTAATCGACGCTTCCGCCCCGAGCGCCCGGATATTGGCAAGTCGCTCCGCCGCGCTTCCCTTGGGCATATACACAACGCTCTTCAGGCCCAGACGATGCGCCGTCCACGCGACGCCCCGCCCATGGTTTCCGTCAGTCGCTGTGGCAAAAGTGGGCTCTCCCAGTTTTCCGTTCGCGCCCCCGCTCAACAGTTCCCCGAACGGCAGCTCCTCAAGACGGACGCCCAGTCTTTTGGCTATACAGTTCCCGATCGCGTAGCTCCCGCCGAGCACCTTAAACGCATTCAGCCCGAAGCGGCAGCTCTCGTCCTTCATGTGAATTGAGGCGACTCCCACCCGTTTCGCCAGATCATCCAGCGCAGCCAACGGCGTCAGCTGATACTCCGGAAAGCTCTCATGGAAACGCCTTGTACGCTTCGCCGTCTCCGGCCCGAACCGCCCGACCGGGCATAATGCTTTCCCGCCCCTGTTTTCCCTGAATACCGCTTTCATTTCCATACGGCATTTCCTCCTGACTGTTTTTACTGCATTATATTATGATACAGAAAAAAAGCAAGGCATTTCGGCAATATAATTTACCCATTGCCAAAATGCCCTGCTTTGCAAGGTTTTGTTTACAGCATCCTTCGATCCGCCTTTAAATGGGATCCGCATGTCGGGCATATGTTTATTTCGTTGAGCATCCTGGGATCTATCTCGAAGAATCTTCCGCAGCACTCGCATCTGCGCATTCTCATATCACCAAAAAGCAGCCGCCTTCCTCCTGCCGCGTCCTTGACCTCTTCTTCGGAAAGCGTCTCATTCACTTTTTTGTTCGTTTCTTCACTCATGATGATTCCTCCTTTTTCTGGTTTGATATTTATTTGATATATAACATACATCCTCATCTATTGATACGGCACAGGGCGGATTTTGTTAAAACTTTTTCTAAAGACTTATACCACATTACCCGCTGTCTTTTGAGCCCGCCGGACTGACGTTTGTGAAATCAAACCTGACGTTCGTGCATTTGATAAGGAAAACGGGACGTGAACAAGCCGCTCGCGCCCCGCTTCGTGCCCCGGCATTCTACTTGCCGAAAAGGCTTCCGAACCATTCCTTGACGGAGTCGATGATACCCCCCCGCAGACTGTCCAAAAACTTGTTTTCTGCAACAAAAAATGCCAGATATATTTCATACGAAATAGATATCTGACCTCAACAACTGAATAAAGTGTATATTCTTTTGGATCAGCAGTTTCCTGCCGCCATCAGTTCCTTCATCTTCTCAAATCCAAGCAGGTTTTTCGCCCGCTTGATATTATACCCAAGACACATGAGCGCAAATTCCCCTGTCACTTTCCGCATCCCTTTCAGCAGAAAGTAACCAAATCCCATTGCCCTCTTGATCGTCCCGAACGGATGCTCTGACAGGCACATCCGCTCCGCCGTCTTTTTTCTGTCCGGTTTCAGGATAAACCTTACGATGGTTCTTTTTTCAAAATGATACTGCCCTTTGGTTTCTTCCTCTGCCTCCTCTTCCCGCCCTTCCGCTTGCAGCCAGTCTTTGCAGGGTTTCTCCAGGCAGTCTTTCGTAAAGTCGATCTCCTTCCACGCATTCCTGCCCTTGTAACATTTGTTCCTGTCCGGGCAGTGCCGGCACGCGTTCTTATTGGCGTACCGGATATTTCCATTCTTCTTCACACATTTCTGCCGGAGGATCTCTCCGTTGGGACAGTACACAAGGTTCCTCTCCGGATCCCTCACAAAATATCCTTCCTTTGCACGCTCTATCATTTCTTCCTGTGTGCCGTATATCTTTCCCGCCGGTCTTTCCTCCTCCTGGCTGTCGCTTACTTTTCTGCGGGTTTCCGTAATCTCCATGTCTGATATGACGTCCCTGTACGCTTCCGGTATCTTTCCCGCGTGCAGCGTCTTCCTCAGCTCTGCCGGTTCCGTGCTTTCCACATCCGCCTCCGCCGCTTCTTTGTATGGGATCTCAAGTTCATATCCATCCTTGCCGTCGTCCGTGATGACATGGGGGATGATCCCGTTTTCCAGGCACC
>CANQDA010000021.1 GCA_947591155.1 uncultured Lachnospiraceae bacterium
TGATACCTTTTTTCAACCTGTATAAAATTTTCAAAGTTCACAAATTTCTGCTTGACTTTTTATTTGCAGACTTGCCATAATAAAACCTCCAAACTGTGTAATTTTATCTTACATCAGTTTGGAGGTTTACACAATCTTTGGGATAGACACTCTATAAAGCAGAGGGCGGAACCTGAAAAAGGCTCTGCCCTCTGGCAACTTATCACAAATCTTACGTCAGTTTTTTGAGTTTACATAAACTTTGAAACGGTCTCCAGTCTTTTGAGTTTATACAAACTTTGAAACGGACTCAACATTTCTGGATAAAACATATCTAATATTAATCCGTACTTACTTCAGCAGCCGAAGCGGTCCATTTCCCCTCTTTTAAGTCGGCGGTTACCTTATCACCGTTCTGCCCTGTGAATGTAAGATGAATTGACTGAATTACCTTTCCTTTGTGACTATCCTTATTTACTTGAATATCATCATCGTCAATACCATCATTGATTTTTGATATTGTAAGTTGTTCTATCGGAATATCTGCTAGTGTTGCTACCCTTGTTAATGCGCCATTGCCATCATTTGCGAAATATGTATCTAAGTCTACATCCTCATCAACCGCATATGCTTCATCTGCCGCAGCCTGTACTGCCAGATACACACTTCTCGCTTCAAGCACATACTGCTTATTCCTTGCTTCATCAATCCACCCCAACAGAGCCGGTACCAGGATCGCGGCCAGGATCGCCAGGATCACCAGGACCACTATCAACTCAACCAGACTTGTCTGGGAAGGCAGTCCGGTATATTTTTAGCGTGGCTGCTTGTGACATCAAGGCTGTTTTGAGCAAAAAAATGACTGGACGTCTTCTATGGAAGACTTCCAGCCACGGAAATTTTATAGTACAAGCAGATTCATCTGGTCAGTACAGCCCGCTCAGCCAACCATTCCTGTATTATTTCGGAACCGACATCAACTGCCCCTGCAATCTTGTCAATTGGCAATCCCATATCCTGAAGTTTATAAGCCGTTTTCCTTGCCTGCTCCATTTTTCCTTCCCGCACTTCAGCCTCAATCTCATCCCACATCAACCTTCTCATCGCTTCACACATATCCGGAGACCTCCTTTTCATCTCATCATACAGCCCATGGTTCGCCGATATGCTCACCTGCAGGATGGCGTCCACATTTGCGCGATCCCCCTGCCTGGTGAGCTTCTGCGCATCTTCGACGAACCCGCGGATGTCCTCCTCCAGGGCATTCCTGGAAAGCACCCTCAGGCTCCGATGCTTTCCGCCGTCAAGCTCTTTCGTCACAACCACCTGTGCAGGGACCATAAGCCCCTCTATGTAATATACGCCGCTGCATTCTTTTTTAACCGCAAGCCCGTATTTTTCCAGACTGCGGAACATCTCCCGGGGATAGCCCTCCCGGAAGAGGGATACCGTTAGCTGGTCAATGGGGATCTGGTCTGCTGTTTCCCCGAGCCCCTTGTAAATGCAGGCGTAGCCAACCGTCTTAAAAAAGTCATCTATTGTCATCCCGTCATCCGGTGACTTGTATTCGACGATATTATACCGCCGGAAGATACGGCCGATCTCGTTCTCAATGCGCGCATCCTCCAGTTTCCGGATAACCAGAAGGTCAATCTGAAGAGGCTTTTTGCTTAAGTTGTATTCCCGCTGGAAATCCAACGCCAACCGGTCAGCAGACAGCTCAAGTTCCGCCGCCGCATAAAAAGCGGGATGCCACTGGATATCCATATCGGACAGTGACACGTTCTCATTCACCATCGGCAGCTTCCTCCATTGTATTGTTTCTCTCCACTGAAGTCCTTAACGTATCACAGGACATCATTTTTATGATTCTATTATACAAGGCCATGATGGAGTTTTCAATTAAAATAATATTAAAATTGACATGGAAAATCAGCCGAAAATCACGCTTGCTATAATTCAGAAAATGATGAAAAGGAAGGCCGGATAAGTCTGGTTGAGTTGATAGTGGTTCTGGTGATCCTGGCGATTTTGGCCGCGATTTTGGTACCGGCTTTGCTGGGGTGGATTGATGAGGCGAAGAAGAAACAGACTGTGCTTGAAGCAAGAAACGTTTATATTGCTACACAAACGATCGCCGATGAGCAGTATGCAAAAGGAGAAAAGAATGTTCTAGACTTATCGGAAGATGATGTGACAAGAATTGGCGAAATAGCAGATGTTGATGGGTTACAGTTTCACTCGCTTTCAGTTATCAGCAATACGGCAATTACGACTGGTGATCATGACGCATTTACTGTTGTTGGTATGGCAATTGAATTTACACCTTCTAAAGGAGGCGCAAAAACATATGCTCAATTAGAAGGAGATACATGGGAAGTTTATGATGACACGGACTCTTTTACCGACCCAAAAACTGAAGAAACTGTCACATACACAAATCCCAAAAAGGAACCATAATTTTATAGCGAATATTTAAGTCAAGGTGATAAATGATCCATATATTTTACTGTTAAAGAAATATAAACATTCTATGAGTATGTTTTACTTATTGAATAACAGAGAGCTTCCGGCCATCCACGGATGAAAGGAAGCTCTTGTATTTTAGATGAACAGAAGCGAGCATTCTCTCTTTTGATTTTCCACTCGGTCAGTTTCTGATCATCATTGGTGTTAGAATGTATACATTTATGGCCATACCAATAGTAGATGTATCATGATCTCCGGGAAAATCAAAATCATGTGGACAAAGAGGGGATCCTCGTCATAGTGACTTTTGGAATACCCTCTCTTGGTTAATTCATTATAATGTTGACGTTAGCTTTGAAAGAATCTTCTTTCTACTTATATCCCTAATCAGTAACTTCATCATCAAATTTCCAGCCATCTGTTTCAGTCAACTCAGCTTTGTGTACTACAAGGTTTCCATCATCGCCCGCAGTTGTCCCTGGAATTGTAAATTTCATTTTCAATGCAACGATTTTAAATGCATCTTTTCTTGTGCTATCTCCTTTAATATTATCTGCTTCGGTTTTGACATCAGTAATCTCACTTACATCAACATCGGTCAGTTCATTTACACGATCCAAACCTCCCGAACCATCAGCTTCTGTTGTAAAAGTAGGTGCAGCAGCATCAGTTAGGCCATACTGTTCGTCAGCTGTAGCCTGAGCCGCCATATAAACATTTCTTGCCTGTAAGGCAAGATCTTTCTTTTTGGCTTCATCGATCCAACCAAGTAACTGCGGTACCAGGATCGCGGCCAGGATCGCCAGGATCACCAGGACCACTATCAACTCAACCAGTATTATTCGGATTTGCCCGATTTGACGCAGGGCCGGCGGATGCCCCGCCGGCCGCTTCCGTTTTGCATACATTTTTTTTACCGGTTTGGGGTTCTGTTTTCTCGGAATCTTGCCGCATTTTTTTAGGAGCGCTTCCATTTTGCATCCAAATTCCCGAACCGGAGAAATTTACGCTTTGCGATCAAGCCGGAATCTTCTGCGGTTGACCTTGCCGGATCAGAAGAGTTCCGGCAGATTTCCGAGGTTTTCCAAGCGGTCGGCCACCTCCTGCTGCTTGCCGGGGTAGAGATGGCTGTACACGTTTATGGTGGTCTCCACTTTTTCGTGTCCGAGGCGCTCGGCGATCAGGAGAGGGGTGCAGCCGAGCTCGATCAAAAGCGAAGCGTGGGAGTGGCGCAGGTCGTGCAGGCGGATGCGTTTCAGGCCCAGCCGGGTGCAGCTGTCGTTTAGGGTTTTCGTCAGTATGTATTTGTGAAAAGGAAAGAGGAGGATGTCGCCGCCGGAGGGGAGTGTGTCGGCGTAGTGGTTCAGGAGATCTGCGAGAAAGGCGGGGATGCTCACGCTGCGGTTGCCGCGGGCGGTTTTGGGAGGGGTGACGATGTCGCCTTTGCGGGAGCGCTGACAGGACTTGCTGATGCGGATCGTGCGCGCGGTATAGTCCAGGTCGGAGCGGGTCAGCGCCAGCAGCTCGCCCACGCGCATTCCGGTGAAGTAGAGCGTCTGGAACGCCAGAGTGGTGGGCGTGTCCGGCGGGAGCGCGCGGATGAAACGGCGGAACTCCTCCAATGTCCAGAACTGCATTTCCCCGGCCTGTCCGGAACCGATGCTTCCGGCCTTGCGGCAGGGATTTTCGCGCAGCTCATAATATTTCACCGCGTAGTTGAAGATCGCGTTCAGCTGATTGTAGATTGTTTTCAGGTAGGTGGGGGAGTAGGGCCTGCCGTTCGCCTTGCCTTCCTGCAGCAGGGAGGCTTCCCAGCTGCGGATATCGCAGGGGCGGATCCGGCTGATCGGGAAACTGCCGAAGCGGGGCAGGATCTTTTCCCGGATGATATAGCGTTTGCCGCGCACGGTGGAGGCGCGCAGGCGGTGCGACATGTCCTGCAGATAGATCTCGGTGAAAGAGGAAAAGAGCATCATCGGATCGCGGCGGGTGACAAGAAGAAATTCCCGCTCCCACGCAAGCGCATCCCTCTTTGTGGCGAAGCCGCGCCGGAATTTCTTGCGGCGCTGGCCGGCGCTGTCTTTGTAGTGGAACTGGCAGATCCATTTCCCGGTTTTTTTGTCTTTGTTTGCTGACATCGTAGTACCTCCTTATCTCTTGTGAAATTGAGGGCGAAAAGCCCGGATTTCCGGCCCGGAGGGTCGGTAAATGCAATTGTAGCATACGCCGGGGAAAATGACCTGCGCCTTCTCCGGCTGCATGGAAATAACATCACATACAATTTAGACAAAAATTCCTTGAGTAATGCGAAAATTTAAGGTATACTTACAGTATGCTTTTCTAATTTAACGTGGGGGCGTGTGCCCTGTTGCGGGGCAGGCGCCGTGGGGATCCGGGAGCACAGGAGTGGGGGAAGATGAAGAAAAAGGACGTTCAGATGGTAAACGGATGGAGGCTGACGGCGGTGATCCTGATGCTGCTGTTGGCGATCGGGGTCGCCTCGCTGGTGGGGTTGTACTTTGTCTGGCGTTCGGAAGCGCATCTTGCCCTGAGGGAGGGGAAGAATATCTGGACGGCGCTTCATATGGTCGGCGTCGAGTATTACGGCCTGGGGAAGGATCTCTACGACGGATCGACCGAGAGCGGACTCAAGGAGGACGTGGAGGAGCAGGTGCGCCGCGTTTCGGAGTGCGAGGGGAGTCTGGTGGTGCTCGGCAGCGATGAGGAGCATCTCGAGCCTACCCGTATGCTCTACCGGGAAGGGCCGTATCTCGTCTATTTCTATCTGGATGAAAATGGGGACCGGCAGTGGCAGGTGTACCGCGCGAACAGCATGTTCACCATGGACGGGTCGGAGTTGAGGAATTTCGACTGACGCGACCGGGTTCAATGGATTACGACAGAGATGACGATGATCTTGGATAAGCAGGACAGCTTTGGGGTGGGAAGATGATCTACATAGTGAAAACGGTTTTGTACCTGTTGCTGTTCATGGCGGGTGCAGGGATTTTTTCTTTTTTGAACGTGGTGGTCTACCGGCTGCCGAAGAAGATTTCGTATGTGACGGGAAGGAGCCATTGCCCGGCCTGCGACGCCACGCTGAGGTGGTACGACATGGTGCCGGTGTTTAACTGGTTTTATCTGCGCGGGAAGTGCAGGGACTGCGGGGCGCACATTTCATTCCGCTATCCGGCGGTGGAGGCGCTCGGCGGCACGCTCGCGCTTCTGTGCGTGTATCGCTTCGGCATGGGGGCGGAAGCGGTCGCGGCATTCGCGTTTCTCGCTGTGCTCACGGTGGTGGCGCTGATCGACGCGGATACGATGGAGATCCCGAACGGTCTGGTGATAGGGATAATCATCGTCGCGGCGGTGGCCTGGGCCTGCGGTCTGGAGCCTGCCTGGCGGGATCGGCTGATCGGGCTGGTCTGCGTCAGTTTACCGATGCTTCTGATCACGCTCGCGATACCGGGCGCGTTCGGCGGCGGAGACGTCAAGCTGATGGCGGCCTCGGGGCTGTTCCTCGGATGGAAGATGACGCTCGTGGCGACGTTTCTCGCCATCGTGGCGGGAGGCCTCTACGGGATCTGGCTGTTGGCGACGCGCAGGAAGGGGAAGAAGGAGCATTTCGCGTTCGGGCCGTTCCTGTGCGCAGGTATGGCGGCAGCGCTTTTCTGGGGAGCCCCGCTTCTGGAATGGTACCTTGGATTATACCGTTTCTGAGCGTCGGATGAAGAGCACAGGATCCGACGCAGGGCCTGCCCCCGAAGGGTGGACAGAGCGGGATCGGAAGGCGATACGGGACAGAAAGTTTCAGCAAAGAATGAGGTGAAGATCAATGCCGAAATATCAATATACCGCGCAGAACGAGGCCGGGAAAAGGGTAAAGGGCGAGCGCGACGCGGCGGACGAGAAGGACTTATACCAGCGACTTCGGCAGGAAAACCTGTTTCTGCTCACGAGCAAGGAGAAGAAGGACACGCGGACCAGACAGAAGATCAAGACGAAGGATCTGGCGGATTTCTGCCGGGAGCTCGCGACGCTTCTGGCGGCAGGCGTCTCTCTGGTGCGTGCGCTTGGCATCATCTCCGAGGAGGAGAATCTGAAGAAAAATCACAGGGTCATCTATGCGGATCTGCAGCGTCTGATCCGGCAGGGCGTTGCGCTCTCCGACGCGATGGAGCAGCAGGGCGACGCGTTCCCGGAGCTCATGATCCACATGTTCCGCTCCGCGGAGGCGAGCGGTAAGCTTGACCAGACGGCGTTCCGGATGGCGAACCACTATGAGAAGGAGAGCAAGCTGAAGTCCAAGGTGTCGGGCGCGATGGTCTATCCGTGCATCCTGCTCGTGATGATCGTTGTGGTCGTGCTCATTATCTTCACGTTTGTGCTCCCGCAGTTTGATGATCTGTTTTCCCAGATGGAGTCACTGCCGGTGACGACCGAGTTTCTGATGTGGCTCAGCGACCAGCTCGTGAAGAACTGGCTGCAGATCGGTATCGGCTTCTTCGTTCTCGTGATGGTGATCATCATGATCTTCCGCATCTACAAGGTGCGGCTGCTGCGGGATAAGCTGCTGATCCGCATGCCGGTTGTCGGCAAGCTTCTGATGACGATCTACACGGCGCGCTTTGCCCGTACGCTGAGTTCGCTGTATTCCTCCGGTCTTCCGATCGTGACTGCTCTGCAGACCGGGCGCAAGACGGTGGGTAATCTCTACATAGACGAACAGTTTGACCAGGCGATCGCCAGTGTGCGTGCCGGCGAAAATCTTTCCGCGGCGGTCGGAGGGATTCAGGGATTCGTGAACAAGTTTGCCTCGACGATCCTGATCGGTGAGGAGACCGGCAGCCTGGATTCCATGTTGGATTCGAGCGCGGAGAACCTCGAATACGAGTCCGAGATGGCGATCAACAAGCTCGTGTCGCTGCTTGAGCCGCTGATGATCGTGATCATGGCTCTGATCGTCGGTGTGATCATCGTCTCCGTCATCACGCCGATCTACGGTTCGTACGACGCGATCGGCGCGGGGTATTGATCGCGGAAAAGCGCGTGGCGGTTCCTGCCGCGTATCCATACAGAAATAATACATAAGGGGTTGGGATACCTATGACAACTTCAGTTTACTTATCCAATAGCACCATCAACGCGGTCGTCGGGACCGGCGGGAAAAAAGTGCGCGTCAAGCGCGTCTGTTCCGTCGAGATCCCTGAAGGCAGCCTGATCAACGGTATCATCACGAACGAGGCGGATCTGTCGGATCAGCTCAAGGAGTTCTGGGAACAGAACAAGCTTCCGAAGAAGGATGTCGCGCTGGTCATCAACAGCTCGCAGCTCGTGTTGAAGACGCTGACGATGCCGAAGGCGAAGGACAGGAAGATCCGCGAGCTGCTTCCGATGGAGTTTGGGGACGTGTCAGACCAGAAGGATCCGATCCTGGACTATATGTTGGAGTCGACGGAAAAGAATACCGTCTCCGTGCACGCGGTCATGACGGACCGCAGCTTTATCCAGGGCTATCTGAGTCTGTTCGGGGAGCTCGGCATCAAGGTAAGCTCCATCAGCGTCGCCCGCACCTGCAGAAATAAGCTGCTCGGCACGCTGAAACAGGTGCGCGGCAAGGTCTGCGTGGTACATATGATCGACGGTACGAGCATCAACAGCATGCTCTGGGTGAACGGTACTTCCGTGTACGCGACACAGAGGCGTGTGTTTTGCGAGGCTGGGACGCCGCAGTTCGGCGTGGAGTTGGCAAGATTGGTCAACAACATCCAGCAGTTTGCGATCACGCAGCAGATTCAGGAGAAGATCGAGACGGTCTATCTGGCGGGCACGCAGGGGGATGAGTTCGAGATCTACCGTCAGGCGATGATCGAGGCCGGGACGGAAGGGTCGTGCGAGCTTCTGCAGCCGGAGAAGCATATCCGCATGCCGAAGGGCATGGAGCAGGAGTACAGCCGCTATCTGGCGGAGCTCGGCAACATGATCCATGTGAAACAGGACATCAATCTGGTGGTCCCGGCGAAGAAAAAGGTGAAGAACAAGGAGAGCGGGCCGAAGGTCTGGAAGCGCTATGTGCTTCCGCCGCTTGGGTTCCTGCTTATCTGCGGGTCCGTGGCAGGGGTCATGCTCTACCAGGAGTACCGGAAGAAGGCGGAACTGCGGGAGCTGAAGGACTATATTAACGATCCGAACAACATTGCTTTGTGCGCGCAGGCGGACGAGATCCAGCAGCAGATCGCCGAGATGTCGGGCAAGATCAATCAGATCCGCTGGGTGGAGGGCTGCATACAGTCCTACCCCTACATGAACAGCAGCGTGGTGATGCAGCTGCAGAGCTACGCGCAGTCGCAGGCGGTCGAGCTGGAGATTCAGTCTTACAAGGCGGAGGACGGAAATCTGAGCGTGGACGCGAAGGCGGAGAACGTGACGCTGATCAACCAGTTCATCGACATGCTGGAGGCGTCCGGCATCTTTGACGACATTCAGTATTCCGGATATTCCTATGATGAAAAAACGCTGTTATATTCGATCAATGTAAACTGCTATCTGTCAGAGCAGGCGGGAAGGTAGGTGATGAGGAATGCAGATGAAACTGACGAGCAAGGACAAACTGCTTCTCTCGTTCATGGCTTTTTTGCTGATCGCTGTGGGCTTTATCTATTACCTCATCATGCCGACGATGACACGTCTGGACGATCTGGATCTCGAGATCGCGGACGCCGAGATGGAGCAGCAGGAGATGAAACTCAAGATCGCCATGTACCCGGATTATGAGCAGAATTATGCGGATCTGCAGCAGGCGGCAGCCGATGAGACCGCTCAATATTACGATCTGATGACAAGCCAGGAAGTGGACCGCGAGATCACGAACATCGTGCTTGCACACGGACTGGAGAGCGTCACGCTGAACATCCAGCCGGCTTCATTCACACAGGCGGAGCCGTATCCGCGCTCTGAGCTTGCCCGGGCGGAAGAGCTGGCGGCAGCGGCGGCAGTAGCCGCGCAGGCGGAGACGGAGGAAGACAAAGGGACTGTGACGGACGCGATCGACGAGGGCATGCAGAATCAGAAACAGGCCTATGAAGACGCCGCGTCGGCGTACGAGAATAAGGAGCTTCCCGCGCGCGTGGATGTGCAGGATCAGGTTTATACCTGTACCGTTCAGCTGACGGTGGAAGGAGCGGAAGAGAATTATCAGAGTCTGGTTGACACGTTGGTCAATGGGTATCCGGCGATTCGTGTGACCGGCATATCCTATCAGAAGGGCCAGTCCCGTATGCGCGTTCAGGAGGATGGCAGTACGCAGCTTGAGGAGGGCTCGCGCCAGCTCACCCTGAGTCTGAACATGTACATGTGCGACAAGAGCCTGTATGAGCAGGTCGAGGCGCAGAGTGGCGCGGACACCACGGATCAGGTAAATCAGGTGTTGGATACGGTGAGCGGTCTGCTCTCCGCGATACAGCAGCAGACGGAGATGACGCAGCCGTCGGAGCAGCCGTAAGGCGGTCCGTTGAGGCACGCAAAGGGGCCGAATGCCGAATGCCGAGAGGCTTGTCCGGCACATGACAGGACAGAAATACAGTGACAAAATGGGAGGTAGAAACGCATGAGCCAGATCAAAAATATCCGTATCGGTGAGGTACTCAAGGAGTACGGCTACGTCACCGACGAACAGCTTGAGCAGGCGCTGGCTTATCAGAAAGAGCACCGCGACAGCGGAAAGCGTCTCGGCACGGTGTTGATCGAGCAGGGATATATCTCGGAGCAGCAGATGCTCGAAGCGCTCGCGAGCCGCCTGAATTTGGAGCGGGTGGATCTCACCAACCGGCAGATCGACGTCGAGGCGGTGTCGAAGATTCCGCAGCAGCTCGCGGAGAAATACGACATTCTGGCGCTCTCCGTGCAGGAGAACCACATGGTCGTGGCGACGAACGATCCGCTGAATTTCTACGCGATGGAGGATATCCGCCAGATCACGGGCATGGATCTGGAGGTCCAGCTCGCGGAGAAGGCGCCTCTGGAGAAGGCGATCTCCTACTATTATTCCGAGGTTTCCGCGCACCGCGCGGCGAGCACCGCGAACGAGGTGTTCCAGGACGACGAGATGGAGGAGCTGGAGCTCGAGGACGGCGACGGCGAGGTGCCGATCATCAAGCTGCTCAATAGCCTGATCCAACGCGCCTACACGACGAATACGAGTGATATCCACATCGAGCCCTTCGAGGACAAGACGCTCGTGCGCATGAGGATTGACGGCACGATCGTCGATTACGTGACGCTGCAGAAGGGACTGCACAGCTCCCTGATCGCGCGTATCAAGATCATCTCCGGCATGGACATCGCGGAACGGCGTATTCCGCAGGACGGCCACTGCAAGGTGAGAGTGAACGGCCAGATGATCAACATCCGTGTGTCGGTCATCCCGACGGTGTTTGGTGAGAAGGCGGTCATGCGTCTGCTGGCGAGCAACGCAACGATCGATCACAACCGCACCTACGGCATGACGGACAGCGACTATGAGAAATTTTCCAGGATGCTGCGTTCCCCGAACGGGATCATCTATATTACGGGGCCGACCGGTTCCGGCAAATCGACGACGCTCTACATGATCCTCGAGGATCTCTCGCACCGCCAGGTGAACATCTCGACGATTGAGGATCCGGTCGAGAAGAACGTCGCGAAGATCAACCAGATGCAGGTGAACAATCAGGCGGGACTGACCTTTGAGATCGGACTGCGCGCCCTGCTGCGTCAGGACCCGGACGTCATCATGGTCGGTGAGACGCGTGACGCGGAGACGGCGAGTATCTCGATCCGTGCAGCGATCACGGGCCATCTGGTGCTCTCCACGTTGCATACGAACAGCGCGGTCTCATCCATCGTCCGTCTTGTGGACATGGGGATGGAACCGTACATGATCGCGAACTCCCTCGTGGGCGTCGTGGCACAGCGTCTGATGCGAAAGGTGTGTCCGTACTGCGCGAAGGACGATGTGCCGAACGAGATGGAAAAGGAGCTTCTGGGCGAGGACGTCCCGCTGGTCAAGCGGCCGCAGGGTTGCAACCGCTGCAACAACACCGGCTACAACGGACGTACCGCGATCCATGAGATCGTGCTGATCGATCACACGATCCGCAAGATGATCTCCGAGGGCGCGACGATGGATCAGATCGAGAATTACGCGATCGAGCATCAGGGGATGCGCACGCTGCGGACGCTCGGCACGGAGTTGGTGAAGAAGGGGATCAGCACGGTGGAGGAGCTGCAGAAGGTGGCGTACTATTCCTGATTCGTGTATCATTCACAAACCGGACGCCCTCACAGGGATTGGTCAATGCCACGGCAAACTCAGCTCCCGCACGAGTGCAGGCACGCAGCGGACGCTAAGCTCATGTATCGCCTTACGGCGCACATTTGCTAAGCGCCGGCGGCTGCACACGGTTTGCCTTAGGCATTGCCAATCACCTGCACGGGCTGATCTTGCGTAGAACAACAGCACTTCATAGACAGGAATCGCAGGGATTTCCGGGTGTTTTCCGGCACAAAGCCGTTCAATATCGGCTTTCCCTTTTAAAAAGCCGATATTGCGGTTTTGACGGGAAATACCCAGGAAGGGTACCGTGCGATTCCGTTCGATGTGAACTAAACAGGAATTCAAATAATGATGGGAGGAGATAGAAAATGACAATAGATCAGATTGTGCTTGAGGCGCGGAGCAGGAATTGCTCGGATGTGCATATCTCGGAGGGGATGGAGCTTGTGTTCCGTGTGCACGGGTCGATGACGAATGCGGGGATCCAGATGAGCCCGATTGAGACGAGGGATGTGATCCTCTCGATGCTGAACGAGAGACAGAAGGCGAAGTTGGCAGAGGGCGAGGACATTGATTTCTCCCTGACGACCTCGGACGGCAACCGCCAGAGGGTCAACGTGTTCATGCAGCAGGGCAAGGCGGCGGCCACGATCCGTCTGCTGAACAATACGATCCCGACGCTTGCGGAGCTGAAGCTGCCGGATGTGCTCAGAGAGATGGCGGAGAAGCCGAGAGGACTGATCCTTGTGACCGGACCGACCGGAAGCGGTAAGTCCACGACGCTGGCTGCGATGGTGGACCACATCAACGAGATGGAGGCGCGCCACATCATCACGATCGAGGACCCGATCGAGTATGTATACGAGACGAAGAAATCGCTGATCCACCAGAGAGAAGTCGGGCACGACACGGTGTCGTTCGCGTCCGCGCTGCGCTCCGCTCTGCGTGAGGACCCGGACGTGATCCTTGTGGGCGAGATGCGTGACTATGAGACGATCTCCGCGGCGCTGACGGCAGCTGAGACGGGCCACCTGGTGCTTTCCACCCTGCATACGACCGGCGCGGCGCAGACTGTGGATCGTATCATAGACGCCTGTCCGTCCGAGACACAGAACCAGGTGCGCACGCAGCTCTCCGGCGTTCTGAACGGCGTCGTGACGCAATGCCTGATCCCGATCGCGAGCGGAAACGGACGGATCGCCGCCACAGAGATCCTCGTGGGGACGGACGCGGTGCTGAATCTGGTCCGCGAGGCCAAGGCGCATCAGATGGGAACAGCCATGCAGTCCGGCGCGGCCTTCGGCATGCACACGCTGAACAGCGAGCTGTGCCGTCTGGTGAATCAGGGGACGATCACCCCGCAGGCGGCGTACCAGTTCTCGAACGACCGCAAGGATCTGGAGCAGTATTTATAAAGGAAATTTCCTCTTGCATTTTTTTGTTCCTGCGCTATAATTTAGCGGGAATAATGAGCGAAAGGACGCTCAAAGGGAAAGAGGAGACGTATTATGGAACAACTTTTTAGCCTGAGTGTGGCGATGATGGCGGGACTTCTGATGTCGCGTGTGGCAAAGCTTCTGAAGCTCCCGGCCGTGACCGCGTACCTCGTGGCAGGTATACTGGTGGGGCCCTATGTGCTGGGACAGCTCGGCATAGCGGGCCTCGGTTTTCTGAATGCGGCAAACGTGAAGGAGTATTCGGTCTTCTGCGATGTGGCGCTCGGCTTTATCGCCTTTGATATCGGAAACGAGTTTCGCATTCCGCAGCTGAAGAAGATTGGACGGCAGGCGACCGTGATCGCGTTCACGCAGGCGCTCGCCGCGACGTTTCTGGTCGATCTCGCGATGCTCGGGCTGCATTTCCTGATGCCCGATGTGATCAGCGTGTCGATGGCACTCGTGCTCGGGGCGATCGCGACGGCGACGGCTCCGGCCGCGACGCTGATGGTCGTGCGGCAGTATAAGGCGGACGGACCTCTGACGAGGATTTTGCTTCCGATCGTCGCGCTGGACGACGCGATCGGACTTGTCGTGTTCGCGGTGTCGACCGGCGTTGCTTCGGCGTTGGAAAGCGGTTCGATCAGCATCGTGTCGGTGCTTGTGGAGCCGCTGCTTGAGGTGATTTTGTCGCTGATCCTGGGTTCGGTGATGGGCGCGCTGCTGACCGTGGCGGAGCGGTATTTCGAGTCGAACAGCCGCCGCCTGTCGATCATCATCACCTTCGTGCTGTTCACGGTGGCGCTGTCGATGGCGAAGTTCGAGGTCGGAGGATTGAAGATCGGTTTCTCTTCGCTGCTCGTGTGCATGATGCTCGGGACCGTGTTCTGCAACATCTGTGATTTTTCGGAGGACATGATGGCGCGTGCGGACAAGTGGACGGCGCCGCTCTTCGTGCTGTTCTTTGTCTTAAGCGGCGCGGAGCTGGAGCTCGGCGTGTTCGCGAATGTGGCGATCGTTGGGATTGGCGTGACTTATATCGTGTTCCGTTCCTTCGGAAAGTATATCGGCGCTTCCTTCGGCGCGCGCTGGATGAAGTGCAGCGATGCGATCCGCAAATACCTCGGCATCACACTGCTCCCGCAGGCGGGCGTGGCGCTCGGCATGTCGATGACCGTGACGGAGACGATGGGCGAGACCGGACGGCTGATCCGCAACATCACGCTGTTCTCTGTGCTCGTCTATGAGCTGGCAGGCCCGTTGATGACGAAGATCGCGCTCACGAAGGCCGGAGAGATCTCGCCGAGACCGGAGATCGTCAAGCAGCCGAACCGGAAGGAAGCGTAAGTACAAAAAAGAGAGAAAAAGATATGCCCCGGGCCGCTCGTTCGGTACCATTTCGCGTACTTTTTCCGAGAAAGTAGTAAGAATACTTTTCGGAAAAAGCACAGCGAAAATCCAAACGAGCTGCCCGGGGCTTTTTATCCGGCAGGCTCCGGCTTGCATGGAGATTTTGCTTTATGACGTGCTGAGAGAGAAAATAACAGTAGGCGGATGACTGTATTTTGCTTTGTGGGATATGCTATACAGATAGAAAATGAGATGCTTCTAAATTAAGAGAAGTTTGCAAAAAGATCAGGGCGATAGAAGGAGGTTTGTATGGAAGAGAGAAAAAAGAGACGGATGATGTGCCGGTGGGCTTTGGATGTGCTGGTGGACGGTTTCAGCGGGGTGTTGCTGGCGGCGGCGATCTACAGCTTCGCGATACCGGCGGGATTCCCGATGTCGGGGGTATCTGGACTGGCGCTGATCGTGTATCGTCTGTTCGGGATACCGGTCGGAACGATGACGATCCTGCTGAACATACCGATCGCGCTTGCCTGTTACCACACATTGGGGCGCCATTTTTACCTGCGCTCGGTGAAGACGGTGTTGATCACATCGACGATCATGAATGTACTCGGACCGCGTCTTCCGGCCTACCGCGGGGAGCTGCTGCTCGCGGCGATCTGTGCCGGCGTGCTCTGCGGGATCGGCTACGGGATCGTCTTTATGCGCGGTTCGTCGACAGGAGGGTTTGACTTCATCATCATGACGGTGCGACATTACAAGCCGCATCTCTCGGTCGGCAGAATCGCTCTGGTGCAGGATGCCGTCGTGATCGGGGCGGGCGCTACCCTGCTTGGAAGCGTGGACGCGGCAATTTACGGCTGGATCCTGGCTTACCTCTATTCGCGCGTCATGGATAAGCTGCTCTACGGCGGAGGTGGCAAGCTTACAATGATCATCACGGACTTCCCGCGGGAGATGGTGCATGCCGTGGACGAGATCGCCGGGCGCGGGGCGACGATCCTGAAGGCGACCGGCGGTTACTCCGGGGCCGACAAGCAGGTGGTGCTCTGTGCGAGCAACAACAAGGAAATGTACGCGATCCGCAAGCGCGCGCACGAGGTGGATCCGGGCGCATTCGTGATCATTGTGGAGTCGAACGAGGTGATCGGGGAAGGATTTCTGGCGCCGAGCGAGGGATAGGAAGAATGAGCGGGAAGACGGCGGCAGATATAAAATGTGTCCACGGATTCACGCGATTTTCTTAAGAATAATATAAGCTTTCCGGGCGCGCTTGTGGGTGTCCGAAATCTATGGTAGGATAAAAACGATCCGTACGAGTCTGCGCGTATGCTGTGTTGACAGTATGGCAATAAGTTCCGAATATGGAACAGAGACGGAAAGAGAAAATATGCAACGGAAAAAATATATAACGGAGAGTTTTTGAGATGATTAAGATTCTGATCGTAGACGACGAGGAGGCGATCGCCAACCTGATCCGCATGAATCTGGTGAAGGCCGGATATCAGTGTGAGGTGGCTTCGGACGGGGAGGAGGCGGCCGACGCGATCGAGAAGCGCCCGTTCGATCTGGTTCTACTGGATATTATGCTGCCGAAGCTGAACGGATATGAGGTGTTGGAGTACGCCAAATCGATGAACATTCCGGTCATCTTCCTGACGGCGATGGGCGAGACGCAGCAGAAGGTGAAAGGGTTGAAGCTGGGCGCGGAGGACTACATCGCGAAGCCGTTTGAGATCGCGGAGCTTCTGGCGCGGGTGGAGACGGTGCTGCGCAGGTATAAGAAGACCGAGCGCAGGATACGGATTCTGGATATCGAGATCGACACGGACTCGAGGACCGTCCTGCAGAACGGGCGTCCGGTCGACCTGACGACGAAGGAGTACGAGCTGCTCCTGCTTTTTGTGCGCAACAAAAACCGCGCGCTCTACCGCGAGACGATCTACGAGAACGTGTGGGGCGGCGAGTATAGCGGGACCGGCAGGACCGTGGACCTGCATGTGCAGCGGCTCAAGAAGAAGCTGGGACTGGAGGAACACATCACGGCGATCTACAAGGTGGGGTACCGCTTCTCGGACAGGTAATCATGCGCACAAAAATATGGAGTGACGTAATAGCCTCACAGTCAGGGAAAAGAGATGCGGTAAGCAGTTTGAAGGCGCGACAGGAAAAACGGATATGTCAAGTGGCCCAAACGCTTACAGGAGAGAAAGGGGGAAAGTACGATGCGTTTATCGTGGAAAATCTTTTTCATCACGACGCCGATCTTCGTGCTCTTTCTGACCTTTTTCGGCCTGTGGATGATCCAGGACAATTTCAATGACAGTCTCGACCGCGAGGTGGAACGCTGCATGGTCGAGAACCAGATGTTTCAGAATTCCTATGAGCTGACGCTGCACAGCCTCTCGGACGAGCAGAGGGCTCAGGCGTCGACAAAGCAGCTGGTTGAGAGCTTTCACCGGAGGGACGATGAAGCGGGCGGGAACGCGCGCATCTACAGCGAGGACGGGGAAGTACTGTATCAGGACAACGCGCTTGCGGTGGAGCACTCGATCGCGGGAAAGCTCGACGAGGAGCACAATACGGGCTACGAGATCGTGCGACAGGGCGACGAGACCTATCTGGTCGTACAGGCAAGCTGTGATTCCGGGGAGCGGATCGAGACGACGAAGAATATTACGGCGATCTATGCGGGACGTTCGGCGATGTACGCGCGGTACCAGATCGGCGTGCTGATCGTCTCCGTGCTGGTGGGCGGATTGATCCTGCTGGCGCTGTTCTTGGTGATGCGCAATATGCAGAAGCTCTCCAGCGCGACGCGGCGCTTCGCGACAGGGCGCTATGACGCGCGTGTGAAGATCGGCAGCAGCGATGAGATCGGACGGCTTGCGGAGGACTTCAACTGGATGGCGAACACGATGAACACGCAGATGGAGCAGCTTCAGAATGAAGTGACACGGCAGGAGGAATTCACGGCGGCGTTCGCGCATGAGCTGAAGACGCCGCTCACCTCGATCATCGGGTATGCGGATACGATCCGGCAGATGGAGCTGTCGCCGGAGGAGACGGATATGTGCGCGGACTATATCTTTCGGCAGGGGAAGCGGCTGCAATCGCTGTCCTACAAGCTGCTCGATCTGACGATGGCCGGTCGGGAGGACATCCTGCTGCGGGAGATCCGCGCCGGGGATCTGCTTCACGAGGTGGAGCGGACGGTGCTTCCGTCGCTGCTCGAAAAACAGCTGACGATACAGACGGAGGCGCAGGATGGTTATATCTACGGGGATCGGGATCTTCTCATATCGCTGTTTGTCAATCTGATCGACAATGCGCGCAAGGCGTCCGATCCGGGAAAGCGGATCCGTGTCGTCGGAGTGCGGCTCCCGGACGGTTACGCGGTGAGCGTGGAGGATGAGGGTCGGGGAATTCCGCCCGAGGAGCTTTCACGCATCACGGAGGCGTTTTATATGGTGGACAAGTCGCGCGCCCGCAAGGAGGGCGGCGCGGGACTCGGTCTGGCGCTCTGCCAGAAGATCGTGGAGCTGCATCAGGCGGTCTGGCAGATGGAGAGCGCGCCGGGAGCCGGGCTGAAAGTGACGGTGCGTTTTTCCTATCCGGAGGAGGGGCGCGGCCGCAGACGGAGCCGGGACAGGAGAAGGACGCGTCTGCAGAAGACGGGACGTGAGGAAAAGACAGACGAAAGAAGCGCTGCGCAAAGGATATGAATGAGACTCGCTGCCCGCAGAGAGCAGCGGAGGCGCGGAATCATGGATGAGATTTGAATTTCAGGGCAGACAACAGAAAGGAGACGGACATATGCCGGGACGCGGTGGCTGGAAGACGATTTTAAAATATGCGGCCGGGATTTTTGCGCTCTCGGCGTCTGTGGCGGTCGCGTGGTTTTTGCCGGGGCTGTACGCCGGATGGCAGGATGCAAGGACCGAAGGCCATGTGGTACTTTCCAGGAGAGAAAATATCCGCTTCCTCGATACGGCCTCGCTCGATATTGCGGGGCGGCTGCAGATGTTGCAGGAGACGGAGGAGTTTTCCTGGGAGTGGGGTTATACCATGGGAATGGAGAAGCCTCTGGAGGAGATGGTCGCCCGCTGCTTCGACGTGATGGAGGATTGGTGCGGGGCGGGATTGTTTCCTGAGGGTTGTCTGACCGGGATCGTCTCGGAGAACCTGTATCTGGCCGATATAGCCACCGTCCGTCTTGCCGACGCGACGCTGCCGGTGTACTGTTTCCGCTTTTACGATGTAGACGGATACGCGGTCACGCTTATCACGGACGCGAACGTGGACATGAGCTATTACGCGTCTGTGACCGGACCGTCGATGCTCGATGTGATCGCGGCGGATCTGGGATTTGAATCCTTTGTTGCGCTGGGCGCGCATGAGCTGGAACTGTTGAATGAACAGGGTTTCACTCCGCAGCAGATCCTGGAGGGCGACGCAAACGAGACAATAGAAGATTTCTATGATTATGTGGCTGAAAACGTCCGCCCTTTGGATGAATCCCGCTATGATTTTGCGGCGGTGTGCGGGGCGCAGGGTGCGGAGGTCAGCAGGGGGCCGGATCAGATAGGACTGGACGTTGAACTCTCGTTTGAGGCGTTTACGGGACATGCGTACCGCCTGCTGGCAGGCACGGATTACAATATGGATCCGGACAGATCAGGCATCGGATTTGCGGTCATGTACGGCACGCAGAGGTGGAAGGAGCTGGCCGGCGATTTTTCGGGAATGTACGGATCGTGGGAGGAATTTGCCGACGACGCGTTTGAGTTATATGGTCTGGTGCTCAATTATATGACCGGAGATACCGATGTGGCGGATGAGCTGAACTATCTTCCGGCGGAGGCGGCGCAGATGGCGGAGGAAGGCATGGCGCAGGGACTGGGAAAAATTTTTTGATGATACAATTTTGATACAACTTAGAGAAAAATCTGATACATGTGAGTTTTATCCTCTCTGTGGATGAAGGGAAACGACAGATGAAACGGATCAAGGTTCCGGCAGCCGTTTCCCGGGAAAGCAACGCAGAGGGGATGTTTTTATGTATAGAAACGGATATGAACGGATGGCGGAATGGACGCAGGGGAGCGCGGGCCACAGAGCCGTGAAAGCGTGCAGTTCGACTGAGCGCAGCGCTGAGGATGCCTGGAGGTATTTTGCGGATATGAATCGTGTGCAGAGAAAGGACGAGCGGAAGCGGGAGATGAAGGAGAATCGGATGCGGCTTGCCCAGAGCGAGAAGCAGGACGGCCGGGAACTGCGGCGCAGGAAGAGACGACGTATCGCGTTGGGGGTTGCTGCGGCGTTGATCGCCGTTGTGGCGGTCGGGACCATACATTACCGGCAGGCCGGAGAGACGAATTCGAACCGTTTCTGGATCTGGGAGGATCGCGGAGACGGCGGCGTGAATGTCGCAGGGCAGGAGGCGGATCTGCTGATGCTCGTCAACAAGGATCACGCGCTTCCGGAGAACTACCTGCCGAGGCTGCACTGGCTGGAGAATAAGTCGTGCGCGGTCGCGGAGGAGATGTACCCGGCGCTGAAGATGATGCTGACGGACGGATCGGAGGAGGGGCTGCAGTTCGTTGTAGCCTCCGGCTACCGGGATTCCGAATATCAGCAGAAGCTTCTGGACGAGGACATCGCTGCGTCGATGGAGAGCGAGGGACTGAGCTGGCAGCAGGCCTACGACAAGGAGACGCGGGAGACGATGCCACCGGGATACAGCGAGCACGAGACCGGGTTGGCGGCGGATATTGTCTCGCTCGATTACCAGGTGCTGGACGCGCGGCAGGAGAATACGCCGGAGTGCAGATGGCTGCAGGAGAACTGCAGCAGGTATGGCTTTATCCTGCGCTATCCGCGCGGCAAGGAGGACATCACGAAAGTGGATTATGAATCCTGGCATTTTCGATACGTGGGCGTGGAGGCCGCGCAGGAGATCATGAGCAGAGGGATCACGCTGGAGGAGTATCTGGGAGAGGCGCAAGACGAGGAATCAAAATCGGGCAATGGCAATGAGGGGCAATTATGATCACGATTGAAGATGTGAAAAAGGTTCTGCGGGAAAGAGGGTTGCTCGCAGAACAGGAACCGGGAGAGACAGGCGATATAGAGCCGATTCATTGGTTTACCTGTGATTCGCGGGCGGTGGTACCGGGGACGTTATTTATCTGCAAGGGCGCGGCCTTTCATGAAGAATATCTGCGGGAGGCGGCAGAGAAAGGGAGTATTGCATATATCAGCGAGCGGAAGTACGCGGCCGGACAGGGGTTGGCCGCGTTTCTTGTGAGCGACGTCCGGCGCGCGATGGCGGCGGTATCTGCGCTGTTCTTCGGCTATACGCCGGGCGAGCCGCGGCTCACCGGGATTACGGGGACAAAAGGAAAGACGACGACCGCGTGGTACTTAAAGGCGATGCTGGACGAATGGGAGGCTGAGCAGGGAAAGCCGGAGACCGGACTGATCTCGACGGTGCTCAACTATGATGGGAAGCACAGGCAGGACGCTGTGATGACGACACCGGAGGCTCCGGTAGTCCACGAACTGTTGGCGAACGCCCGTCAACAAGGCCTGCGTTATCTGACGATGGAGGTGTCGAGTCAGGCACTCAAGTATAAGCGCGTGCGGGAGCTGCGCTTTGACGTGGGCATCTTTTTGAACATTTCGGAGGACCACATTAGCCCGCAGGAGCACCGCGATTTCGGGGACTATTTCAGCTCGAAGCTCTCGATCTTTCGGCAGACGGGGACGGCCTGCGTCAATCTGGACGCGGACTATGCACAGAGGATTCTCGACGCGGCGCGTAAGGCGGAGCGCGTCGTCACATTCGGACGCCATCCGTGTGCGGATTACCGTTACAGTGAAGTGGACAGATCAGGGGGCCGCATCTCGTTCCGTGTGACGTGCAGCGGGTTCAGTGAGCGTTTTGAGCTGGCGATGAGAGGGAGCTTTAATGTGGAGAACGCCGTGGCGGCGATCGCGGCGGCCGATACCTACGGTGTGCCGGTTCGATGTATGAGGCAGGCGCTTGCACAGACTACGGTACCGGGGCGTATGGAGACTTTTACAAGCAGTGACGGGAAAATCTGCGGGATCGTCGATTTCGCGCACAACCGTCTGAGCTTTGAGAAACTGTTTGACGCGGCGTATCAGGAGTACGGCCAGTACAGGCGGATCATCACGATCTTCGGCTGTCCCGGCGGCAAGGCGCTGAACCGCAGGCGGGAGCTCGGAGTTATCGCCGGACTGTTCTCGGACTATGTCTGCGTGACTTCGGACGACCCGGGCACGGAGTGCCAGGAGAATATCGCCGCGGAAGTGCGCGGCTACGTGGAGATGACGGGATGTAACTGTACCTGTATCGCGGAGCGCGCCGAGGCAGTACGCGCCATGATCGAATATGCGAGGGAGCAGAAGGGAAAGAGCCTGATCCTGCTGCTCGGGCGCGGGAGCGAGAAGTATCAGCGGGTTGGAGAGCGCCTGCGCGAGTATCCGACCGACGCTCAGCTAATGCGAGGGGTTATGGCGGAGTATGACGCTCAAAAGATTTTATTTATGAAAACGCCTACTTGTTGGGCATAAAAATTTGGAAGGAAGTATCATTTGGCTAGAGGGAGGTTTGCGAGAGATGAAATGGATAAGACAGCAAAAAGAGAAACAGTTTGTATGCTTTATTGCTATGCTCTGTTTTCTGTGCAGCGGTTGCGGAGCGAAGGAAAGCGAAAGGCAGGATGCCCCGGAGAATGCAACTGAGGTTGAGACAGGGATCGTAGACGAGAGCGAAACGGAACCGGAGACAGCTTTGCCTGAGAACAGATTATTACCGCCGATTCCGAAAACGAAAAAAGAGGAAGAGGAACTGTTTGGAAAAACAACGTCGGATGGCCGTTGGATCTTGCCCGAGGGCGCATATAGGAGCTGGGACGGATACATATACAACAAGGAGGGACTTGTGATCGGCCAGTGGAGGAAACCTACGGAAAAGGAAATTGAGAATGCGGTGGGGTGAAAAATATTTAAATATCTGATTGAAATGATTGATATTATCCGGCGGATAAGATATACTTTTTAGAAAGAAAATGATAATATGCTTTTGACACGATCAGAAGGAAGAGTATTATGTGTAAGCTGGTTGAAGTAATGACAAATGACGGAAGAGTCTGTAAGGTTGCTGATATAAAAAAGGATTATATTGAAAACATTATACGGAATGCAGACATGTGCGCTGCAATAGATGAGATTATTCTTTTTGGTTCTGCAATTGAGGAGCGTTGCACGGAGGAATCGGATATAGATATTGCGATTATGGGCAAGAGATCCAGAACGCAGATTCTTACATCCAGGTCGTACAGAGATTTTGCCAGAAGGATATATCAATTTGGAAAATTTCAGAATTATGATCTGCTTTACTTCAGAAATGACAGGAAGGTAAAGGATCATATTTTTGACGATATCAGTAGGGGAGAGGTTATTTATCGAAAGGAAAGGGAAGTGAATGGCGAATAGTATATCAAAGGGATTGATTTATGCAGATATTTTGACGGCCAGGCAGGCATTGAACACATACAAAGAAAACTCAAAACTGAAAGACATAAAAAATATATGTGCATATCATCTGCAACAGGCAACGGAAAAACTGATAAAATCACAGATTTACAGTTCTGATTTCCAATATAATGACCGAGACCTCTATACACATGATATAGCGGCTTTGATTTCTTATGTTGATACAAATCAAATTCCTGTTAAGATTCCAAAGTTTATCGAGCAAAATAGTCATGTCATAACTTCATGGGAAGCCGGAAGCAGATATGATATGCATTTTTCAATACGAGCAGATACGCTGGAAAAACATTTGCAGATTATCAACGAGTGGTTTGATTCTCTGGATTTATAATTTTCCCCAAAAAGTTTGCGCTTGGAGGAGGACAGACACATGATCAAAGATCTGGTAAAACAAAACAGAAGCTACCGCGGCTACGATGAGAGCCGCCGTGTGACGGAGGCGGAGCTGCGCGAGATGGTGGACTGCGCAAGGCTCACCGCGTCGAGCGTGAACATGCAGCCGCTGAAGTATTATCTGGCGTGGGAGAGTCCGTCGCATATTATCGGGACGGGAACGACATCCATTACGTGCCGAAGCGCGGACTGGAGGATGTCATTATCCGGCATTGATGGCTGGTTGCATCTGCTACGAAGATTGTGCGGAGAGTGATTCCGAACAAGATCCCGAATATATTTTTAATCTTTGGATGAGTTCGCCCCACACAAAAAAGGGATCCTGCTGTCCACGGCAAGGAGCGTTAAAATCGGATGTGTTTCAAAAGGGTCGATCAGTTATTGGGTACTGGATTTCAGAAATTACAAAGGCCAGGAGCGTCCAAAAATCAAAAAATGGCATCCTACACAAAAAAGATCGCGATACTGGCCCAGTATTTAAAGAAATCATATTTTCGCATTGTTAGTTATTACGACGCAGTAAGCGTTGGAGAGGGACAGACATTATTTGCAGAATATAAAAGCCAATACATGTTAGGCTCCACTGTTCTGAATCTATTTTCGTTCAAATGGTCGTCCAGGGATTCTTCTGTTGCATCTGTTTCCCAAAAGGGAGTCGTAAAAGCAAAGAAGGCCGGTTCAGTTAAGATTACTGCGAAACTTAAGACCGAAACCAAAATAAAATTTTCCACCACATTAAATGTTGTTTCATAGTCGATATAGTTGGTGTGTATAGAAGGGGAAAAGAGCAAAAGAATCCGCAACCGGCTGGACAGTCGGTTGTGGACTCTTTTATGCAGAACTTATTTTTTGATTTTTGCAGAAAAGGAAAGTCCTTTTTTTCTCAAAAGTCTTTTGTATGCCTTTAAAGATTTTTTCGGTACTTTGACGGTAACTTTTTTGTAGATTTTCGAAAATGCCTTTGAACCTACATTCTTTGTTGTCAATTTTGTACTCTTGATCACGATTGACTTTAGTTGCGGACAAGCGCTGAATGCCTGTTTGCCGATTTTCTCTACGCTTCCCGGTATGGTTATCTTGGTTAGATTCACGCACTTATAGAATGCTTTCGCATTAATCGAAGTCAGGCCGGAACCCAGCGTCACTTTCTTCAGTTTTTTACAACCGCTGAATGCGTTTGCACCGATTTTAGCGACATTTCTTCCAATCTTTACTTTGGTGAGATATTTGTTATTCTTGAAAGCGCTCGGCGCGATGGATGTTACCTTGTAGGTGGTCCCATTTGCCTGAATCGTATCCGGAATCGTGACGCTCTTGGCGTTGGCATTAGACGGCTTGGTGAACTCGACTTCAAGTCCTGCTCCGGTCACTTTATAATTTCCACCGAGTATATTTGGAATTATAGTATCGATGGATGAACTCTGTATATTGTTTTTCTCTCCATCAGAGCTTCCAGACGATGGAGATTGTTTCCATTCAGCGGTAAAGATATAATCTTTGAAGCCGGTTTTGTTTTTTGTTGTAGGCTCGTAGCCAGTAACATCGTTTCGTTTCCAACCAAGGAATGTATACCCTGTACGAGTGGGATCATTCAATTCAATATAGTCGTCCCCAGCACGATAAGAAGTTGGATTGTCCGGCGCATTAATCCCTCCGTTTAGTTCGTAGGAGATTGTATAATTGTTTCCCCAATAGTATTCTGCATGTACAGATTTACCTTTACAATACCAATGCCAGTTGTCGTAATAACCACATTGTCCGTTTATGACTCTGACTTTAAATTTTCCATTAAAAAATGAAGATGTATCGCTAAATTGCCAGTAGAGTAAAGTAAAGTCTTTAATGTGTTCAGGAATTGTGATGGAAGTAATTTTACAATCGTCAAAGGCAGTGGCTGAAAAACCCCGACAGTTTTCTGGAAGCGTATAATCTGATACAGCGCTTTTTCCAGCGGGATATCTAACTAGGTAATCTTTATAAAACAGGACACCGCTTTGAGAGGATAATATTGAATTTCTTGTTCCGGATATAACGTTGATTGCAGTCAGATCATTACATTCAGTAACATGATTATATGCAACCGCATTTAAAATCGTTATATCGTCATCCCATGGTCTGCTTTCTTCAGGCACGTTTTTTAGATTTATCTCAGTTACTCCACTGTTGTGAAATCCCCAGGAATCACGTACTTTCATATCTACATTTGCCGTAACATGGAGATTTGGGCAGTCTATCAAAGAATAGATACATACATTGCCTAAATCTTTTGGATAGTTTAATACGGATAATTTCGGAGAATTTGCCCAGCAAAATACTTGTACGGTAGATGGTAGATTGATCTCCTGCAATTCTGGAAATATTCCATCTTCGTTTTCTATTTCGGTTACGTTTTCATAGAATGTCAGCTTTTTGAGCGCGTTATAACTGTCATCGGGGTTTTGGGGTAAGGAGTAAAGGTTAAGCAGCGATACTTCTTCCAAATAAGGGAAGTATGTAGTATCTGGGGAATCACCGTAGCCCTCATAGCATACAAAATCATTGTGGGGAAGTTGAAGTTTTCTTAAATTTGCAAATTGACGGAAGATTGAATAACCAGGGTCCGTATAAATACATTCTATTGTGTCAGGTAAAATTAGTTCCTTTACTAGTTCAGGAGAAAATGTATGAAAACATGCCTGGTCGCAGGTATAATCATTTCCCCAGCAATGTGGTGGTGACGAGGGACACTCTCCGCCCACACCGGTTACGGCCATTCCCTCGATACTGCTTGGGATTTCCAGTATACCACGGGTGAGCTGCTCCAATGCGCGATAGCCGGTGACAGTTAATGTGCCGTCGGCATTTTTAACACAGATCCATTCACCATAATTTCGTTCATCTTTGAGGTGGAAGGCTTTAATGTGGAGCGCAGGAGCCAGTGTGCACATGCTCAGCATAAGCAACAGGGTTGCGCAAAACACCAGATTTTTCCATAAGTTACTTTTCTTTTTCATTTCTCTCCCTCCTTGATTGATCAGTTGTAAGTTGTTTAATCAGTCATAATTATTATAGTCACTATAATGACAATAGTCAATGCATAATCAATATTCTACTTTAATTTTGGAATCTTAAATAACAGACAAATGTATTTTATTGTGCAAGGCGTTGTTTTGCGCGCATATCCGTTGGAAAGCAGGGATGTGTCACATGATAAGTTATACTCCTTTTTGGGAAACATTAAGGAATTCTTCGGAGTCTACTTACACGCTAATCAATCGGCATCATATTTCGAGTGCCACGTTGGACAAGTTAAGGAAGAATAAGCCACTGACAACGACAACGATTAATGATCTCTGTCGCATATTGGATTGTCGTATTCAAGACATTGCCCTGTATGTACCTTCCGATGAAGATCAGAAGCTTTAGGAAGCGGTAGGGCGATTGGTTTCATATGTGCTTTTCGCAAAAGAAATGCAAAAATAAAAAAGTTTTCGTTGTGGCGAAAACTTTTTTATTTCATGAGCGACGTTCGGTGCGCGATCGCGGCGGCCGATACCTACGGTGTGCCGATTCGATGTATGAGGCAGGCGCTTGCGCAAACTACGGTACCGGGACGTATGGAGACCTTTACAAGCAGTGATGGGAAGATTTGCGGGATCGTTGATTTCGCGCACAATCGGCTGAGCTTTGAGAAACTGTTTGACGCGGCGTATCAGGAGTACGGTCAGTACAGGCGGATCATCACGATCTTCGGCTGTCCCGGCGGCAAGGCGCTGAACCGCAGGCGGGAGCTCGGAGTTATCGCCGGACTGTTCTCGGACTATGTCTGCGTGACTTCGGACGACCCGGGCACGGAGTGTCAGGAGAGTATTGCCGCAGAGGTGCGCGGCTACGTGGAGATGACGGGATGCAGCTGTACCTGCATTGCGGAACGCGCCGAGGCGGTCCGCGCGATGATCGAATACGCGAGGGAGCAGAAGGGAAAGAGCCTGATCCTGTTGCTCGGGCGCGGGAGCGAGAAATATCAGTGGTTCGGGGAGCGCCTGCGCGAGTATCCGCCCGATGCGCAGCTAATGAGCGAGGGTTTACAGTTCAGACCAGGCCGAAGCACTTGCTGCTGAGGCCGTAAGAAAGTGATTCAGGAGGCAGTTTGGACTTCGCGAAGCGAATTTGCATGTTCAAACTGCGCGTCGCTGGTCACGGAGTGAACAGTAACGCGAGGGGCTCTGGAGGAGTATGACGCGCGAAGAAAATATTTAAATATCTGTTTGAAATGATTGATATTATCCGGCGGATAAGATATACTTTGAGAAGTTATTTATCGCCAAGAAAGAGAGAGGATAAACACATGATCAAAGATCTGGTAAAACAAAATAGAAGCTACCGCGGCTACGATGAGAGCCGCCGTGTGACGGAGGCTGAGCTGCGCGAGATGGTGGACTGCGCGAGGCTCACCGCGTCGAGCGTGAACATGCAGCCGCTGAAGTATTATCTGGCGTGGGAGAAGGATGAGGTGGATCGGATTCAAGCGCTGACCGCTTGGGCGAGAGGCCTGCCGGAGATGACGCTGCCGCACGAGGGCATGCGTCCGACGGCATTCATCGTGATCTGTCAGGATAAGAGCATTCAGGAGTCGCTTGCGCGTTTTCAGAAGGACGTCGGGATCGCGGCGCAGACGATTCTTCTGGCGGCGGTCGAGATGGGACTCGGCGGCTGTATGATCGGGAATTTCGGGGCGGATTCCGTGCGGCAGGAGCTTGGCCTTTCGGAGGATCTCGCACCGCTTTTGATCGTCGCGATCGGAAAACCCGCGGAGAAGATCGTGCTGACCGAGGTGGGCGAGGGCGAGTCCGTCGCGTACTATCGGGACGGGAACGACGTCCATTATGTGCCGAAGCGCAGACTGGAGGACGTCATCATAGGACATTGAGCCGGTGGGCGATCTTCCGGTTGACTTGTGGCTGTTGTCGGTCGCTCTGGCAGAACAGGATAAGGACAGGGGGTAATTCAAAGTGAAGTTTTCAGAGATGATTTACGAGCGCCCGGATCTCAAAGAGATGAAAGGACAGATCGCCGGACTGACGGAAAGGCTTCGCGCCGCGAAGGACTATGCGGAGGCGAAGGAGGTCTTTCTGGCGAAGGAGGAGTTTGAGAAGCACATCATCACGCTGCGTACGCTCGCGAACATCCGGCACGACATCGACACGCGCGACGCGTTTTACGATGAGGAGATGAAATTCTGGGACGGAGCGATGCCGGAGCTCGAAGAATACAGGCAGGACTGGACGAAGGCGATGCTGGAGAGCCCGTACCGGAAGGATTTCTCAGAGGAGTACGGCGATCTGATGTTCGTGAAGGCCGAGATGGAGCTGAAGACGTTCTCTCCCAGGATCATCCCGGAGCTGCAGAAGGAAAACGAGCTGAAGACGCGCTATGAGAAGCTGCTCGCGTCGGCGCAGATCCCGTTTGAGGACGGGACGTTCACGCTCTCGCAGATGTCGCCGTTCAAGAACGATCCGGACGACGCGCGCCGTCTGGCCGCCTGGAAGGCGGAGGGGCAGTGGTACAAGGACAATCAGGAACAGTTCGACGAGCTGTACGATCAGCTCGTGAAGCTGCGCGACGCGATGGGCAGGAAGCTGGGCTATGACGGCTACACGCAGCTCGGCTATTACCGCATGGAGCGCAACTGTTATACGAAGGCGGACGTTGAGAAGTTCCGCGCGGCGGTCGTGAAATATCTGGTGCCGGTCGCGGACGCGGTCTACCGGGAGCAGGCGAAGCGTCTCGGAAAGACTTATCCGATGAGCTTCGCGGACAACGCGTTGGAGTTCCGCTCCGGCAACCCGCGGCCGCAGGGGACGCCGCAGGAGATCCTGGCGCAGGGACGGAAATTCTACGGGGAGCTCTCGCCGGAGACAAAGGAATTTTTCGACACGATGCTGGACTGCGAGCTGCTCGACGTGCTCTCGACGACCGGAAAGGCCGGCGGAGGATACTGCACGAGTATTCCGGACTACAAGGTGCCGTTCATCTTCGCGAACTTCAACGGGACGCAGCACGACGTGGAGGTCATCACACACGAGGCGGGGCACGCCTTCGCCGCGTGGATGAACCGCGACCGCGTGCCGCTTGAGAATATCTGGCCGGGACTGGAGGCCTGCGAGGTCCACTCGATGTCGATGGAATTCTTCGCGTGGCCCTGGGCGGAGGGATTCTTCGGGGAAGATACCCGCAAATTCTATTACAGTCACCTGGCGGGGGCGCTGACCTTCATCCCCTACGGGACGATGGTCGACCATTTCCAGCATGTCGTCTATGAGAAGCCGCAGATGACGCCGCGGGAGCGACACGATGTCTGGAAGGAGCTGCTGGGTGTGTATATGCCGTGGATGAAGCTGGACGGCGAGATCCCGTTCTACAGTGAGGGTGAGGGCTGGCAGCGGCAGCATCACATCTATTCTTCGCCGTTTTATTACATCGACTACTGTCTGGCACAGACGGTTTCCCTGCAGTTCTGGGCAAGGATACAGGACGATCCGAAGGATGCCTGGAAGCACTATATGGCGTACACGAAGCAGGGCGGAAGCCGCGTGTTCACAGAGCTTTTGTCGCACGCCGGCCTTGACAGTCCGTTTGACGAGCGCTGCCTGAAGGGAGTCTGCGAGAAGGCGAACGCCTGGCTGAAAGCATTCGATATGGGTGGGATCTGTTGACATGGCGGAGAAGAGAAAGGGGCGCAGGGCGTACCTGAACGATTTCAAAAAAAATGAACAGGGAGAGTACGAGTACGGCGGCCGTCGGTACAGCTACCGGGGAGACGGCCTCGGGCGCAGGAGGATGCGGACCGCTTTGCTGTGTGCTTTGATGACTGCATTGATGACGGCGGCCGGGTGTGTGGACGCGCCGGGCATGCGGGGCTGTTTTTATGTGCTGCTCCCCTACGCGGCGGGCCTGGCGTCCGCCGCCGGGGTCTGTCTGGCGGTATACCGCTTCTGTACGGGAGGAGATCCGATGAAGGAGTACGTCTATGAGGCGAGCGTGCCGAAGATCCCGGGCCGCGCGCTGTTCTCGGCTGTCTGCGCAGGTCTCGCCGCTTCAGGGGAGGCCTTTTTTGCGTTGCAAAATGGTTCTGGAGGTAAAATGGCGGGGTTCGCGCTCTTTCTGCTTCTGGAAGCGGCAGCGGCGGTCCCCGCTTTGTTCCTATGGAGAGACGCCCGGGGAAACGTTTGGATATAATTCACAAAATTACATTTAGGATTGACACTTTCTGGGTAAAAAGGTAAAATAAATTGAAGTGTTTTTTTGTGTAAAATATTTAAAGGAGGTTAAAACATGACAAAAGCAAGAAAATTCCTTGCTTTGGCGCTGGCGGCGGCCATGACGGTATCTCTGGTCGGCTGCGGCGGCGGAGAGAAGGAGACAGAGGCTCCGGCGACTGAGAAGAAGACGGAAGCTGTGACGGAGAAGGTTACTGAGGCTCCGACTGAGGCGGTAACAGAAGCTCCGACTGAAAAAGAGACAGAAGCACCGACGGAGGCGGTAACCGAACAGGTGACAGAAGCTGCCGCGCTCACGGCTGCGGAGACGGAAGCACCGACCGAGGAAGAGACAGAAGCATCGACCGAGGCGGTAACCGAGCAGGTGACAGAGGCTGCCGCACTCACGGCTGCGGAGACGGAAGCCCCCACTGAGGAAGAGACGGAAGCACCGACCGAGGCTGAGACTGAGGCTCCGACGGAAGAACATACAGAAGCTCTGGCTGAGACGGAGGAAGAGACCGAGGCTCAGACTGAGAGCGGCGCGGCTGTGACGGCTGCGGAGATCGTTGCGACGGCAGAAAGCGAACTCGTTGAGCTTGAGAGCGAAGCGGAGTCCGATGTCGCGGCACTGATCACGGCTGCAGAGCTTGAGGAAAAGGAGACAGAAGCTCTGACAGAAGAAGAGACGGAAGCCCCGACCGAGGCTGAGACCGAGGCTTTGACGGAAGAGGAGACCGAGGCTCAGACCGAAGAGGAGACGGAAGCCCCGACTGAGAAGGTGACCGAAGCAGAGACGGAGGCTTTGGCGGAGGAAGAGACGGAAGCTGTCACCGAGGGCGGCGCGGCTGTGACGGGCGCTGAACTGGCGGCTGCAGAGGCTGAGAGCGAGAGCGAGGATGTTACTCCGGCTGAGAAGGACGGGAACACCGTCGTGATCGCGACGGAGCAGGGTCTTGAGGGCAAGTTCTCCCCGTTCTTCGCGTCGAGCCAGGCGGACAACGATATCATGGGGATGGTTGACCTGCAGACGATCGTGCTCGACCGTGTGTCGAACCCGGTCAACAACGGTATCGCGGGCGAGACGCGCGCGTACAACGGCACGGACTATGAGTACACCGGCGCAGGCGATATCAGCGTCACGGAGAATGAGGACGGTACAGTGGACTACGAACTGAAGATCCGCGACGACATCGAGTTCTCGGACGGCGAGCCGGTGACGATCGACGATGTGATCTTCAGCATGTATGTGCTCCTCGATCCGACCTACGACGGCAGCGCGACCATGTTCTCGCTTCCGATCGAGGGTCTGGAGGAGTACCGCAGCGGTATGGAGCCGTTGTACTCACTGCTGCTCGATGCGGGCGAGGACAACACCGATTTCACCTACTGGGACGAGGAGACGCAGACGGCGTTCTGGACCGAGGCTCTTCCGGCCGCGGGCGAGAAGTTCGCGCAGTCCATCCTCGACTATTGTATTGCAAACGGTTACAACGCGCCGGACGATCCGGTAGAGGCGATCACTCCGAACTGGGGCTTTGAAGTGGAAGAGGGCGCGACCGCTCTGGATTTCTTCAACGCGATGGTGGAAGGACACGGCGGCGATTACAAAGAGGTGTCCGAGGTCGAGCTGGCGAGCAGCGGCCTGTGGAGCTATCTGGATCCGTCCTACCTTATCGGTATTGAGACGGAGGATTCCGCGGACTATATCTCCGGTATCGAGAGAGTCGACGACTACACGCTGCGCGTGACGACGACCGAGCTGGACGCGACGGCGATCTACCAGATGCAGATCCCGATCGCTCCGCTGCACTACTATGGCGATGCGGACGAGTACGATTATGAAGGCCATAACTTCGGTTTCACGAAGGGCGATCTGTCCGCCGTGAAGGAGAAGACATCCGAGCCGCTGGGCGCAGGCCCGTACATCTTTAAGGAGTACTCCAACGGCGTCGTCTACATGGACGCGAACCCGAATTACTTCAAGGGTGAGCCTGAGATCGCGCACCTGAACTTCCTGGAGTCTGCGGAGTCGGATAAGGTCAACGGTATCGTGGCAGGTACGCTGGATATCTCCGATCCGAGCTTCTCGGTAGACACCGCGAAGCAGATCGCTTCCGAGAACGGCTTCAGCGACGACGAGTGGGATAACTTTGACGGTCCGGTCATCACGACCAAGCTGATCGATTACCGCGGCTACGGCTACATCGGCGTCAACCCGAACAACGTCAAGGTCGGCGACGATCCGTATTCGGATGAGTCCAAGGCTCTGCGCAAGGCGATCGCTACGATGATCGCGGTGTACCGCGACGAGGCGATCGACTCCTACTACGGTTCGACGGCTTCCGTGATCAACTATCCGATCTCCAACACCTCCTGGGCTGCGCCGCAGACCACGGACGACGGATATCAGATCGCTTACTCGGTCGACGTGGACGGCAATCCGATCTACACGGCCGACATGACGGCGGAGGACAAGTACGCGGCCGCGCTTGAGGCTGCGCTCGGATACTTCGAGAAGGCGGGATACACGATCGAGGACGGCAAGCTGACGGCGGCTCCGGAGGGCGCGAAGCTTGAGTACGAGTGCATCCTCGGCGGCAACGGCCAGGGCGACCACCCGAGCTTCCTGCTTCTGAAGAACGTGGCTGACGCGATGAAGGAGATCGGCTTCACCCTGAGCATCAACGATGTGGTGAACGCGGATGAACTGTACTCGAGCTATCAGAACGGCATCGCGGAGCTGTGGTGCGCCGCATGGTCGGCAGGTTCCGATCCGGATATGTATCAGCTTTACCACTCTCAGGGAAGCACGAACTACTACCAGATCAGGGTGGACGAGCTGGATGAGCTGATCGAGGCAGGCCGCGCGTCTACGGATCAGACCTACCGCAAGTCGATCTATCAGGCCGCGATGGAGATCATCATGGATTACGCGGTGGAGATCCCGATCTACCAGAGAAGCGACGCTCTCGCGATCTCTACGGAGCGCGTAGTGGTAGACTCGATGCCGAACGACATGACTCCGTACTGGAGCTATCTGGATGAGATCGAGAAACTGGAGCTTGTGCAGTAATGCAGTAAGCGCATGAGAACCAAAAACTGAATCAGTGAATTTGCCGCGCAGCAGGGGCCTGTACTCAGAGGTGAGGCAGCCGTATGTTGCGCGGCTTTTCTTTCACAGGATTTCGATTCAGGACGACAGGAAGGAGGGCTTTTTTTGAGAAATTATATTGTCAAGCGTATCCTGTTCTCCATCTTTATCCTTTTCTTTGTCACACTGATCATCTACACGCTGATCCGCTGCCTGCCGACGAGCTATGTCGAGACGATGGCGATCCAGCTTTCGTCCAAGCCGGGCTCCAAATCCTACACGGAGTGGCTGGAGCAGCTCAACGCGTCGTACGGTCTGGACCGGCCGATCCTGGTCGGATATGTCAGCTGGCTGAAGGATTTCGCGCAGGGCAATTTCGGCGACAGCTGGCGCTTTACCGTTCCGGTCATACAGGAATTTAAGAGCGTGATCGGCGTTTCGTTCGTCATGGGCGCGATCTCCCTGATCCTGGAGCTGGTCATCGCGATCCCGCTCGGGATCGTCGCGGCGACGAAGCAGTATTCCAAATCGGACTATATCATTTCCGCCAGCGCTCTGGTGGGTATCTCGCTTCCGACGTTTTTCTTCGCGACGATCCTGAAGCTCGTCTTCTCCGTGAAGCTCGGGTGGTTCGACACGCACGGGATCGTAGGGCGAAATTACGCGCAGCTCGACGCGATGGGGCAGTTTCTGGATAAATGCAGTCATCTGGTCCTGCCGATTGTCACGCTGACGATCGTATCGGTCGGCTCGCTGATGCGTTACACGAGGACAAATATGCTCGAGGTGCTGAACGCGGACTATATCCGCACGGCGCGCGCCAAGGGCTTGAGCGAGGGTAAGGTCATCTATCGCCACGCGTTTCGGAACACGCTGATCCCGCTGGTGACGATCGTCGGCGGTTCCCTTCCGGGACTGTTCTCCGGCGCCCTGATCACGGAGACGCTGTTTTCCATTCCAGGGATCGGCTTCGTATCCTATCAGGCGATGGTGGCCGGCGATATTCCGTTTACGATGTTTTATCTGAGTTTTATCGCGGTCCTGACCCTGGCGGGGAACCTGATCTCGGATATCTTATACGCCGTGGTGGACCCGCGCGTGCGCATCGCTTAGGAAGGAGGGAAGCTCATGTCTGAAGAACAGAAACAGAACAATCAAACAGAAGAACAGTATTCCCTCAACGACGACCGCCGCGTGAAGGTGCTGTCGCCGGGCGCGCTCGTCGTAAAGCGTTTCTTCCGAAACCGACTGGCAGTGCTCGGACTTATCATGCTGATCGTCATGTTCGCATTTTCTTTTATCGGCGGCATCGTCACGCCGTACGGGCAGGCGGAGCAGTTCTACACGACGACCTATCTTGACAAGGAGTATGTGGGCGTCGCGCGCAACGACGACCTGCGCTACGCGGTGGCGGACGGGCAGGAGTTCGGGACGATCCTTCAGGCGCAGTTCCTGCTGGCCTACGGAAAGGGAGAGGACTCCTTTGACTGGAAGGGCGACAGCTACAAGGTGACCGAGGAGGGTCCAGATCTCTATTCGATCAGCCTGGAGGACGGCACGATGCTCGCGATCGCATACAAGGATATCGTGAACGCGGAGGACGGCATGGAGGAGCCCTCGTTTGAGGTAAAGTACGGGGCGCTGAAAGCCTATGTGAACGGGGAGGACGCCTTTGAGGCGGACGGCGAGGACTACTCGGTGGACGAGGACGGCAATATCTCTCAGGGAGATACGGTCGTCGGCTATATCAGCCGTTTTGTCGTGGCCCCGAAGGAGAACGGCGTCACGATCACGCGAGATTTCAAGGAGCGTCTGGAGGAGGCTCTGGCGACGGACACGAAGGAGTTTGTCTATACGGATGAGGATGGTCAGGAGAGTACTTACACGATCAGCTACGACGCGAGCGCCGAGGTGTGGTCCGTCCAGCAGGAAACGGCGACCTATGTCTACGATACCTACGCGAGACCTTCGCTCAAACATCCGCTCGGGACGGACAACAACGGTATGGATATGCTGGTGCGTCTGATGTACGGCGGCCGCGTGTCCCTCGTGATCGGCTTTATCGTCGTGGCGATCGAGACGGTCATCGGCGTGATCTTAGGCGGTATTTCCGGTTACTTCGGCAAATGGGTCGACAATCTGATCATGCGTATCGTCGATATTTTCTACTGCATCCCGTCGATGCCGATCATCATCATCCTGGGCGCGGCGATGGATAATCTGCGCGTGGATCCGCAGATCCGTATGCTGTACCTGATGCTGATCCTGGGATTCCTGGGCTGGCCCGGGATCGCGCGCCTGGTGCGCGGTCAGATCCTGTCGCTTCGCGAGCAGGAGTTTATGACGGCCACCGAGGCCTGCGGTATCCGGGTGTCCCGCCGGATCTTCCGGCATCTGATCCCGAACGTGATCCCGCAGCTGATCGTGACCTGTACGATGGGGCTCGGTTCCACGATCATCACGGAGGCGACGCTGTCGTTCCTCGGACTGGGAGTCAAATTCCCGTTCGCGTCGTGGGGCAATATCATATCGGACGTCAACAATTCTTATGTTATGACAACATTCTGGTACGTGTGGATCCCGGCCGGTATCTGCCTGCTGATCACGGTACTCGGATTCAACTTCGTGGGCGACGGTCTGCGCGACGCGTTTGACCCGAAGATGAAACGGTAGAGAGGAGGAGCGTGAAATGGCAAAAAAGAAAGCGGAAGGCTACCTCTCAGGAAGAGAGTCCCGGAGGATCTCCAGGGCGAACCGCAAGGTCACGAACGAACTGGAAAAGAAGCGCAAGCGCAAGAAAGTACCAGAGAGCGAGTATCTGACAAAGATGCACGATCCGGACAACGCGGTGGAGTTTGACAATCTGCACACCTATTTCTTCACGGACGCGGGCACGGTCAAGAGCGTGGACGGAGTGAGCTTTGAGGTGCCGATCGGCAAGACGGTCGGCGTGGTGGGCGAGTCCGGCTGCGGAAAGTCCGTGACCAGCCTGTCCCTGATGCAGCTGCTGCAGCGTCCGCAGGGTCAGGTCGTGGAGGGCGAGATCCGTCTGAACCTGGGCGACAAAGCCGTGGACGTGGCGAAGATGCCCTACGAGGCGGTGCAGCATCTGAGAGGAAACTTTGTATCGATGATCTTTCAGGAGCCGATGACCTCCCTGAATCCGGTGTTCCGCATCGGGGATCAGATCAACGAGGTGATCGAGCTGCACGACGGCGAGGGCAAGAGCAAGGAAGACGTAAAGAAACGCACGATCGAGCTTCTGGAGATGGTCGGCATCGCGAACAGCGAGGGCGTCTATCGGATGTTCCCGCACGAGCTCTCGGGCGGTATGCGTCAGCGCGTCTGCATCGCGATGGCGCTCGCGTGCAACCCGAAGGTGATCATCGCGGATGAGCCGACGACGGCGCTGGACGTGACGATACAGGCGCAGGTGCTCGACCTGCTGCGCAGCCTGAAGGACAAGATCAATTCCTCGATCATGTTCATCACGCACGATCTGGGCGTGATCGCGGAGATGGCCGACTACGTGGTGGTCATGTACGCGGGACGCATCGTGGAGAAAGGTACGGCGGAGGATATTTTCTATCACCCGGCGCATCCGTACACGATCGGGCTGATGGCGTCGAAGCCGGTGGTCGGCAGGCAGGTGGACAAGCTGTACTCGATCCCCGGCAAGGTGCCGAATCCGGTCAACATGCCGGACTACTGTTATTTCAAGGATCGCTGCGAGATGTGTGTGGAGAAGTGCGGCGGCGAGTACCCGTGCGAGGTAAGTCTCTCCCCGACGCACAAGGTGTCCTGTTATCGCTATTATGACGGGCAGATGCCGGAGGATGTCAATCCGGCGGCAGCCGGAGAAAAAGCGGAGAATGGAGATCCGGCTGAAGGTCAAAAGCCGGGTGATTTATCGACGGCGGCGGACAAAGATCAGGAAGGAGGGGACGTATCATGAGCAAGCAAAGTGGTTCGGCAGGCGGAAAGATTTCTGCGTCTGATACGAAAGGCAGGGGCGAATATACGCCCGTGACCTATGACCCTCAGTACATTCTGATGGTGAATGAACTGAAGAAATATTTTCCGATCAAAGGCGGCATGATGTCCCGCACGGTCGGACAGGTGAAGGCGGTGGACGGCGTCACCTTCAATCTGAAGCGCGGCACGACGATGGGGCTTGTGGGCGAGTCCGGCTGCGGCAAGACGACGACGGGACGGACGATCCTGCGCTTATCCGGGGAGAAGACCGGCGGTCAGGTGCTCTTTAACGGCAAGGAAGTGTACGAGCTGTCCAACAAGGAGATGCGTTCCATGCGCACGAAGATGCAGATCATCTTCCAGGATCCGTTTTCGAGTCTTTCCCCGCGTCTCCCGGTCGGCGAGATCATCGGAGAGGCGGTGCGCGAGCACAATCTGGTGCCGAAGGCGGAGTTCAACGATTACATTGATAAGGTGATGGACAACTGCGGTCTGCAGCCCTTCCACAAGGAGCGCTACCCGCACGAGTTCTCCGGCGGCCAGAGACAGCGCATCTGCATCGCGCGCGCACTGGCGCTCAACCCGGAGTTCGTGGTCTGCGACGAGCCGGTGTCGGCGCTCGACGTCTCGATCCAGGCGCAGATCATAAACCTTTTGAAAGAGCTGCAGGAGCAGTACAAGCTGACCTACCTGTTCATCTCGCACGACCTGTCGGTCGTGGAGCATATCTCCGACACGGTGGGCGTCATGTACCTCGGCAATCTTGTGGAGTACGGAAAGACGGAGGACATCTTCCGGAATCCGCTGCATCCGTACACGAAAGCGCTGTTCTCGGCGATCCCGGTTCCCGATCCGAACGCGAAGATGAACCGTATCGTGCTCGAGGGCTCGATCCCGTCCCCGGCGAATCCGCCGACAGGCTGCAAGTTCCACACCCGCTGCGCGAACTGCACACAGCGCTGCAAGGAGGAGGCTCCGATGCAGCGCGAGGTGGAGCCGGGGCACTACGTGGTCTGCCATCTGTACGATAAATGAGAACACCCGGACTGCATGAAAGATGGAGGATCTGTGAGGCGGCAGTGATGGAAAAAGAAAGGCAGATTGGATGAAGGCTGGAAGGTCTGTGAGGTGGCTGCGATGAGAAAAGCGAGAGGAAATGGGGATTCGGGGGCAAAGCTGAGAAGAGAATCCGTAGAGGACGACGGACGCACGATCGCGGATATGAGTGCGGTCGAGAGCCCGAATCTTTTCCGAATCCGAAGACCGGGATCCGCGCAGAACTCTTTTTCGGAACAGGGACAGCCAAAGCGTCAGACCCCGGAGGAGGCGGCCGGGACGAAGGAGGAGCGCCCGTGGGAGCAGCCGGAGCTGATGACCCCGCAGGAGCGGCGGATGTATGTGCTCGGCGCGCTGAAGGCCGCGCTGCTCATCGGACTGGCGTTCATCGTGGGACTCGGTCTAGTGATCCTGTTCCTGTTTCGGATCTGGACGTAAAAGGCCGCTGTCCAAATAAAAGTAGAATTCAGAAAAAGCCCGTGCTATAATGTTGTGTAAGGCAGCAGGAAGCACGGACTTTTGCTGTGAAATGAAAGGGAAAACATGGCTTGCACAGGAGGGGCAAATCAATTATACTGAGTACGTGATAGAACTCAGAGTAGCAATTCAGGTTTGATCGGGCGTGGAGTTGTGTGATGGAAGTAGAGGAAGTTCTTGAGGAGATCAAAAAAATATGTGCGCGGTACTCTGTGCGGAAGGCCTATCTGTATGGTTCGCGGGCCAAGGAAACCTGTCTGGAGCGCAGTGATATTGATATCGCCGTGAGCGGAGCGTTGGACTTTGAAGCAATGTCCCGACAGGTGGATGAGATTCCCACTCTGTTTATTGTAGACCTGTTGAATCTTGATACCTGCAGGAATCAGAATTTGCTGGAGGATATTCGTCTGTATGGAAGAAAAATATTTGAATCGTTTTCGTAGTTTTCAAAAATCACTTACTGCTCTTTCGGAGGCCAGAAAGAGAGACCTCACGGATTCTTTTGTTCTGAGTGGGACCGGAGCGAAGTTTGGCATTACGTTTGAACTTGCATGGAAGGTGATGAAGGACATTCTGGTGCAGCGCTATGGAATCACGAATTTCGTGGCGGGTTCGCCGAAGGAGGTTCTGCGCCAGGCATTTAAAGCGGAACTGATCGATGACCAGAAGTGGATGGAGATGCTGCGCGTCCGCAACGAACTGGCGCACGACTACGACGAGAGCGTGATCCGCGAGCACTGTGGGACGATCGTTGGGAAATATATTGATCTGTTTTGTGCGTTTGAGCAGAAAGTGTCGGCGTTGGTCGCGCAGGATTCTGCGTGAATGAAATACGCCTGAATAAAATACCCGGAAAGGCTTTGTATTGTCTTTCCGGGTATTTGTCTGCCCTGCGCTGCGCGGCGCAGGACGATATTTTGGGATTACAGAAGTCTATTTGATGACCTTGATCCAGCCCTTCGGCGCCTCGATACGGCCCATCTGAATGCCGGTCAGGGTGTCGTACAGCTTCTTCGTGGTCGGTCCCATCTCAGTCATGCCGCTCGGGAAGCAGATCTCCCTGCCGTGATCCACGACCTTGCCGACCGGGGAGATGACGGCGGCGGTACCGCACAGGCCGCACTCCGCGAAATCCTTGACTTCGTCAAAGAAGACCTCGCGCTCCTCGACCTCAAGGCCGAGATATTCCTTCGCCACGACGAGCAGCGAACGGCGGGTGATGGACGGCAAGATGCTGTTCGACTTCGGCGTCACGACCTTGTTGTCCTTTGTCACGAAGAGGAAGTTCGCGCCGCCGGTCTCCTCGACCTTCGTGCGTGTGGCCGCGTCGAGGTACATGTTCTCATCGTAGCCCTGACGGTGCGCGTCCATGATCGCGTAGAGGCTCATCGCGTAGTTCAGACCTGCCTTGATGTGGCCGGTGCCGTGCGGCGCCGCGCGGTCGTAGTCGCAGACGCGAATCGTCAGCGGCTTCACGCCGCCCTTGAAGTACGGGCCGACCGGAGTCGTGAACACGCGGAACTGATATTCGCTGGACGGTTTCACGCCGATAACGGCGTCGCTGCCGAACATGTACGGGCGGACATAGAGTGTGGCGCCGGAGCCGTAGGGCGGTACATACGCTTCGTTGGCCGCGACCGTCTGGACGACCGCTTCCACAAACTTGTCCTGCGGATAGACCGGCATCTCCAGACGCTTGCAGGAGTTCTCCATGCGCTCTGCGTTGAGGTCCGGGCGGAAGGTCACGATGTGGCCGTCCTCGGTCGTGTATGCTTTCATGCCCTCGAAGCAGGTCTGCGCGTACTGGAGCACGCCCGCGCACTCGGTGATCGTCACGGTCGCGTCGGAGATGAGGCCGCCCTCGTCCCACGCTCCGTCTTTATAGTTTGAGACAAATCTCTTGTCAGTCGGAACATAGCTGAAGCCGAGGTTTGCCCAGTCGATGTTTTTCTTTTCCATTGTGATTACCCCTTCCCTGATTAGAATGTAAATGTCGCGGCAGTCGGTGAAACGTCTCTTTGACAGCCGCATTTTAAAACGATTATCTGTAGTTTACGCCTGCTTTTTCACTGTGTCAAGTTAAATCGTTGCTGTACGGCTTACGCAAGTCGCGGAGCGGGTGAGTGTACCAGGAGAGCAGAGAAGCCAGAGGTGGTTTTCTTGACAATCGTTTTGACCGCACATATAATGATAACGAAATCTGAAACGGCAGAGAAAGCTGCGGCGGGAAGGACAGGATTGCTGCGCATGGAACAGGAAATCGGAAGGATCGCAGCAGAAAAATTCCGGTAGGAAGAATTTAAGACGGAGCAGGGGATGGAGAAGGAACCCCCTGAATTTGAACAGGAGAGAAATAAGATGCAGTGGGAAGAATTTGAAGAGGAAAAACCAACGGTAAACAGCGGCAGTACCTTTGACGCGATCTACGACGTCGTGCGGCAGATTCCGCGCGGGAATGTGGCGACTTACGGGCAGATCGCGGGCCTTGTGGGGAACCGCAGGCTCTCCCGTGTCGTCGGCTATGCGCTGCACGTCAACCCGGATCCGGCTCACATTCCCTGTCATCGCGTGGTGAACCGTTTCGGTGAGGTGTCCCGCGCGTTCGCGTTCGGCGGAGAGAACCGGCAGATCACGCTTCTGGAGACGGAAGGCGTGGAATTCAAGGACGGACATGTTGATATGGAGCGGTTCCAGTGGAAGAAGTTTCGATTCTGAGCTTGACTTGCCCGATGGCTGATTAGTTCGGAGAAAGATGTACCGTTGGGGCATGATATATGCCGGAGACATAAAAATCATTTTACGGTTGGAATAAGGCGGAGGCGGTATTTTTGGAGCATGATTTTTCAAAGGGAAGCGTGAGCAGGCACATCATGATGCAGGCGATACCGCTGATGATCGCGCAGATCCTGCAGCTTCTTTACAATATCGTGGACCGGATCTACATCGGTCACCTGCCCGGTTCGGACGGCCTCGCGCTGACCGGAATCGGGCTTGTCTTTCCGATTGTGTCGTTGATCAACGCGTTCACGAACCTCTACGGAATGGGAGGCGCGCCGTTGTGCTCGATCGCGCGGGGCGCAGGGAAGACGGAGCAGGCGGAGAAGATCATGGGGAACTCGGTGACGCTTTTGTTTTTCACGTCGTTTGCGATCATGGCATTGTGCTACGCTCTGAAGAGGCCGGTTTTGTACATGCTGGGCGCGAGCGACGCCACATATCCCTACGCGAATACCTATCTGATGATCTACCTGCTCGGCACGGTGTTCTTCATGCTGGGCAACGGGATGAACAATTTCATCACCTCGCAGGGCTTCCCGCGGATCGCGATGGGGACGACGCTGCTGGGCGCGCTGATCAACCTGGTGCTCGACCCGATCCTGATCTTCGGCTTCGGCATGGGGATCGAGGGCGCGGCGATCGCGACCGTGGCGGCGCAGATCATCTCCGCGGTCTGGGTATTGAGATTTCTGACGGGGAAAAAGGCGATCCTGAAGCTGAGAAAGGAATATTTCCGGCTGGAGTGGCCGCTGGTGCGCGATATCACGACGCTCGGCACGGCCGGCTTTATCATGCAGGCGACGAACTGCGTCTCGCAGATCGCCTGCAACGCGATGCTCGGCATCTATGGCGGCGATCTGTACATCGGAATCATGACAGTCCTGAACTCGATCCGTGAGATCTTGAGCATGCCGGTCATGGGGATCACGCAGGGCTCGCAGCCGGTGCTTGGATTCAATTACGGGGCGAGGCAGTACGGGCGGATCCGCAAGGGTATCCGTTTCATGTCCGCGACGGGCGCGCTGTACACGGTCGCCGCATGGGGACTGCTTGTGCTGTTCCCGAAGCCGTTTCTGTCCCTGTTCACCGGCAACCGGGAGATGATCGAGGCGGGCGTACGCTCTGTGCATCTGTATTTTGCCGGGTTTGTCTTCATGCTGTTTCAGTTCTCCGGACAGTCCGTGTTCACGGCGCTCGGAAAATCGAAGCAGGCGATCTTTTTCTCGCTGTTCCGCAAGGTGGTCATCGTGTTGCCGCTGACGGTTTTGCTTCCGCGCATCATGGCGGACAGCGTGGCGGGCATATTTCTGGCCGAGCCGATCTCGAACGTGATCGGCGGCGTCGCGTGCTTCACGACGATGTACTTCACGGTATACCGGAAATTGGGGAAAGAACGAAAAGAACATTAGGGGCCGAATGGGAAAGTTTTGAGTAAAGCGGCTGGAACCGAACGGAAAAACCGGAGGAATAGGCTGACGGCGACATAGAAGGAGAATTCAGAGGTCGAAAAAGGCAGGGGCATCGACACCCTGCCTTTGCATGTTCCACAATAATCTGTGTAGGATCAGCTCAGGATCGCGCCGAACGCGCCAAAGAGTCCCGCGCTCGCCGCGCCTATGATCAGACCCGCGAGAAGCACGCCGAGCATGACCGCGATGACGCTGGACTTAAAATCCATGTTCAGAATGCTCGCCGCGAGCGTGCCGGTCCACGCGCCCGTACCCGGAAGCGGAATGCCTACGAAGAGCAGAAGCGCGACGAAGAGCCCGCGCCCGGCGCTCGCCTGAAGCTTCCGGCCGCCCTTTTCACCTTTCTCAAGACAGAACGTGAAAAGCCTGCCGATGACCGGTTTATCCTTGCCCCAGTTCAGCACGGTGCGGGCAAAGAGATAGATGAACGGAACCGGAATCATATTTCCGAGTATTGCGATCACATAGGTCTGTATCGGCGGAAGTCCGCGCAGCACTCCGACGGGTATCGCTCCGCGCAGCTCGATGAGTGGCACCATAGAGATAAAGAACACAAGCAGATAGTTCAGCATAAAGTACTCCTTCCCTTGTCTTAAATCGCAGATCAAGAACCGAAATAATCACATGAATTCACGTACGCTGCTTATTATACATGAAATCTATGCGCATGGGCAAGCATTAAATTCGTGTTTGGCTTGTCACGGCATCTTTTTCGGAGGGAAAAGTTTTGACAGTTGAATTGATTTGTCAAAATTTGTCGAAAGATTGATGTTATATGCTTGCGGTATTCCCTGCATTGTGATAGAATTATGATGATTCAACATAAGTAAAATGAGCTGTCATGCAGGGGGACCAAGATGAACAATACGAAATACGATGCATTGAAACTGGAGAATCAGCTTTGCTTTCCGCTCTATGCATGCTCCAGAGAAATTATCAAGCAGTACAAGCCGTTTTTGGATGAGCTGAATCTCACCTATACACAGTACATCACGATAATGGTTTTATGGGAAAAGAAGACGCTCACATCAAAGGAGCTTGGGAATTGTCTGTTTCTGGATTCTGGGACGTTGACTCCGCTCCTCAAGAAGATGGAGGCAAAGGGCCTTTTAAGCCGCAGACGCTCAGAGGAGGATGAGAGGAATCTCGTTGTCTCGATCACGAAGGCCGGCGAACAGCTCAGGGAGAAAGCCGTAGAGATTCCGGAGAAGATCGCCCGTTGTTCCAACCTGGATTCGGAGGAGTCTGCGACACTTTATCGCATTCTCTACAAGATTCTGAAGAACGAGAATACGGCTTGATTTTGGTTCATGCCGGGATATCTGCGACCAGGTTCGCCGAAACGGTTCCGGGCAGCACATCGGACATCGGAAAAAATATATTTTTGTGTGGCAAAATTGCAGGAGTTATTTTATAATAGTCCCGTTGGGGTTATTTCCGGAGCCAATAAAAAGGTCAGAAAGTACAGCGGGGAGGACGATTATGTTAGAACAGATTGCAATTTTTGCCGAGAATCAGAAAGGCGCGATGCACAGAATCACAAATATTCTGGCGGAGAACGATATCAATATACTCGGTTCTGTCACGAACGACAGCGCGGAGTACGGCATCATTCGGATGCTGGTGAGCGATCCTAAGAAGACGATGGACGTGCTTAAGGACGCCGGATATATCTGTAAGTTGACGGATGTACTGGGCGTGGAGTGCGAGGACCGCGTCGGTTCGCTGAACCATCTGCTGGCGGCGCTCGACGAGAGCAACATCAGTGTGGATTATCTCTACCTTTCGTTTGACCGTGAGAAGGCGAGTCCGATCATGGTGCTGCACGTCGAGGATCCGACCGAGGTCGAGGATTGCCTGAGCGCGAAGGGATTTACCGTATTATAAACAGAAAAACGAGGACTGCCGCAGCTGCCGTTTGTACTTTGAACGGATTGCCTGCGGCAGTTTTTTGTAGAATTTGATGAAGCGTTTTGCCCCGGATGCCATTCATACCGTCCCCATCCCCCGCATACACTGTAAAAACAGTGTCTTCGGGGGATTTTTCCTTGAAAGATTATATAGAAGAGCGGGTACTCGACATAGCGGCTTACATTATCGAGAGCAATTCGACCGTGCGGGAGACGGCGAAAAAGTTTGGGGTGAGTAAGAGTACGGTACATAAGGATGTCTCCGAGCGCCTGGCGCAGATCAATTCGGCGTTGGCGCAGGAGGTGCGGAAGGTGCTGGACGTGAACAAGGCGGAGCGCCACATCAGGGGTGGGCAGGCCACGCGGGAAAAATATCTGCATCACGGCCAGATAGCGTGAAGATGATTTTTTATTGGTAAAAAAGATACGTTTTTGCCGGAATATGCATGTGTCTTGTCGAAAAGAAACGATGGCCCGGATTTGACAAAAAGTCACTTATAGGGTATAGTGGATATGCTTGGAAACAATTGTATCTCGATTACTACTATAAAGGAGTGAGTCTTATCAACGGCAAATATGGAAAACGGCTGGGCCTCATGCTCCTGTTTTGTTTCCTGTGCTTTGCGGGTGTTGTGGAGTCGTCCGCAGCCACGAATGTGGTGGCCTCGGCGCAGGAGGCGGAACCCGGTGAGTGGAAGACGACCGGAAACGGCAGGAGGTACCGTTATACACAGACCGCGAAGTTCGCGAAAAAGACGTGGCAGAAGATAAAAGGCAGCGTCTATCGGTTTGACAAGCAGGGTTACGTCGTGACAGGCTGGTTCACTTACAGTGGCAAAAAATACTACGCGGGGGGCGATGGAAAGCTGTACATCAGCAGATGGCTCCACAAGGACGGGAAGTATTACTATTTCCTTGACAACGGAGCGCTCGCGAAGAATCGTATGGTCAGTATTGGGGAGAAGACTTATTACGTGAACAAATCCGGGGAGCGTGTGACGAACTCCTGGATAAAAAAGGGTAAGAAAAAATACTACTTTAGCCAAAAGGGCGTGCGCCTTGAGAATACGTGGATCAAGTACGAAGGAAAATTCTATTATCTGGGCGAGTCGGGTGCGATGGCCCGAAAGCAGTGGATCGACAATAAATACTACGTCGGGGCGGACGGAGTCCGGAAGACCGATTGTGTGGTGAAGGGCTACTATCTGGATTCGAACGGGAAAAGGACGAACAGGGCATCCAAGTGGAAATATATTTTTGTGGGTGATTCCCGGACAGAAGGGATCCGGCTTGCGATCGCCCCATCGAATACGAAGTATATTGCCAAGGTATCGATGGGCTATTCCTGGCTGGTATCGACGGCTGGGCCGGAGCTCAAGGGTTACCTGAACCAGAACCCGGACGTGAGCGTCGTGCTGGCGCTTGGCGTGAACGACCTCGGGAACATTCAGAATTATATCTCCTATTATAAGAGTCTGATCAAAAAGTACCCGAAGACAAAATTTTATGTGGAGGCGGTGACTCCGGTCAACGAGGGTGTGGAGGCGGCTCACGGATATACGGTGAAGAATAAGCAGATCACCTCGTTCAACAAGAAGATGCGCGCCGCGGTCGGCAAGAGCAGATTCATAAACACATACACTTATCTGAAAAAGAGCGGCTTCCAGACGTCGGACGGCGTGCATTACACGTCGGATGTTTACCGAAAGCTCTACAATTTCATTACAGGAAAGATCAAAAAATAAAAACAGGGGACTGTTGGAAACAAGTGGTTTCACGACAGTCTCCTGCTTTATTTTGCAAGACATTCGTCTCCTGCGACACATAAGCCATACGCCATATTATTCTCTGAACTCGAAAAGCTTTCCGATTGGAATCTCCAGGATATCAGAAATGTCAAACAGTTTCTCCAGTGAAATGGAGGTAGGCATGTTCGGCGCTTCAAGATTGCTGATATGTGTCCGACTTAAATTTGTGTATTCTGCAAGCTGCATCTGCGTCAGTCCGCGAAGCTTACGGTAGTAAGCGATCGTCAGTCCGAGCTGGCGATATTGATTTGCACGTTTCTCAGTCATTTCGTCTCCTCCTTTGCACTAATAGTTTAGTATACCCGGAATGAAAACGAAACAAAACGTGTCAATGTATTTGCAAATAAATATATTGCGCATGCGATAAGAGGTTGCTATAATGGAAAGAGCAAAAAGGCAAACGCAATGATTAAAAATGCAGGGCAGAACAGCAGGCCGGCTGCGTCATTCGGCCTGCATGGCTTTCTTGAACCGAATGAAATCAAGCACTTCCTTCTGCGCGTTTCTGGACAGAGAAGTAAACTCGTCAAACAGCTTGTCCTTGCGCAGTTCCCTTGCCGATTTTTCCCTGACGGAATCTGCGCCGAGGACAAGATAATCGATTGAGACGTGGTACAACTTCGCCAGCGCGACAATGATCTCAAGCGGTGGAGTACGGCATGCGTTCTCGTAGTTGCTGTAGGTCTGCCTCTGAATATTTAGTTTGCTGCTCACATCCGCCTGCGTATAGTCGCTTTTTCTGCGAAGTGAGCGAATGGTAGAAGAAAAAATAGTCTGCTTCATTGTTAACCCTCCATATAAATTAGACATATTATATCAATTTTTAACAGAAAATTCCTTATATGCAACAATACGAATACAAAATTTGATAGAATGCAACAAAACGTAGCAGAATGTAACTGCATAGAAAGGTGGACAGGATGGATTTTTTGAAATACGGACTGGAACACGAGGAAAGCAATTCGAAATTTCAGCGTGCAGTGGCCAGATGCTTACTGAGGATTGAGAAATGTATGGCGGATCGATACGAAAGACGCCTGATTCGGAGGCAGATTGCCGTATCGCTGGATCAGAAAGAAACGGAAACCCTGTTGGCGGCGACATGGGAGGAGATTAAAAGAAATGGTCTTCGGGAGAGAAACGCGGCAGATTTGAAAGAGACGGCAGGCCGGAAACCCCGGTAGTATCTGTTCCCCGGCCTGCCTCAAGACACAGCCATCCGCTCAGGCGTCCGGGTAATTTGCGGGGTCAAACCGTTCCAGACTGCTGAGCACAGAATTGTGATACGCAGCTGAATAGGTGACTTCAGCGCCGAACCAGTCCGGGGCCATGAAGCTGTTTGCGCTGTTCTCATCCGGGAATTCCACTTCGACTATACGCAGCCCTGAAAATTTACCCTCAAAGATATCGAGTTCCGCCTTCAGACCGAATGCAAGCGGAATGACATATCTTTTTTTTGTGATGATATTGCCGTCCGCTTTCGCGAGAAGATGTGCGTATCCCTCTGCAGTGAGCGGGAGATTGTACTCTTCGCGTGACATCATGCCCCGCCCCTTGTAGGTCAGAATATACGCATCGTCCTGTCGGCGCACACGGACGACGGGATCCGTACACAGATACGCCTGCTCGATCCGGTGGCAGGGAAACGTGTCAAGCGGTCCCGGAAAGCGGCTGACCAGAAATTTTCGTTCGATTTCCATATGGCTGTCTCCTTTCATGATCAATGTCAGGAGCCGAATGCGCCCGCTGACAAAGGCTGCGCAGAATGCAGTATACGGAAATGATAGCACAAACCGGCGCTGCGGGAAAGAGGGGAAACGCGAATAAAAGATTGATTTTCCGCAAAGTCTCTGTTAAACTGTAGGCGAAATCATTTCGGGACGGAGGTAAAGGCATGAGCAAAGCTTTGGTTTTTCTGGCGGATGGATTTGAGGAGATCGAGGGACTGACGGTGGTGGATCTCCTGCGCCGCGCGGGAATTGAGACACAGACTGTGGCAGTGACGGGTTCCGCGGAGGTGACGGGAAGTCACAAGATCCCGGTTCGGGCGGATGTACTGTTTGAGGATATGGATGACACTGACGCGGAGCTGTATGTGCTTCCAGGCGGTATGCCGGGGACGAAACGCCTGGAAGCGCACGAAGGTCTCGGCAAGCTGCTTTTGGACGCCGCGGCTTCCGGAAAAAAGGTGGCTGCGATCTGTGCGGCTCCGAGCGTGCTCGGCGGCCTCGGGATCCTGAAGGGAAGACGCGCGGCGTGCTATCCGGGATTTGAGGATCAGCTTACCGGGGCGGAGGTCTCCATGGAGCAGGTCGTGGTGTCCGGAAATGTCATCACGAGCCGCGGTATGGGGACGGCTGTTCCGTTCGGGCTCGAGCTGGTCGCGCAGATGAAAGACCGGGCGGCGGCTGACGAGCTTGCCGAGCGCATTGTCTACACGGGAAACAGGTAGGACAGCTGTTTTTTTGCGTCGGATGCAAATAATACTGGCCTTTTTATGCGCACTGTGCTATACTAATCTAATCGCTGTGAACAGAGAAGAAAAGAAAAAGTTCCAGAATAAACAGAATTTAAGGAGGAGTTCAGTACAATGAGTGTACAGGTAGAGAAGCTGGAAAAGAATATGGCAAAGCTGACGATCGAGGCGTCCGCGGAGGAGTTCGACGCCGCGATGGAGAAGGCGTACCAGAAGAATAAAGGAAAGATCACGCTCCCGGGTTTCCGCAAGGGCAAGGCGCCGCGCAGGATGATCGAGAAAATGTACGGCGCGGGTATCTTCTATGAGGATGCTGCGAACGAGTTGATTCCGGAGGCATATGCGAAGGCCGCGGACGAGTGCGGGGAGGAGATCGTCTCCCAGCCGCAGATCGACGTGGTGCAGATCGAGGAGGGCAAGCCGTTCATCTTCACGGCCGAGGTCGCGCTGAAGCCGGAGGTCACGCTCGGCGAGTACAAGGGCCTTGAGGTGGAGAAGGTGGAAGTGTCGGTCTCCGAGGAGGAAGTGGACAAGGAAATCGAGCGCGAGAGAGAGAACAACTCCCGCATGATCGACATCGACGACCGCGCGGTGCAGGACGGCGATATGATCAAGCTCGATTTTGACGGCTATGTGGACGGGGAAGCGTTCGCGGGCGGAAAAGGCGAGGACTACCCGCTGACGATCGGTTCCGGCAGCTTCATCCCGGGTTTTGAGGAGCAGTTAGTCGGCGCGAAGATCGGCGAGGACGTCGAGGTCAATGTGACCTTCCCTGAGAACTATCAGGCGGAGGAGCTACAGGGCAAGGCGGCCGTGTTCAAGTGCAAGGTGAAGGAGATCCGCGTGAAGGAGCTTCCGGAGCTCGACGACGAGTTCGCGCAGGATGTCTCCGAGTTTGACACGCTCGCCGAGTACAAGGACGATATCCGCGCGAAGCTTCTTGAGCGGAAGACGCAGGAGGCGAAGAACGAAAAGCAGAGCAAGGTCGTCGAGAAGGCGGTCGCGAACGCGACGATGGATATCCCGGACGCGATGATCGACGAGCAGGTGCGGCGCATGGCGGACGATTTCACGAGAAGGATTGAGTCTCAGGGCCTCACGGTGCAGCAGTACATGCAGTTCTCCGGGCAGACGCCGGAGCAGATGCTCGACCAGATGAAGCCGGAGGCGGTCAAGCGCATCCAGAACAGCCTTGTGCTCGAGGCGATCGCGAAGGCTGAGGGCATCGAGATCAGCGACGAGCGTCTGGACGAGGAGATCGCGAAGATGGCAGAGTCCTACAAGATGGAAGCCGACAAGCTCAAGGAGATCATGGGCGACTATGAGAAGGAGCAGATGAAGAACGATCTGGCGATCCAGGCGGCGGTCGATCTGATCACGGACGCTGCGAAGGAGAAATAAAAGATTTTATGAGCGAAGTCATATAAAGCAGGGGAGGCAAAAGACATGAGCTTAATACCATATGTCATCCAACAGACAGGCAGAGGAGAGCGGTCCTACGATATCTTTTCGAGACTGCTGAACGATCGTATCATATTCCTGGGCGAGGAAGTGACGGACGTCAGCGCGAACATAATCGTCGCGCAGCTGTTGTATCTGGAGTCGGAGGACCCGAACAAGGATATCCAGCTCTACATCAACAGTCCGGGCGGCTCTGTGTCGGCCGGTATGGCGATCTACGACACGATGCACTATGTGAAGTGCGACGTGTCCACGATCTGCATGGGTATGGCGGCCAGCATGGGCGCGTTCCTGCTCGCCGGCGGCGCAAAGGGCAAGCGCTTTGCCCTGCCGAACGCCGAGGTGATGATCCATCAGCCGTCCGGCGGAGCGCAGGGACAGGCGACGGATATCAAGATCGTCGCGGATCAGATCCTGCGGACAAAGAAGAAGCTGAACGAAATGCTTGCGGAGAATACCGGGCAGCCGCTTGAAGTGATCGCGGCGGACACGGAGAGAGACCGCTGGATGACCGCGGAGGAGGCGAAGGCGTACGGCCTGATCGACGAGATTGTGCTGCCGCGCTGATCTTCGGATGCAATGAGCTTCGGCGCCGGTGAGGGCGGCGTGGCTCAAGGAACAGTTATAACATAAAATGAGGAGTGTAAAAATGCCGGGGAAAAACGGGGAAAAGATCAGATGTTCTTTTTGCAACAAGACGGAGGATCAGGTCCGCAAGCTGATCGCGGGGCCGAGCGGGGTCTATATCTGCGATGAGTGTATCGATATCTGCTCCGAGATCATCGAGGAGGAGCTTGAAGAGGAAGACATCGCGGAGGAAGCTGCGGCGATCAATCTCCTGAAACCGCAGGAAATCAAAGATTTTCTGGATGAGTACGTGATCGGGCAGGACGAGGCGAAGAAGGTGCTGTCCGTCGCGGTCTACAATCATTACAAGAGGCTGCTCAGCGGCAGGTATCTCGACGTGGAATTGCAGAAGAGCAATATCCTGATGCTGGGGCCGACAGGCTCCGGCAAGACAATGCTGGCACAGACACTGGCGCGGCTTCTGAACGTGCCGTTCGCGATCGCGGACGCCACTGCTCTGACAGAGGCCGGTTACGTCGGCGAGGACGTCGAGAACATCCTGCTGAAAATCATTCAGGCAGCCGACTACGATATCAAGAAAGCGGAGTACGGCATTATCTATATCGACGAGATCGACAAGATTACCCGCAAGTCGGAGAACGCTTCCATCACGCGCGACGTCTCCGGCGAGGGCGTGCAGCAGGCGCTGCTCAAGATCCTGGAAGGGACGGTCGCTTCCGTTCCGCCTCAGGGCGGGCGCAAGCATCCGCATCAGGAGCTTCTTCAGATTGACACGACGAACATTCTGTTTATCTGCGGGGGTGCGTTTGAGGGTATCGACAAGATCATTGAGACACGTCTGGACCGCAAGGGCATCGGTTTCAATTCCGAGCTCGCGGACAAGGAGCGGCGCAATGTAGGTGAGACGCTGAAGCATGCCCTCCCGCAGGATTTCATCAAATACGGTATGATCCCGGAGTTCGTCGGGCGCGTCCCGGTCGTGGTATCTCTGGATGAGCTGGATAAGGAAGCGCTGATCCGCATCCTCACTGAGCCGAAGAATGCGATGGTGAAGCAGTACCAGGGCCTCTTCGGTCTGGACGAGGTGGAGCTTTCGTTCACGGACGAGGCGATCGAGGCGATCGCGGACAAGACGATCAAGAGGAAGACGGGCGCCAGAGGCCTGCGGGCGATCATGGAGAGCGCCATGATGGATCTGATGTTTAAGATCCCTTCGGACGATACGATCACGACCTGTCTGGTGACAAAGGAAGCGATCGAGGGCACCGGGGAGCCGGAGCTGACCTATCGGGACGACCTGAGGAGCCGGAGGAAGCGCAGGGCCGGCAGTATGATCGAAGAGACGGCATGAATTAATCTATAGAAGAAATGGAACAGATCGGCATAGAGGTGAATGAGAACAGCATGAAGAGAACAATGCCAGTGATACCGATGCGCGGACTGACTGTCCTGCCGACGATGGTTCTGCATTTCGATATCAGCAGAGAGAAATCTGTCAAGGCGGTTGAGGCTGCGATGGCGGAAGATCAGATTATATTTTTGGTGACACAGCAAAACCCGGATGACAACAATCCGGGTTTGCGAAGTTTATACAGTATTGGCGTTTCTGCCAGGATACGGAACGTGGCGAAGCTGCCCAAGAACATCGTGCGGGTGATGGTAGAAGGCGTGGAGCGCGGCGTGTTGCTCGGAGTCGAGGATTACGGCGGCTATTTGCACGCTCAAGTGGAGTTTTCCGCTGAGCCAGAGACGGGGTACGACGAGGCGACGAAGATCGCCATGACGCGTGGGCTCGAGGAGCTTCTGAAGCGTTACGGGCAGATTAATCAGAAGTTTGGCAAGGAGATGTTGCGGCAGCTTCTGGAGATCCGCGATTTCGGGAAGTTGACGATGGCCGCCTGCGTGCATCTGCCGCTCGGCTATGAGCTGCGTCAGCAGCTTCTGGAAGCGGAAGACATGGTGGAGCGCTATGAGCGGCTCTGCACCATACTTGTGCGGGAGATGGAGATCATCCAGATCCAGAGCGAGATCCAGCAGAAGGTGCGGGAGCGCGTCGACAAAAACCAGCGGGAGTACGTGCTGCGCGAACAGGTCAAGCTGATTCAGGAGGAGCTCGGGGAGGACAATCTGCTCTCCGAGACAGCCGCTTATGAGCAGCAGGCGGATCAGCTCTGCGCGTCCGGCGAGGTCAAGGAAAAAATACACAAGGAGACACAGCGCCTGAAAGGACTCGGCGGTAGTTCCGCTGAGAGTGCGGTGCTGCGCAATTACATCGAAACGCTGCTTGAACTGCCGTGGGATAAAATGTCGGAGGATAACCGCGATCTGAAGCATGCCGCGAAGATCCTCGACGAGGATCACTACGGTCTGGAAAAGGTGAAGGAGCGTGTGTTGGAATTCCTCGCGGTCCGCAACCTCACGGAGAAAGGGGAGGCTCCGATCCTCTGTCTGGTCGGGCCTCCCGGTACCGGCAAGACGTCGATCGCGCGATCTATCGCGCGGGCGCTTGACAAGAAGTATGTCCGCATCAGCTTAGGCGGCGTGCGGGATGAAGCGGAGATCCGCGGGCATCGGCGGACCTATGTGGGGGCGATGCCGGGACGCATCGCGGCCGGACTGCGGCAGGCCGGCGTGAAGAATCCGCTGATGCTGATCGACGAGGTGGACAAGGTAAGCGGCGACTACAAGGGGGATACCGCCTCTGCGCTGCTGGAGGTGTTTGACTCGGAGCAGAACTGTAAGTTCCGCGATCACTACGTGGAGCTTCCGATCGATCTCTCCGAGGTGCTGTTCATCGCGACGGCGAACGATACGCAGACGATCCCGCGCCCTCTGCTCGACCGAATGGAAGTGATCGAGGTCGGCAGCTATACGGCAAATGAAAAGCTGCATATCGCGAAGCGCCATCTTCTGAAAAAGCAGATTGAGCGCCACGGCCTGAAGAAGAGCCAGTTGGAGATCACAAAGCCTGCGCTCGCGGCGATTATCGACGGCTACACGAAAGAGGCCGGCGTGCGCCAGCTGGAGCGTCGGATCGGGCAGATCTGCCGCAAGGCGGCGCGTGAGATCCTGGAGGACGGCGCTAAGAGTGTCCGCGTGTCCGGGAAAAATCTGGAACAATATCTGGGAAAGAAACGCTACACATTCCAGAAGAAAAATAAACAGAACGATGTCGGGATCGTGCGTGGACTGGCGTGGACCAGCGTCGGCGGCGATACCCTCGAGATCGAGGTGAATACGATGCCGGGCAAGGGAGAGTTTATGCTGACCGGTCAGCTCGGCGACGTGATGAAGGAGTCCGCGCAGGCGGCGATCAGCTATGTGCGATCGCTCGGCGAGGAGTATCAAATCGATCCGGAATTTTTCACGAAGCATGATATCCACATCCATATCCCGGAGGGTGCGGTGCCGAAGGACGGCCCGTCCGCGGGCATCACGATGGCGACGGCCATCTTCTCCGCGGTCACGCAGATCCCGGTGCGCGCGGACGTGGCGATGACCGGTGAGATCACGCTGCGCGGCAGGGTGCTCGCGATCGGCGGTCTCAAGGAGAAGCTGCTCGCGGCGAAGCAGGCCGGCATCACGACGGTACTTGTGCCGGAGGAGAACCGCGCAGACGTCGCGGAGATTGACCGGGAGATCACGGACGGCATGGAGCTTGTGTATGCCGGCGCAATGACGGAGATTCTCAAAGTGGCACTCGAACTTCCTGTTTAACAAACATCGGACGGAATCGCACGGTACCCTTCCTGGGTATTTCCCGTCAAAACCGCAATATCGGCTTTTAAAAGGGAAAGCCGATATTGAACGGCTTTGTGCCGGAAAACACCCGGAAATCCCTGTGAGGGCGTCCGGTATATCAAGTGAATTAGACAGGAAATTGGAGGAGTTCCATGGTAATAAGACAGGTGAATTTAGAGACGGTCTGCGGCATTACGAGCGTGCTGCCGAAGAACGGAAGGCCGGAGGTGGCGTTTGCCGGGAAGTCGAACGTCGGGAAGTCTTCGCTCATTAACGGATTGATGAACCGCAAGGCGCTGGCGCGCACGAGCGCGCAGCCGGGCAAGACGCAGACGATCAATTTCTACAACGTCAACGACGCGCTGTACTTGGTGGATCTGCCGGGCTACGGTTACGCGAAGGTCTCCCAGAGCGAGAAGGAGAAGTGGGGGCGGCTGATCGAGCGCTATCTGCACGGCTCAAAGCAGCTGCGCGCGGTGTTCCTGCTCGTAGATATCCGCCACGAGCCGGGCGCGAACGACCGGACGATGTACGAGTGGATCTGTCACAACGGTTACGAGCCGATCATCATCGCGACGAAGCTCGACAAGATCAACCGAAGCCAGATCCAGAGACAGCTGAAGCTGGTCCGCGAGGGACTGAACGCCCGGCCCGGGACAAGGATCCTCCCGTATTCTGCGATCACGAAGCAGGGGCGGGACGAGATATGGGCGGAGATCGAGGAGCTGTGCGGGATCGAGACAGAGTAAACAAAAAAGCAGCTGACATGACGGTATCAGCTGCTTTTCATATACACTTATTTATTTTATGCCAGTGTGTTGACTGCCTTTGCCAGACGTGAAACTTTTCTGGCCGCGTTGTTCTTATGATATACACCCTTTTTCGCAGCCTTGTCGATCGCAGATGTGGCAGCCAGCAGAGCCGCCTCGGCAGCTGCCTTATCCTTCGCGGCAACCGCAGCCTCTACTTTCTTGATCGCAGTCTTGACAGCGGACTTGATAGACTTATTTCGCTCGTTTCTGGTCTTGGACACCAGGATTCTCTTCTTTGCGGATTTGATGTTAGCCAACGTATACACCTCCAGACATTGTAGATTTATGTTTTGTTGCAGTTTCGATAAATTCGCGACTGCAGTTTGTCTCACTAAAAACGGACACGGTCGTTTCGTGCAAACATACTCATATATCTTAGTCCAATCTAAGTTTCCTGTCAATACATATTTCCGAAAAACCTGCAAAAAATAGAACAATAATGTACAAAGGAGAGCAGCTATGATGGGAAATTTTCAGATACGGACAGATCTGGCGCTCGAGGCCAGAGAGAGCTACGAGGCGGACGACGCGAGGATTCGGGGCGTCAAGGTAGAGGAAGAGAAAGACGCGCAGCGGGAGATCTACACGACGACTGTGCGGATCGAGACGGAGAACGGCGCGAAGGCGATGGGAAAACCCGTGGGAACGTATGTAACGATCGAGGCGCCCAACATGTCGACGCCAGACGAGGGCTATCACAGGGAGATTTCAGAAGAGATCGCGAAGCATCTATGCCGGATCCTCGGCGAGCGACGCAGATCGGTGCTTGTGGTAGGACTGGGGAACCGCGATGTGACGCCGGACGCGCTCGGCCCGGACGTAGTTGGAAATCTGCACATCACGCGCCATATGCTAAAAGAGTATGGGCGAATGCCGAGCGATATGGAGAATGCCGGGGAGATCAGCGCGATCGTGCCGGGCGTGATGGCGCAGACCGGTATGGAGACGCTTGAGATCATCCGGGGAGTCGTGGAGGAGACCTCTCCGAAGGCGGTGATCGCGATCGACGCGCTCGCGGCGCGCAGCACGAAGCGACTGAACCGCACGGTCCAGATCACGGATACCGGCATCAATCCCGGTTCGGGCGTTGGAAACCACCGCAACGCGATCAACGAGGAGACGCTTGGCGTGCCTGTGATCGCGGTCGGCGTGCCGACCGTCGTGGACGCGGCCACGATCGTGAACGACACGATGGAGGAGCTGGTCGCGGAGATGGACCGCAACGCGAGCATGCAGCGCCTTGGCGGTACACTGGGTACACTCGACCAGGCCGAGAAGCACCAGATGATCCGCGAGCTGATCTCGCCGCATCTGAACACGATGTTCGTGACGCCCAAGGACATCGACGAGACCGTGAAGTACCTGAGCTTTACGATCTCGGAGGGCCTCAACATCGCGCTGTCGGAATAGAGACAAAATAGAAAAAATTGTGTATTGCAACTGGTTCCGGCATATGCTATAATGTCTTCAGACACGAAGCAAGGAGTGTCCATACAGACAAAAAGGCGAATCCCCGGATGTAGGGTTGTACATCCGGGGATTCTTCCTCTTTTACGGAGAGGTTAACCGTTTGGGCTAGTTGCCGATTAATCATTGCTGTCTAACCACTTGATGATGTAGTGACAAGTTACACCAGCCGCAACAGCAACTACAAAAGCAAGGAATATATCCATACAACCCCCTTTCTTGCCTGTTCAGGGTGGCAACGATATGATTATAACACGCATCATAATATATATCAACAACATTATAAACATTATATTGCTATGGTGTTATCGCATAAAAAATCCCGGAAGCGTTCTGCCTCCGGGATTTCTTCGTGCGGAAGATGGGACTTGAACCCACACGGTGTAACCACCACAAGATCCTTAGTCTTGCTCGTCTGCCAATTCCGACACTTCCGCGAACAAATGAGATTATAGCAAAGTTGTCAGGATAAGTCAACACAAAAATCCAGAAAAATCTATTGACATTTGAGGCTTCATATAGTATTATAATCGTCGTGAGTTGCGAGACTTACCAATACGCGGAGATGGCGGAATTGGCAGACGCGCAGGCTTCAGGTGCCTGTGGTAGCAATATCGTGAGGGTTCAAGTCCCTTTCTCCGCACTGAGCTTTCCAAGTCAAGTTGCTTGGGAAGCTTTTTTCATCTATGGTAAAATTTAGTCCATCAATTTCAGTAATTCTGGTAATAATGACAGATGATCGGGTAATCATAGAAATAGACCGACAAAATTCAGGAGGGAATGCGAGATGTCAGGGAACAGAAGAAGCCAATCAAATCCGTATATGAATGACAGAAATCGCCGTGATGGCGGAAAACCGAAGAAGACCGGAATGAATATGAAGAAAGTATTCGGGATCAGCCTGGTTGCTGTGCTCGCGGTCGTGGGCATAAGCGGCGGCGTGATCTATAAGCTGGGACATGACCTTTACAGCAATATCAATTATGTGGCGGACGAGGAAGTGAACACGGTGGAAGCGCTTCCGGATCACGTGGTGGAGCAGATGGAAGAGGAGACGATGACGCCGGATGAGCTTGGGGCTACGAAGAAGGTGAGTTCGGATGAACTCGACAGCATCCACAGCCGCATGAGCAGTCTTGCCGACCGCGCTACAGTGTCGGACGAGGACGTTTACAATGTGCTTCTGATAGGCGTGGACAGACAGGACCAGACCTGGAACGGCAACTCAGACAGCATGATCCTGGTGTCCATTGACAAGGAGCATAACAGAGTTTCGATGGTATCCCTGATGCGAGATACCTATGTGGACATTCCGGGTGTCGGTTATTGGAAACTAAATCATGCCTATGCGATGGGCGCCGGCCCTCTGCTCTGCCAGACGGTGACCGACACATACAAAATAGAAGTGGACCGCTATGTGGCCGTGGATTACTGGAGCCTTGTGGATATCATCGACCTGCTCGGAGGCGTCTCGCTGGATATTTCCGCCGCGGAGGCCGAGGTCATGAACGGGTACATCGACGACATGTGCAAGCGCCAGCTGAAGATCGACCCGGAGCCGCATTTTGTACCCTCCGAGGGCGGAGACATCTACTGCGACGGCGTGCAGGCTGTGGCCTACTGCCGCAACCGTATGGTAGGCAATTCCGACTATGAGCGCACGGAGCGTCAGCGCTATCTGCTTCAGCAGCTGCTCGCTGAGGTGAAGCAGATGTCTGTGGCACAGATGACGGAGAAGATGCGGGGCGTGCTGAAGTATGTGACGACCAACATCCCGGAGACGGAGATTTGGGGCATGCTTTCCGAGTTCCCGGATATGCTGCAGTACAAGATCGAGACAGACCGCATCCCGTACGACGATATGTACGATGTGATCAATGTGGAGGGCGAGGGTATGCTCGTGCCGGACTGGGAGGCGACGATCGAGAAGCTGCATGAGTTTGTGTACGGTGAGGAAATGTAGGAAAATGCAGGATCGAATGATCTGCTGAAAACGGACTGCCGCAGGGCAGTCCGTTTTTTCGGTATCTTCCGATAGACAGTGAAACAGCCGGTAGGGGAGCTACCGACTGTTTCGAGGGGAGTATAAATAATTAATAAGGGGTTTGTAAAAAAAATTGTTTTGAAGGGTAAATTCTTTTTACAGTTAGGATTATAATATAGTTTCCAAAAAATTGCAATACATATTTTTAAAATTTATTGGAATACTAAAAGTGCAACAAAAAACCAAGACACAGGAGGCTATTATCATGGCGAAGAATATGAATAACACGGAGAGCCAGAACTCTTCCAAGAATTCACAGTCACAGAATAAAGCGAAGAATGCATCGAATACGAATTCCACGAATTCTTCCAGCAAGAACGCGAAGAATTGCGACAACAGCACCAGCGAGTCAAACTCTGAGTATTAAGAGAGACTTCCGAAACAACAGGGAGGGGCGCTTCGGCGCTCCTTTTTGCTGCCGTGGGATCCCGCAAAGGGCATGCGCCTGGGAGGCGCAATGCCTTACAGGTTTCGCAGCTCCCGGATTTTTCATATGATAGAAAAAAGGGGATGATGCGATATGGAGACGATTTCGGCGAAAGAACTGGAACGGTATGCCCGCGACGGGCGTTACCTTATCATAGATCTGCGCTCGGTGGAAGAGTACCGGCGCGAGCATGTCAGAGGCGCTGTCAATGTCCCGCAGGGAAAGTTTCACGGAGAGCTTTCCGGAAAGCGGGGCGAGAGCGTGATCCTGTACTGTGACCGCGGGGCGCTTAGCATGTCGGTCGCGCGCGAGCTGGAACGGCAAGGGTACCGCACGAAAAGTGTAGTGGGTGGCTTTCGCGCGTACAAAGGGATTGACAAGGATAGCGGCCGGGCATTAAGATAGGAAATACAAACGGCGTAGGTGAGAGATTTGCCTTGACTGGAGAACAGAGAGGGATTCGCCATGAGAGAGATGTTTGAACTGATCGCGCCCTGCCATTTCGGACTGGAGGCGGTGCTGAAGAGGGAGATCCTGGATCTCGGCTATGAGATCAGCAGTGTCGAGGACGGGCGCGTGAATTTTCAGGGAGATGCCGAGGCGATTGCGATCGCCAATGTGTTTCTGCGCTCTGCAGAGCGGATCCTGCTCAAGGTGGGAGCTGTTCATGCGGAGACCTTCGACGAGCTGTTCGAGCGTGTGAAGGCGTTGGAATGGGAGAAGTATCTGCCGGTAGACGCGAAGTTTTGGGTGGCAAAAGCGACCTCTGTGAAGAGTAAGCTATTTAGTCCGTCCGATATTCAGTCGATTGTGAAGAAGGCGATCGTCGAGCGGCTGAAAGGGATCTACGGCGTGACATGGTTTGAGGAGAGCGGGGCGAGTTATCCGCTCCGCCTCTTCCTCATGAAGGACGAGGCGGTGATCGGAATCGACACGACCGGGGAATCCCTGCACAAACGCGGATATCGGAAGCTGACCGCGAAAGCGCCGATCTCCGAGACGCTGGCGGCGGCACTCATTATGCTGACACCCTGGAAGAGAGACCGCATCCTGGTCGATCCGTTCTGCGGAAGCGGGACCTTTCCGATCGAGGCGGCCCTGATGGCGGCGAACATCGCGCCGGGCATGAACCGCTCGTTCCTCGCCGAGGACTGGGGTAATCTGATTCCGCGCAGGAAATGGTACGACGCCGTCGAGGAGGCGCAGGATCTCATCGATCTCTCGGTGCGGACGGATATACAGGGCTACGACATCGACGGCGAAGTGGTGGCGGCGGCTCGGGAGAACGCCCGGCTGGCCGGGGTAGAGCAGCTGATCCATTTCCAGAGGCGGCCGGTCAGCGAGCTGAGTCATCCGAAAAAATATGGTTTCGTGATCACGAATCCTCCCTACGGGGAGCGCATCGAGGATCGGGAGAGCCTCCCAGCGCTGTACCGCGAGATGGGACAGGCATTCGCGCGGCTTGACTCCTGGTCGGAGTACGTGATCACCTCCTATGATGAGGCCGAGAAATACATAGGCAAAAAGGCGGATAGGAACCGCAAGATCTATAACGGGATGATAAAGACCTATTTTTATCAGTTCCAGGGGCCCAGGCCCCCGAGAAGAGAGACGGGGCGGCGGGAGTGAAATGAGACGGCGAAGCAGACGATTCAACTACAGCGAAAGGATCGGGAACAGGGAGACCGCGATGAGAAAGCGGAAACGGGCGCTTCGGCTGTGGGCGATGCTTCTGGCCGTCCTGACCGCGAGTATTTCGGCAGGATTGATCTTTTCGGAGCGTGGTTCCGCAGAACATACAGAGGCCGCAGGGAATGACTGGGACAGTCTGTGTGAAGCAGAATACGAAACGACGGCCGGAGATGCGGTCCCGCTAGACGGGGCGGCAGAAATCCGCGCGGAGCGGCTGCCGACGCGCTGGTACGCCGGGGACTACGGGAAAAAGCCGACGGTGCGCCGTCAGGGAAGCGATGGGACCTGTTGGGCCTTTGCTGCGGTCTCCGCGCTCGAGGCGACGCTTCTGCCCGAACAGCATCTCGTCTTCTCTGCGGATCACATGAGCAGGAAAAACGCGTTCACGGTGGATCTCGATGAAGGAGGGGATTCCCTGATGGCGATGGCCTACTTAAGCGGCTGGCAGGGCCCTGTGACCGAGGCGGAAGACCCTTACGGGGACGGAGTCTCGCCGGACGGCCTTGCTCCCGCGGTACATGTGCAGGAGATGCAGCTGTTCGAGAGCGCGAAGACGGGGACGATCAAGACCGCGGTTCGTAAGTACGGCGCGGTGCAGACCTCCCTTTATATGAAGCGGAGTGAGACTGCATTTTACTATAATGAGAAGACAAGGGCATACTACTGCCCGGACGAGCAGACGCCGAACCATGATGTCGTGATCCTCGGCTGGGACGACGACTATTCCCGTTTTCTTTTCTCGGAGACGCCGGAGAGGGACGGCGCGTTCATCTGCCAGAATACCTGGGAGGACGGGTTCGGGGAGGATGGGATCTTCTACGTGTCTTACGCGAATCCGAACATTGCGAAGAGCTGTGTGTGCTATACGAGGATCGAGTCTGCGGACAACTATGCGCGGATCTATCAGTATGACGACTGCGGCTGGCAGGGACGGCAGGGCTATGCGGACGAGAGCTGCTGGTGCGCGAACGTCTACACGGCGGTCGGCGCTGAACGGACAGACATGCCTGATGAGAGACGCTCCGCAGTGTCGGGCACTGGATCGGCCGATGGGACTGACGATAGTCCAAATGGTGCAGATAGCGGCGAGCAGCTCGCGGCGGTCGGCTTTTACGCGGTCGGGCCGGATACTGCCTATGAACTGTATCTTGTACACGATTTTCAGGACGCGGCTGATTTTTCTGAAAGGGAATACCTTCAGAGCGGAAAGCTGAAAAACGCGGGTTACTACACGGTCGACCTGGACGCGCCGCAGCCGCTTTCGGCGGGTGAGCGCTTCGCTGTGGCTGTGAAGCTCACGACGCCAGGGACGGACGATCCCGTGGCCGTGGAGTACCGGGCGGACGAGTACACGCAGAAAGTGACGACTGAGGGGAAGGAGAGTTACCTGAGTCAATATGGGGAGCGCTGGGAGAACACGCAGAAGCGCTTCGGGACAAACGTGTGTCTGAAGGCATACACCAGATAGACGGACGCGGGCCGGTGGGCGAAGCGGACGCGGCGCTTGGCGCACAGAACGAAGGAAAAATGAAATGTGCGCGAAAAAGTAGAAATATGTGTGGAAAATATAGAAAAAGTGCGTGAAATGAGATTTACAGATAGCGGAAGGATATGATAAAATCGCAGAAAAGGCATTGGCGGCAGGAGCGCTGTGCGGCGGTGCAGACAGCCGGTGTGAGTGAAAGGACGGGCGGATATGTTGAAACGTATCATTTTTGCGACCGGAAACGAGGATAAGCTGCGGGAGATCCGCATGATCTTGTCCGACCTCGGAGTCCCGCTGGTCTCGATGAGGGAGGCCGGGATCTCGGCGGAGATCGAGGAGAATGGGAAGAGTTTCGAGGAAAACGCGGCCATCAAGGCGAAGACGGTCATGGAGCTCACCGGCGAGGCTGTCATGGCGGATGATTCCGGACTGCAGATCGATCATCTGGACGGAGCGCCTGGCATCTACTCAGCGCGCTTTATGGGCGAGGACACTTCCTATGATGTGAAGAATACGGCTTTGCTGGAGAAGCTTGAGGGGGTGCCGGACGAGGAGCGCACGGCTCGTTTTGTCTGTGCGATCGCCTGCGCGCTGCCGGACGGAAGGTTTCTGTCGAGCCGCGGAGTGATGGAGGGGCGAATCGGCTACGAGATCAAAGGCGAGAACGGTTTCGGATACGACCCGATCTTTTTCCTCCCGGAGTATGGCTGCACTTCGGCGGAGATCCCGCCGGAGAAAAAGAATGAATTGAGCCACCGCGGCAAGGCGCTTCGGAGCATGGAAGAAAAGCTCAAAGCGATCCTGAGTGAAAAGTGAGAACCAAGGGCCGCGAAAAGATGCGACGCACAGGAAAAGTGACGGAAAGAAGAGAAGCCGGAAGAAAGCCGGAGAGAAAAAACTGAAAGGGAAGCAAAGAAGGGCGGAAGAATCCGCGAGGGAGAGCAGAGGACGAATGAGAATTCTTGTTGTGAGTGACACGCACGGACATGAAGAGGATCTGGAGCGGGTGCTGCAGAATATCGGTATGCCGGACTGCCTGATCCATCTGGGGGATTACGAGAGCGGCGAGGCGCGCATCCAGGAGATGGCGCGCTGCCCACTGTATATGGTGGCCGGGAACTGCGATTTCTTCTCACGGCTGCCGTTGACGCAGATTGTCGAGATCGGAGGCCTGCGCATTCTGATCACGCACGGACACTATTATTACGTATCGGTCGGCACGAGAGATCTGATCGAGGACGCCAAGGCCAACGGCTGCAGCATCGCCATGTTCGGGCATACGCACAGGCCGTTTTTGGACCAGAGCGACAGGGAGGTCACGGTGCTGAACCCGGGAAGCCTGTCGTTCCCGCGGCAGGAGGATCACCGGCAGAGCTATGCGCTGGTGACAGTGGAAGAGGGCGCTCCGGCGAAATACGAGATTTTCTATTTGTGAGGAGTATATAAGCCACGGATTAGCGTCTCTCATGGATGAGCGGAACAACAAGCGCGCTTGCTGCCCGCTCTCCATACAAGACCGGGCTTTAAATTTAAGAAAAGGCTTGACTTTCCATGTTCTGGTGTGCTACACTGAACAAGCGTATGAAAGCAGGCTTTTTTTTTGTGTCTAAAAAAGCGAGACTGATTTTTACAAGCGTATATTAATTTAGGAAGAGAGGTGGGAGTTGTGCGTGTAAGAATCACATTGGCGTGCACCGAGTGCAAGCAGCGTAATTACAACATGACGAAAGAGAAAAAGAACCACCCTGACAGAATGGAGACGAAGAAATATTGTCGGTTCTGCAGGAAACACACGTTACACAAAGAAACAAAGTAGTCGGTAGATTCGTGCAAAGGAAGTGAAGGATATGGCAGAGAAAACCGAGAAGAACCAGAAGAGCTGGTTCGATGGCCTCAAGGCCGAATTCAAAAAGATCATATGGCCGGACCGCAAGTCACTCGTCAAGCAGACCGGCGCCGTAGTTGCCGTTTCTATCGTACTTGGGATGATCATCGCGATCCTGGATTTCATTTTCCAGCATGGCGTCGACGTTCTGGTAAACATCCGTTTTTGATGACAGGGCAAGGGTGATCGTATGGCAGAAGCAAGCTGGTATGTAGCTCATACCTATTCAGGTTATGAAAACAAAGTGAAGGCGAACATCGAGAAGACGATCGAGAATCGTCATCTGGAGGATCAGATCCTGGAGGTTCGCGTGCCGCTTCAGGATGTTGTCGAGCTGAAGAACGGGGTCAGAAAGACGGTTCAGAAAAAGCTGTTTCCCGGTTATGTGCTGATCAACATGATCATGAACGACGACACCTGGTATGTTGTCCGGAACACGCGCGGCGTCACAGGCTTTGTGGGTCCGGGATCCAAGCCGGTACCGCTCAGCGATCTGGAGATGTTCAACCTCGGGATCCAGGCGAATGACATCAAGGTGGACTTCGAGGTAGGCGACAGCGTTACCGTGGTCGGCGGCGTCTGGAAGGATACCATGGGTGTGATCCAGGCAGTCAATACGGGCAAGCAGAGCGTCACCATCAATGTCGAGCTGTTCGGGCGCGAGACGCCGGTGGAGATCAGCTTTGCGGAGATCCGCAAGGTATGAGCCGGGCGAGGCGCAGACAAAACAAAAAGAGCGGCAGGGGCGTATGATGGGTCCGTACAGCGCGGTCTGCTGCTGAATGAGTATGGCAAGTGCAGCAAGTAGATTCCCGCGGTCAGATCCGCGGAGCGTGGGAGGGAAGCACTCCCGACATTACCACATAGGAGGTGCCTGACATGGCAAAAAAGGTAGCAGGTTATATTAAATTACAGATTCCGGCCGGCAAAGCGACGCCGGCGCCGCCGGTTGGCCCGGCTCTTGGCCAGCATGGTGTAAACATTGTTCAGTTTACGAAAGAGTTCAACGCGAAGACCGCGGACAAGGGCGACCTGATCATTCCGGTCGTGATTACGGTCTATGCGGACAGAAGCTTCAGCTTCATCACGAAGACGCCGCCGGCGGCTGTTCTGCTGAAGAAGGCGTGCAATATCAAGTCCGGTTCCGGTACGCCGAATAAGACGAAGGTAGCGACGATCTCCAAGGATAAGGTGCGCGAGATCGCAGAGATGAAGATGCCGGATCTCAACGCGGGCAGCATTGAGGCGGCGATGAGCATGATCGCCGGCACAGCGAGAAGCATGGGTATCACGGTAGAGGAGTAAGAGGATCTTTCAGTAAAATATGACAAAGTGGGAGGGCAATCCCCGCAAACACCACCAGGAGGTTATTTCATATGAAGAGAGGCAAAAAATATGCAGAGGCTGCAAAGGCGATCGACCGCACAGTCCTCTATGATGTAAACGAAGGAATCGCGCTGGCGAAGAAGTCGGCAGTCGCGAAGTTTGACGAGACGATCGAGGTTCACATCCGCACAGGCTGTGACGGACGTCACGCAGATCAGCAGATCCGCGGCGCGGTCGTGCTTCCGCACGGTACCGGCAAAAAGGTTCGCGTGCTCGTGTTCGCGAAGAATGCGAAGGCGGACGAGGCTACGGCGGCGGGCGCTGACTATGTAGGCGCTGAGGAGCTGGTTCCGAAGATCCAGAATGAAGGCTGGCTTGATTTCGATGTTGTCGTTGCCACACCGGACATGATGGGCGTCGTCGGACGTCTGGGACGTGTGCTCGGGCCGAAAGGCCTGATGCCGAACCCGAAGGCCGGCACGGTTACGATGGACGTGACGAAGGCGGTCAACGACATCAAAGCAGGTAAGATCGAGTACCGTCTGGACAAGACAAACATTATCCATGTGCCGATCGGAAAGGCTTCCTTCACGGAGGAGCAGCTGACAGACAACTTCCAGACGCTGATTGAGGCGATCGTCAAGGCAAGACCGTCTGCAGTGAAAGGACAGTTCCTGAGAAGCGTCACCGTCGCCCCGACCATGGGCCCGGGCGTGAAGCTGAACCCGATCAAGTTCTCATAAGACAAAATTTCTTGACAGATATACACTGATGTGTTATTGTGTCAAAGATGACTGCCGTAGACAGCAGGTGCCGCGAGGTATAATGAGAAATCGCCTGCCGAGGAGGATGAATCGCAAGCATGATTTTTATGCCCCTCTGTCTGCGTGACAGAGGGGTTTTCATCTGATTAGTCCGGCGGTACACAAATCTATAAGGAGGTGCACCATTTCATGGCTAAGGTTGAACTGAAGAAACCGATCGTGGAGGA